>JBCBZT010000084.1:0-23172 GCA_039815185.1 Cyanobacteria bacterium P01_A01_bin.123 | reverse complement strand
TACTACGTGACCGACGCTTACCCTTTCGTGCAGCGCTGCGTGAAGGGAATGCCCGATCCGTCGGCACGGCCTGGCCCACCAGAGGGTGATGAGCCGCCTGAGGATGGTGGGCTACCTCAAGGGAATGTCCCACCCGATTTTTCTGAGGCAGCAGAGCAACTTGGCGTCTCTGAAGCGGCGCTCAGTCAGGCCATGCAAGCGGCTGGGGGACGCCAAGCCGATCTCGCTGAAGTGGCCAGGGAGTTAGGCATTTCCGAAACGGATTTGAGGGAGGCGCTGCCACCGAGGCCAAACCCATAAATGATGAATGTCCTGTTTCAACAAGTACTATGACACAACTTTCTAGTTCTATTGATGTTCCTCAACTCATCAAACTCAAGGTGGAACCTCACCCCCATCATCATGGGGATTGTACCCATACTCACGGGCTCATCGACCCGGAAATCGCGAGTTCTGCCCTAGGAATCTGGGCTGTGAAATGGTCTTTGGCGGGCTTGCTACTCACGGCCATTGTCCAGGCGGCGGTATTTTGGCTTTCGGGTAGTGTCACTCTCCTGGCCGATATGATTCACAACGTCGGGGATGCCATGACCGCCGTGCCTTTGGGGGTGGCGTTCCTAGTTTCCCGACGAAAGCCAACACCAAGATTTTCCTATGGCTTTGCTCGCTTGGAAGATTTGGCAGGGGTGATGATTGTGGCGATTATCTTGTTGAGTGCCATCATTACTGCCTATGAATCTGTAGAGCGCTTTTACCATCCTCAGCCCCTGCATCATTTGGGAGCCTTAGCCGTCGCCGGCTTTGTTGGCTTCATCGGTAACGAAATTGTGGCGGTTTTCCGCGTTCGGGTCGGGCGGGAAATCAATAGTGCGGCCCTGATAGCCGATGGCTACCACGCAATGGCGGATGGTTTGGTCAGTCTGGCGGTGTTGCTCAGTGCCGTGGGTGTTAGTTTGGGCTATTCCTGGGCTGATCCAGTGATTGGTTTAGCGATCGCAGCCGTGTTGCTCAAAATTGTTTGGGAGTCGGGACAGACGATTCTGAATCGCTTGCTCGATGGCGTGGAACCAGAGGTACTAGACTCGCTCCACCATGCCATCGCTCATGTGCCTGAAATTGAAACTGAAGCGTTCGCGAAGCGTGGCGTTAGTCGGATCTCAAATCTACGGACTCGCTGGCTCGGGCATCGGCTCTATGTGGAGATGGACATGATGCTACCGCCTAACCTTTCCCTCCAGGAAACCCAAGAGATTACGAATACCGTAGAAAAGCAACTGAAAGTCCATGTGCCTTATCTAGGTTTAACCGTGGTTAGAGCCGTACCTGGCACTAAGGAGATTGATAATGCCAGTGCAACATAATAAACAGATCGGTCGGGTTTTGCGTGCAGCCAGGCTTACGATCGCCATGGTGCTTCTGATCTGGGGCTGCTCTAGTGTGGGGCAAAGTTTGCCAACCAATTTGGCGCAAAGTTCGCCAACTGCAACAGACTGCACACCCTATGAAGCGGCTTTTGAGTTACACCTCGATCCTGAGGCCACTAATTGTACTGCTGACTTCCTTGAGGTAGCCGCGACAGGTCTGCCTGATTTGACATCTGGCAGTCGCGAAGATCTCCCGATGGTCGGCATCACATCCTGGATACAAAGAGTTGCAGTCCCCTACGATTATCAGTGGCGGATTCCCCTTTCCCCTACTTGGCTAGATGAACCCGTTGAAGCCAGCGCCCGTGGCCCCATCGCAGTTGCGGTTGACGGGGTACCCATTTTTCATTATGAGAGACGTCCTGATGTTTCAACTTCACTCGATAACTACGAGCCGCGTAACGATACCGTTGTTCAGGGCGAGTTAGACCAATGTGGCGGCCATTCAGGGCAAGGAGAAGACTATCACTATCATTACGCCCCGGTTTGTTTGATGGATGAGCATAATCCTGAACTGCCGATTGCCTTTGGCCTTGACGGCACTCCCGTCTATTTCGGTGAAGGGGGGGATGAGTATTATGGACGGGGTAGATACAGCGATCTGAGTTACCTACCGGATGAAGCACTTGATGATTGCAACGCGATACAGTTGCCAGAGGGTCAATTTGTGCATTTCACAACCAAAACTCCACCTTATGTTGTGGGTTGCCATCACGGGGCTTTTGACCCCGAACTGCAGATAGAACCGGGCTCCTTCGATGCCCTGGCGCAGCGCACACCCAGCCCGTTTGGGGGTAGCTATGGTGAGCCTGTCTCAACGCTGATCACGGATTTTGAAGAAAATGGAGAAGGAGAGTATCGTTTGGCTTTTGATTCTTTAACAACGTCTGGAGTGATAAGCGCGATTCTGTATCGCCAGACTTCAGAAGCTTGTTGGGAGTTTGAGTACCAACTCGTTGCGGGTGAAGTAGGGCAGACGACAGAAGCCTGCCGACATTAGCCGTAGCATGTCAGACGCGGTATTTGCCGGGTACGCTTCCTGATTAGCACAATTGCCTCCAACAAGGAGTTTACTGCTGCGGTGTTAGGCAGCAAAGCGCTAGGCTAGCTAGCAAATTTCCTCGGCACTTTACTATGACAGATCCCACAAGCTTCTCCCTGTTTCTGGCTGCCGTCGCCGTCATCACAGTGACTCCCGGCCCTGATACGTTTTACGTGTTGGGCCGCAGTTTAGAGCAGGGGCGACTGGCAGGTATTGTTTCGGCACTTGGCATTTTCGTCGGCAATTTGGGCCACACTACCGCCGCTGCCGTTGGCCTTTCAGCGCTGCTCATGACCTCAGCTCTGGCCTTCAACATCGTTAAATACGCGGGGGCCGCCTATCTGATCTACCTCGGCATCCAGGCTATTCTCAGCCATGACCACAGTTTCGCCCTGCCTACGGCCTCACGAGCCAGCCTATTGAAAGTCTTTTTACAAGCGATATTGACTAATCTACTGAACCCCAAGGCAGCGCTGTTTTTCCTTGCCTTTATTCCCCAATTCATCGATCCTGCTGATGGTTTGGCCCTACAGACCCTCCAACTAGGCGTGATTGTGGCCGCGACTTCTAGATTGTGGCTAGCGCTCATTGCGGCTTTGGTCGCTGCCGCGGCAAACCCTCCGTCGTCGTCCCCGGTTAGTCGCTCTACAGCGCTGGGTTACAGGCAGTTTGTTTGTGGGGCTGGGGCTGAGACTCGCGATCGCAGACTCCAGCGATTAAAACTGACCTCGCCGAAGACCAGCTGTGTGATCCTCCAGAAATGTCGTTGCAGAAAATGTCATTCTTCAGCGCATCCCCCCGTACAGAGACCATCGGCGTTAAACGATAGCGTTCTGCCGCTGAGTGGCACGTAAACATTGGTTTGAGTCGCTTCGATAAAAGCAGCTGTCCGGGTATCTGGCTGGACTTCGCCATTGAGGGTCGCAGCCTCATTCGCATGGGAAGCAATGACGGCGTTGGGTTGAATGAGTTCATTGATGACATAGGCGGCTTCGGTTGGGCCAGTAGTAAAGGTATCTCCAATGTTCATCACAACCAGTTCAGCACCGTATTGATTACCCACTACGGTTTCTTGCTCAGCGGTCACCCCCGTATCGCCTGAGAGGTAAACCACCAAACCGTTAGAGAAAGTAATGACATAGCCTGTGGGGGGGCCAACATAGGCAGTCAACCCTGCGGCAGATAGACTCTCACCCAGCTCACCTTCGATGAAATTACCACTCAGTCCATTTGAGTGAACTGCCGGTACTGTGGTGAATCTCACGCCGTCAATCTCACGCGACGCACCAAAGCGTACGAGCTGCACATTATCAGGATCATCGCCAAGACCTTCCACTTTATTGGCCAAAAATCTCGACATTTCACTGCCGACAATCATGCGAGCGCCCTTGCCAACTGCAATTTCAACGCTGTTAGAGTTGGGTGTTGTGCCCACGTCTGCTTGGGGTTCAGCGCAAGTACCTGCGTTGACAGCGGCAATTCGGCGATCGCCCAAATGGTCACCGTGAACATGGCTGAGGAGAACAACGTCAATATCGCCTAATCTGGGATCGTCCGGGCCAGCGACGGTTCTGCCCGCATCATAAAGAATACGAAGCCCGTTGGGATCCTCTAAAACAAGCGCCCGATCTAATCTGCAGAATTCACCCTCGTGACTACCGAGCGGCGTTATCTTGACATCCCCAGTTGAGGCTGTCGTTGATTGTGCACTGAGCAAAAGTGTAAACGCTAGCACAAACGCGAATAAGGCAGACCAACTGCGTGATAGCATTCCTGGATTTCTCTCTCTTCAGATATCTGTCTCACTATATAGCCGTTGAGACTATCAGGGCTGTATTCTTTGCTATGGCTAATTCTAAATCGCTGTGCGATTTGCGGTTTGCTTTAATACTCATCATTATCTCTTTAGATTTATTTAAGCTTCCTGTTGAAATAGGGGATCGATTGGGAAGACTATATCGAGAAACGTGCTTAATTGCCCCCTGTGCTCAGTAGAAGGGGATTCAGAACAAAGAGAGAAAGATTCTTTTATTCAACAGATGTTCCCCATACAATACGCTGACTATTATTCGTCGACTAAGAATCAGGCTAAACTACCTACGTTTCTCGTTTCGACAATTGTTTTTATCTGCATCTTACCCTTTTTCCTTAATTCTCTGGGTGCGAATTTTGGGACTACAGTGGGTTCCTTAGAAGCTTTTACCAATTCGGAACTCAGCGATTATCAGCTAACTGAAGCAATCCACCATACGCTAGCAGGCAGTTATATACACACTATTCTGGAATGGAGCGCATTTTGTGCAGCCATTTTCACAGTGGTCCTGGCGTTTGCTCATTTTTATATCACTCAGGACATCACAACCCCAATCATCGGCATAACTTTATTCTGTGCTGGCGTGATGGATGCTTTCCACACGCTGGCTGCTGATCGCTTAGTTGAGGCAGTTGCAGATAACCGCAACTTGATTCCTTTTACCTGGGCTTTGTGCCGTCTGCTGAATGCAGCGCTGACAATGATAGGCGTCAGTCTATTGCTTGGCAAACGGTGGATTACGTGGAAGAGCAAAGCTGGCTTTGTAACGGTCGTCAGTCTTTTATTTGGGCTTCTAGCCTATGGAATCATTCGAGCTTGTGCAACCAGTAATTCGTTGCCTCAAACCATGTTTCCTGACTCGCTGATTACTCGGCCTTGGGATGTTATCCCGCTACTCTTATATGTCATAGCAGGCATCGCTGTTTATCCTCGTTTTTATCGAGCCTATCCCAGTTTATTTTCCTACTCTCTGGTCATCGGTGTCATACCTAACATCGCGACCCAAATGCATATGGCATTTGGATCAATGGCTTTATTTGATAATCACTTCAATATTGCCCATTTTCTTAAAATCATTGCTTATGTAGTTCCCCTAACAGGCTTGATATTAGATTACATTTACACATATCAAAGAACCCAAAAGTCGAATCAAACCTTGAAGATAACTGTCGAGAAACAACAGGCAGTAGAGGAGGCTTTACGTCAATCAGAGGAGGCTTTAACCCATAAAAACCAGCGACTGCACGAAGCATTCGTAGACTTAAGGCAAGCCCAGATTCAACTTGTCCAGACCGAGAAGATGTCGAGTTTAGGGCAATTAGTGGCTGGTGTTGCTCATGAAATCAATAATCCTATCAATTTCATCCATGGCAATGTTACTCACATTGATGGCTACACACAGGACCTGATCCAAGTTATTCATGCCTATCAAGATCACTATCCCAGTCCACCCCAACAGCTGCAAATGCTCATAGAGGAGATGGAGCTTGACTTCGTAGAGGGAGATTTAATTAAATCACTACAGTCTATGAAGCTGGGTACGAGGCGGATTCGAGAGATTGTCCTATCGTTGCGGAATTTTTCTCGTCTTGATGAAGCTGCTTTCAAAACCGTTGATCTACATGAAGGCATTGACAATACGCTACTGCTGTTGAGGCATCGCTTGAAGGCACAAACTAATAAGCTAGCCATTGACGTGATCAAGGATTATGGTCAATTGCCTTTGGTAGATTGCTACCCTGGACAGCTCAATCAGGTTTTTATGAATCTGCTGGCCAATGCTATTGATGCCCTAGAAGAGGTCGCTCAACAAAAGGTATCGATAGACTCCGCCGCCAAGCATATTTGGATTTCGACTCAGACCGTGGATAAAGGTTGGGTTCGGATTACAATCGCCGATGATGGTCCAGGGATGCCTGAGACTGTAAGCGCAAAAATCTTTGACCCTTTCTTTACGACTAAACCAGTCGGCAAGGGCACAGGTTTGGGCTTATCTATCAGCCATCAAATTATTACTGAAAAACACAAAGGCCAAATTTGGTGTGAGTCTTCTCCTGGAGCAGGCACCAAGTTCGTTGTAGAAATTCCTATTCGTCAAACCAACACCGTCTAGCTAAACTGAGCCCCATTGGTGCCAGCAACGAAGACCATTCACTCTCAGGAAGGGCAACCACCTAAACATCTTTAGATCAGCGATCCTCGGGAGGTGAGTTTGTGTCGTCGGGGAAACCTGTCTCGATGGGGCCATCGAATATAACATAGGCGATGCACCGCTCTGTTAAGCAATTGGCGGCATGAACCAGATCAGCCGGTTGATACACATACGAGCCGGGAAGAAGGATGGGCGCACTTTCTTCGTTGCCGTCCGCATCCCAATGCTTCAACACGCCTTCAATCAGCCAGAGGCGATAGTCATGGGTGTGGAAGTGCAGGTTGCCACTTCCCGCGTAGTTGCGCCCGTAACGGAACAGAGTCTGGGATGACCCAGTAAGAGGATCGCCTTCTAGCACGTGGAGGTTTGGGCCATCAGGCCTCGTTTCATAAAGCGGTCGGAACTCCCGGTCGAGTGCATCGTTCAACGGTATCACCGTCATCGGCGCGGTATTCTCCTGAACAGCGGATTTCGTGCCCAACTGAATTGCGGTCGTCGATTGTGCGCCCCCCATTGAGGGCAAAAAAAGCAACAAGCAAGCAATGACGAGCAATGACAAAATGCGTTTTTTCATAACAGTTCTCTCTTCAATTAGATGGTGTTTTGAATCATTAGGTAGACAAAATTCCACCTGTTACCGTCACAGGGTAATTAGGCTGAAATATCTATCCATAATTTGCTATTTGGAGCGATTAGGCAGAATCTTTCCCCCTAACAAATGGTTCGGCAGCTATCATCGGCTTTAACTAAGACCATTCACGCTCAGGAAGGGCAACCGCCTGAACATCGCGCTCTAGGGCTTTGCTAAAACTGGCGGCCTAGATTCACAGTAGTGGTAGCAGCAAGATTGATAAATACACAGACCTCGAAGTTTATTGCCTAATCCTCCAAGTTGGAATTTTATGAGTCCTCTACAATGCTGAGTGGAATACGATTGAATGAACTGATATGACCGATCAAGTCATCAGCCCAGCCATCCACGCGGTTACAATCACGAATCAGTGCCAAGAATTAGCGTCACTGCTCACTCGTCATACGGATGGTAAGGGAGACGGGTTTCATCAAACTGCAATTAATCAGATGGTGTTGCAGCGAGCATCTTCAGTGCCCACTGCAATACATGGTGTCTTCAACCCTTTCTTTGCCATTCTGGTTCAAGGTAAAAAGAAAGTGTTGCTGGGTGAGGAAGTCTATCCTTATAGTGCGGCTCAATATCTTGTCGCGTCAGTTGATTTGCCGTTAAGCGCATTTGTTGTGGAAGCAGCGCCTGAAAAGCCTTATCTAAGTCTCAAGGTGAATATAGATCCCTGTCAACTCTGTGATCTAGCGATTCAAACGAGTCCGACCAAGCGCCAACAAGAGAATGCGGTAAGGGGGTTATTTGTCAGAACGATTGATCAACCATTGCTCGATTGCACGCTCAGACTAGCGAAGCTTTTGGATACACCACAGGATATTGCAATCCTTGCTCCGCTAATGATGCGTGAGCTCTACTATCACCTTTTAATGAGCGACCAAGGTGCAGCGGTTCGCCAAATTGCCACCTCTGGTAGCAACATGCAGCGGATTGCTGAGGTAATTAAACAACTCAAGGCTGATCTAGCACGACCGATGCAGGTTGAGAATCTCGCAAGGCAAGCGGAGATGTCTGTTTCCTCTTTTCATCATCATTTCAAAGCAGTGACATCCATGAGTCCGCTGCAATATCACAAGCAATTAAGACTCCTCGAAGCCCGTCGTCTGATGCTTGCCGAAAACTTCAATGCATCCAATGCCGCCTATCAGGTAGGGTATGAAAGTCCTTCACAATTTAGTCGCGAATATTCTCGGATGTTTGGTGCGCCGCCGATTCGGGATGTTGAACGTCTACGGATAGCCTGAACATAAACTGTACATTTATTGTTTAGATTAAAGTAGGCTCGAATGCGATCGCACCACTTATGAAGCGCTTGTAGATAGCCGTCCCCAACGCCATTAGTTAATGCGTCTACACCTCGGGAGATCGAAGTTGCCGATAACGAGCCCATTGTGATAGCTGGAGACCATACCAATTGGTCTCGACCGTTTGCCAAGCAATTGCGCGAGCGCACCTAAGTCGCTGATCGCCTTGCTTGGCCTGATCCAACCGTCCCAGAAGCTCAAGAGGCAACTTCCGCGTCAAATGGGCGCTTAGTTTCTTTAACGTAAACCCATCGATGCTGGGATTCTAATCATCAATTTTCCAGTGAGTCTGCACATAAGCCGCCACGTCAGCACAAGTCGCCCACCAAACATCATCAAAGGACTTCATATATTCAAACAAGCGGTAGAGCATATTTAAGCGTCCAGGCCTGCCCATCAGATTGGGATGAAAGGTCGTGTTAAAAAAGCCGCCGAAGCGACGCATACCATCAAATTCTTCTTGCCAAATTTGATAGGCAGATGCCGCCGTGGCATTCACCCCCCCATCCGGAAACGGCGTCGCACCAAAGATTTGCCAGTCATCTAGCACCATGCTAATCGGCAATTCCACCAGGGTACCCTGCGACGTTGTCAGCCAGTAAGGGGTGTCGTATTCCATCAAGCTACAGTCGTAGATCATCCCCAACTTACCGATCAGTTCTAGCGTGTCGAGTTTGACGCCCCAACCGGGAGCGCTCCAACCCATAGGCGCTTTGCCCGTAATCTGCGCTAGCGTCGTGATGCCCTTGAGAAAAACCTCATGCTGTTCGGCCTCGTCCATAAAAAAGCAATTTTCATGGCGGTAGCCGTGGTGGGCAACTTCGTGTCCTTCAGCAACCACCGCTGCCACAGCCTCAGGATGGAGTTCGGCCACATAACTGGGAATGAAAAAAGAACCTGGAATATTAAACACTCGATGCATTTCGAGAATGCGAGGTAATGCCGTGGAAATGCCGTATGCTCCCTCGGAAAGGGCAGCCAAATGATTGACCGCCTGGGCGTCGCTGGCGATCGCGCCCGCTTCACCATCCACATGCCAACCAATAGACACCACACACCGCTCGCCATTGGGGCCTTTGAAGTCATGAATGGGCGTGACTTTGGGGAGCGCCAAGGCTGGGGAGGGACTGGCGGATTGGGAGCTGGGGCTGGAGGAATTCACGGTGTGCCTCGTTATGTTGAAATACAAAAAATCAGAACTGTTCTAACACACTTGCCAGTTTTTTCTCATACCAAACGGTGTGATAAATCATCAGCTCCTCTGCCTTTGTAGCGTTGCAATCTTGAATCGCCGATAGAATTGCTCGGTGTTGTTGGGCTGAGATTTCAACTGGAATAATCGCATGTTTCCAAATCAGAGCGCGGACGCGATCGATGTGTTCTTGGAGTTGGGAAATTTCAGCTTTGAGTTTGCGGTTCCCGACTTTATCCGCTAGGTATTGATGGAAGCGATCGCCGATTTGATAGGCATCTTCTAGGTTACCGGCAATGATTTCCTGATCGGCTTGATCCAAAATGGTGGTGAGCTGTTGGATATCCGCATCGGTCACAAGGGCGGTAGCGCGACGCACCACATACCCCTCTAGGGCGGATTGCACCTCGATCGCCTCCAAAATCACATCAGCAGACGGCACAGTGACCCGAGCCCCCCGACGGCCATCACTTTCCAACCATCCCTCCTGCTCCAGTCTGATCAGGGCTTCTCGAACGGGGGTGCGACTAACGCTGTATTCTTTGGCAATGTCCCCAATCACGAGATATTCTCGCGGCTTGATGTGCAGCGACATAATCCCCTGTTTGAGGGTGTCAAAAACACGCTCGGATAACGAGGAAGCTTTGTTTTCAATCAAAGCGGGCAGATTCATAACCTTCCAAACATGAGCACTGCAATGCCGTCAACCAGCCTTATCGAATCATCGGATCTCCTAAAATTGCCCCATAACGTTCACTGCCATAGGCAGGAATGGAAAAGAATCTGGCTTCTAGATAGGCCGACACAAACGTCAGCCCACTAACAATCACCAAATACAGCACAGTTACCTGAATTAAAACTTCAGCAAAAACGAAATGTTGAAAGATCAAAGCATTGCCAACGTGGGTTAATTCATTGACAGAAATAACGGACAAAAGCGAAGACGCCTTAATCACATTGGCTAATTCGTTGGTCAGGGCCGGGAGCATCCGACGGGCGGCTTGGGGCAGCAAAATCTCGACCATGGTCATTCGGTCATCCATGCCGATGGACAGAGCGGATTCCCGTTGTCCCCGGTCGATGGATTCAATAGCGGCTCGAATAATCTCAATTTCATAGCCGACTGCAATAATGGTCAGCGCCAGCACCCCCGTCCAAAACTCATTTAGCCGCACGCCAATGTAGGGCAATGCAAAATAGATGAAGGCAATGTGCAGCAGGGGGGGAACACCCCGGACAAAATCTACAAACCACTGAATGGGCGATCGCAGCCAGGGCGGCCCCATCACCCGCAGACTGCCAAAAATCAGCCCAAAAACGATGCCCAGCAGTACCGATATCAGGCTGATCTGGAGCGTGATCCAGGCCGCGTGGAGCAATTTGGGCGCAATTTCCCCCATGAATGCAATATCGAGGGCCAGGAGGGGAGGGGAGGTCATGATTCACTCAGTCGTTTTGCCAATCGTCTTGCCAATAGAACCTACAGGACATAACTCAAAAACCGTTGCGCCGCCTCAGTTTGGGGGTGATGGAAAAAGTTTGCTGGCCTGCCCTGTTCAATCAGGTTGCCGTGTTCCATAAACACCACGGTGTCTGCGGCTTGTTGGGCAAATCGCACTTCATGGGTGACCACTACCATGGTCATGCCCTCTGCTGCCAGCGATTGAATCACCTGCATGACATCGTGGGTGAGGGCCGGATCAAGAGCCGAGGTCGGTTCATCAAATAGCATCAGTTTGGGGTTCATGGCCAGGGCGCGGGCGATCGCGACCCGCTGTTGTTCGCCACCAGATAGCTGCCAGGGATATTTATTCGCGTGGTGACTCAAATGCACTCGTTCCAATAGGGCGTGCGCCAGCTCCCGACAAACGCCCTTGGGACGCTTCAGCACCTTACGCGGCCCGATGGCAATATTGTCGAGCACCCGCAGATGGGCAAACAAATTGAAACTTTGAAATACCATGCCAATTTGCCGCCGCTTTGCCGCTAACTCCGCAGGACTATCTAACCGCCACTGCCCTTTACCATCGGGCACTCTGCCCAGATACCGGCCATCCAACGCCACCGTGCCAGTATCCGGCACCTCTAGCCAATTGAGGCAGCGCAGCAGCGTACTCTTGCCGGATCCGGACGCCCCCAGCAGCACCACTTTCTCCCCAGCCCGCACATCCAGGTTGATATCGATCAATGCAGGCACCCGGCCAAAAAATTTGGTTAAGCCCCGCACCTGTAGCAGGTTTGCGCCTAGTTGAGGGGCGGCGAGGTTGGATGGATTGGAGGGGGAATTGCGATAGGAAAGACTCATGGGGGGAGTGGGGAGATGGGGAGTGGGGGAGGTGGGGAGTGAGGGATACCCTTCAAAGTTCAATTAAAGCTTAATTACCCCATCACCTCTCCACCCCTATCCCCGGGGAGGTTGCCGTAACTGAATACCCGATTTTCTAGGTATCGGGCGATGCGGGAAAGGGTTTGAACGATGGCGAAGTAGAAGATAGATAGGAGGGCTAGGACTTCCACAAACCGGAAAGAGGAGGCGATGATGGCGTCGCCCGCTTTTGTCAGTTCAAACAGCGAAATTACGGATAGAATCGATGAGGCTTTGACCAGATTGGCCAGCTCATTGGTCAGGGGGGGAATCATCCGCCGCAGGGCCTGGGGCACGATGATCCAAACCATTGTGTTGTGGTCGGTCATACCAATGGAGAGGGCGGCTTCCTGCTGACCCTGGTCAATGGAGGCGATCGCAGCCCGGACAATCTCGATCTGATAGCCCACGGTGTTAATCGTCAGGGCGACTACCCCAATCCAAAAAACATCCCAGTTGAAGCCCAACTTGGGTAGGAAAAAATAGGCAATGTAAATCTGAATGATGATCGGCGTCCCCCGTACAAACCAGACGTAACTGTTCAAGGCAAGCCGCACTGGGCCACCTGAGGCACTCATCACCCACAGCATGCCCAAGGACAACCCCAGGACTAAGCCCAACCCCAGGGAAATCAGGCTGACGGCGATCGTTACCTGGAAGGGGTTGAGTAGTCGAGGCAAAATTTCAGCGATGAAGTTGAAATCAATCAAATTAATCACCAGGTCGGGGCCGTTGCCGTCAACTCCTCGAAGGATACGCCAAACCACTTCATCTGCAGCTCATAGAGAGAACCGTCGTCCCGCATGGCCGCAATCGCCTCGTTGAAGGCAGTCCGTAGCGCTTCGTCTTCCTTACGGAAGGCCGCGCAGGTGTATTCAGCAGCCCAGCGATCAGACTTGAAGGGAATCACCGCCAACCCCTCCTGCTCTTTGGTCACTTCTAACATGCTGACGACTGAACTGGCGTAGGCATCAATCCGCCCACTGCGGAGGGCTTCAACCCCAGCGGCATCATCGGGAAAGGTCTTGGTGGGTTCAGCGTATTGAATGCCCAACTCCTCCTGAGTGACGTCGAATTGTTCAATGCTGGGAGTCCCCGCCTTGGCCCCAACGATCTTGCCGTCCAGTGCTTGGCGATCGCCAATGCCATCCTCTGCCCGCACCAATAGGCCAGAACTGGCGTCCATGTAGGGAATTGAGAAATTGACGCGTTCATAGCGTTCTGCCGTGGCCGTCATGCCCCCCAAAATAAAGTCGAAGCTGCCGTCATACATGGACTGAATCACAGTTGCCCAGTTAGTCGGAGTCGATCGGGCTTCAATGCCCCAAAGCTCGCCCAGGGCATTGGCTAAATCGATGTCGTAACCAATCAGTTGGTTATTCTCGTCATAGAACTCAAACGGACGATAGCCAGCTTCTAGTCCATAGCTGAAAAAGCCCTTTTCTTGGAGGGCTTCCAGCGTCGTCCCGGTCGCGGCTGCTTCGGTATCGTCAGGGGTTGCGGCATCATCAGCAGTTGCGGCATCGTCGGTCGCGGCCTCCTCGGGTGACTCAGCGCTAGTGCAGGCGGCTAAAATGCCGGTGCCAAACGCGATCGCACCGTATTTGAGCAGTCTCCGACGGGGAATCAGCAGTCTTTTGTCGAGGGCATATTTGGGGTTCTGGAAATGTTTCACAGGGCGCTTCCTTTCACTATTGGGGGACTAAACCACTTGATAAATAGATGCCATCAGGGCATTGGTCATCAAAGCTTCCGGGGGTAACATTTGATCAATCAAGCCGTACTGTTTGAGATAGGACACACTTTTTGTCCACCGCTCAGGGGCCATCCAGCCGAGTTTGTTCATGCCAACCTTGCCTGCAAATAAAGGTTTAAGGGTTTGAAGTAAAGCGGCTTGCAGAGTCGAATCAGACTCATGCAGATAGCGAGACACAATCACATCGGCTACCTCAGCAGCATGATCAAACGCATATCGCCACCCCTCAAAGGTGATTTTTAAAAACGCTTTTAACGCCTCAGAATGATTTTGAATTAGGCGATCGCTAGTACAAATCACTTGGGAGTACACCTCATACCCCCATTCATAGGCAGGAATGACATTCAGATCAAACCCTTGGGCTTTCAGCTCGTTGGGTTCAATCGCCACTAAGCACTGAATCGCATCAAATGCTCCCGTGTTGAGCAAGTTTGCATAGTCATAGCCCACTTCGACAATCTCTACCGCTTGCTCAGACAAACCATACTGCTGGAGCGTGATTTTGAGCCCTGTTTCCCCATCCCCATGAATGCCAACCCGTTTGCCTTTCAGGTCTGCTATGGTGCGGATTCCAGAGGATTTTAGGGACATCCAACCCAGCCCAGAATATTGCATCATCGTCGCGATCGCTTTGATCGGCTGTCCAGAAGCCCGTCCCCGAATTAATAAATTATCTTCAGTGCTGATCAGCATATTTTCATCGCTTTTCAACACCTCAACCTGATTCAAATACGGTCGCCAGGGAATGATGTCCAAATCGATACCGGCTTGTTGATACCACTTAAAATGATGGGCAATTAAAACCCCTGCAAACTGAGCATTGGGTTTCCAGTCAAGTTGCAGCTTAAATTTTTCCATGGACTGTTTTTCTAACCTGTTAAGTAGAAAGGCCCAATTAAATATAAGAAAGCGTAGGTTGTGGTTGAGGAACGAAACCCAACGCCTGCTTTTTGAACCCGTTAAGCGCAGAATCTTTTGGCTAAACTCATTAATACATCGTTAAATATATTTAAAGGAATTTGTTGAACTAAACTGTAGCTATCAACACGATGAAGACCTATTTGAACTGATTAAGACACGCGCTGTTTCTCAGAACTCAAGCGCGATCGCGCTTCAAACGGAAGCCGTCGCTGCCAGGGCAAATTGTGCAGCAAAGTGTAGAAACACGGAATGATAAACAGGGTTAACACCGTCGCCACAGACAATCCGGCAAACACGACGACGCCCAAGGGTTGAAAGAACTCTGAACCCGTACCCACCCCCAGGGCTAGGGGCAACATCCCTAAAACCGTGGTGATCGTCGTCATCAAGATGGGGCGCAAGCGCTGGGGGGCAGCTCTCAGGATGGCGGTGGTTCGATCGACTCCGTCCTGCTGACAGATCTGGTTGGCGAGTTCCACCATAATGATGGCGTTGTTGACCACGATGCCAATCAACAGCACGGCCCCGATGATCACAGTGGCCCCGATGGCGGTTTGGGTCACAAACAAGCCCAAAATGCCGCCAGCCAGAGCCAAAGGCACCGTCAGCATAATCACCAGCGGATCGATGAGGGAATTATATTGCACCGCCATCACCGTAAACACTAAGAAAGCGGCCAGCCAGCCCAAGCTTCCCAGAGAGCCCTGAATGGCCTGGTTGCTTTGGGCCGCGAAGCTGGGCAAGCGGATGACGCCAGCGGGTAACTCTACCGTGGCCAAAATCTGATCGACTTCATCTAGCGCCTGGCCTAAACTCGCCCCTTCCGATAAACGGCCTTCAAGAATCAAGACTTGCCGCTGGTTGATCCGCTGAATTTCACCCGGCGCATTGCCCGCCGTAATCGAGGCCACATCTCCTAGCCGCACCCGTTGTCCATCTGAGGCATAGACGGGCAGCAAGCCTAACTCCACCGGACGCCGCACCAGCGCATCGGGCATTTGGACGCGAATATCCACCAGGCGATCGCCCCGTTGCAGTTGCGTTGGGGTCGAGCCGTTGATCAAGGTTTGCACCGTCTGACCAATGGATTGCGCGGTCAGACCCAAATCCGCAGCCCGTTCCCAATCGGGACGAATCTGCACTTCTGGCTGGGGCGGATCGGCATCAGGTAGATAATTAGCCAGGGTTGCTTGCTCTCCCAGGGCAGCGAGGACTTGCTGCCCCGCTTGGGCCAAGGCGGCGGTATCAGTGCTTTGCAGGATCACGTCAATGTCTGCCCTGACGGGAGAATTGCTCAAAATCAGCCCCCGCACTGACCTTGGTGAGACGCGCACTCGGGTATCCACCAGGTTGAACTGAGCAACTTGTTGATTGACCCGTTCGGCAAAAGCTTCTACATTGGTGCCTGGCTTGAGGTTGATGGTGCTAGAGCCCCGCAACGTGTTGGCACTGGTGATGCTGGCAAACAGGAAGCCGCCAGCGGTGCTAAAGACATACTCGGTTTCAGGTTGGGCCAGCAGCAACTCGTCGATGGCACCCATCACCTGGCGATTTTGAGCCAGCGTTGTCCCTGGCGGGAACTGCACCCGCACATTGGCTTGCCCGGTGCTAATGCTGGGCAAAATTTCTTGGGGAATCTGGCCGACCATCAGCCAACTGCCCCCACCGAGGACTAAAACCGCGATCGCGATGACGCCAATCTTGCGGGCCACAACCCAACCCAACAGCTGCCCATACTGACGGGTGATGCCCTGTAGTCGCTGATCAAACTGGCGAATCAGCCCCCAGTTTCTGACCCCGCTGGATTGACGAATGGCGAGGAGTCGAGAGGCCAGCATCGGCACGACGGTTAAGGCCACGACCATCGACGCTGCGATGGAGAAGCTAACGGTTAGAATCAACTCGCTAAACAGTAGGGAAATAAACCCGCCAATCAGCAAAAAGGGCAGCACCGCCACCAGGTTAGTTGTCGTAGAGGCGAGCAAGGCCGATTCAAGTTCGCGACTGCTGGTCTCAGCCTGACGCAACAGGTGACGCGGGGCAGCAAGGCTTGATGCAGAGTTCAAACCGGATTTACCGTTGCCATTGCCGTTATGGACACTGCCATTATGGGCACTGCCGTTATGAACACTGGCTTTAACCGTTTCAGCCCCTTTGGCAATGTTCTCTAGCATAACGATGGCATTATCCACCACAATGCCAACGCCCAGGGCCAACCCGCCCAAACTAAAGACATTCAATGACAGGTTAAAGCTGCCCATCAGTAAAATAGCGGTCAACGTGGCCAGAGGAATGGCCAACACAATAATCAGCGTTTGACGCAGCGACCCGAGGAAAAGCAGCACAGCGATCGCGGCCAAGAGCGCCCCGCTCAACCCCGCGATCGCCACGTTGCGAATCGAGTTTTGCACCACAATCGATTCATCCAGGGTGGCGGTCAACACCTTATCGGCTGGAATTGCCCCCGCCTGACGCAGCGCTTCCAGCCGCTGTTTCACCCCCTCAACCACGGTGACCGTATTGGCATCCGGTTGTTTTTGCACACTGACTTTGACCGCTGGCTGTCCATTCAAATTGACAAAGATCCGCTGGTCTTCCGTGCCGTCAATCACGTCAGCCACATCGTGCAGGTACACTTGCTGGGGCGGATCGGTGTCGTCTATCTCAATCAACAAATTGCGGATCTCGTCGGCATTTTGGAAGCGACCCAATACCCGAGTTAACGATTCAGAATCTCCTTCTGGTAGACGTCCTCCGGCGGTGTCTTGATTGCGATCGCTGAGGGCATCCAGCACTTCAGTGAGCCCCAGACCCAACGCCTGCAACCGATTCGGGTCAATCACGACCTGGACTTCTTCCTGCACCCCTCCCGACACATCTACACTGGCAACCCCCGGTACGGTTGTCAGTTCCCGCGCCAGTTCTTCATCGGCAAACACCCGCAAATCAACCCCTTGTAATGAGGCAGAGGTCAGCGCCAGTTCATAGACGGGCAATTGTGACGGATCAAACTTGAATAAGCGGGGTTGGCCCACTGTGTCGGGTAGATTGTTGCGAGCCCGATTAAGCGTGGCGGTCGCGTCATTCAGGGCCTGGTCTATATCGCCACCGGGTTGAAAATAGAGATCAACGCTAATCCGCCCCTCCCGAGTTTGGGAAAAGACTTGTTCAACACCCTCCGTCGCTGCAAGGGCTTGTTCTAGGGGACGGGTGACTTCATCGACAGCGACTTCTGGGGCAACGCCGGGGGCATCGAGTCGGACACCAATGCGGGGATAGGTAATCGACGGCAGCAGATCAACGGGCAGTCGCGTGACAAAAAACAGCCCCAGCACAATCACGGCTAGGGTCAGCATTAGGGTGCCAATGTGTCGCCGAATTGCGAGGGTGCTGAGGCTGGAGGGGGGAGGGGAGGGGGGTGTCATGGGAGGGGGAGAGGCAGGGGGAGTGGGGGAGATGGGGAGTGGGGGAGATAGGGAGGGAAGGGAGATGGGGAGGGAAGGGAGATGGGGAGGGGGAGATAGGGGGATGAGTAAGGTCGCTTAGTGCTAGTGCTTTGGGCTGATCCGGTGATAAATAGCCACTTCAAAATGCCTGGTCAGCATGGGTTGGGCAATCGAAAATTCAAAATCCAAAATCGAAAATTCACAGCATCAGTCATGCCTCAAGCTCCAAAATTCTCTGAGACGATACGTCAGGTCAAGCTTAATTCTCAGATAAGATGCTCAGCTTTACAGGTTGCCCGTCTTCTAAAGAACCTCCGCTGCGAACCACAACAGACTCTCCGGGTTCGAGCCCAGAGAGAATTTCAACTTGACTGTTTTGTTGAGCGCCCAGTTCTACCGGGCGGGCTTCAACTGTGGCCTGATCGCCTTGCTGGTTGACCACGTAAACCACGGGGGCTTCACCGTCATGAATACTGAGCACCGCTTCTGGCAAAATGATGGCGTCGTCGGTGGGGGTTAGGGTGACCCGAGCCATGAGGCCACTGCCAATCCGATCATCGACGTTAGATAGGGTGACTTCTACAGGAATCAAACGAGCCGTGGGATCGGCGGCTGGCGAAATGCGGGTAATGCTGCCGGGAAACGGCTGTTGGGGGAAGGCATCGAGTTGAACCTGTACGGCTTGCCCAAGCTGTACCGCGACCAAATCGAGTTCAGACACTTGAATCTCGACCTTAGTTGCGCTAAAGTCTCCCAACTGGGCAATTTCGTCGCCAACTTGCAGCACATCACCGACTTCTATCTGGCGACTGATCACCACGCCCGCCAACGGCGCTGCCACCTGGGTAAAAGAAAACTGTTCCTG
Source organism: Cyanobacteria bacterium P01_A01_bin.123 (assembly GCA_039815185.1). GTDB lineage: Bacteria > Cyanobacteriota > Cyanobacteriia > Phormidesmidales > Phormidesmidaceae > JBCBZT01. The sequence continues at coordinate 4,255 of JBCBZT010000084.1, read as the reverse complement.
CGATCGCCCCACAACCGCCTGTTGAGACGACACTTGCCCCTGGGCCGCTTGCACGGCTGCTCGTTGCGCTTGCACCTGTTGCTCGGCGGAGTTTAAAGCTTGTTGGGCGATCGCTACCGCACTTTCAGCCTGTTCGGCGTCTTGCTCAGAAATCGCGCCTGAATCAGCGAGTCGCCGTAGTCGATTGGCGTCGGCTTGGGCTTGCTGGAGCGTTACCTTAGCTTGCTCCACCACGGTTTGAGCATCGCTAACCTCAGCCTCGGCCTGGGCGACTTCAGATTGTCGACTGGCCAGTTCAGCATGGGCTTCCTGGACATCAATGGTCAATACGTTGTCGTCGATTTGGGCAATTAGTTGACCTTGACTGACGCGATCGCCGACATCAACCGTTAACTGCCTCACTTGTCCAGCTGCTTGTGCCCGCAGCGATACTTGCTGAATCGGCGCAGTGGTGCCGGTATAGGTCAAGTCTGCTGCCACCGCTCCGGGTTCAGCGATGACGGTTTCCACAGCGGGAGGGCCTGCGTCAGCCTGGGGTCGACCTCCGGGTTGTGCTTGCCCCCTGGGCAAAATGGCGCACCCATTCGGTAACCAGAGGAAACCCAGCAGCACCGCCAATCCTAAAGCTTGTTTACGGTCGGAGATTGAAATCCGCAACAGCAGTTGGGGAGTCATGGTTTGCACACTGAGTACAAGGGAATCTTGTCGTTAAAAAGTTTTTCAGCCGCTGTATGAAAAATGCTTTTGTAGTAATCCCTGACAGAAATAAAACAGCATCCTTACTTAGAGCATACACGGATGTTCTCGTTTGTGAGGCTCACCCTACGGCCTGAGATAGCGGTATCGAATCCAAAAATGACAGCGGATTACCCATATCCGCAGCAAAGCCCAGAATCCCCGGATCGCGGTGTTCATAAATCAATTGACCCGTAGCATCAAATAGAAATGTTGCCCCACGCTGGGTTAGGTAAGCGGCATCGGGGACGTAAGTTTTCCAGCGGCTCAGCACTTCACTCATGTTACGGAGCCGCAGGGTTGCCAGTTCGAAGGGGCGTTGGAAGTCCTTGCCCCCCGCAGATTTAAAGAAGCTGCCCTTGAGCGGCGGCAGCGGTCCTGCCTTAATCACGTCATCATCGCCAATCAATTGAGGCGCTTGGCGATCGCCCCGATACCCGCGAAACACTTCAGCCAAGGTGCCAGGACTGCCAATGCCTGCACACATCAGCATTAGATTTAACCAGGCATTCTGCCCTGACGATAGCCCTGGCACTTGAACAGATAATCCCTCATAGAGATCAAGCTGCTGGTGGAGTTCAGCGGTGGGATCTACAAACAAGCTGTCCGTCGGGAAGCCTGTAAATTGACAAAAGCGATCGCCCGCTGCGCGATCGCCAATCCCCACCGCCCGCACCATAATCCCCTGGCGTTCAAGCTTGGCGCGATCGCGCTGTAGCCACCAGGCATATTCCAGACTGTCAAAGTCGCCTAGCTGGGGCCAAAGCAAGACTAGGGTAGGGCTGGCGTCACAGTTTTCTAATAGGGGGGCGATCGCGCCATCGCTTACCCGTTGACGGGTCGTCTGCTGCAAAGTGGTGTAGATATCCATGACCAAATCAGATGGGAGCTATTCCTAGCTTAGCGAGATAGTTTTCCACGACAAATATAGATGTGGTACATTTGAACTATCGACAGATTGCTTGCCTCCTCAGTATCCCCCTTGATACTCGGTACATTAAGCAATTTGGCGAGCGCTATAGACCAACTGTCGCCTAGGAGATTGGCCCATGCTTCAGTCCGTTCCAGCCCCCAGTTTGCAAACGATGAGTGAACAATTCAAAGCGATCGCCCAAGAGGAAGATACGACTGCCCTAATTGCGGCTCTACATCAAGCCCGTCAGCACCTCTCCGACGCCAACATTACCATGGCCTACTGGTTTGCCTACCAAGACCTCAACCATCAAAAGCGATACGACGCCGCAGACTGGCTGTTGATCCTAGTGAAAAATTTGCGGCAGTTGACCTGTTTGGATGACCAACACATGCCGGAAGCAGCCTAGTTGCTAGAGTTGGGGCATAGTATTTTTGTGCCATGTATGACTATGCCCCAACTTGTCAAACCTCCCAACCCTGATGACACATCTCGGTGAAAAACGAGTAGCCTTCCCAGCCCTGGACTGGCCAGCATTTAAGCAAATTCAGCGAGCATTGACTGAGCGTATCCGTGCTCGGTTCACCTACGATAACGGCGTTTTAGAAATCACCAAGTCCCTAGAAGGCCATGAGCGCTTGGCGCGGTTGATTGAACTCTTCATCCGAATCCTAGTGGTCGAGATGGGCCTGAAAGTCAAAACGATGGGGTCTACCACCCTCGATCGCGAAGATTTGTTCAAAAGTGCTGAACCCGATAATGGCTATTACATTCAAAATTACAGTCAGGTCGCTGACCACGAAATTGACTTAAAGGTTGACCCCACCCCTGACTTAGTCGTTGAGGTCGATATTACCCATACAGACATCAACAAAAATTCCCTTTATGCCAGCTTGGGCGTATCAGAATTTTGGCGCTTCAATGGGCGCGTATGGCAGATTTTGTGCTTGGTAGAAGGGCGCTATGTTGAGCGCGATCGCTCCCCAACATTTCCCATCATTACGAAGGCCGATCTATATCGTTTCTTAGAAACCGCCCTGGTGGACGAAGTCACCGCAGAAATCGATTTTCGTCAGTGGGTGCGGCGGCATCCATAACAGCTTTTTGGTGCCGGAGCATAGCCAAAGCAAAGGCCCCCACCCTCTGAACTGACCCTCTTGGATCAAGCATTATCCTAGTTATGGTTGGATAATACTTGGGAGAGGATGTGACGGCACAACGGGTGTGGTGGCAACAGCCCACATTACAAGACGAGAAGACTAACCTCTGACCGCATCACCAAAACCTGGCACAATCAACGAGAAGACCGCCATCATCTCTGTTAAACCTATGCCGCTCACTCGCACGCCACTCTACGATCAATCTTTGGCCCTCAACGCCCGGATGACCGAATTCTCGGGTTGGGAAATGCCTGTGCAATATCAAGGCATTAAGCAAGAGCATCAGGCCGTGCGGCAGGCTGCAGGGATGTTCGACATCTCCCACATGGGCAAGTTTACGCTGGTGGGCCAGGGGGTAATCGATCAGCTACAGCGGTTAGTCCCCACCGATTTGAGCGGATTGGTACCCGGCAAAGCACAGTACACGGTGCTGCTCAATCCCCAAGGGGGCGTCATTGATGACTTGATTGTCTATTTGCAGGCGGTTGAAGCAGATGGAACAGAACGGGCGATCGCGATCGTTAACGCCGCCACGACAGACAAAGACAAAAGTTGGTTGCTCGAACAGTTAGATACCCAGCAAGTATTATTCCAAGACCAGTCCCGTGAACAAGCACTAATCGCAGTGCAGGGGCCAGCAGCAGTGGCCAAACTACAAACGCTAGTGGCGACCGACCTAGCCCAAGTAAAACGCTACTGGCACACCACGGCCAAGCTATTGGGGGAAACAGCCTTTCTAGCGCGCACGGGCTATACGGGCGAAGACGGGTTTGAAGTAATGGTCCCCGCTAATGTTGCCACCAAGGTTTGGCAGGCGCTAATAGATGCGGGCGTGGTGCCCTGCGGCCTGGGGGCACGAGATACCTTGCGACTAGAAGCGGCGATGGCGCTCTATGGTCAAGATGTTAACGACACGATCACGCCGCTAGAGGCAGGGCTTAGCTGGTTAGTTCATCTGGATAAAAAAGGCGATTTTATCGGTCGCGCAGTGTTGGACGATCAAAAGACCAACGGCGTGACTCGGCGATTAGTGGGGTTACAAATGGAAGGCCGCAACATCGCCCGCCACGACTATTTAATTCAGCATGAGGCGCAATCCGTTGGGGTTGTTACCAGTGGAACGCTTTCGCCCACCTTGGGCATGCCAATTGCGTTGGGCTATGTTCCCCAAGGATTATCAAAAGTGGGACAGACGCTATCGGTTGAGATTCGTGGAAAGCTGTATCCGGCGACGGTCGTGAAGCGTCCATTTTATAAGGCTCAGAAGTAAACTTTGACCTTTGATAAGGCTACGTTCTCAATCTAATTAGGGTTTGCTGAAAAAAGCTGTAACAGTTTCAGCACAAAGCTTTAGGGAATCAAAAGCGAGATTCAAGTGCAAGGAAAAAGCCGATAATTGGTTCAATCCCTTGCACTTGTCTTGCCGATGTACCGTCGTCCTAGTCCC
>JBCBZT010000131.1:0-2534 GCA_039815185.1 Cyanobacteria bacterium P01_A01_bin.123 | reverse complement strand
TCATTAACTTGAAGCTAGGCAGTTGTTTGTCGTCAACAACGTTGGCATGGATTCTACGCGCTGCAGATGCGGTTCTTCAAAGCATCGTTGACGCCACCGTTGTCAACCTCTTGACTCTCGGATCGAGCTTCACCATCGTGATCATGCGACCCCACGACGTGACGCCATAGTGACGGCATAGTAGGGAAGATTTCGCGCACGAGGAGCACTCCGGACGAGGCGCAGCCATCCAACGACAACGTGGGATTCTCTAGCTTTGTGCTGGGGTCCTTCCTTCCGCATCGTTGGGGATGGCCATAGGTTCAAAACCCATCGCTACGAGACCGGGGATTTATGGATTAATCCGGCGGGTGTTCCCTTTTCCCATCGCATCAGTGGTCACAACCAGTTTGTTCTCCTCACCCTGGACCCTCAGAAACTGATTGAACTCATGCCCGAACGGCCCTTGATGGAGCATCAGGCCTTTCGACGACAGCATCAGTCTAAGGACAAACATCTGCAGATGCTGATGCAAGCCTTACTAATTGAGGCGGAGATGGGTGGACCCAACGGTCAGCTGTATGTAGACAGCCTATCAACGGCGCTGGCGACGCACTTTGTCAATCACTACAGTATCGAGAGACCGGTTGACTTACCCGGTCTCCAGACATCGGAACGTCAGCGTTTGGGAGCCGTAATTGACTATATCGAAGCTCATCTAACAGAGGATGTCAGTCTTTCAGATTTGGCCCTTCAAGCAGGTTTGAGTAAGTTTCACTTTTCTAGATTGTTCAAACAGGCCATGGGTTTAACCCCCCATAAATATGTCATCAGGCGACGCATTGAACAGGCCGCCCACACCCTAAAACAGGGACAGCCTATTGCCCAGGTAGCGCATCAGTTTGGCTTTAGCGATCAGTCCCATTTCACTCGAGTATTTAAACAGGTCAAAGGCTCCACCCCCCGTCAATTTATTAAAGGTCTGCTGTGAGAAATCTGGGCGTTGCTGATCCTCGGGATGATTTTATCTGTGAGGTGCTGTCCTACAGCATATTTAATTGATCGGTTCATCCTCTAAATCAGCAACGGCGAAATCTGAGCAGCCCCATCCGAGTTATTCATTCCAGAAATTAGCAGTGGCGAACAATCCCTGTGGTAGCTTGCCTGGAGTCGGGTGAAACACTGACTATGGGCGCAAAGCTGTAAGTTCCAAAGGGCATATGCATCTAAGCATCGATATAGTAGCACTGCTGTTTGTGGTGGCAATGGTGGCAGGCTGTGTAGATACCATTGCCGGTGGCGGTGGGCTAATTGTATTACCGACGCTGTTGATGGTGGGTCTACCGCCGGCGGCAGCCTTAGCCACTAACAAACTCCAAGGGAGCGGTGGCACATTGGTGGCGTCCATTTATTTTTTGCGTAAGCAAATTGTGCGCTTACGGGACATCAAACTCACAGTCTTTATGACCTTTGTAGGGGCTGTGTTTGGCGTGTGGCTGGTCCTGCAAATAGATAGCACTGTTCTAAAGGCGATTATCCCCTTCTTGCTAATCAGTATGGGAGCCTACTTTGCCCTATCGCCTCAGTTGGGGGCCATCGATCAGACACATCGTGTGGCTTACCGACCCTTTGCTGTATTTCTTGCCCCGGTGCTCGGTTTTTACGATGGCTTTTTTGGTCCAGGTACGGGCATGTTTATGACCCTAGCGTTGGTAAATCTGCGGGGCCATAACCTAACTAAAGCCACGGCCCACACTAAGCTACTCAACTGCACCAGCAATGTGTCTTCACTGCTATATTTTCTCGCCTTTGGCAATGTGTACTGGGGGGCCGGTCTGATCATGCTGGCAGGGCAGGTAATCGGCTCTTCTATTGGTGCCAGAATTGTCTTAGCTAAAGGGGCTGGCTTAATTCGTCCGGTTGTTGCTGTTGTTTGTTTTCTAATGGCGTTTAAGTTGTTGCTAGATGTTTTCAGCTAACGCTGCTAGCTGATTACGCCCCCAAGTACTCATTTAACACCTCACAGGCTCCATCTTCCACGCCATCGTAAATGGAAGGACTGTCAGAAAACGGGAGCGTTGGTTTACCATCGACTTCCAAATGCTCATACAAAATTGTCAAAATGGCTTCGGGAACAGAGGTGATGTCTTGTTTTTGTTGGTAAGGACGCAGCTTGTCTAAAAGTTCAGCTGTTAGCAGTAATGTAATTGGGGTTCTGCTATTGGGTGTTGCCATAGGTTCTATTAGACATCTCCAAAATATAAATTCGGATAAAAAAAGCTGGTAGAACGCTAAAAGTGACGTTCTACCAAGCAAATGAAAAATCCCTACCATTATATCCATCAAAATCCTGAGCGAAGCAAACGGTTATTCGGTATTTGCTATGACGATTTATGCCAGCTGATTGATAGTGCAGTGAGCTATCAAGCGGCGCAAATGACGAAAGGTGAGGTCAGCAAAGTTCGGATAAATGCCTCGGGCGGTGGCTGTCCGCCTAAACTCACCGCCGCTGAACAGGTCAGCCTATGTCTGTTTTACCTAAGACACCATGAGAC
>JBCBZT010000128.1:0-2911 GCA_039815185.1 Cyanobacteria bacterium P01_A01_bin.123 | reverse complement strand
CTGGATGACCCGGCCCTGGGAATTGAAGCGGTATCCTCTCAATTAGGTTACTCAGACGATCGCGCTTTTCGGAGGGCCTTCAAGCGCTGGACCGGAAAGACACCTGCCGAGTTTCGGCAATAGCTGAATTGGAAATCTTTATAAAGAGAATCATCCAAGGCAACGCACCTAACAGAGGAGACATTTTATGACAGGGAAGTAATCAAGAACTCCAAGCAAGCAAGTCTATAATGTGTTCGTTTCAAGCAATGTTCTCTTCGCCTACATCCAGAAGCCAGTTAAATTCGGCCTCGGCGCTTTTGTCCCATTTTGTTTCACCTGAGGCATTCATATCTTGAGCGAGGACGATTTGCGACAAATTGAACAGGGCAAAATGCTCACACCTGAAGCTACAGCTAATTTTCCATCAAGTAAAGTTTTCACTAGGGCATGCGGAAGAAACTTTGGAGTGTCTGCTTCCCAAAATTATAGACTTTTGGACTATCTACAATGATATCCGTTGAACCAGCTCAAACATTGAATAGCCAATCTCGGACGCTGACGGTCGCGACGGCCAGCCTCTTTAACTATGCTGTGCATCGAGGCATCAGTGAGCACCAACTCAGGGCTGAGACTGGGCTGGTACGAACCGATCTGCTTGATCTAGAAACACGCTTGCCCGGCGAAATTCTTCCCACCATTTGGAACATATTGGGTAAGGCTTACCCAGGACAAGCTGTTGGTCTAGAGATGGCACGCGCTGCTCCTCTGTCAGCGCTGGGACCAATGGCTCAAATCATGCGATATGCTACAAATCTCCGTTCAGCCTTAGATGCCTTTGTATGCTACGGGACTCTACTGTCAGATCAACTCTGGTTGGACTTGGTCGAATCCAATAGTGAGGCTTATTTACGCATGTATCATCCACTCGACGTGCTCGATAGGGGACTTTCTGTCGAATCAGCTATCGCTTTAATTCGACGCCTCATCCAACAGGCCATCGGTAAAGAAGACGCTTTGGTGCGCATTGAGTTTGCCCATCAGCCCCATAGCTCTTCTGAGGCTTACGAGACATTTTTCGGTGTTCCAGTCTGTTTTCAGCAGCCTTATAATGCGATTGTGTTTCGTCGAGAGGCCTTGGATATTTCAGCCAAACAGCGTGATGTTTATTTGTTCAGGTACGTTCAGGGAAATTTAGACCTCCTGCGCGACCGTTGGGGCCTATCTAGCCACAGTTACCCGCTAGCTGTGATTCATGACATCATTGCCCGTAAGGCTGAGTTTTACCAATACAGCGCCGAAGGCATCGCACAGGATATGAATATGAGTTTGCGATCGCTACAGCGCCTAGCCAACGACCATGGCTTTACAGTTCGTCAACTGTTGGAGAACGCTCGCAAAGCAAAAGCACAGCAGTTGCTGCGTGACCCGACGCTTAGTGCCGAAGCGATCGCAATGCAGTTAGGATATTCCGACGATCGCGCCTTTCGTAGAGCCTTTAAACGTTGGACAGGACAGACGCTTACCCAATTTCGAGACGGTCTCATCAGACAAACCCAGTATTGAGCATCTTCTTTTTAGACCAGAGTAAAGAGTGCCGATTTTAGCTTTACCTGTAGCTCAGCATTGATTAGCTGCCCTGTACCAGTATCAAAGTTGTGATTAAAACTTGGGATTGAGAGGCTAGCTTTAACCTCGCCGCCGAAAAAGGGGGCTGATTTTGCGGCGATATCCAGGACATTACTCCCCCCTCTGCGTCCAGGTGAAGTTGCCAAGAGCACCATGGGCTTATTTTGATAGACCTTTTGCTCAATGCGAGAGACCCAGTCGAAAATATTTTTGTAGGCCACTGTATAAAGCCCGTTGTGCTCAGCATAGGAAATTAACAAGGCGTCCGTTTCACAAATTTTCTTGAAAAATTTATGAGCCTGTTCTGGGATATCGTTCTCCGTTTCGCGGTCAATACTGTAGAGTGGCATCTCAAAATCGTTGAGATCAATGATTTCAATCTCGGCATTGGGCAGAATATCTGATTTCAAAACCCTTGCAGCGTGATGGACCAATTGCTTGTTAATTGACTGTTTACTATTACTGGCAGCAAATGCTAGAACTCTCATTTTCAAGATTAAGTAATTTCAGGTGGGGCGAAGATGTCAGTAGGGGGACAGACAATTGTAGCCAAGTAGGTAGCTGAAACTATGCGTTGTCTTGCAAGCTGCCACGTAAGCGTCTTTCAGAGCTGCGTGGTAGCTACCTACTGTGGAATTGTCTCGGCGAGGTTGGAAAATTAAAAGGTCAATAGACGTCGAAAAGGGGGACTATGGACGCCAATTTTGGCATACTATTGCATCTGTCAGGTTAGTTAGGACAATCGATATCCCTGAAAGCCCACAACAGCTAGCCTGACGGGTGCATCCCAGTTTTGCTTATTACAAAACTGGGATGCACCCTGGATGGTCGACTTCTATCTGCCTGAGTATGTATAGTGGGCTTGGTTTTAAGAGGACAATGAACCAACCATATCGGACGTCTGACAACAGATCGCTTAGCCACCAGATGCTCACGAGCATCGTAGCCAATATATTTAACTACGCAGTCAGTCGTGGCTTAGACATGGAGCAAATCAACGCGGCTACTGGACTAGCGCAAACCGATCTGATTAATCCCGAGACTCGCCTGCCAGAGGTACTTGCCCCCACAATCTGGAAGCTACTGGGTGAGGCCTACCCTGGACAAGCCCTAGCACTCCATGCGGCAAGTGCCGCTCCCCTAACCTCGATGGGGCAACTGGCTCAAGCTGTTCAATACGCTGAGGATTTACGTTCGGCTTTACAAGAACTTGTGAAATATTGCTCTGTGCTGTCAGACCAGCTCAATGTTGAGCTGATTGAATCAGACTCTGAGGCGATTTTGCAAATATCCCATCCTATCG
>JBCBZT010000122.1:0-5580 GCA_039815185.1 Cyanobacteria bacterium P01_A01_bin.123 | reverse complement strand
TAACCGACATTCCGCCCTCTCAAGTGGCACATTGACAATAATGCATTTTCTCAACAGAGTAAGTAGTAGGCCTGTGAAGCGGAGCCAAGGAAGCGCAGAATATTTCGGTGGTTTTCAGTCAGGTTGGCGATCTGCTGTTGGCCATTAACCCTGACCACATGAATCGCCATGAAACATTGAAAGACCCATCGTAGCGTCGGGGTTTCAGTCAGTTTGCCAAGTTGATTAGGAATGGTCTCATGGGAGGCTTTCAAGGCATTTCGAAGTTGTCGCTGGCCCAGGTTATAGACCAGTAAACACAGACCCATGATCATCCCCAATGCCATGATGCGTTCAGGCGATTTGAGAAAAACACTGGAGGTGAAAAATAACGGATCTTTTAAAAACCGAAACCCTCGTTCGGTACCCTGTTGGGCCTTATATTCACTGAGAATCTCATTGGTTGAAAGACGGATTGAGTTAGTGTCTGCCTCCTCCAGAGGGACCTCAGGTGAGGCCAAGACATTGGTGGCCAGGATAAATCGCCCTGCTCTGCGCCGTTGCAGGGCATCGGCTTCAGGGTCAAGGGTCAAGTTGGCCTGAACGTGATAGCTCACGGATATCGGTGTAGCCGTTTTGGCGGGTCGCCCAGGGTGGTCATAGTGAGACTGTTTTATGATGCCAGAGTCAGTGATGAGATGGTAGTTTAAGGTCTTCTCAAAGCGCTCTAATGCCTTCTGGGCATCCGCTTCACACGCAAACGGTTGACGACTGAGTCGGTCCAATTCGGTTTGTTTGCGTTGGGTGGCTTTGGTGAATCGCTTTTCCCATTGCTCCAAGTCTGAGGTGTGACGTTGACTCGATTCGACTACAATCCACCGTTGCTTGACACCGCCATAGGTACAGCACACCTCAGCGATGCGATACCCGTCACGCTGACTGGGGCGAAAGGCACTGTCGTCGATATCTTCAATCAAGGCATTGGCTTGAGCGAGGGTTAACGGGACCCGAGAGATCCACCGCAAACTCCCCAGTTGCTTCACATTATCAGCACTGTAGAGCGCCGCATCGGCGACATGGACACCCTCAAACTCCCATTGTTGCTGAAACTCTCCGAGGAGTCCGGCAAAGCGAGCTTTATCCGCTTGATTCCCATCGGCCAGTTCGAGGAATGCTGGGATATCGCCATCTCCCCAACACACCAGATTCATCACAAACTGCTTCAAGTCGGGGCGGTGGTCACGCGAATAACCATGGCACACTTGAATCGGCACCGTTGCCGCTAGGGACGCTGCATCACTCGATTGGACGTAGTCCCCAGACACACTCATCGACGTGGCGTCTAAATGGGCTCGCTCACAGCGGATGTCAAAGCGCTTGACCGCTTCCAGGCAGATCGCTAAAAACACAGACGTGATGCCCCGCTGATAGAGACGATCTAACACGCGACCTAAGCGGTCATCATTCAAAGACTGAGGCAAGACACCGGGGCCTAGCAGATGCTCGGTCGCTTTGCCCTCGAAAAATTGCTCGAACAAATACAACGGCGCGGATACAAACCCCAACCCATTCAGGAGCATGGCTTTCACCGCTATCCCTGCGCTGATCTGCTCATGCGGATCCTGGCCAAGACACTCATTGATGATCTCAACCACACCCAGCTCATCAACAATACCTGCGACGATTCCTAGATGGTCTACGGTTTGGACGACGATATCGATAAGGTGCTTTCCTCGCCACGACGTTGACGCGTATCATCGCTCATTATTCCGAATGTGACAATCCAGAGGGCGGAATGTGGGTTGTAATGATGGGCTTAGCATTTCAAAGATGAAAAAATTAGCTAATTAGTTCCAAGTCGCTTAATGCCAACAAAGGTAGACGATGTTGTCCTTATGATGATTGGGGGATATTTGGCTGCCCAACTCTGACAAATTCTAAAGTTCAGCCTTCAGTTTTCAGAGTACCTTTAGGAAGGTACTATCCAATAGCTAAATTCAGCATCATTCAGCTACGATTAATCTCGAGATTTACACCCATATTCATTTTGGAAGCGCCCAGTACTTCGATCAAACTCCAGCATACTGGATGTTTAATTCCGATAATCAATCATTCATGCATTCCTAGAATCTCACGAGTGTCTCGGTCAAGGGCTAACCAAATCTATCGTTTATGGCGTGGGTAGGGGCAAATAATACTGACCTGGATATGATAATGGGAAGCTCAGTCAAGATTGCCATTGTGGGGGACGTTCATGGACAATGGAGTAGCGAAGATTCTAGTGTGCTTGAAGCTTTGGGCTTGGACCTGGTGCTCTTTGTTGGAGATTTTGGTAACGAGGCCCTCTCCATCGTTCGGCAGATAGCTGCTGTCCCGTTACCCAAAGCTGTGATTCTCGGCAACCATGACGCCTGGTACACGGCCAGTAAACGCAATCGAAAGGACTGTCCCTACGATCCGCTTAAGGAAGATCGTCTGCAGCAGCAGCTAGATGCTTTAGGGCAGTGCCATGTGGGGTTTTCTAAGTTAGAGGTGCCTCTGTGTAAGCTCACTGTTGTTGGGGCACGTCCCTACAGCTGGGGGGGCTCCAGGTGGCGTCACCAGCAGTTCTATCAAGAGCGCTGCCATGTGGGTAGTTTTGAGGAGTCAGCTGCCAAAATCTGTAGGGTGGCGAAAACCGCTGAGCAAGATACCCTGATTTTCCTAGGGCACAACGGTCCGGCTGGTTTGGGAGGCCAGGGGCATGATATTTGTGGTCGAGACTGGAAGCGAAACGGGGGTGACTATGGAGACCCAGATTTTGCCGATGCGATCGCACATACCCAACGCTCAGACAAACAGGTTGCCCTGGTGGTCTTTGGTCACATGCACCATGAACTTAGACATGACAAAACCCGTTTGCGGCAGCGTCTGGTGGTGGATGACCATGGCACGGTTTACGTCAATGGAGCCCAGGTCCCCCGCATTGTTGAAACCGAGGCAGGCAGGCAGCACAGCTTTACATTGGTTACGCTGCAGGCTGGCAGGGTTCAAGCCGTGCGTTTGGTTTGGATCAATGACAAAGCCAACATCGTGGCCGAGGAATACCTCTATCGCTGTGCCGCAAAAACTCAACACACACTAGACGCGTGGGTAAATTTGGGCTAGCATAGCTGATGCTTCTGACTAATAGCATGGAAGCAGTTTCACCTGGAGAGGTGGCAGAGTGGTCGAATGCGCTCGACTTGAAATCGAGTGTACCGAAAGGTACCGTGGGTTCGAATCCCACCCTCTCCGTTGGGCTCTAATACGTTCAGAATTATTCATTCCCAGTAAGCTCATCCAAGGTTGCCGGTGTAGGTTCTGTTTGTGTGAACTCTACGACGTCACCGTCTTGCCGCTGAGTAGCAATTTGCCAGGCTTGAATGCGGCTTTGGGCATTGGAATAAGCTGCTGCCGCTGTCGGAATTTGGTTGGCAAGGCGAATGGCTCGGTCTAGGCTGCTGCGGGATTCACTTTCTGCCAGGTTGAGCAGGTCCCAACTCCAGCGGTTGATCTGCTGTAGGGCGTTTTTATACTGGCCACTGCTCGCTGGGATTTGGTTTGCGGTGACGATAGCCCTGGCCAGATCATTGGCCGTACCCGAGCGGGCAATGTTATTGGCTTCCTGTAGCAAGGTTTGATTTTGCTGCTGGTCGCGCCAGCTGGCTAGGTCGTTTTGGATTTCTTCGTAGAGGGAGCGTTCGGGGGAAATGCGGGAGGCGGTTGCGATCGCACCTGCCAAATCCCCCCTTGCTGCCAGCTGTCGCGCCTTCTCCACCAGCGGTCGGTCTTCAATTGCTTCAATGCGCGCTTGCCAGCGCTCAATCCGTTTTTGGGCGACATCGGCCAGGGCCCGATCAGCACTAATTCTGCGTGCTTCCTGAATTGCCTGGCGCAGAGCCTGGGGGGTGCCAACGTTGGCTAACTGATCGGCCTGGGCCAAAATTGGCTGATCTTCGGTGGTTTGTACCCGTTTTTCCCACTGGTCAATTTGGGTAGACACTTCTTGCCAGCGTGGATTATCACTCTCTACCTGCCGAGCCTGAATAATTGCCGACCGTAGGTCATTAACATTGCCTGGAGCGGCAATCTGACGAGCGACATCTAGCTGAGCCAGCGCTCTAATCTCGGCTCGCCACTGGCCGATCAGTGTCTGGGCGCGGTTATATAGAGGACGATCGCGCCCCAGGCTTTGTAGTCGAGTAATGGCGGAGTCTAACCCTAGGGCATCCCCGCTCCAGGCCCGTCGATAGGCCTCTGTAAATACCTGGAAGTCAGCAATTTCTTGGTCTAACCCCTCATTTCTGGGGACGGCCGCTAAGATTTCTTCTGCCTGGGCCAGCTGCTGTCGGGCTAGGGAATCTTCGGCCACCCGTAGCATGTCTTTGGCGATGGTTTTTTTGAGGTCTTTGGCTTCGCTATGGAGCACACTTTCAGTTTTGATCGAGCCCAGCAGCTTGAGGGCTTCTTTAAAGCTGCTGACGGTGCCTCGCTCCATCAAACGTTTTACTTTGCCAAGTTTTCGGCTATCTTCTCGGGCTAGGCTAATCAGCTTAGTGAGTTCGGTGTACTTGGTTTTAGACCAATAGTCATTGCTGACATCCAGTAACCGCACCGATAAACCAAAGGCATCTTTAAAGTTGCCATCGACTAGCTGCTGTTTTGCCTTTTCAAAGGTTTCTGACCCCTCACCCCAGATGCGCTGCCAACGGCGAATATTACTTTCTACCTTGTCAGCGGCGGCTGTGTTGACAGGGATTTTTTGAGCGGTTGCGATCGCACTTTCAAGCTCACCCAGATGGAACTGCTCATCCGCCATCTCCAGAATTTCGCTAGACCAGGTTTCCACCTTGGCATCAATCTCAGCCCGCAGCGGATGGTCATCGGGCAGCTTCTCAACCAGCCCAATGGCTTCCAATAAAAAGTCAACATTGCCCTGGTCTGCATAGGATTCAGCACACTGTAGCCGCATAGCGGCCGATGCCGTTGGCCAAAAAATTGCCCGACAGTTAGGCAAGTTAGGCATCCGAAACAAGCTGGTTACCGCAAAGGCAAGGGTGCCGGTCAGCAGCGCTAGGGTTGTTAACAGTAAAAACTGCCAGCTACCGATCCATCGAAAAAATGCTAACCCCCTAAATCTGGGCTCTTGAGCTGGCGTATCTTCAACGGCAGAAGCCACATTAACTGGGGCAGCGCCGCCAGACGTCACCCCTGCATAGGAGGGGGCTGGGGCAGGATGCTGGGGGACACCCTGGCTCCGAGACCGACTACGCGGAACAGAAATAGGCTTGTGACGAGGATCTCGTTTGGAACTCATATACGTATCAGCCAGAGAAAAATTGATGCTGAATATGGCGATTACTTTAGCGCACTAACCGATAATGTATACCTGTAATTCGCTAAAGTGGCTCAATTATCATTACAGTGTGTAGCAATCGATAGATGCATATCTCCAAAGGAGAGGCTATGTCAACGTCAAAACTTTAATTTCACTACCCGCCTCAATCCGGGTTTCCCCCAACGGCACCCTGGCCAGCCCATTGGTGCGGCTAAGATTTACCAAATTACCGGAACTGTGAC
>JBCBZT010000079.1:0-25613 GCA_039815185.1 Cyanobacteria bacterium P01_A01_bin.123 | reverse complement strand
TTCACCTCGACGAACGAGTCCAATTTGCTTATGCAGGCTTTGATGGCAAAATTACGCTACATCCCCAGTGGTATCATCAACAATCTTGATGAAGGCGATCCGGAGTTAGTGTATTTCAAGAGGTTGGACAAGAGCAGATAAGCAGCGGATGAACCAGATTTTGGCTCGCATCACTCGCCAAAACTGTTTATCCTCGACGTTAGCTCTCCAAAAGTTGAGACAAAAGCTTAAGGGATGTAATGCTAATGATCTTACTTTGCCGGAAGTCGCCGTCTTGAAGCAGGGGAAATGAGATCCGTCTCAGTTCTAACCTCCCCTGCCGTGGTTTAGCAGTCTCTCATTTCAGGAGTCTGGTTGAGAACCTGACTTCTGATTGAAACGAACTCACGATAAGCCTTGGAATCGAGGCGATCGCGCCGAAAAGCCGCTAGATTATGGCAATTTTGAAACGCCAACTTTACTTCAAAGTGCCCTTCAACCGCCCCTCGAATGGCATCTCCACCGATCATTCGCAACAGCTGCCCCCGTGCCTGTTCACTGGGCGGGGCAACCGCATAGTTGTCCCACTCCATACCCTCTTGATGGATGCTGTGCGCTAGCTTTTCCGCAATATTCCAGGCATAGGGCAGCGACTCTCGAACACTTTCGACAAAAGCATCTGGGTCAATTTGGTCAGCTTCAGCCTGTTGAATTAAAGATGCACTCACGTTCAAAGACATAAAATTGCCTCGCCGTTTACGACTGTAAATTATTCGGCCTTGATGATATGGAAAAGAATGATTATCGTTCTTGAATTTTAGAATTAATTTACTTTCGAGCGATTATCTCAAACTGTCCTGGCATTCATGGTTTCTCCACAGGACGAACAGAGACCAAAAAACTCCAGGGTGTGATAGAAAACTGTGAAGCGCTGCTTCTTTTCTAGTTTCTTTTCCAGTGTATGGGCTGGGCACTCCTCCACCAGCACTGATAGGCCACAGTTCAAGCAGGTTAGATAGTGGCAGTCTTCCGACGCTAGCCGATAGACCCATTCCCCAGTCGTCAGCGATCGCGCCTGCACCAACCCCTGCAATTGCAGCACTTTAATGGATCGATACACCGTTGCTAACCCCAGCGATCGCCCTTGAGTTTGCAGCTGGGTAAAGATGTCCTGTGCCGTCGTTTCGGTTGATGTGCTTTTCAGCAGCTCATACACCCACTGCTGACCTCGGGTAAGTTTGGCCTTCATTGCAGTAAATTAGAGAATGATAATCATTATTATATCGCTTCGTCTCCCATGACTTCTACCGAAATTGCCCCTGTTCCCCAACCTGCTGCCGAAACACCTACATCTCCCTTGCTGGCTCTAGCTCACCGTCCCCGACGGCTGCGGCGTACAGACGGCTTACGGCGGATGGTGCGAGAGCATCACCTCACCCCTGATGACCTGATCTATCCGGTGTTCGTGATGGAAGGTGTCGGTCAGAAAGAGGCGATTTCCTCCATGCCAGGGTGCTACCGCTACTCCCTGGATCTACTGCTGGAAGAGGTCACTGCCGCTTATGATCTAGGCATTCCCGGTATTGCTCTCTTCCCGCTGATTTCCCCTGACCTCAAAGACAACGCGGGCACCGAAAGCTACAACCCTGACGGACTTGTACCTCAGGCGGTGCGGGCCATTAAGCAAGCTATCCCCAACCTGCTGGTGTTTACCGATGTGGCCCTTGACCCCTACAGCAGCGCTGGCCATGACGGCATTGTGGAAAACGGCAAAATTCTCAATGACGAAACCGTGGCAGTGCTGGTGAAGCAAGCGCTCTGCCATGCTGAAGCTGGAGCCGATTTCGTGTCCCCTTCCGACATGATGGATGGCCGGGTTGGGGCAATCCGTCGCGCTTTGGATGCCGAAGGGTGGATTAATGTGGGTATTCTGGCCTACTCCGCCAAGTACGCCTCCGCCTACTATGGCCCCTTCCGCAATGCGCTAGACTCTGCCCCTCAGTTTGGCGACAAAAAGACCTACCAGATGGATCCCGCCAACGCCCAGGAAGCCCTGAAGGAAGTGGGTCTCGACATCGCCGAAGGGGCTGATATCGTTATGGTGAAACCAGCTTTGGCCTACATGGATATCATCCGGCGCATTAAGCAGCACACCACCCTGCCCGTGGCGGCCTACAACGTCAGTGGAGAATACGCCATGGTCAAAGCCGCTGCCCAACAGGGCTGGATTGACGAGCAGGCTGTGGTGATGGAAACCCTCACCAGCCTTAAGCGGGCTGGCGCGGATGTGATTTTGACTTACTTTGCTAAGGATGTTGCCACCTGGCTACGGAGGTAAGGGATGAACGATGCGATGAACTTTCTGGAATGTTGCATTCTGCCTTTGTCGGATGGCACGTATCGGCAACCGAGCCGCCACCGTCACCAACTGACCCCGTTGTTACTTTTGTTTGCTGCCGGGTCAGATTTGCCAGTGCCTGGCCAAACAAACTGCATTACAGGGAAAATGGGAAGCGTGCTCCTTTCAAAAAATTTTGATTAACGACCGGGATTTTTTACTATTAGAAGCATTAGAAGCAACGGATAACGCTACCCGCAAAGAGGGATCATTATGGCCAGAACACTAGAGCGCGATGGCCCTTTGGGGCCGGTCTTCGACCATCGCACCCTATCTCCTCGGCAATCTCAGCTCGGCGGCACCGCCCAAACCTATGACTGGCAATGGCACAGTCAATCCCTGACGGTGACCTACGAAACGGTGGGCGAAGGGGAGCCAGTGCTGCTGCTACCGGCCTTTAGCACCGTCTCGAATCGGGCAGAACTGAAGGATTTGGCGGCGGGGTTAGCGCCGCATTTTCAAGTCACGGCCCTCGACTGGCCCGGCTTTGGGGAATCTGATCGCCTTCCCCTGGATTATGGCCCAGCGCTTTATACCCAGTTTTTGCAGGACTTTGTGGTCGCGACTTTCGAGACACCGATCGCCATTGTCGCCGCTGGCCATGCCGCTGGCTATACGCTGAACGTAGCGAATCAAACGACTACCTGCCGAAAACTGGTGCTGGTCGCACCAACCTGGCGTGGCCCGCTAGCAGTCATGGGAGTCCCCCCAACCGTGCGAACGGGTGTCAAGGAACTGGTGAGAACTCCCCTTCTGGGGCAAGCCCTTTACGGACTCAATACCCAACCGGCCTTTCTCAAGTGGATGTATCGTCGCCATGTCTTCGTGGATGAACAGCGCCTGACGCCAGACTACATTCAGCAGCGTCACGAAAGCACCCAGCAGCCCGGAGCTCGCTATGCCCCAGCTGCTTTTGTCACAGGCGGGCTCGACCCGGTGCCGAGTCGGGAGGCTTTTCTGCAATCCATCGAGTCACTTACCTGTCCGGTGATGGTCGTTGTGGCAGAGCAGGCTCCCCCCGCATCTAAAGCGGAAATGGAGGCGATGGTGGCGCTTCCTGGGGTGCAGTCCACCCGTTTACCCGGCACCTTAGGCCAAGCAGAGGAATATGGGGACACTGTGGCAGAGCAGATTCAGCATTTTCTAGCTGTAGATACTACATCTCAAGGGGAATAAAAGGGCTGGCAGAATCGAGTATAGTCTATAGCAAAAAGCTTTTTCATTGAGAGGATTGGATTCCGTCCCATTGCCTCCTTCAATCAAAATCTATCCGCTGTAGAGACATCCTTCCATGAAATCCTTTCGGGTGATCGCGGCGTTCGGCACACTATTTGCGGCTGGACGATTCGTGAGCCTAAAGGGCCGCCGCTCTGGGCCGGTGGACCTAAGCGGGGACGAGAGCACGATTCTGACTAGAATTTTTACGTCAATATCTATGCCATAGACAGGCCCTGTTATACAGCTCTAAGCTTTGGTCAGGGAAACGGACTTGCTATCGGTCAATTGTTTGATGGTATGTCCCTGACAAATTCGCGAGAGCAAGGGGTGATCGTGGCTAATCGCAATCACCCCAACGTGATAATGACGAGCAAATTCCAAGACCACCTGCCAGATTAACGCCTGGGTATTGGCATCCAACATGGCGGTCATTTCATCCGCAATCAGGTAGCGGGTGTTGCGGTTAAGGACGCGGGCGATCGCCACTCGTTGCAATTCTCCACCGCTTAACTCATGGGGATAGCGCGACAACCAGCCGGGATGAATGCCGAGGGCATCGAGGATGTGCTGTTGCGGCGGATGTCCTTCCCGCAGAATGCGGTCAATACGCCAGCGGGGATTAACCGACAGTTCGGGGTTTTGAAAAACGAGCTGCACGGGGCAATAGCCTCGGCTGGAGAGCGGTTGTTCATCTAGCGTGACGCGCCCCTGAGTCGGGATCAGATAGCCAGCCAGCAGTTTTCCAAGCGTCGTTTTGCCATAGCCAGAAGGGGCCATCAGGCCAACAATTTCCCCAGGCATAATTGCGATCGCTTGGTCTTGTACTACCCACGGCAGCTTTGAACCGTAGCGAAACCAGAGCCCTTCACCCTTCAGCATGAATGCACCTCACCCAACCTTGACGAACCAACTGTCGTTCTGGACGCGCCTGTTCGCATTCGGCAGTAACCCAAGGACAGCGATCGCTATACAGGCACCCTGATGGCAAATTTTCAGGACTGGGCTGATTTCCCGGCACCGGCACAAAGTCGTTTTGGGGCAGCGATCGCCAAAGCGCCTGAGTGTAGGGATGACGCAAATTTCCAGTCCCGAAATCCCTAGCGTCAGCGATTTCGACCGTAGTTCCGGCATAGAAGACGGCCACGCGATCGGCGACCTGCAATGCCGCTTCAATATCGTGGGTAATCAGGATCACGCCCCGTCCCTCCTCAGCCAGTTCTCGCAGATGGTCTAGGGTTTCAGTGACCACATCAGGATGTAATCCTGGTGTAGGTTCATCGGCAATTACCAGCTGGGCTTGGGTCACCACTGCGGTAGATACCAACACCCGCCGCGCCATGCCGCCAGAGAGCTGGAACGGGTAGCGCTTTGGCGTATAAGCAGGCAAATCGTAACGAGCAAAGGTGCGCTTCATCAAAGTTGTTGCAGAGCCCGACGGTAAGCCGTTGAGTTGCCCGACCCGCTGCACCTGTCGCCCCACCGACATTAACGGATCTAGGTAGCCAATGGACTGGGGGATGAGCGCGATCGCCTTGCCGCGCAATGTCTCACACCGCTTTTGGGTCAGCGGCTTCCCCTGAAATTCAATCGTCCCGGATAACTGAGCGTTCTCTGGCAATATCCCCAACAGTGCATGGGCCAAGAGACTTTTTCCGGAACCACTCGCGCCCACCACCGCCACCAGTTCACCCGCCTGGACGGTCAAATCCAGGTCAGTAATCACGGTTAACTGCTTACGGCGCAGTCCTTGCTCATATTGGGTGAAGGTGATGCCGAGATTGGAGATGGTGAGCATGGCTACCCCTGACTCGTCTTTGGGTCGAGCAGCGATCGCACGTTTTCCCCCAGCCAGTCAAACGCTTTGACGGAGAGCAACAGCAGCAGCCCCGGCATCACGCCCAACCACCAGTAACCCGTCGAGAGGTGACGCATGGATTCCGCCAGGATAATCCCGATTGCTGGAATATGCGGCGATAGACCAATCCCAATAAACGACAGCGCGGCCTCGTGCAGGATGGCGTGGGGAAACAACAGAATCAATCCCACTAGCAGTTGCGGAATGATGTGGGGCACCATGTGGTGACGAGCGACCCAGACGGGCGATCTGCCAAAGCGGTAGGAGAGTTTCACGTAATCAGAGCTGTTAACCTGTAGCACCTCGGCACGAATCACCCGAGCTAGGCTAGTCCAATGAGTCAGGGCCACAGCAATAATGACGCCGGTCGTGCCGCCACCCGCCGCAAAAGCAATCAAAATCAGCAGTACCAGATGCGGCAGACTGAAGAAGACGTCGATAATCCAGGTCACTATGGCATCGACCCAGCCGCCCAGAGTCCCCGCCGCCAACCCCAGTCCAGTGCCAATCAAAGCGCTGATAGCGGCTGCGAGCAGGCCGATTTGCAAACTCAAGGACATGCCATGAAGAGAACGGCTGAGCATATCTCGTCCCAGCCAATCTGTTCCAAAGGGGTGAGTCAGAGAGGGTGGCTGGTTGCGCTGAACCAGCACAGGACCGAGACCACCATCGCCAATCACCCAGGTACTCAAGATGATCGCCAGCAAAAATAGCGCACAGAGAGCAATTCCCCAAAGCGTCTGCTGTCGGCGGTTGCTGCGAAGTTTCGCAGTGAGTTGAGCAGTAGACGTCGTCACGGTCACGACTGCCAACCTCCTAAACGAATGCGGGGATCAACGATGGGATAGGCCAAATCAGCTAACGTGTTGCCGGTGTAAACGAAGAGAGCACTGAAAAACACGATGCCCACCAACAGCGGGATATCACTCCGCAAAGCAGCCTGCACCGTGGCTTCGCCCAAACCGGGATAGGCAAACACCTGCTCCACCAGCACAGACCCTCCAAACAGCTCACTTAGGGAGGCAAATTGCAGCGTCAAGGCTGGCAAAATCAGGTTGCGCAGTCCATGATGCCGAATAACCCCCCAGAGGGGTTCGCCCTGGGCTCGGGCGAACAAGATATAGTCGCTGTGCAACACATCTATCAACTTTTGTCGGGTGTGCAGGGCAATATTGGCAATCCCGATGATGCTGAGGGCGATAGCAGGCAGCAGCAGATGGTGGAGGTGCTGCCAGACGGTCACCTCTGCCGCCAGCACACCAGGAGGCGCAGCACAGCAGATGGGTGTCACTTTTAGCGAAACTGAAAAAACGATCAACAACAGCAGTGCCACCCAAAACGTGGGAGAGGAAGCCAGGGTGTAGGCATAGAGACGAATAACGCGGTCAATCCAAGTGCCTGACAGTGCCCCTGACAAAATGCCAAGTCCCAAGCCGAGGATACCGGAGAGCAACCAGGCGATCGCCAGCATTTGCAGCGACACCCAAAACCGAGTCGCGATCACCTCGCTCACCGGCTGGTTAAACACCATCGAGGTGCCCCAGTTGCCCTGTATGAGCTGCCCCAGCCAATCCCAAAACCGGACAATCATCGACTGATCTAGCCCCCACCGTTCGGCGATCAGCTGCCGCTGCTCTGGGCTAATCTGCATCATGTCAGCGCCGATATAAGCCTGCACCGGATTAATGGGCGACAGGCTCAGCAACACAAAGGTAAATATTGCTACCGCCAGCAGCAAGAGTCCCAGTCGCAGTAGCTTTTGGGCCGCAAAGGTCGCTATCGGCCTTAGTTGCATGTCCACTCCCACTCGGCGATATTGGCCGTGATCGGCCAGCCGTGGCCGTGGGGTTCTACTTGGGGTTCGCCAATATCCAGACAGTCGCTCACGAAGTAGGTGTGATCCAAATTCACTAGCCAGGCCCAAGCCGCATCGCCCTTAGCGGTAAAGCCAGTTTTGCCATCCCACTGGGCCGCTTTCCAGAAAGCGATCGCTTCTGCCTCAGAAGGTGCCCCCATCGCCAGATCTAGCGTTTCGTCAATGGTTTGGTTGGCATAGTAGCCTGCGTTGTAGAAATCACCCTGGGCCGCTTGACTATGGTAGAGGTTGTACATCTCGGTCTGGTCGTGGCTGCCCCAGCCAAACACCACCACGTTGCTGTGCATAGCTGGCTCAATCTCATCCCAGCTTTTGCCCTCAACATTCGCCTGAATGCCAATGGGCTTCAGCATCTCCGCTACCGATAGGGCGAGCGCTTGTCGGGTACTGTCGTTGGCAGGATAGAGAATGGTGAACTCAGCCGTGAGACCGTCTTTCTCTAATACCCCATCACCATCGCTATCCGTCCAGCCGCTAGCCGCTAGAATTTCTTGGGCTTCATCAGGCTGGGCATCTTCAATCGCCGCGCTCGGTTCTTCCCAGGCGAGTCCACTAACGGGGCCATAGGCAACTGAGCCATAGCCTTCGAGGACACCTTCTACCAGAGTTTGGCGATCGATGGCATAATTCACCGCTTGTCGAATGGCCGGATCTGCCGTTACATCATTGCCGATGGGGTTACCATCCGGCGTCGTGGCTTCCATGGCTGGAACGTAAGGAAACATCAGCCCCCGGTTATCGACGCTCGTGATGTCGTAGAGCCTCATCCCCTCAATGTCTTGCACTGCTAACGCTTGGGGAACACTCGCCACCTGGGCTTCGCCAGCTTTGGCAGCCGCGAAGGCAGCATCCTCTTCCACAAATAGAAAGACGAGGCGATCGATGCCGGGAGCCTCACCGTAGTAATTCGGGTTGGCCTCGACAATCAATTGCTGTCCTTCATCCCACTGCACCATTTGATAGGGACCAGAACCAATAGGATTGCGGGCATAGTCTGGACCGTGGGCATGTTCTGGCACAATTCCCAGGGTGATCAGGCGATTGACAAAAGTGCTTTGGGGTTCCTTTAAGCGCAATTCAACAGTTGTGTCATCTATCGCAACTGCTTCTTCCAAAACGGTCACGTCCGTCAGCCCCCCGCTTTCGGCTGCCTGGTTAAAGGTGTAGGCCACATCCGATGCCGTTAGGGGTTCGCCATCGGAGAAGACCGCATCATCGCGAATCATCACCGTCCAGGTCAGCCCGTCTTCACTCACGGTATAGTCCGTCGCCAGGTCATTAACGAGATTGAGGTTCTCATCCCGCTTGAGTAAAGTGCTTTGAAACAGGGGCGATCCATAGCGCCCCCAGCCCAGAGTTGGGTCATAGCCTTCCTCACTTTCGCCGCCGATTGCCAGCACAATCTGCTCAGCCAAATCTCCCTGAGCTGGAGGCGTAGGAGATTCCGAAACATCTGTTGATTCGGATGAACTGGAACCACAGCCGACCAACATTTGCCCCAACAGCAAGGCTCCCAAAGGCCAGAGCGCAATTTTCATAAGCTTGATGCATTACCCGAAAACCAATAGGTCACGACGCAATCCAAAAGCGCCTAAGTTTGGAGGCTATCACTGTTACTCTGAAGGAACAATCCAGGGGGGAGGGATAAACAACGAGAGAAATCTCTTGTGCTAAAGCCTGATTGACGCTTCATGGAGATTGGCAAAACC
Organism: Cyanobacteria bacterium P01_A01_bin.123; assembly: GCA_039815185.1. Taxonomy (GTDB): domain Bacteria; phylum Cyanobacteriota; class Cyanobacteriia; order Phormidesmidales; family Phormidesmidaceae; genus JBCBZT01. Next base: position 16,578 of record JBCBZT010000079.1, on the reverse strand, counting down.
GTAGGATGCAGTATCATCTGAGAATAGTAATCGTTCTCATTTATTAGTCGGCAATTCGCCATGGTTAACACCACGATCGATACAGTACCCGTGACCGTCCTGACGGGCTATTTGGGCGCAGGTAAGACCACCCTGCTGAACCGCATCCTCACCCATGAGCACGGCAAAAAGGTGGCGGTGATCGTCAACGAGTTTGGAGAGGTCGGCATTGACAATCAGCTGGTGATTGACGCCGATGAAGAAATCTTTGAGATGAATAACGGCTGCATCTGTTGCACGGTGCGAGGTGATCTGATTCGCATCATTGGCAACCTGATGAAGCGACGTGACAAGTTTGATCACCTAGTGATTGAAACCACAGGGCTGGCTGACCCAGCCCCCGTCATCCAGACTTTTTTTGTGGATGAAGACATGCAGGGTCGGCTCAACCTGGATGCGGTAGTCACAGTGGTGGATGTCAAGCACATCCATGACCATTGGGATGCCGACGAAGCTCAAGAGCAGATTGCCTTTGCCGATGTGATTCTGCTGAACAAGACTGACTTGGTGAGTGAGGCTGACCTGGAAGCCCTAGAAACCCGAATTCATTCCATGAACGCGATGGCAAAGGTATACCGCACCCGCGATGCTGCGATTGAGATGGAGTCTATTCTGGGTGTCAATGCCTTTGATCTAAATCGGGCGCTGGAAGTTGACCCCGACTTTTTGGGCGAAGATGCCCACGAACACGACGAAACCGTTGGCTCCATTGCCCTGGTGGAAGCGGGAGAATTGGATGGCGAAAAACTCAACGCCTGGCTCAGCGAACTGCTGCAAACCCAGGGACCCAACATCTTTCGGATGAAAGGTATCCTCAATATGGCCGGAGAAGATCAGCGGTTTGTGTTCCAGGGAGTACACATGCTGTTTGATGGTCGGGCCGATCGCCTGTGGAAACCGACTGAAACTCGTAAGAATGAGCTGGTCTTTATCGGTCGTAACCTGAACGAAGCGCAACTTCGGGAGGACTTTCGCGCGTGCCTAGTGTGACCAAAACGCCTCTGGATGTTTGTCAGCGAGGCCATCTGAACGACTATGTGACGGCGATCGCCTGGTCCTCGGAGCAGCCAACCTTAGCGATCGCCTCTGCTGCTGGCGAAATTATCCTGGTCAATCCTGAAACCCAGAAAGAGAGTTGCCTCCAAGAGGCAAACGGTGAGTCAATCGATTGCCTTACCTTCTCCTCAGACGGCCAATATCTTGCTGCTGGCGGCCAATCTGGCCAGCTTCTCATTTGGCCCATTCATCTATCCACCGTTCGGCTGAGCGCTCACGCCGAAGCCCACTCCCCCACCATCCTTCCCCACCCTCGCACCTGGCTTGACAGCCTCGCCTGGAACCCCACCCGTAACGAACTCGCCTTCAGCCTCGGTCGCTATGCCCAAGTCTGGGATATCGAGGCCGGAGACGTCATCACCACGTTACAGTTCGAAAATTCATCGATCTTAGATATGGGCTGGCATCCACAGGGCAACCACTTAGCCGTTAGCGGACACCAAGGCGTCAAAATCTGGCACCGTGATGACTGGGATGCTGATCCAGAGGTGCGCGAAATTGCGGCGGCCAGTATGGCGATCGCCCTCTCCCCCGATGGCCAATACCTGGCTTCCGGCAATCTTGATCGAACCTTGCTGGTGTGGCCCTTTGACAGCGCTGATCCGTGGCAGATGCGCGGCTTTCCGGGTAAAGTCCGCCAGCTTGTTTGGTCTGACGTCTCTGTAGGACAAGCTCCTCTCTTGGCTAACGCTAGCGGCACCAATGTTGTCGTCTGGCGAAAGCAAAGCGATGCTAGCGACGGCTGGGATGCCCAGGTGCTCGACTTACATGAGCAGCGAGTAAACGCGATCGCCTTTCAACCCAACAGTATCCTCCTCGCTTCTGCTGCCGAAGACGGCTGGATCTGCCTCTGGCAAAAAGCTCAACGAGCTACTCAGATTCTAGAAGGGGCTTCCCAGGGTTTTTCCACCCTCGGCTGGAGCCCTAATGGAAAATGGCTCGCTGCAGGCGGACAGCAAGGGGAGTGGCTGGTGTGGAAGCAGAGTAATCGGGGCAGGGGGTTTGGATGATGCCTTTCTTGATCGATCCCTTCGCCTAAGACTTCATGCGCTATGCCTTGGCAGCTAGAATTCTAGTTGGTATTCTCTGCCCAGTGATTGGCACGTATCTAGTTGTGCAGCGAATGGGGCTACTAGGAGATGTCGTAGCTCACGCGGTAATGCCGGGGTTAGTGATTGCGAATTTCTTCCAATTACCGCTCATCGTTGGGGCATTTGTATTTGACACGATCAGCACCTGTGTGACGGCGTGGTTGCGATCGCAGACTAAAGTCAAGGTAGACACTGCCGTGGCGATTATAGCCGTAGCCACCTCAAGCTTTTGACATAGAAAGGCTTGAATGTTTAACACTTGGCTTGATGAGTCAATTGGAACGTAACAGCAAAACCAAGCTTTTGGGCAACTGTCACACTGGTACACAGTCCATATTGAGTCCAGTTTTGGAGCCAACTGTCACAACCTAAAACACCGGGTCTAAACCCATCATTTCGATTCTACACAGTACCAAACGTACGTGCTGCAAAATATTCGGCAGGCTGGGCACTGTTATTTATCGTTATTTTGTACACAACTGCGCCTGCACTCGCTGGGTTTGCTCGATATAACTTAGTGGAAAGCTCGCAAGACAAAACGCCCGCTGAAGTTCCGCAGTTAGACTGGGCGACCAAGTGGGAAAACACTGGACTGCTGAGCTATGAGGATAAAAGTAAAGACGGCAGACTATAGTTTACGCCCGATGAAGCGATGAATGAAATCATAGTAGATCGCGATATTATTGTGCTGTCTACGCCACATGAAGCGTAAATATTAAAATAAGTTTTTAGTACTATCTCTTACTAGAGATTGCTTGTGGCAGGTTATCGTAGAGGCTTTAAACAACAATGATGGAGCAGACTGATGCAATGGTCAATAACCCAACTATTCAAATGAAAATGGATCATAAAATTCATGATCCTGTGGAGATTCTTAATGCTATCACAGCCAGTAATGACTCTGGTCGCTTGGCACTTGGCGTTTATTTAATTCATGGTTATCCATCGTTGGAACTATCAAAGCAGGCTTTTGATTTGTTACAAACATACGAGACAACAATTTTTGAATGTGGGTTACCTGTAGCTCTCCTTAATGGTTCGAATATTAGTACCATAATTAAGGAAGCACACAATGTAGCTTCTAAAACAGGAATTTCCGATGAAGAATTACTCTATTTCTATGCTAGTTACCGACCAAATTTGCTAATACATCTTAAAGACGAACAACGACCAAATGTAGAGATTCTCCGCGATCGCATTCAAGGATCAATTGATGCTGTGATGACCGATAACATTGAATTTTTAGCTATGCTTGAGAGGCCATTACAAGACCAAAAACTACCACTACCGATTCAATTTGTTTCTACATTCTCTGAGTTTCCAGAACGAAATTTAAGCGTTAAAACAATGCTTGTATATTTGGGCGTAGCTAGTCGTACAGGTGGCGAATTGTTGCCTTCACCGCAAATACAATCTGCTGTTGATAAAGTGGCAAAGGCTGCACCAAATGCAAAAATTCTTTGTGGTTTTGGGATACGCACTGTCAGCGATGTGAAACGTTTGAGCCATATTCGTGGTATCCACGGGCTAGCCATTGGTACTGAAGCTATGCGTGTTCTTAAAGAAGGAATTACTGACTTTAAAGACTGGCTCTCAGAAATCGATCGTGCACTTTTTTGGGAAACTTAGATATCAATATGAATTATCCCTCAATAACAGATCGTTCTTTCGAGTGCTTAGATGAAATACTCAAGCAGTATAGCATCGAGCCTCTATCGCTAAATCCACACAAAATTTTATCTACTAGCTTTGCTGACTTGGGAGATATGATCGTTCAAATAATCGACGATCCTCTATTTATTAATGTATTTAAAGATACGTTGAAAAACATTCTTAAATCTATATTAAACAATTTTCCTGAGAATATCTTTTGGGATTTTGATTTTTTTGTCATCAGTATGTTGAAACAAGCTTTGGTCGCGGAAGAAGGAGCTGAATGTTTCTTAAAATTATTTGGCAAAAAGATAGAGGCGTTGATGGAGTTGTTTGGAAATAAATCAAACATCCATTTTCGTTACCTCCATGATTTTGTCTATGGGTTTGACTGGGCAAGGTGGGTCCAAAAGGAACCTCAAAGTCGTCACTTAATTGAACCTTTTAGTTTGATTTTTCTAGATTATTTGCTTAGTCGAGGACAAGAGATTTTACAACTTATCGATATGCACGATCGCAAATATCATCAAATCGATGATAATTCATATCGCAATCCGTTCTGTTTCTCTCGCGAACCAAAAGATGAAATATACTTATTTACTCATCTTGTCAGAAGGAACCTTATCCCCGTTGCTACATGGGACTGTGATGTTTCTCCTGTTTGGAATAGACCTTTCTACAGAATGCGTGAAACAATATCAATGGAACTGCATCTCTTTAAAGAAAATTAGAAATAGACTTAATCGGAAAGCCGAAACCTATTTAGGCTGGAAACGTTAAAAGGTTCAGCAGGATCTTCATGATCTGAGAGACGACTAGAGAATGAGCTGTCACCTAATACCTCATTGACGCCCCTAAAAGCATACAAGCGAGAATCATGACGAGAAATAGAGCTGTGCCCCATGATTGTGAATGCCTCTGAGCTACTGGCTACGCTCTCTTTTATGTGGATGCTACTCTCTGGTGTAGGAACAGGTGACATGATTTGAAAGACCATTAGGATTCATACGTTGATTGGTTTGTGCTCTCTATTTATAGAGAGGATCGGGCCAGCTATGGTAAAGCTTTTCAGCACGAAACATAATATCTTCCTTGGCCAGGCGAATTTTCGGGGGTTCTCGCTGGTATAGCTGTGCCAGCATGTCAGCATCTTGCTCAACTATTAATTCAAACGTCCCAAGCGTTTGCGATCGCATCAGCGGAATCAGCCAGCCATAAAGCGTTTTGGCAAACACTAGAACGAAGCTTCTGGTTTGGGTTTCGCTCTCTGGATAGAGCACAAACAGGCTAATTACTTGGCCGACGGGTAAATCGGCTATGACACAGGTGGTAGAGGGAAAGATATATTCAAACTGATTGACATAGCGCTGAGGTGTAAAGGCTAGAGCTGGGTTCTTTAATTTCTCTAGCCAACTATTGTTTTCTCGAATGATTTCTTGCGTAACACTGCTACGATGTCCACTTTCTTTGTAGTTGCTAGGGTTAACTTGTTGTAGCTTGAGCGGATGGCGATGGGTAGTGAAGGCATGATTGAAATCGTAGTTGATCATAATCGCATTGAGGAAGGACGCTTCTATGGCGCGATCTCCTGTTGCCCCAACAAAAATACTCCCCGCCGTAATCGTTTTATGTAGGCTTGGAATCTCTAATTTAGGTTCCTCATTACCGTAAGTCCAAATAAAATCGCCCTGAATAACAATGTTTAACGGCTTAGCTAAAGACTTGAGGGATCCTCTTTCGGCGTTAGCGTCTAGCTCGATGAACCAGCCAGTACTGTCGAATTCTAGAGCATGAAAGGGGCAAGTAATAGTGTTGCGATCTCGGCAAATCCATCCTTCTGACAGGGGAGCTTGCATATGCGGACAACTATTCTCTAGTGCTGAGATTGTCCCATCGGAGCTTTGCCAAAGCACATAGTCCGTCCCGTTAAGAGTAACTTTGTACGGACGGTTGATACCAAGCATGGTGCGATGGGCGATTAGCCAGGGTGCGCCGGGCAGTATTGAAACCATGATAGAGAGTATTTTGCAGGTTTACTGGTATTTTGCCTATAGAAGCTGGACGATTGGGAGCGTTTAAAGTGGAGCATTTGAAGTAAAGACTGACTGTCTGCTCTCTTTCTTTGAGTTGAATAGCGATTAGTACAAAAAATAGAAAGAGTCCTGCACCGCTACCAGATAACGGTGCAGGACTGGCATGACTAGTGGCTCATGGGGCAGCCACTGCCAGCTAACTTAGTCAAGAGCTTATTGGTGTCAAAAAAATGGTCTACAGACTCGATCTTCAAATCATCCGTTACTTTAGCAATGCTTAGTCCGATGATTTCAATGGTCTCTCCCGTAGGCTGATTCTCTTTATAAGCACCCATAAACTCCCCCCAATGCCTCCACTTGAAAACGACGTTAGGCGGTCCTGCAACTACTTCTATCAGCTCCCAATGAAATCCGTTAGGAAATGCAGTATGGAAGAGATTATAAGAGGATTCGAAGTTTTCATCAGAAGCACGATAGTGCTCTGAATCATTTAGAAAAAGATTGTATGTTCCAGCATCAATGATCTCTTGCGCCGTATGCGCTTGTCCCCCGTTAGTACTCATGCGAAACTTATCTACAACCACTGAAATCCATTGCTGAGGATTTGTTTTGAAAGTTGCCTCCATCTCAAATGTTCTCACCAGATTGTGAGCGATCCAGTCTAACGAGCCTTGTTTGTGTTGACGCCGCTCTTCTACTGAAATGGCGTTATTACGAGAATAGTCAGGGCGATCGCCATAGCGCCACTCAGTCTCTTTGCTTTGTTTGAGAACATCTTCTCTATCCTGAACCCAAAGCGGTAAATCCTGTGCTGCAGACATGTCGGTAACTCCTTAATTTTGTGACTACTGCTTTTTGTCAAGGACTGAGATAAAGACAGAGAAATAAATGAGGTCTTTGCTCAGTGCGCCTTGAACTATGCGGTTAAACCCGAAGAGCTAATGGAAGTTGTGTAGCTTACGACAGTTACGTCTGGCCTTTCTCAGGGTTAGTCGTGCTGTCAGCCAATCAGCGTATGCACTGAACATTCGAGGGGCCTTGGGAAGTGGATTGAACTTTGCGCTCATACTTGATTCCCCGATAGATCAGAGTTACAGATGGACAATCTGCGTTATCTTCTTCGGAAACTATTGCATGACATGGTGTGTATTCATATGTATGACCTCGATAAACAAGTTGGATTTTAGGTTGCTCCGTATAATCAAGGTCAAGCTGGACTTGGGCAGGAACTTCATAGGAATTGCCCCGGTAGGTAAGTTTCATAAATAGGCCACCTTATGGTTGAAATCGTTTAGGTTCAGCAGCGATCGCTTTACTTCTAAAACGGTCTCTACAAGAACGACGATCGCACTGACCGAAGGTTGATTTTGAGGGAGTAGTTTCCTGAATATGCCTAACTGGCGATCGCCAAAACGCCATTGATCACCTTAAGGAAAGTTTTGCTTGGAATAGAATAGCGATCGCCGCTGAGACGCAGGCATAAACGAGCATAATCAAATAGATTCCCTTCGTTTACAACTCAAGAGAGTCCAATCTTTGTACTCATTAGGGTTATGAGTTTCACTTCTATCCTTGACAGCGATCGGCGCTGCCATACGTGTAAACGTTACCCTTATTGTCAAAGTTTAGGCAGAGCCTAGTTGCCTCTTTATTGTCCTGTAAATGTGAGCTGCGCAAAGACTTTTTTGGTCGTAATCATAACAGCTGAAACTGTGCCACTAAGAAAGAGAGATAGTTTATTATTCATGTCATTTCTCCTAACTTTTCGACAATAGCTTGTTTGACTTTGTATGTCCTTATACTAAAAATTCAAGGATAGAAACGCATCTGACAAACGCCTCAAACCCTGATTCAACGAAAGTAATAACCACCTTATAACTTTCGTTGCCCAATAGGTATATCCCTCTACGACTAAAGTCTTATAGCAGAACAAGCGATTGAGACAAAAGTCATAAACTCAAGTTTTGTAGTGTTACTGAGAGTGTTTTTAGCAGTTTAATAAAGGAACATACTGTCCCTGCTTGTTTTTATGACATCCTCATTTAAATTTCTCCCCCATCCTTTTCGCTTTTTACTCATTACCGAATGGGTGATGCTTGCTAGCTGTGCTTCTCTGGCTGTGGTGGAAGCCTGGCAGGGGCAGATGATACCCGTAAATCACATAATGATTCTAGTGCTGCTCGGTTTAATGGGGTTGTTCTTGCCAACCGGTAAGCTCGCGGTCAAAGTTCTCTATACCGCACTCGAAATTGGCTTGATTTTTTATGGCACGGTATTGGGATACCTTCATATCTTGCCTACACTCTATCTAATTGTGGTGATGCGGAGCTGCTTTCTATTTGAACCTCTAGGTCGCTGGGCAGTTGCTGGTTTGATTTCTCTTCTCTTCATGGGCAACGAGGTTAAGTATATTCAGCGCGCTCTACCCAAAACAGCAGACGAACAACTTCATTTTGGGATGCATACACTAGCAGAAACCCTAGTGTTTGGTCTAGGCATCTTTTTTGTGTTGCAGTTGACCAATAAATTGCTCGCCGAGCGCCATATGCGACAACAACTCGATCAGGCTCATGAACAGTTACAGCAGTACGCCCAGCAAGTTGAAGACCTAGCAGCTATACAGGAGCGTAACCGGATTGCCCGCGACATCCACGATTCTTTAGGTCACGTACTGACAAGCCTCAACATTCAGCTATCCACGGCGGTCAAACTCTGGTCAGTAGACTCCACAAAAGTCCAGCCATTCCTAGCTCAGGCCCAGCAACTGGGCACTGCTGCGATGAAGGAAGTGCGTCGATCCGTCAGTACCTTGCGTCAGGATTCTGCCGACGATTTTCCCCTTGAAGCTAAACTCGATGCTTTAGTCAAGAACGTTCAGGCTGGCACCGGTTTAGCCATCCACGCTAACTATAACTGCTGTGCTCCGTTGCCGCCCCAGATAACCAAGACCATTTATCGACTTGTACAGGAAGCCTTGACCAATACCAGCAAACACGCCCAAGCAACAGAGGTTCAAATACAGCTGCACACCACCCAAGACCAGATATATCTCACAGTCGTTGATAACGGCAAAGGGTTCGATCTGAATCAAAATCGGGCAGGATTCGGACTCCAAGGGATGGAAGAGCGAATCGCTGCTGTCAAAGGACGGTTCCAGATTGAGACGAAACCGGGAGCTGGCTGCCGACTCACGGTCGAAATTCCCCTTAGCAAGAAAGGAAAAACCACGATCGACAGTGTTGTCTATTCTTGGTTGGGCAGCAATAGTCTAAGTTAAAGCCGATAATAGCTGCCGAACGGTCGCGATCGCAGGGCACAGATAACCAGATTGACTGAAGCCGTAACCTCATCAGCATCTCTGAGTCGAGAATGAGCGATTCTGAACAGAATTGCTAGTGAGCACTTCTCACCCAACAATCTTCAGCCCATAATCCTAATAGACTTCTTCCACGAACCCCAATCTGAAGGCTAAAACCCCTGTGGTTGCGTTGTGCTTTTCGATTTATGCAAGAGGTCTAATCAACTGAAAGGACTTATTGTCTAATTATTCAAAGCGGCAAGACCCGATTTGCATAAATAGCTAGCTGAGAGCGGTTGCGGAGATTAAGGCGGTTGAAGAGGTGGGTGACGTGGGTTTTGACCGTCCCTTCGGAAATGTATAGTGCCTGGGCAATTTCACGGTTAGTTGAGCCTCTACCAATCAAGCACAGTACCTCTCGTTCACGAGGGGTTAGCTGGGACAATTTAGGTGGCACTGGCTCGGGATCCGCCGCACCTGCAGACGGGATGTTGGGCATTAACTTCTCTATCAAACCTGGCCCCAATTGGGCATAGCCGTGATGCACCAACCGAATCGACTGAGCCAGCTCTTCAGACGGCATGTCCTTGAGCAAATAGCCTTTAGCTCCCGCTCGTATAGAGTCACAGATGTATTCGTCGTCATCAAAGGTGCTGAGTACCAAGACTTTGACTTTGGGAAATTGCCGGGACAGTATTCGCACCGCCTCCCTACCATCCATCACGGGCATCCGTATATCCATCAGCACCACATCCGGCTGTAAGGCTGCAACCTGCTCGATGGCAGTTTGACCGTCATCCGCAGTTCCGACTACCTGAAAATCCGCCTCCAGTGCTAGCATTACCGCTAACCCTTGGACAATGAGAGTTTGGTCGTCTACCAATAAAAGGCGAATCATGGACTCCATATAGCTCATCGACGGGCCTCCCCGCATCCTGTCTCACTACAAAATGGTGATTGCGATCGCCCCACCCAGCACATAGTTCTCTTGAAGGTGATCGCCTAAAATCGAGTCTCCAGGAATCATGAGTCCAATCTATGCCCAAATCATCTGAGTGCGTTGGCGAAGCCTCTCGGAACGAGAATCGCTGCCAGAGGTTTAGCGGGTATCTCGGAGAGGAGTACCTGGTATATGCTGTGCATCCATCTGGACCAGCCAAAATCCCTTGCCCGAACTTTGCAGATGAGCCCTTGAGGGCCGAGCATTATGGTGGTGAGTTGGTCATCATGTCTGAGCATTACCTTAACCGGGAAGACTGCCTAGAAATCCTGAACACGTATCCATTGTTCACCGGGAAATGCCCAGAGTTTGATGCACTAATCCCATACGGCGATCGCGTTCACATACCCCTAACGTAGGCATAGCCGTAACGTGCCGTCTCATCCAATTCTGCTAAAATTATCCCAATCCGACTTGGAATGTGAAATCTGGACTGGGTAAAGCCGATGGTGAATCATGCAATCGCCACACTTGACTTTACAAACCAAGAGGAAGCAGCGCGAGCACTTCCACAAGCACCCCTAGTCGCTAGCTATCATACGGGATGGAAAGGGTTAACCTTCGTCCACCACTGCCATCCTACCCATGAAACGATTGAGCATCGCCTTCTACAACATTCACTGGTGATCACAGACCCCAAAAGTTGCTTTCAGGTAGAGCATCGTTTGGACGGCAAGTTTAATCACTATACCCACGGCAACGGTCGCATAGATCTTATTCCAGCATTTCTTAGTCGTCAGACAAACTGGGATCGAGAAGTCGAATTTTCGGCGATTGTGATTTGTCCAACATTGCTGAATCAAACTACTCAGGAATTGATGCAGCGTGAAATAGAACTGATTCCACAGTTTTCGATCGATGATCCAGTGATCCAGCAATTAGCCCTAGCACTCAAGATGGAAATCCAAACGGGCTGCCTGTCTGGCAGGTTGTATGGCGAGTCATTGGGAACAGCACTTGCCGCTCGTTTGGTGCAGAACTATGCAGTCAGCAAACCTTCACGTGAGTTCAAAGCCAATGGTTTATCCCAGTCACAGTTGGAGCGAGTCATTGATTACATGAAGGCAAATTTGACACAAGATATATCGATTTTGGATTTGGCGACCCTGACCAGCATAAGCGAGTCCCACTTTAGCCGATCCTTCAAACAATCAGTGGGAATTTCCCCCTATCAGTATTTGATGCAGCAACGTGTGGAACGAGCCAAACAATTACTGGAACAGCAATCGATTGCAATTAGCATCATTGCCCTAGATTGCGGCTTTGCAAATCAAACTCATCTAACAAAAATCTTCCGTCAGATGACAGGGGTGACACCCAAAGTTTATCAAAAGCGATAATCAAAAGTGGATTTTGAGACCACAGATCTACGCACCACAAGATATCAGCCTAAAGATCCAGATAAAGCGAACTCTATCTGAAAATGGAGCAGTCAATGATCCCATCAACAATATTAGTGATAGTCCACCATGCCCTCGCACGAGCCACACATGAATAGTCCACCAGGCAGGATCGGTGAAGTAGGCAAAACCAACCGTTAATACCTGAATAATTAAGCAGACATTAAAGAGGATAGAAGTCGCGTAAAACCCAGGTTTTATCCAGCTTGCAGCAGCAATATCGCGATCTGTTTCCGAAGTTGTAGTCATGTCAGCTTACTGAGTTTGCGAGTTCTAAACTTGACATCTCCTGCATAAATAACATGGCTTTATTGACCAACTCAGAACCCGCTTTTTCGGGCGAACCGGCATCAAAGGGAGGAGCGGGATCGTACTCCAGTAATAATTGAACAATCTTGGCGGTTTCCTCGCCGTAAAGGATACTCGCGATCGTTAAACCAAAATCGATTCCGGCTGTCACGCCTCCACCCGTAATGCGATTGCGATCGACCACGACACGCTCGGTTCCAACCTCAACCCCCAGTTTGGCAAGTTCTTCTCGCATTCCCCAGTGCGTCGTTGCTCGATAACCCTGTAGCAGACCCGCTTTCGCCAAAAACTCCGACCCGCCACACACAGAGGTGATAAATTTTGCAGTCCTGCCTTGTTTTCGGAAAAACTCAAGCACCTCTGGATCGTCTACAATTGCTCGTTGTTCTAGACCGCCGCCAACACAAATTACGTCCAAGGGTGGACAATTTGCAAAGGTAGTATCCGGTACAATCGCCAATCCGTCATCGCATGTAATGGGGTCTAGCGTTTTCCAAATCCGATGCAGTTCGACATCAGGAAGCGCACTGAAAACTTGATGCGGTCCCACTATATCCAGTGAGGTCATGCCGGGATAAAAGACCAAACCAATGATGTGCTTTTGTGAGTCAGTCATGAATTAATTTCCTTGTGGTGACTTCAATTGAATTTATCCTTATGCTAGGGATAGCAGCCCAGTGCACCTAGTCCTCGATCGAGTACTATTTTCACCGTCATGACCATTTCCTTAAAACTTTTATTTGAAGAAATCTATTTGAAGAAATCTATCAGACAAAGGATGAAGATGTCTTGCGATCGCACCTTGGCACCGAAGATTGGTGAGTACTTTGCTGCCAAGCGATCAGGGATCTTTTTCTTTGACCAGTTTCTAGCCGAACATAAGCTTCAAGGCGTTCTAAACGTTGCCCTATCCCTTGAACATAGCCCTGTAGCAAGTTACCTTGCCGATCGCAATACGCCTGTTCATGAAGGACTGGTGACAACACCCAAGGCTTGGAAATTAATCTGCCCTCGCCCAGATCACTGGCATGTGATGGCAGGACGATCGTCAGCAATGGTCAATTGATAGGTGTCGTAGGCTGCACACGCGAACAGTCAATGCCTGCTTTCGATACGCAGAACCTAGCAGATCTGAGTGCGGTCTGTTTGGGCTACAACCGTGCGTTCACACAGTGTTTCTACGGAAAATTCTCAGCATCAATCTTTCAAAAGCGATCGCTTAACGCCTCGTGAGTTGCAAATTGCCGAGTTAGTTGCTTTGGGACGCACCAACACAGAAATTGGGGATGGTGAGGGAAGCCGTCAGCTCTGGCAGAAATCCCTCATTCCAGGCAAACAGCCTAACGACCTGGAGCCCCATGCAGCACCCTACCGTTTTGACGAATGTCTCAAAGCGTTAGAGCAGGGTTCCCCTTACCTTCTCTGGGTCGAAGGTGAACCGTGTGCGGATGCCTGTTGGCAGCTTGGCATCCCAGCAACGACAACCATTCGAGGTTCTGATGCCTATCGTCCTGGCATTCACCAGGGTGTGTTTCCTCCAGAAAAAGTCATTATCTGCCCCGACCAAGATACGAAAGGCATGAAGTATGCCAATGCCGTTGCGGCTGATTATCCCGAGGCCCGATGGCTGTACGCCAATCCCACCTCCTATCTGTGGCAGCGGTTACCAGCTTCCAATGGGTTTGATATTGCGGACTGGATGGCAAATGGGGCAACGGCAGAAACAATCCTATCCGCCATTGAACCCCGGCGTCCTCTGGAGTCTGCCAACACACCTCAACCGGATGAGATAGCCGAAGTTTCTCTGGCCGACGCCCGCAAGCGATTGGAAGCACTGGCCCTGGAGGGTGTTGCCCAGTCAGACGCGCAGATAGAGATATTTCGTCTAGCTGAGCAGACCGGACGGCAAGCCCGTGAACTGGAAAACCTCTATCGAGCCATTCAACAAGAGCGAGATACCGCAGCAGTTTCTGCCGTTGACCCCGCTGACTTTGATGACCTGGTCAGGGCCACTCAGGATACCTGCGATATTTCCTGTCTATTGCCCACGCTAGCATCTCAAATCGCACGTTACGCCCAAGCCTTTAACCAGCCGAGTGTGGCCTTTTCCGTTCCTTTGCTCTCGGTAGCGGGCTCACTGCTCAACCCGGAAACCAATCTGGCCATTGGTGGCGGCACCGACTACCGTATCCCACCTATCTTTTGGGGTGGCCTGGTCGCTGAACCGGGTTCCATTAAGACGCCAGTGTTTAACCTCGCCTTAAAACCTATCTACCACCTCCAGGCAGATGCTAGCGCTCAATACGACATGGCTAGGCAGGCCTACAGGCAAGCACAAACTGAAGCAGGGGCAACAGAGGAACTGCCTCCTCCAACTCTCAAGCACTACTACGTCGATAATGCGACCGTTGAGAAGATTCAACGAATTGTCACGGAGCAGACGGATAAGGGATTAGCGGTTGCTGTGGATGAACTATCCGGCTTCTTCCATTCGTTCAATCAGTACAAGGGTGGCAAGGGAAAGGTTACCCTTGAGACGCCTCCCGGCTTCCGATGATGGCCCCAAGATTGATTTAACCACCTGGCTGCATTCTACCTATCAACGCCTGGAGCAAGTTCCAGCTAAATCCTTCCGGCTCTCGGCTGAGGCGCGAGCAACATGGCGACGCTGGCATGAGTGGATCGAGGACAAACGACTGAGCGCTGAAATTCCTGTGGAACGGGTGCTGTATCCCAAATATCGCGATCGCGCGGGTCGAGTGGCCCTTATTGCTCATTGCCTCGAATATGCCAGTCAGGGGATAGAGGTACCCGAGGAAATCTCGAACGAGACCTTAGAGGCAGCAATTTCATTGACGACCTTTTGTCTGAATCAAACTCGATTACTGTACGCAGATATTGGTCTGTCGTCAGAACTCACAGGAAATCTTTTGAGAACTTGGCAGTCTATACGCAGCCATCATGCCAAACACCCACAGCCAATCAGCTCTATCTATCAAACACTCACTACCCGTAATAATTTCTTCATCTGTGGGGATGTATTTCTCTTTCGTTTTGCGACTGCTGTAGATGCCCTTGTAGGGTTTCAAGTCCACCCGCAACGCACAAAATTTGGCAAACTCACTCAACACCTGACAGCAGAGCTGACGGGCGCGGCTATTTGCAGGGTAATGTTAGGCTGCAGCGATCACGGCTTCATCGGTCAGGGCTTGATCTTGAGGCAACCACTTCAGCGCTGGGTTCGAATAGTTTTCTCGCCACTGAAAGTCTTTATCCCCTTTCAGCTTGTTGTCTTTCAGATAGGTCTGATAGCGGCTCGCCCAAGCCTGACAGGTTCCCTGAACGCCAGTATTAAATTCAATCCATCTAAACGTGCCTCGGGCTATCAGCGCTCCCATCTCGATTGCATGATTCTCAGCTTCCTTTAGACCATCTGGGTTGGCGTAGATACCCAAAGGAACTTGCTGATGATGGTCGTAATTCTGCTTGGCTCCTGGCTTCGGTGGTAATGTTGCCTGCAGCCAGAGACGATCGCCTCGACGCAAAACACTAACCCCGATACACCCAGCCTTGAGGCGTGCATTCAAGGCTTCCAAAGTCAGTTTCCGAGCGGCCATCTTGCATTAAATCTGCATTACCTTGGGCATTTATAGCTGCATAAAGCAGACTATGCATGAATGCAATTTTAATGCAAGTGAACATACGTAAGCCTTGGAATC
Organism: Cyanobacteria bacterium P01_A01_bin.123; assembly: GCA_039815185.1. Lineage (GTDB taxonomy): Bacteria > Cyanobacteriota > Cyanobacteriia > Phormidesmidales > Phormidesmidaceae > JBCBZT01. Next base: position 980 of record JBCBZT010000079.1, on the reverse strand, counting down.
CCTAAGCTGGTGACAAGACTCGAACTTGCGACCGGCTGATTACAAATCAGCCAACACTCGTTGCTGTGAGAGGGTTTCAGGGTTTAAAGTTCTTACGATACCCAATTGATACCCAAAACTCGCCGATGTAAGTGATTACAGATCTAGACAACTCAATAACATGGATCTCGTGGTGCTTAGTGACTGCGAAACCGGTCTGGTTGGACAGCTCACCGATAGCAAAGGATTCCTAGGGTTGGGTCACCAGTTCCAAAGTCGTGGCGCACGCGCCGTGATCGCCTTTGGAAAGTCAGTGATGAGGGCACCCAAGCCGTAATGAACGCCTTTTACCAAGCCCTGCAAAAACCTAGGATCTCAAAGACAGAAGCCCTGCGGCTAGCCCAGGTCGCCCTGATTGCCGGAGACTACAATGTAGTCGCCAATACCGATCGGGACATTGTGGACTGGGAAGAATCAGTTCGAGCCAACTTGCCTGACGAGGTTGCCAATCGACTCAGTCATCCCTACTATTGGGCACCCTTTACATTGATTGGGAATGGACTATAGTCCTTGATTATGAAAGCATTCCCGCTCTAGCCTGATTGCACAATAGTCACTTTTCATATTGACCTAAAGTATTTTTCCGCCTCACTCGCCGCTGATTACTCAACAAACTCGCCTGATACGCCTCAATAGCTCTCAAATGAGCCGCCGGATTCTGCCGATTGTGCAGCCAGTCGCGAATCAGTTCTAGGTTGTAGCGGATGCAGCGACTATTGATGCGCACCCAGTGAATTCCTTCAATCCAATCTCCTTGGAGCCGATATTTCTTGAGAGTGGAACTGCTGAGATTGAGACATTCCGTAGCTTGCCGCTTGCTGACGAAGAGAAGCATGGCTTTGTCCTCTGAATGGGGTGGGGAGGTAGGGGGAGTGGGAGATGGGGGGATGGGGGGATACTTGCCCTGAGCGGATTCAAAGGGGGGGAGTGAGGGAAGCAAC
>JBCBZT010000118.1:0-6286 GCA_039815185.1 Cyanobacteria bacterium P01_A01_bin.123 | reverse complement strand
TCCGGTTTCAACAAAGTTTCAACAGGCTTGTCTTTCGCCACGATGCTTTGGATTTACCGATCCCAAAGCGCGATACCTACTTACTTGAGTACATTCAGAGAAATTTGGATCTCTTGCAAGATCATTGGCGATTGCACGGTAATTCTTCCCAGATATCGCAGCTCTACGATGCCATTGCCCGCAATGCTGAGGTTTCCGAGTACAGCGCCGAGGCGTTAGCACAACAGCTAAACATGAGCCTGCGGGCATTACAGCGCCAGGCTCGCGATCGCGGTTTCACAATTGGTCAACTGTTGGAGAATGCGCGTGAAGCAAAGGCACGAAAGCTACTTACTGACCCTAAGCTAACGATTGAAGCAATATCTACTCAGCTGGGTTACTCCGATGACAGATCCTTTCGTAGGGCCTTTAAGCGCTGGACTGGACATACCCCTGCTGAGTTTCGACAGAGCGTCATTTAACTAAATGATAACTTGAGGTCACCTTACGCTCAATCACCTAAACGTCTTACAGGGGCGACGCCCGCGCTGACTAAACCCTATAAATTGAGAGGATCAACGGGGTCAGTTCCGGCCTCGATCTCGGTTGGATCGTCAACGCCATCACCGTCCGAATCAGCCTTGTAGGGGGAAGATCCCCATAGAGACTTCTTGGCGGTTGGCAATGCCATCACCGTCAATGTCGTCGTCTGACGAGTCTTCGATGCCATTGCGATCGGTATCTTCCCAACGGGTTGGATCGTTGGGAAGATACCGTCGAACCCATCTTCCACACCATCAGCGTCGGTATCGACGGCTAAAGGTACGGGGTTGCGTATGCTGTGTCTACGTGCTCGTTGGCTTAACAAAGCAATTCCACTTTTGCTAGATTATTTCGTCTGATTGGTTTTTGCTGTTTACAAAATAAGCGTAAAAACTCAATGTAATTGCCGAGGCTGAGATAATTGTCATCAAAGTTCCGGGCACGAACTTGTTGTAACCACCAAGGTCGATAAAGATGAAATATCCGACATCGAGTAGACCACCAACCAGGGCTGAGATAAATATGGCAACAACGCTCTTGCGCCATATAAATACGCCACCAATGATTGTAACGACACCACCCCAAAGCAGATTAAAGCCGTGCTGATTGATAATGGCACCAGCAGCATCGGGATAATCCATCGCCAAAAGAGCAGGGTCCACACCATCCGCAATTCCAGAGACTGCGGTCGCCGTGTCACCGGCAATGGTCAGAACCCCAGCTAAGGCATGAACAACGCCCCAAATCACCCAAAGGATGGCGGCAATTTTCAAAAGTGTGTGCGCCGTTTTTTGGCTAAATTTAGTCATCGTAATGTCCTTACTTTCTTGGCCAAAATCACTCTCCGTCACTTTTACCGTGACCTTTATGCCATGTTTGCATGCAGCAAAAATGTTGTAAATTGCATTAATACGCACACCATGTGTGCGATTTTGCGAGGGTGGCACGATGGACAGTTGGAATGAGATCAGAACGGCCTATCAGGTTGCCCGGTTAGGAACTATTAGTGCTGCTGCTGAGTATTTGGGCGTGCACCGGGCAACCGTGATTCGCCATATCGATGCACTAGAAGCCGTTTTGGGTGAAAAGCTCTTTCAGCGTCATTCGCGTGGATACACACCGACAGAGGTAGGTTTGGATTTGATGCGTGTGGCCAAGACTACTGATGAACAGTTTAGTCAACTGGTAGGACGCACCAAGGGACGGACAACGGAACTGTTGGGTGAGTTTGTGGTGACGTCTTTATATGTTGTCACACCGATGTTAATGCCAGTACTGAATGCCTTTCAGACACAACATCCAAACATTGTTGTGCGCTATATGGTTAGCGATCGCATTTTTCGGCTGGAATATGGGGAAGCCCATGTGGCCATCCGCACAGGTCCTCAACCGGATCAGCCCGATAATATTGTTCAGCCCTTTCTCAAGCTAAAAATAGGACTATATGCCAGCGCAGACTACGTTTCGCGCCATGGGATTCCACAAACACTGGATGATTTTGCAACCCATCGATTTGTAGGGTATGCCAACCCAAGCTTCCGAGCCGGGTTTAATATCTGGCTACGAGCCCATGTTCTTGAAAGCAATATTATTTTCCAAAGTAACAGTGCCCTTGCGTTAGAGCAGGCAATCCTATCAGGGACGGGCATCGGTCTCTGTGCAGCGCATAAGGCAAGCCAATCCCCTGACTTAATTGAAATTTGGCCACATCAAGATGAATGGGACATCTCATTCTGGCTAATAACCCATATTGATTTGCACCATACAGCTAAAGTGCAGACCTTTCTTAAGTTTTTGAAAAATAGTCTGGTATAGCAAGGGGTTTATGTTTCGAATTTTTTCTACCACTCTTGACTGGGTAATGCCTGCCCGTCTAGTTATGCAACAACGATGGCGATACTTGATGACCCTTGTGCGACCCTTGTTACTAACAACGCTTTGCGCCATACAAGTATTCCTCTTGCCAGCGCTTGCAGTAGAGCATCCCCTAGCTCCCCCAGATACATCCAGCCCTCAAGCGACCATTCGAAGCTTTATCGAAAATGTCAATGAGGCTCATCGTATTGTCATGACAGCCAATGAGCAGTATTTGAGGGAGCCTGGCCTTTTCCCTTCAGCGTCTGTAAAAGACCAGGTTGCCCCAGGGATCATCCTCTTTGAGCGAGCAATGGACTGTTTAGACACGAGCAAAGTGCCCCCTCGGTTAGAACAAGATGCCGCCATTGAAGGCACCATCTTATTAAAGGAGATATTAGATCGGATTGACATTCCTCCCTATGACCAGATTCCTAATGTTGCGGAAATGGACAAAGACCTCTCTCGATGGACTATCCCAAATACAGAAATCGATCTGGTCAAAATCAGCGAAGGCCCTAGAATAGGAGAGTTTTTATTTTCCTCTGAAACAGGTGCCCGATTAGAAGAATTTTACAACAAGGTTAAAACCCTCCCATACAAGCCCAATTCCACCGAAGGATTTTATCGATTTTACATTTCTAATCCTGGTCAAATCCTCTCCTCAAAATGGATTCAGCGCCTGCCAGGCAGTTTTAAGGTGATCTATTGGGATCAGGCTCTCTGGCAGTGGATTAGCCTGGGGCTAGCATTATCCATTGCGTTTTGGATTCCTTACAAAGTCTTGAAATGGAACCAGCAGCGCGCTGTAGCCATAGAGCCACCCCAGCGCACTTGGGAAACCGTCATACCTCCCATTGTCACCATCCTTAGCCTGATCACAGTGGATTATGTTTTAGACGAACTTATCAATATAACCGGACAGATTCTTTTTATCTCATTAATTGTTCTAGAGAGTCTGCTTTGGACTGTGGTAGCCCTAACGATCTTTCTGATTGGCAACAGTGTGGCAGAGACGATTATTACCTTTCCTCGTATTAGTTCTCAAAGTCTAGATGCCAGCATGATTCGGACTGTTTCCCGTTTGCTGAGTTTAGCCATTGGTATGACAACACTGGTTTTAGGCATCGAGCGGGTGGGGATTTCTCTTATCCCCATTTTGGCAGGTTTAGGGATTGGTGGATTGGCACTGGCACTGGCCGCTAGACCCACCCTGGAAAATATTATTGCTGGCCTTATTTTGCTGGTGGATCGCCCTGTTAGGGTGGGTGAACGCTGTCGCTTTGGAGAGCGAGAAGGCACAATTCAAGAAATTGGCCTACGCTCAACGCGCATTCGTGCCGTAGATGGAGATCTAATTTCAATGCCCAATTCTAAATTCTCAGAGTTGGAGCTGACAAATCGCAGCAGACGAAACCGCATGCTGCTCAGGCAGACCCTGGGACTACGATATGAAACTACCCCCAAACAGCTCAAAGTTGTATTGGCTAATTTACGGGAAATGATTTTGGCCCACCCTCAGCTCTTGGAGATGAAAGGAAGCGAAAAAGAAGCCAGGGTTCGATTTGTCAGATATGGCGATTACTCGCTCGATATCGAAATGTTTGTTTATGTGGACGTGTTCATGCTGCCCGAGTTTTTAGATATTCAAGAAGGTATCTTACTCCAGGTAAACGATATTATTCAGGCTGCAGGAACAGATTTTGCGTTTCCGTCACAAACGACTTATCTTGCCCAAGACCAGGGTCTCAAGCAAGACTGGGAGCAATCGTGACGGGTGTTCGGCATCTGACTTAAGGGATATGCGCAAAAATAAAGTACCAGTCTCAGTTGGGGAAGGGTAAAAGGGGAAAAGGGTTTGGACGGTACTTCATTTAACTGCGAGTCCTTAATGGCTGGCCGTATCAAACCATTAAGTCAGATGGGTAGTCAGGCCGCCTGCTGTGCGATCGCACGCCAAACCACCCCAACGGCTTTTACAATCGCCTCACCAATAGGCTAATCACCTCGTCCGGCTCCGGCGTCAAAATCAGCCGACTATCCGGCACCTCAATCAGCGGGCTCCACTGGCTAGTTTCCCCATAGCGCAGATTGTGCAGCAAATGAATGGTCTGACGAATCGCGCTGGGTCGCCCCAGCAAAATATGGCGCACCGAGCCCGGCGTAAAGGCCGTAGAAAAATCAGCAGGCAAACTGGGCGGCACCTCGGGTACCTGGTTTTGAAAAGTCATAGGGGCGTTTTCCTTAGAGAGTACGTAGCCAGCTGGCCACAAAACGACAGGAGGAAATGCCCCAAAAAGATAGCCACCCTGCAACTTGAAACAGAGTGGCTGTAAAATGCCCACAGCTCACCAACTGTCTATGTCAGTTGGCCGGGTTAGCGGGATGGTGGTGGTACCAGCACTACCATCTCGCGCGGCTAAATTTTTGGGTGCAAAAAAACAACTCAGGCGAGCTGTTCATACCGTAGGCTACCAGTCACGAATCCTTCCGTCAAGCAGGTGTTAGACGTATATGCAGACATTACCTGAATCTGTAAGAGATACCGAGTCTCTTACACTAAGTAGATACGCAAGATGAACCATCAGGCAAGGACTTGCCAAACACTAAGCCCACAGCCTAACCATAGTGATTCCGCCCAACAGAGAATGAAATAACTTACTCCTTTAGAATTTTGCGCGCGGCGACAAAATTCTAAACCGCCTTGCCAACTCTCCTACAACCGTTTTGCACGAGCGGACCACCCCCCTTCCGCAGGGTTCTAGGGCGGCGGTCCGCCTTAGCCAGGGGGTTTGGGGAACTCGGAGGGACCCCAAGCAACCAGGTTTGCTTCTAACCAAGACCTAAAAAAACACGGCAGTAGATATCAACAAATGGCAATAAGGGCTGCTCAGGGCTTTCCCCCCTGACCCACCCCATTCGTGGGGTCCTAGACTCCCCCACACCCCCCGAAAAGAAGCTGTCGTTCATGGCAAAGCTTCAGGTGTGGTAGAGGTTACGGCGAGGTCAGGGTATATACTACTGCACCCAACCATGAGCTTATTTCTGGGCGGCTTCTGAGGGACCTAAAACCTGGATCTACTAGTCAAAACCCCTTCTTACGCAGCTTACCAATCCTAATAACTCTCATCCCCATCAACATTATTAATCGCCAGCAAATGATTAGCCTGCTGCAATCGATCGGCAATATCCTCCCGAAGAGTTTCATTAACATCAGGATCTGCTAGCACATCTTGGGCCAGCTGTCGGTAGCAAGCGCTAGTTACCACGTCAGCTTTTTCTAGCTCGTCCAAGTTCTCATAGACGATTTTTGGAGAGGGCTTTTCCATGAGACTCCAGTTGGGTTAACAATATGTGGCCTTGTAGCCAGCGATACCATTGTGGTACAAAGAATCCGCCCCAGCTAAAAAACGTCGCTAGACCAAAGAAAACAATATGTAACGGATCATTTTGTAGCAATTCTTAAACGTTTATCAGCTGGGTCCAGCAGCTCGCAACAATCTTAAGAAAAGCCCAAAGTTTTATGGCGTATCGGATTGGTACCGTAAATGTGGCCTGTCAGTGACATTTTTTAGCGATCTGACAGTTTTATTAAGGTTTCGTGCAAAGAAACTTTTTTCGTTAGAAAATTAAAACTCGGACTGAGTTGACTCGAACAGTTGTGACCAGGCAGCCTATGCTATCCTGCGTTTCCTACAAGCTAATGTCCGTTGGCTGTCTTTGAAAATTTCTGTCAACAACCGCGCGTTCACCTTATTACCTCTATGACTAGCCACCAATTGCCTTCCAAACAGGGTCTGTACGATCCCCAATTTGAGCACGATGCTTGCGGAGTGGGTTTTGTTGTGCAGATGCGGGGGCTGGCCTCCCATGACATCGTGCAGCAGGGACTCAGAATTCTTTGCAATTT
>JBCBZT010000086.1:0-22315 GCA_039815185.1 Cyanobacteria bacterium P01_A01_bin.123 | reverse complement strand
ATTGTTCAGACTCGTGGCCACATCGGGATGGTCATCGCCCAGGCTGGCTTTACCGAGGTCGATGGCTTGCAAGAACAGGGGTTCGGCTTCTTCATAGCGTCCTTGGGCCCGGTATAAACTGGCCAAATTGTTCAGACTCAGGGCCACATCGGGATGGGCTTCACCCAGGCTGGCTTTACCGAGGTCGATGGCTTGCAAGAACAGGGGTTCGGCCTCTCCATAGCGGCCTTGGGCCTGGTATAAAGTGGCCAAATTGTTCAGCCTCGTGGCCACATCGGGATGGGCTTCACCCAGGCTGGTTTTAGTCATCTCTAAGGCTTGCAAGAATAGGGGTTCAGCGTCTCCATAGCGGCCTTGGGCCCGGTATAAAGTGGCCAAATTGTTCAGACTCGTGGCCACATAGGGATGGTCATCGCCCAGGCTGGCTTTACCGAGGTCGATGGCTTGCAAGAACAGGGGTTCGGCCTCCGCGTAGCGGCCTTGATACTGGTATAAACCGGCCAAATTGTTCAGCCTCGTGGCCACATCGGGATGGTCATCGCCCAGGCTGGCTTTACCGAGGTCGATGGCTTGCAAGAACAGGGGTTCGGCGTCTCCATAGCGGCCTTGTTCCGAGTATAAAAGGGCCAAATTGTTCAGACTCTTGGCCACATCGGGATGCTCATGCCCTAGACGCGCTTGAGTGACCGTGACACAGCACTCCCGCCAGACTTCGGCTTGGGCATAGACCCCTTGACCCTGGTAGAACCGTCCCAACCCGGTAAAGGGCCATGTCAGATCCTCATTGCTAACCCTGGATACCCACTGAATCGCTGCCTCTGCCACATGAGGTACCATCTCACGCCATGCTGCAACCTGAGCTAGGGTCGGGGTTTCATCCATTTCTTGGGCAGCTTTGACCATCACCCCACAGTAGGCTGAAATCAACGGTGAATCGTCAGCCAGCTTGGTGCGGATGAAACGGTGAATCAAGGGATGCAATTGATAGCGTTCCTCTTCCACATGCTGAAGCAAACTAAACCCGCAGAGCTGATAATCTCTGCGGTCTTCTAGGTCTTCTGAGTCAACATTGGGCAAGCACGCTTCAACCCTAGACCAGGGAATCGGGGCAAGGGCAAACAAACTGAGAACGCAGGCTAGCGTCTGAGCATCTTCACTCAGGTCTTGCCAGCTCAACTCAAAGGCACTAGCAACCCCCTGAGCATTGGTCATCCCCGACTCAGCTTTAGCCAGGGCACGAGCAGCCAGTTCCTGAGCCTTTAAGCGCACTTGAAAGTCCACCAGGGAGAGGGTAGGCTTGCGAGCTAGGTAGTGCCCCGCTAACTCCAGAGCCAAGGGAAGATACCCCAGCCACTGACAAAGCGCCTTGGCCTGCTCCAACTCTGCATCAATGCGCTCAGGGTCTTCTGTAAGCTGCGTCAACAGCTCCAAGGCTGCTTCTTCACTCAATACCTCAATGGCAAAGGGCTTAACGGTTGCTGCTAGTCTTTGTGCTCGTGTAGTCAACAGCAGAGTGAAGCGCGCTTGGGTAGGCAGATAGTCTTCAATGGCTTTGTAGTCGCTTACATCATCAATGACCACCAAGGCTGCTGCGGGAGAATCGCCAAAGTCAGGCCAGTTGCGCCAGCAGTAGGCAATTCGTTCCTTCACAGGCAGTTCATCAGATGGGATTAACTCTAACCATGCCTGAGCAAAGCCCAGGATCCCAGTCGCAATATCTTGATCCCGTGCCTCTAGCCAACACACGCCACCGGGGTAATGTTGCTGCCAATGACTACGGGCATATTGCAGAGCAAGTTCTGTCTTACCAATACCGCCCATGCCTGCAATGGCCGTAATCGCCACCTGCTGAGACTGCTGCAATTGCGTGTGGAGGTGTTGCAAGTCCTCGTCACGACCGACGAAGTGCTGAGTACCTTTGCGGGGGATGTTGTTGGGCGGCGTTAGCTTTGTCCGTGCCGAGTCGGACGGCTGGAGCTAATAGTTGTTGGTCGTAAAGTTAAATGTGCCGCCGCTGATATCTCCCGTAAACACAGGCGCATTGGGGTCATTAATTTGAACCGGAGACCCCCCATAGATGTTCTGAATGTTGCGACCCAGGATCTCACCGATATTGATTTCCTGATCGATCTCACTCGCCAGTGCTCTGACTTCCTGAGCAAAAGCATCGTCAGTTTTCATTGCTGCTTCCAAACGAGGCGTCAGCAGCTTGATTTTTTCCTCGGTGATTTTGCCGCCTTGTTCAGCCGTGGCATTGAGTTCATCGACTTCAGGAATGCCCTTTAACTTGGCCCAGATCTTCTGGCGCAGGGTATCGATTTTGCTAAGGACAGCGGGCGTGAGTTTTTTGGCGCTTTCACCTGCGCTGGTTTCGATGAACTTGATGAAGGCGAGGGCTGCAATACTGCCAACGGTGAGGGTAACCGGATCTGCCATGGGAGGTGAATGGTGGGGTTCTGTCCCGTTATGGCATACGCAGGGTGAGGTTGGCGAGGGTGGAGTGGAGTTTTGGGGTTATTTGCTGAGGAGTTTGCTTGGGGAGGGATGGCGTCTATCCAGCAGATGGCGTCTCCAGACTAGCGAAGTGCTTTCGTAGCAGATCATGCATGAAGCGATAGCGTCCCCCAACACGCTGGATGAAGCGATGCTTTTCGGCATGTTCGAGGAACTTTGCATAGTTCCATGGGCTAACACCTGACCGATAATAGAGTACTAGGCGTAGGATTAAGTGTTGAAGCGCAGCATCTAGCCCGAAAAGCAGCCCGACAAGCAGCCCGAGACTCAGCCCGAGACTCAGCCCGATAAGCAGCCCGACACTCAGCCCGACACTCAGCCCGACACTCAGCCCGATAAGCAGCCCGCCAAGCAGCCCGCCAAGCAGCCCGACAAGCAGCCCATTCTTCGTTGATTGTTTAATTCCTTGATTTGGATATTTCTTGCTACCCAAATCAACCTCAATACCACTCAGCCCCATAAGCAGCCCGAAAATCAGCCCCATAAGCAGCCCGCTACTCAGCCCGCTACTCAGCCCGAAAAGCAGCCCGAAAAGCAGCCCGCTACTCAGCCCGCTACTCAGCCCGAAAAGCAGCCCGACAAGCAGCCCGAAAAGCAACCCGACAAGCAGCCCAAAACGCAAAAACTTTCGCCATGATAAATTCAAGGCTTCTGATAGTTTGATATCACTCAGCCCGTCAATCAGCCCCATAAGCAGCCCGCTACTCAGCCCGAAAAGCAGCCCGAAAAGCAGCTCGAAAAGCAACCCGACAAGCAGCCCGACAAGCAGCCCGAAAATCAGCCCGACACTCAGCCCGCCAAGCAGCCCAACACTCAGCACGACCATCCAGCGATAGAAAATCCGATCGCGTTGTCTATCCAACCAAGATGGCTGCAACCACTCAATCAAAAACTCCGTTGTACCTACAGCCTCCAATTTCCCCGCCAGCCAAGCCAGATAGTGTCGCGTTTGCTCTGGGCTAGGAGCCTGCCCTGGAGGATAAGCCCCTTGATTGTTCAAATCAAGGAGCTGCTTGTTGATATAGGTATTTAGCAACGCTTCTACAGTTGTAATCGGTTGACTAGGATTAGCCACCACCAACATGAGCAGGAATAGTGGAGAGCGGACTAACTCCAACAGCTCAGGCTGACTTTTAAGCGCTCCCCACTGGGGGGTACGGTTCAACTGCTGAAAGTAAGTCTCAATCTGGCTATCGTCTAACGCTTGTAGGTAGATAGCCCCATTCAAGCGCTTCAAAAATTCATCCTCGGCTTCTAGGGCTTCATATTCCTTGCGCCGACAACACACCACTAATGGCATCAAGTGCATATCGAGAAACGCATTGATGGCCCGAATGCACTTGATCTGCTTAGCCCTTCGACGCGCTTTAATTTCCTCGGGTGTCGATGCATCAGCCCCATCCACCCGTCTCAGCTCATCCAAGCCATCGAGCAACGGCAGTAGTTGATTCTGCTGAATCCAATGCTGGGAGACCTCTTTGGGAACGGTGTATTTCTCCAAAAGCTGAGCACTCAACCATTTGTCAAAGGCAATCTCATTTGTCCACTCTGACAGCTCAAAGATAATAGGAATAGGGAAGTCTGGGTCTTGTTGGGCTTTGTGTAGGAGTCCCTTAGCAAGTACTAGCAACTCATTGGTTTTGCCAGAGCCAGGTTCACCCAAAATCAGTAAGCGTCCTTGGATATCCTCGCGTTCAAAGAGTTCTAAAGTCGATTTATCAGGCTTAATAGGTTCTGGTGGTGTAGATGGATTGAAGGGATCGAAGATACGAGCAGGTGTTAAGTCATCTGGTGGTGAGTCCTCTTGTTCAGGGGGTAAATCACGCCGTCCCACCCGTTGACGTTGTTCTTCCCGCTTCAAGTCCATCCGTACCTTGTAATGCAGAGAGCTATCTAACCGGATCACTACCTGCTCAAGGACAACCTCAATGAGCTGTCGCCGCAGCTTTTGGCGTACTTCATCGGTGATCTCTGCTTTCGTAGGGACAAGGTAGTTGCGGATGAACTCGATAATCTTGCCCAGATTGCCTGTCCAAGCAGCAACTGCAGCGGTAGCCATAGCAATTACAGCAAACCCAGCAATCCCCCAACCTATAAGTGGGTTTTGGTTAAGGAATTCGAGGATTTGCTCTGTCTTAGTGGGATCTGGTGGTGGGGTATTTGAGTTAGCTTGGGCTAGCAGCGCAGTCAACAGCAGATCTGCCATGGGAATGGGGTAGGGATTTTATCCCTTTATGGCATAGCAAGGCTGAGTTGGCGAGTGCTGGGTTGAGGAGCCGAGTGCTCATGTCACCAAGAAGCTGCCACGGGAGATGTTGGGGTACTTGGATCAGCGGTTTCAGGGGAAGGGAGGGGATCGGCAGTTCTTTGTGGGGGAGTAGGGGTTATGAAGTGCCTGAAGCTCAATCCCTTAGATCAGAACAGTTCATTCTTCTTTGGGATAAAACTGAGAGAGTAAGATTAAACACCTCAACCTGCGGATTAGTTGCTATGGCTGAAGAACCGCCAACTCATACACCCACGACAGTTGAGAAAGTCTTTGAGCTACTTGATCAAAGGCTGGTTTTGCTTGGGTTGCCTGGAGCCATCAGTGCTGTGGGAGTAAACGCGGTAAGAGTAGGGGACTGGCAACAAGCGCTCTGGTGCTTTGCTGGGGCTGCTGGCGTTTGGATAGGTATCAAAGCAGGCAAAATCCTTGTACCCAAGTTAGAGAAGCTACTCACAGCAGGGATTAACACCACCGAGCGATCGCTCCTCAATAGTTGGTCAGCTTTGCGCTCAGACACGACCGGGCTATACCTTCAACAGCAAGCCCGCCTATGCGAAGAATTCACTGTCGAAGGCTTCAACCCTGACCATACTGCTATTCCTCTACTAGAAGAGGTATTTGTCCCACTGGATTTGAGCGGTGCGTTGAGCAGTGGTGCACTGGCAGATATGCGCAATCCGCGCGACCCCAGCCTGATGTCTGAAAACTTAGACATTTGGAAGCTACTGGCTAGATCACGCAAAGATCGCAAATTCCGGCAAATGGTGATTTTGGCCAAGGGAGGTATGGGCAAAACCACTTTGCTGCGACACATTACCTTAATCTATGGCCAACGCAAACAGCGGCAGCGCCCCTATCATGCGCCCACGCTTTTGCCCGTGTTATTGCGCCTGCGCGACTGGACAGACGAACTCACTCAGGCCAAACCGCCCAGCTTGCCTCAGCTGATCGCTGAGTGTTATATCCCCAGCCTCTCCAAAAATCATCCCCTCACTCCACCTCCAGCCTGGGCAGAAACTTTGTTGCAACAAGGTAAAGCTCTAGTAATGTTCGATGGGTTTGATGAATTGCCTACCGATAAACGCTCCGATGTAAGTAAATGGCTGAGTGCCCAGATGAAGGAATATGCCCAGTCAGTATTCATCCTTACCTCGCGTCCGGCAGGCTACAAAGACTACACCGCCCAAAAACCTGCCATCCCTATCTACATCAATAAGTTCACCCCAGCCCAGCAAGAGGATTTTATTAGGCGATGGTATTTGTGTCAGGAACGGTGTTGCCGTAGCGAAAAACAGCGGCAACGTGCTCAAGAAGTGGCTCAGGAACGTTCAGACAGCCTGATCAGCCAACTAAAACAGCGGCGAGGTGAACTGGGCTACATGGCCGAGAATCCATTGCTGCTCAACATGCTGGTCACCTTTCACCGCTACGATCCCGCTGCCAAACTGCCTCGCCAACGCCTTGGGCTGTATCAGGGCATCTGCAAGCTCCAGCTTGACGATCGCCCTAGGGCACGACTGATTCAGATGCTGCTGCCCTTTGAGAAAAACATGGCCCTGCTGCAATTGATAGCCTTTGGCATGGTCAAGGCCAATCGACTGACCGTGTCTAGCTCAGGATTGCTGAACTTCTTACAAAAACAGTCACGTTTACAGGACGAAGAAGTTGCCCCAGAAGACTGGCTCAAGCAAATTGTCGAAGTCAGCGAACTATTAGTTGAACGAGAACCGGGTGAATATGAGTTTCCCCATGCAAGTTTTCAAGGCTTTTTTACAGCAACGCTATTGGCAAAACCTGAAGACAAAGCGAGCAGGCAGAATAGCATCCAGCTTGTGTTGCAAAACTGGACTGGTGCCATCTGGCGCGAAACCGCGTTGCTTTACACGGCCCAGCTCACGCCTAGGTTACTGAACCATGTAATTCTTGAAGCCTGCAAACAGGGCAGTGAAGCAGCGGATTTGGCTGATGCTTGCCTGAAAGAATATCCTCGGCCTGAAAAACTGAGCGATGAGCTGAAAGCCACGTTGCAAAGATTGAGTGCTGTTACCCAAGACTCAAAGTATCAAACCTTAAAAGACCTACTCAAGGCCCAGCAATGGAAGGAAGCCGACCAAGAGACCTATCGGCTGATGATTACCACTGTGGGCAAAGAAGAGGGGCAGTGGTTTGATCCAGACGACCTGTTGAACTTTCCCTGCGAAGACCTGAAAGCGATCGATGGACTTTGGGTAAAGTACAGCAAGGGCAAGTTTGGCTTCAGCGTACAAAAGCAAATTTATGTCGATTGTGGTGCTACCCTCGATGGCGAGTACCTAAAGTACCCATTTGATAAGATCTGGGGAGAATTCTGCGATCGCGTCGGCTGGAAAAATGGAGAGGATTTTGTGGGCTCCTCAGACCTAAAAGCGGATCTCCATCATTCTCCCACAGGAGAATTACCGATGTTGGGGGTTTGGGGTTGGGATTGGTTCTCTTCTCTCGCACAGAGACTTGTGAACTGTAGCACGAGCCAGTCCTAGGATTTTCTTAAAGTTTGTAAACGCTTGCTTTTTACACGATTTACCTGCCTTTGCGAGATCCGTTACCTGGCACCGCTTCGCTAGGGCGGCTCAAACCTTAAGCGGGCAATGTCTGGATTAAAGCAATTGGCTAACACAAATTTCTCTGCAACCTTGCGGATCTCTGCCTCAGGCGCATTCCAGTCATCCCACAAAGACTTCTGCCCTGGAGCGCCCTTCTTCTTCAGACGACTCCTGGCTTTGATCTGCGCTAGAAGCTTGCTACCCCAATGGTTACGCTTCTCTGGCTTTGGCTTCGGCTTATATTTCGGGCAAAACCTCCGGTAAGCTGCTGCACAAATTTCCAGTGTGGTGCCCAAGGTTAAAAAAGCTGGGTGCCATTGGGTCAAGCCATCATTGCTCAGCCGTTCATAGCTGCCGTAGTTGCTGTAGTCGTAGAAAAAGCCCTGTTGCATATTGGCTGCTTTGGGATTGGCGTGAATGTAGCGCAGCGTGTTTAAGGCACGGCGTTTATCACCGATCGGAAACCCTGTGCTGTGGTAACGCTTTTCCCAAAAGTGTCCCGTGCGGTTCAGCATCCGATTGAAGTACATGGCAGTATACCAATTGAGCCAGTGCATAATCAGGGGCAAGTCCTTAGGCTGTTGGGGTTCGAGCAGGTAATGGACATGGTTGCTCATAATGCACAGGGCATAGAGCTTAAAGCTGTACTTCTCACCACACTTTTGGAGCGCAAACAGCAGCACCTCACGGCATTCATCTCGGATGAGTCCACGGCATTCTGAATCCGACGCGATCGCGTTTGAAATGCCTGCCCCTCAAGAGGCAGTGCCAAATCAAAGGTTGGGATGGTGTGAATACTGTCGTTATTGGACGAACAGCGGCTATTTGCTCTGCACTGTAAATCCAACTCTTGCAACAAGACACGCCCGTGTTGACTGTAATGACTGGAGTGCTTACTTAGATTGATTTAGGAAGCTTATGAAAATACTGATCTGCGATCGCGACGGTACATTGACCACTAGCAAAAGGGGGCATTTTGTTAATGCTGTCAGCGATTTACAGCCTATTCCAGGCGCTGCCGGCGCTATTCAAAAATACAGTCGGGATGGATGGAAGATCTCGATCGCATCTAATCAAGGAGGATGCGAAGCTTTGTCCGCTGACACTGGCAGACAATTTTTAAGCAAGAGAACAGCAGCTAATATTATGAGGCGCTGCCTCAGTTTTTTCCCTGAAATTGATCGGGCTTACTTTTGCCCTAATGCAACAGGACTAGGGCAGGAAGTAATAATAGTTCGCCGTCCTCTATGGTTATGGGCTATCCATGAGTACGGTGCTTTTGGCGATCATCCTTACTATCAATATGCTTACCGCAAACCTGAATGCGGGATGCTGCAACTCGCGGTTCATCAGCTTCAAGAGAAAGAATGGCAAACATGGTACCAAGACGCTCGGGAAAATCTGCGACGGGATGCTCTTGCAGAAGAATATTTGGCAAGGGGGACTGAGTTGCTTTATGTAGGCGATCGCCCTGAGGATAAACAAGCTGCCTCAAAATTTGCTGAGTGCGCAGACAAGAATGTAACTGTTAATTTCATGTGGGCAAAGGATTGGTGGATCAATGGCAACTAGACAACAAGCGAGGCGGTTATGTATAGCACAATGAGTATGTCTCTTGACGAGCTAGGCATAGTTAGTTGCACGTCACATGGGCGGCTTTTCTTTAATCCGGTGTCAGCCTCAGGATATCCAGTGTCAGCCCCAGGTTATCTAAAATTGTGGCGAGAAGATAAATTTGATCCGACAATCGTCAATAAGTTGGGTTACATATCGGGGATGAAAGGAATATTCAAGCCCGAAGATCTAAGTCCAGAGCTAAAAAAGCTAAAAGTTGAGGCAGCAAAATTTAAATCCGAATTATTTGAGGTCTCTGAAACAGAGACTATGCAATTTTCGATAGATATAGATGCAAGCTATCTGGTAGTGCCAGAACACCTAGACTTATCTAATCCAGCACTAGAGATCTTTTGTAATCTTTTCTTTGCGCAAGCTCCAGTTCCTCGGTTTTCAAAATCTCAGTATGGCAACTAGACAACAAGCGATCGCGGCTCTGAAGTCCCTCGTCCAGAAGGGGCAACCACAAATTACGTTAGAGACAGGCGGGCGATCGCTGATCGTACAGCAAGGTAGAGGAGCACGACGCAAATTAGCCCTGTTTGCTGCTCAGGCATCTGAAAGGGGAGTGCAGGCAAGATGAAGCTTAACCATGTAGAGATTGGGAAAACCTACATCAACTTAAAGAAGAGAACGCCCTATCTCGCGATCGCGTTTGCGGTTCACTCTGAGGATATGACTGGGCATATCGTTTATATGGACTCCAAGGCGCGATCGCTTCGGCAATGGCTATCACTGTGGCTATTCAAAGTCGCAGCAAGACTGAATCAAACCAGAGTCTGGATAAGACCGATTGGGCTATTTGAAGAAAAGTTTTACCCTGCTCAAAGCAGTTTTGGTGAGCGCGTTCCGTCACCGATGTCGCAACCGCCAAAACAGACATAATACTTTCAGCGATCGCGGTTTCCCAAGCCATCCACCACCAGCGCTGGGTATGTCCCCAGCACCAGCCAGCGGCGCGGGCAGTTGCGAGAAACAGCCAAAACGCGATCGCGCTGACGATGGGTAACACAGGAGCAAACCATCGGGCGGTTAGCTCTCTGGTTTCATCAGCTAGTTCTTGCCACTGATCCAGGAAGCGATCGCAGCTCTCCCAAGCCTCAATGCCCATGAGGACTGCATTAAGCCATCCTTCGATCATTTCATCTTGAATAAGCCCAGACGCGATCTCATTGCGGTGAAAATCAACGCCAGCATTGATTGCAGCGGTTAAGTATTGCATTGTGAAAATCCTTGTTTTGATGTGTCGGACGGGTTTGAGGTAACCCGAAACTTTCTATAGCAAATATGGCAAATCCCAAGCGCGATCGCAAGCGTTTCACAGAAGCTTCATAACTGGAACTTGCAGATGTCAAAACCCGCGATCGCGTTTGTGCACCCTAAAACCGCAGAGCTTAACGCGACCATGAAAATCAAACTCAACTGGGATACATGGGCTAAGCGGGGTGCGGTAGATTCGACACAACTGCCAGACGATCAAAAGGTATTGCTATCTGCTGGTACTGAATTAGATATCCACTGGGATCAGCCTGAAGGGAACCACGTCCTTGTTTCTGTGGTTCAACCGATCGCGGGATTTCATAACTGGTATTTCTACAATCAGGAAGACGCAGTAGAAATTATCGGCAAGGAACCTGACAATAATCCAACTGACGTCCCACCTGAAGCAACGCCAAAGGGTAAGGCGCTTGAATTTCCTGGCTTTCAAGGTGTTTACTATATCCATCACCCCATCATTGCAAACGGCAATTTCACATGGGGTGAAGCAACGCACGGCGGCGATCGCATTCCTGTCAACGCCGATGTTGTTAATGGCATGATTCGGATCGCCAAAGTGATGCAGGATGTTCGAGCTTTGCTAGGCGATCGCCCTATTACCGTCAATTCTTGGTACCGAGATCCGGTAACCAATCAAAGGGTGGGTGGTGCCTCGCGATCGCGTCACTTGTCCGGTGATGCTGTTGATTTTGTCGTCCGTGGTATTCACCCGTCAGATGTTTATAAGCGCCTCAATCCGTGGTGGGGTAACCGGGGCGGGCTAGCCAGCTCTAACACCTTTACCCATATTGATGCGCGGGGGTATCGGGCGCGCTGGTCATATTAGCGCGATCGCTTTAGTGGAATCGTTAAACGATTCCACTAAGTTGGTCATTAGACCTCGCTTTGTCAACTAAATCCACAGTCAGGCATCCTAACCCCAGCATTCAAGCGGGTACATGGGATTAGCTACTTTTGCTTCACTGCGATCGCAGTTACCAGCACCAACCATTGCAGCAGTAGCAGGGGGTAACCTCACCGGATCAGGTACCGTTGAGCTCTCGATCCAAGGGCGCAACCGGGCAGGCTTCAACCTCCCTACCTCTCTGCAATCAGTTGCTTATACTGCTGGGCAAAAGATTCAAGTCACCATTCCCGCCACAGCCCGCGCCGCTGGTGAGGATATTCACTGGTATGTAATCAGCATTGCTACGTCATCAGGTGATCTGACGAGCATTCGCCAAGTTGCCATCTATAAAGGGTTTGATGTTGATCAGGTAACGCCGCGATCGCTTCCTGCCACCATTGAACTAACTGAAGACGCTCATATTGTTGTCGGTTCTGGGCAAACCGTAGCAGCCCTGGCAAACCTGCCCACTGGGGCTGACTTGATCAACGGCATAATCCGGCAGGTAACCGACATCGGCGACAGCTCGGGGCGGATTCTTCGCTACGATGCCGAGAGCGTTGCCACTGTGGACAATGACACCGTATTCACCGCAGCTACAGGACGTTGGATACAGGTAGGCAGCTTTAGCACCTATGTCAGCAACACTGAGAATGCAGGGGGAAGCGATCGCGTTCTAAACCAGCTCCCACCATCCGCAGTTCTTCAAGCTCCCACCTATGCCGCCGACGGTTCTCTTCACACTCCCGTCAAGTATTGGTGGTATGGCACCCGCAACGCAGCAGGGGCAATTACGCCACAAGGTACCCGCATTGGTTTTAGGGTGTTTGATGACGGGGTTGATAAAACCTCTCAATTTGACGGGCTGCTGCAGATCACCTTTGATGGCTATGTTGATCCAACTACTGGAGCCCTTGATACCTCTGGCATGACAACGGGGGGATCTGCCCCTTTTGCGTTTGGCAAAGCAGGCGCGATCGCGTTGGAGAAGGATTTACCCGCTGGGCAAGCAGCACAGTTCAGTGTTCAAGCCAAGTTCAATAGCGCTCAACTGAAAGACGTTGCTGATGACTCAAAAATCAGCGTTATCCCCCGATCGTTTAGTCAGTCTGGGGACGTTAACCCAGTCTCAGGCTTCACCGGAAACGGAATATTCCCGATCGGCGATCGCCTTCGGGTAGTGCCCGACTCGGGCTTATCCGTCAAGGCTTTATCCGGCTCCGCTGCTGTGGGACGACTGTCGTTTCCGTCTCAGGACGCGATCGCAGTCACTGGGCTAACCGCCAACACCGCTGATCAGATTATTGAGGTGAACGGCAACGGCAACATATTTGTCGGTGACGGCACTATCGGCGCTAATGAAGCGATCCGGGCAAAGGTGGGGACTCTCTCGGGGCGATCGCCTGCTTCAGATTTCTCTAGCTATGCCGCGGTAACCAGTGGGCAAACGCTCACCGTAACCGTCACCAACGGGCGAGATATACGAACTGACTACCCTGAGCCCAGTACAGCAGTTAGTGTGATCGCGGGCAACACTGAGGCAGTCTTCAACCCGCCTAATTTTGTGGTTTATCTGCAACGGGAAGGTGATGGGCAACTGTGGGAGTTTGACGGTAATGCCGTCACTGACACAGCTACCCAGCAAGTTGTGATCAGTAATCTGTCTGCTGGGACCGCGATCGCGAACCTGCCCACTATCGCCTCAACCTTCGGGCTGTTCAAACCAACCAGCGGTAGCTTTACAGCCAATGCAGGCAGCAGTGATCTGACTGCGGATAACTATCGGGTCGCGATCGCGTATGTCCACGATGGCAACCAAGTTACCCAAATCCAACACGAGTCAGAATCCAGCGACTGGATTGAAGAGATCGCTGTAACTTTGGCGGAGATCACCCAGGCTTCAACCTGGTACTCAAACACTGGGGCACCGGCAGGGAGCTTGGGGAAAGTCGGAGACTTCTACCTCAACACCACAAACGGCGACTATTACAAAAAGACTGGTGAGACCACTTGGACACTCCAGGGCAACTTGCGGGGCCCCAACGGTGTGGACGGGTTTGGGCTTGTCTATGCTTTTGATACTGGCACAACAGCAGGGGCGGGAACTGGAGAGCTAAGGCTCAATAACGCCGCGATCGCGTCTGTGACAGAAATCTACGTCAACGAGACGGATGCCAATAGTGTTGATATATCAGCCATCCTGGCAGTGGTTGAGGATACTTCGATCATCACGCTGCGTAGCCGGACTGACGACAATGAGTACGCCTACTTTCAGGTTAGTGGGGCAGTTGTTGATAACGGCAGCGATCGCACCGTTCCGGTTACATACCTCAGCCACACCGGAACCTTTGTTGATACTGAATCAGTCCTTCTAACCCCAACCTTGCGAGGCGCGACTGGTGCAACCGGTGCCACTGGCGCAACCGGTGCTACTGGCGCAACCGGTGCCGATGGGGTATCAGGGTTTGGGATTGACTACACTTTTGATTCAGCAACAACCGCAACCCCCGCTAGTGGGGAGATTCGCTGGAATAACGCTAGCCCAGCCAGCGCGACAGAACTTTATGTTCACGAGTCTGACACCAATAGTATTGACGCATCCGGGATCCTCAACCTGCTAACTGCCGGATCTTCAATACAAGTCATTAAATCAAACGACTCCACAGTTTACGCAACCTTTGAAGTTTCAAGCATTACGGACAACGGCAGCGATCGCACATACGGAGTAAACCCATCTGGCAACAACGGCAGCTTTACCGATGGTGATGCCGTTCGGATGGCATTTGCCATCAAAGGCTCAACAGGTGCAACTGGTGCTGTTACGGCGGCAAGTGCATTGGTGCTGCAAGAACAAGTCTCAGATCCCAGTACTGCAACGGATGAAGTAAAGGTCTTCAACAATGGCGACGTTCTCAAATGGAGACAAGAGAACAACGGCGATACCTACGAGGTTGCTCAAACAGTACTGGTTGAGAATGCTCAAACTGGCACCAGTTACACCCTGGTGTTAGCCGATAGGTTCAAAGGTGTGACGCTCAACAACGCATCACCAATCACGCTC
The DNA here is from genome assembly GCA_039815185.1 of Cyanobacteria bacterium P01_A01_bin.123. Lineage (GTDB taxonomy): Bacteria > Cyanobacteriota > Cyanobacteriia > Phormidesmidales > Phormidesmidaceae > JBCBZT01. The sequence goes on along the minus strand of JBCBZT010000086.1, from coordinate 8,111 downwards.
AACCTGCCAGACAACGCGACGACGACTTTTCCTGTCGGGACTCAAATCCTGATAGGACAGAAGGGCGCGGGCACTGTGACGGTTACGCCTGCTAGTGGTGTCAATATCAATGGGGCGAATACCGCGATCGCGCTTAGCGGTCAATGGTCGTTGGCAACTCTTTGGAAAATCGGCACTGATGAGTGGTGGCTAGCTGGGGGGATTAGCTGATGCTCGTTATGCGACATGGCGCGATCGCGTCTCAGGGCAGCGGCGGCGCAACTGATGCTGATGCTCAAGCTTTTATAGGTAGGCTCACCGCATCCTACTCAACGGCTGAGCTAGATGCGATCAATGCCTTTTTTGTAGGGCTAAAGGCTGATGGGCTGTACACCACCATTGATCTGATCTACCTAAATTTCCTCGACAACATCACCGATGCTCTGCTGAACATCAAAGGCACAAGCTTTACCGGATCTAATATCAGCGGCGCCCATGTGGCGGGGCAGGGCATTACCGGGGCAATTAACACTGGCTTTAACCCAGTAACAGCGGGCGGAAATTGGGCTCAAAATTCCGCGCTGGCGCTCTATTACAGCCGCACTAACTCTCAATCTACGAGCCGTGAATTTGGTATTAACGATGGGGGTAGCCCATCTGATTTCTCGACAAACCTGACACGCACTAGTGCTAACCAAGCGCGTTGGGGCATTAACATTAGCGGGACTGCCGAAACCACATCAAACATAACCGACTCTACTGGGTTGTGGGTAGTTAGCCGCACATCCAGTTCTACCCATGCTCTTTACAGGGACGGAACTCTGTCGCAATCTGCGTCCGAGAGCAGCGTCGCTCCCCCATCTCTCAACATGTATTTTGGGGCAGAAAACAGAGCTGGATCAGCCACCGATGTGTCGAGCCGCCAGCTTGCCATGATGGGGCTGGCTAGTGGATGGGATGCCACACAAGTTTCCAATTTCAACACCTTGGTTGATGATTTGCAAACAGTGTTTGGGTTTTAGGCTTTGGAGGATGCACTAGCAAAACTGATCGCACAAGCCCAGTCGGTCCTGAATGGGCGATCGCCAGGGGGTGGAAACACTGGGCAACAAATCAGTGTGCGCGTGAATGGGCGATCGCCTATCAGAGCAACTTGCGGTGGCACTGTCCCCCCTGGGGAGTGCACCCTATTTCAAACTCAGCAAGGGTGGTTAGCTTTGTCGCCGTTGGCTCCAAACGCGATCGCGGGCAGAGAAATTCAAAACAGACAGGGTAGGCAGCGCGATCGCACAGCATTTTTTCGTTGGATTAATGACTGGCAGTTTGATTTATTGGACTGGCCGGATGTCGCGACTTTAGATGAGGGCTTACCTAGGAGTGCTACTGTTTCCCTGAGCCAATCGGGTGAGGGCGGTGATGGCGTGATGGCATATCGTTCTTTTGAATTTGGTGGTTCATCCTTACGAGTGGTTTATAACGCTCCAGATCCAGGGGCTCCAAGGTGGCGATTTGTCATACAAGTGCGTGATTTTGATACCCAAGTTTTGATTCTAGAATCACAATTTGTGCTGAATGATCCGTCGGATGAAGAATCGTTTGCATTTGTTTTAACAGATCAGACAAAGCGTTACACGCTTCAGTGGATTACTTCTCTTGAAATTGGTCAAACTGAACCACAGTCAAATACTGTCACCACATCCTACACATTCATTCCTAGACCGTAATGGCACCATCTCCTAATGCAATCACAATTGAGGGTTTAACAGAAGCGATCGCGCTCATTGATTCCGCTACAAAAATCAGTGATTTCAGAGAGCGCAAAGCAGCAATTCAGCAAATATTGGTTGCTGATGTAGATGAACGCTTCAACAGCGCTCCTAGGGTTCGCGCTGGGGGCGTGGTCTATGGCGGGGTAAACTGGCCCGCGCTTACCGATCCTTACCTAAAGGCGAATCCGCGACGGGAAGGTGGGCAAGTCCTGCGCGACACTGGAGAACTACAGCAAAGCTTCACCGGAGATGGGCAAATCTATAACGTAGGCAAAAACGAAATTGAGTTTGGGACGGCGCTCCCGAAAGCAAGGGGGTTGCAACGAAAACGCCCCATGATCTTTATCCATGATGAACTACTGGAAGAAGTTGAAGCCACACTGCTTATAGCACTTGATGAATAATGCTCAATCCTGACACTGATGAGGTAATTAGAGCGATCGCGCTTTACCTCAGAGAACATCTCAATAGCAAAGCTGAGGAATATTACACCGCTGAAGAATTGCCCATTCTGGTCGTGGTGCGTTCTGTGGCAGATCATCAAACTGATCTCAAAACAGCTACTGATTTCCCCGCACTGATGGTTTACCGTACTTCGTTTTCAGGGGAATTAGCTGAAGAGTGCAGTGCAAATATTGACTATTTCCTCCCTATTTCTGTCAAGACTAGAACCCAGCAGTCGGCACGTTTTAATTGGGTAGCGCGACAAATCGCGATCGCCCTTGCTGAATATACCGACACTGGCGATCGCTGTGTTGAGATACAAGGCAACGGTGGTTACTCAGCCACAACTCGCTTTGCTGAAGTGCAGGGGAATGGTGGATTTATCACAATTCCTTTTCTCCGAGGCACGTTCACTTTCACCGATCTGGAACCTGTGTGATTGATTCGGTTTTTGATGCTGTCCTATTCAACGAGACGCCGTTTCCCAACGATGTCCCACTGATACCGCTTGAGAATATCCAGTCGGGGTTGGATCGGGTTGAAGACCAAGCGATCGCGGGGCAGATGGCAGAGATAGAGCGCGAAGGCGATCGCGTTCTGTTTCAAGGCTTACGTGCAGTTGATCGTGGAGATATCCAAGCAATTAACGAGCTGGACTGGGGACTCTCCGGAGCGCTCCAACGCCCCATCTATCAGCTTTGGGAGAGCGGCTATCAATTGGGCGGCATTGACATGCTGGCTGAAATGCGATCAGTCGTACCCCAAAACTTTGCCCGATTTATCAGTGCTGAAGTTGCTGCCGCGCTTCAGCAGATGCTACAGCTTCAACCAGCAATACTATTCAACACGGCAGCCCAAACAGCAGTGTTGAATAGAGTGATCGCGATCGCGGGCAACTTCTCGCGCGACTTGCTCAACCAACTCAAGCTTGATCTAGTTAGCGCCATCGTTCCGCAGCCCACAACCGGGCTGCCGATTAGTAGACGACAACTGTTGGATCGAATTCAGCGGACATTAACCGTATCGCGATCGCGGGCTAGCAATATTTCCAGAACGGAAACTGGTTTTGCTTATAACACGGGGCGAATTGCTACGGCACAGCAATCAGAATTGGTCGAGGCGTTTCGATTTCTTTCGATTGATGACAGTCGAACTACTGATATTTGCCGATCTAGAAACGGTTTAATTTTAAAGGGAGACCAGATTCAAGCTAATCGCCCACCGTTGCATTTTTCTTGCCGAAGTGTCTTGAGTCCAGTTATGCCTCGTATTTCTAAGCGTCATAAAGCATGGACTGAAGATCCCTTGAGGAACCCAAGTCAGAGGGTCTTGGCACCATTGTCGAAAGGCTGGCAAAACTAAATCAATGGTATTTGCATGTAGTTTCGTTGGGTCTTTCCCAAAACCTTCAAAATTCTTTTCCACCGTGACTTTTTATAAAACGATTGCCTTGAATACCACTCAAAGGGATCGCTATTGCACTTGCTAGAGTTGCACCACTCACAACATGGAATAATATTGCCAATAACATCCGAACCACCAAGGGTAAACGGAATGAAGTGATCAATGCCTATCGCAGAAATATTGCCGCAATAAGCGCATTGATCCTTAAACTCAGCATATCTAACCATCATTTCGTCTATTGAGTATGTTGAGAAATGCTGATTGAGTTTTTTGCATCTTCGTTGATGATTGCTTTTTGCCAGACAGGCTTTTCCTCTTTTGGTGCGTTTATATTGCCGATTACGCTCCCTGATCTGTGTCCGACGTGCCTCACGGTAAATATTTAACTTGTTTTTGTATTCAAGAGAAGATCTATACTTTCGCGTCGCTACACGAGTACCTTCTCTGCGTTTGTCTGCATTTTCAGGTATGGAATAGTACTCTTTCTGACGGCGCAAAACTTCTTCTCTGTTTTTTGCGTAATATTCCTTACCGCGATCCGAGAACTTTTTTCGATCACGAATACGATTTTCCTTGACTCTTTCAGATTCACATTGAACACATTGCCTATTGCCTATTCGCCTCAACGAGTAGCCCGAATCTTTATAGTTATGACCACAAGTCAAATTACCCAGGTAATAAGCTTGACAGTCAACTCCAAGCTGAATTTCTAGGCTTGAAGGTGTCCTTCCCTTGAGCCGAGACTTAAATGCCTTGGTGTACCTAGAGTGAGTAAGCTTCTGGCAATCAACGCACGGCGCGTCTGTCCTGCCCTTCAAAACTCGCCTTACACTTTGTCCTGTGCCATTCCAGTCATGCTTTCGTTTGCAGAGCGATCCAAGCCGTAGCTTTCCCGACTCTAATCCTTGTAAAATATCCATTCCTCAACCAATTTCTCGATCTGGTTATGTTTGCTAAGTCAACTTTTTTGTAGTCGCAACGAGAGATCCATCCGCCCAAATGGTTACCTCGTCTTTCGGATCACCATCCGTATGGATCTCAATCCAGAAGTCCAAAGCAGTACCTAAGCACTCAGCGAAAGCTAGAATTTCGCCGTCAAGCCGTACTATGCGTATCCCGGTTGCCAGCTCATTCATTGCTACCCTCCAATGCATCAACCAGCGATCGCAGGGGGACAACCTCCAAGGCAGGATCACCACCCATCTGCCATTCGTATTTCTCCCAGCGCTCATGAATAGTAACTAGGGCGGGGGCTCCGTTATCTAACAGGATGTAGGTGGTGAATTCGTGGTTGTCTTGCCCGCAACCTACTAAAGTGCGGCAAATGTGAGCGATCATATCAGCCCGCTTTGCTTCAAGTTGCCGATACTGCGCTTCAATGGCTTGATATTCACGCAGACGCGTTTCTAAGTCGGTTGCCTGGGCTTGAGTTAATGGGTTCGGTTGTTGCATGGTTTTTTGGGGTGAAGGGATATAGGAGGGGCAAAGGTGCCCCAATTGCCTTAGATCTCTAGAGCGTCTTGGGCATGGCAATAGAGCCAGTAGCCGCGATAGCAGCGATTGACTAGCTCAGGAATTTGCCACTGTTGCAGATCCGTGAGTAGGTGTAAGGTCTTGAGCGCGATCGGGTTGTCGTCGTCTGTAGTTGGGCTTTTGAGTTGCACCCGGTAGGAGAAGATGGGGGGTTCTTCGCCATGGGTGAGGTGATCGTTGCCTTGGATGTCGGTACGCAAGTCCCAGTCTTCGAGGACAACTGGGAGGGTGCCATCTTCAGGGGAAGAGACGCGGATCAGGTACCGTGCTTCATGGGCGCGGGCTTTGAGTTCTGCTGCACTCTGGGCTTGGCTCCAGGGGTTGGGGTCGTAGGACTCCCAGCCGGGTAGGGGTTCATAGTCCAGGGGCAGTAGGTGAACGTGCCAGCCACTTTCACGGGTGAAGCAGGCGAAGACGCGGGCGACTTTGAGGACGGTGCCGTTGTGCAGTACCCGTTGACCTTTGAGTAGCCGATAGACGGGGGTTTCAAGGGTGACGGGTTGGCGTTTTTTGAGTGTTTGTGTTGTAATCATGTTCAAATCTCAATAGATTTTGCTCTCCCCCGTGCTGCGTGTTGCCCTGAGAAAGCTTCGCAGCCGGGGGATTTGTTTTGCCTCGTGTAGATGCCCCTAAGCAGCTTGCACACCACCGAAGTCCACATGAACCACCTTGGGCGCGATCAGGCCCAGGTGCTCAGCTAAGGCAACCACATCTGCTTTGCGACGCAGGTCGAGCCCTTGTGCGAAGGGGCAGACTTTACGCAGCTTGCGAGAGCGGTAGCCCTTGCTGAAACCCGCGACGCCACAAGCCGCGTAAATCGCTTGGCGCAATTCGTTGATGTTGTGGGCTGCGGTGAGTTTCATGGCGGTGGTGGGTGTGTCCGTTTGCTATATCCCCAATATAACGTTGACGTATCAACGTGTCAATAGCTTAGTGTGTTGACGTATTATTGATTGCAAGCTAACATTTGCCCATAACGTTGAGCTATTGAGGTGTTTATGACTCAGCGCACCAGTACACTAGCCATAGTTGAGCAAGGCGCGGTTATGGCAAATTACGTCGATCTATCCAAATTCTGGCCCGATGACTTCCCGATCTCGGAAGCCATTCGGAAGACAGGATTGGATAGGCGCACGCTGTCGTCTGCTAAAAAAGGGTTTTTGGATCGCTGTCAGATAGATACTTTGATAGCGCTTCAAAAGCTTGCTTCTGAGTGGCTCGGCAGGGAAGTGCGCTTAGAAGAGATCATCGTTTTTAGGTCGGAAGATGATTGAACCATCCATACTTCCTACTGCACCATCCCTCTTAGGCAAAAGGACTTGTCGCTGACCTTGGCTTAGAGGGTCAAGTTGCGATCGCACCCTTTCCAAGTCCTGCGATTGCGTCTGAACTCCACATACCAACATTTACCTATAGGTGATTCCTATGGATTTTTCGCATGAGCTAGCATTAGCGCTAACCCAATCTACGAATGAGTTTCCCGTTGATTTCGATGATGCGTGGCGATGGATTGGGTACAACAAAAAGCAACAGGCTAAAAACAGATTGATCAATAACTTTGAGCCTAATGTGGATTACAGGGTTTTTACCCAAACGAGTGTAAACTCCGCACAGCAAAGGATTCAGGGTGGTCGTCCGTCTGAGCAGATCATGCTCACCATTGACTGCTTCAAATCCCTGGGTATGATGGCGGGCACTCAGAAGGGCAAGGAGATCCGCCGCTACTTCTTGGAGTGTGAGCGACAGGTCAAGACCATCATCCCTGCTCAAGCCCATGAGATTGAGAAGCTGAAGCTAGAGCTAGCGATCGCCCGCGCTGAAGAAGGCAAGGTGAAGGCTCAGGAGCGGCTTGCTTCTGCCACTCACATGTTGGCCATCATCAACCCGTCCCTACCTGCGATCACCTTCGGTCAACCCGGTGCAGTCGTCGAGGTGGAAGTCCCCACTACGGTGATGGTGGACTACACAGGGCGTCCAGTTGAACAGTTCGAGGAGGTGGGCATCACCTATTTAGCCAAGCGCTACGGTTTCGGCAAGGGCAAGAAGGCGAATGACCAATGTCGGGCATGGCTACGTTCCATCGGCGTCGGTGATGAGCAATGGATTGAAGAGCCCAGTGCACATGTAACGAAGAAATTGCCGCGCCATTTGTTAAACGAATTGGATCAAGCTATGGGCGCTAAGCGAGGGAACCGCCAGTTCTTGATGGGTGAGTGATCTGAAATCACTCGCTTTTTATTTATCCAATCTGACACTTACAAATTTCAATTACATGTCAATTGAGTTGTTATTTCCCCATAAAACAAGACGCCCACGGGTGGAGCTGTGAGCGTTTAGGCAGCCCGCAGGTATCAGCTATTCACCTTCAGACCATAGCTGTTGCAATATGTCCTGGGTAATGGGGTGATCTGACAGGGCATCGGCTTGCCCAGAGTCAAGGGCTTGCCTCACGCAACCGACAAAGTTGTTCCACCCCCTCTGAGTATTAGGATGACTCTCTCCCAGGGACTGAAACAAAATGTCCCTTGATCGGAGATAGAGGGGTTCGGCCTCCCCATAGCGACCTTGATCCGAGTATAAATTGGCCAAATTGTTCAGACTCGTGGCCACATAGGGATGGGCCTCACTCAGGCTGGCTTTAGTGATCTCTAAGGCTTGCAAGAACAGGGGTTCGGCCTCCCCATAGCGACCTTGTGCATAGTATAAATTGGCCAAATTGTTCAGACTCGTAGCCACATCGGGATGGGCCTCACCCAGGCTGGCTTTAGTGATCTCTAAGTCTTGCAAGTACAGGGGTTCGGCCTCCCCATAGCGTCCTTGTGCCTTGTATAAATTGGCCAAATTGTTCAGCCTCGTGGCCACATAGGGATGGGCCTCACCCAGGCTGGCTTTAGTGATCTCTAAGGCTTGCAAGAACAGGGGTTCGGCCTCCCCATAGCGACCTTGTGCATAGTATAAATTGGCCAAATTGTTCAGACTCGT
>JBCBZT010000025.1:0-109415 GCA_039815185.1 Cyanobacteria bacterium P01_A01_bin.123 | reverse complement strand
GGATTTCCCAAGAGCATCTACCGCTTTATCTCGGCTTCTTTGAGTTTGTACATAATGTACGAAGCCGGGGCAAAGCCTTGCTTGGTAATCTGTTAGAAACCGTACTGGCTTAGCTCCTCAAAACCCAGATTGAGCCAAAAATTAAGCCCCAACTAGATCTTTAAACCAATCATCATCCAGTAGCGAATCAAACGCACCTTCAGTCTTCGCTTCTTCCCGATACCCTGGCTCCAACCGAATCGCCTGCTGTAAACTCTCTAACGCCACATCACTCTCTCGCTGCAACGCATAACAAGTGGCCCGATTGTAATACGCCTTGGCATAATCTGGGTCAGCCTCAATCGCTTTATCAAAGCTGCGAATCGCCTCATTATCACGACCCAATTTCATCAATACATAGCCCCGATTATCCCAGCCTTTCGGCGCACTGGGGTTAAATCGGGTAGCTTTATCAAAAGAAGCCAAAGCATCTTCAAACCGTTCCAATTCAATCAGCGCTAGGCCGCGATTCAACCAGGCCACCGCATCATTAGCTTGAAACTCAACCGCTTTGTCAAATGACTCAAAGGCCGCCTGGTGCTGTTGCAAAATACCGTAGGCCACCCCTCGGTTAACCCAAGCCTCATGGTATTCAGGGTTGATTTCTAAGGCTTGATCAAAGGCTGCGATCGCTTCCTCACGCTGCCGCAACCGACTCAGTGCCAGTCCTTTACTCAGCCAAACCTTAGCATTTTCTGGGTCAGTTTCCGGTTTACGACTCAACACCTGGTCAAAGGCCGCTACTGCTTCTTCATAGCGACGCAGTTCTCGCAGCGTCATCCCCCGCTGATACCAGGCATCGGTGTCAGCGGGGGTGAGTTCAACCACTTTGTCCAAGCTGGCTAGGGCGTCTTCAGTCCGGCCCAGTTCGCTCAGCACTCGACTGCGGTTTAGCCACACTCCGACATTGCTGGGGCGAATTTCCAGGGCACTATCATATTCTTTTAGGGCCGCTGCGTAGTCACCTTGTTCGAGCAACTGATCGCCCCGGGTGATGTAATCTTCAGCGGTGAGGAACAGTTCGGGGCGGTTCGATTCAAGTTTGCCGAGTTGATCTGAAAATTGCTTGAGCTGCTGTTGGGCATCGGCCACAAAGGAGTCGGCCACAAATTGGGGCGTGACTTCGCCCAACGTGCTCATAATCTCATCTTTTTGGCGCTGAGCTTCGGCTTGGAGGGCATTGATGCGATCGCTAAAGTCAAGCCGTAACCGATCCAAATCCCCCAGGGTAGAGTCTTTTTGCCCTGCTAAGGTCGATTGCAGATCGATTAGCTGATTGGCAAAATCGCCTTCGAGTTGTTCCAGACGTTGACGGGCTCCCTGCTGCCGTTCAGCGGCTTCGGTCTCAAGCACAGAGAGCTGCTCACCCAATCGATTACCAAATTCGTCGAGTTTGTCTAAGACACGATCGCGGCGACTAAACACCACATCCCGCACTGCCGCAAGCTGATCGGTAAATTCAGCTTCCAGGCGCTGCAGCGTAGCAGCAGCGCTGCCTTCTTGACCGTCTAGGCCCGTACGGAGCTGGTTCACTTGGTCAGTAAAGGCCGTGGCGGTCTGGGTCAGACCGTCAAACAACGTCGATTTTTGATCCGCCAGTTCGGCGCGCAGGTCGTTTAGCTGAGCAGAAAAGTCGCTGGCGGTTCCTTGTAAGGCGGTTAAGGTACGCTGCTTTTCTGCCACAACGTCAGTTTGTAAGGCTTCAAACTGATTCAGGAACGACTGGCCCTGCTGACGCAGAGAATCCAGCAAGTCTTGCTTTTGCTCCTCGACTTCGGCTTGAAGGCCACTAAACTGGCTGAGGAACTCTTCAGCCGAGCGATCCAGGTCAATCAAAATATTGGTCTTGCGCCCTTCGATGTCTGCCTTGAAGCCACCAAACTGCGCAAAGAAATCATCGGTAGAGCCTTTGAGATCTGCTAAGACCCGAACTTTTTCTGCTTCGATGGTCTGTTTCAGCATTTCAAACTGCTGCTGAAATTCGCGGTTGGCCTGCTCAATATTTTTCAGCGCCAGTTCTTTATGCCCATAGGTGCTGGCCTGAATTTCGTCGAGTTGGCTACTGACATCCTGCTGCTGCCGCTGCAGCGCTTCCAGAGCGCGATCGCCTTGGGTTTGAATTTCCCCCTGAACCTCGTTTTGCAAAGCCGCCAGGCGATCGGGAAAGTCTGTCTTGAGCTGGGTCAGGTCTTCTAAGGTGCGATCGCGCTGTTCTGTGGCACTGGCACTGAGCGTTTCCAACTGCTGGCTCGCGGTAGTACTGAGGTTTTCTAACTGCTGGCTAAACGTCGAGGCCGATTGAGTCACCTGCTCGTCTAAACGAGCTTGAGCCTGTTCACTGGCCGTTTCAACCTGGGCGAGGCGTTCAGTGACGGTGGTCTCTGATGCCTGGAGCGTTTCTAAGGTGCGATCGCGTTGACTAGCCGTGTCTTGTTCAAACTGGGTCAGTTTAGCTTGGGCCGTTTCCTGGAGCTGGTTGACGTGGCTGGCAAAATCAGACTCAGCCGTCGCTAAGGTCTGACGCACCGTGGTCACCTGCTCCTCCCAGGAAGCTAGGGTCCGGGTCTTAAACTGAGTCAGTTCTTCCACCAGTTTTGACAGGCTTTGGCGCTGATTTGCCACCTGATCGGCAAAGTCTCCAGCTCGATGGTCAAGATCGTCAGCTGCCGCATCAGCATCCCGCAAAATCACGTCTAAATCTTTCGTCGCAGTGCGAATCTTGCCTTCTAGATCAGTCATCTCATTGAGCTGACCCCGCACCACCTCAGCCACTTCTTTGACCACCGAGCGACGCAGCAGCCACAGCATAACGACGCCGACCCCAATCAACAAAATCAACGTGCCCAATAACACCACAAACAGCGTCGTCGCTCGACTCAGTGCTAAATCAGCTTCCCTTTGTCGAGCTTCCAGGTCTGCAGATGGGCTGACAGCCTGAGCCAGTAAAATTGAGGGGTTTGCTTGAACGGCTTGAACTGGCGCGATCGCAACACTGCCTGAAAGCAAACAGGTCGCAGCCAACAACAGCCTCCCCTGCCTCCTCCGCTCCCTCTGCCTCTTCCGCTCCTCCTGCCTCCGCTGCTCCCCCTGCTGCCGCCCAATCCACCCAGACTTGAACCACAACCACAGGCCCAAACCAAAATCAGCAGGCATTAGCCGATTCGCCTGAGAAATAGGAGAACAATCTTTTCGGGAGCGCTCGGTCATGAATCGCGGCGGTTAAGGGGTTCAACTACGCTTAGCATAGCTGAACCGCTAGGGATAGTTGCGATGACCGTCGGGAAAAACCGTCGTGCGATCGCAGAGAGCCTCGCTAACATCTACCTGTTGGGCCCGAAACAAGTTGCATCCGGCCAAATCTGCCTGGGCCAGCAGGGCTCCTGTCAAATCAGCACGGGTGAGATCCGCCCCCCGCAAATCGGCATGCCGGAGATCGGCAGATCGCAGATCTGCACCATAGAGGTTGGCCCCCGCCAGAATAGCCCCTTGAAAATTGCCTTTACGCAGATTGGCTCGCGCCATCATCGCCCCTTGGAAGTTGCTCTTGCGTGCATCGACGTTATAGAGCTTGGCGTCACTCAACTCACTCCCTTGGAACTGGGTTTGATCGAGGGTAGCGTTGCTGAGATTGACATAGGGCAAATAGGCCCGTTGAATCACCGCTTGGGACAGCACAATCCCCCGCAGGTCTTGTTCAAACAAATCGACTCCGTTGAGCGTCACACTGGCGAAATCTAACCGACCTGATTGGTATGCTGCCAGCAACGTCGAAGCTGATAGTTTCTCCATACACATGTCCATTACTAAACCTTGGCCGGGGCTAGACACCCCTCCAACGTCTTGAGCTATAGATGCCGTGGCCGCGTAGCCGAGAAGCTCGTTGCTCCTTGGCTGTTTCTTCCCACGAGCGATCGCTGAACGACAAGCGATCGCCTGATTAGGCATGAACAGAGCGCGACTAAGCATTCATACTCATGCTTAATGAAAGTTAATTTAATGGAGCAGGGCTGATTTTGACTCAGCTTTAAGTATTCTTTTACGTTTACAGGTCACTTCAATTTCATCTCCATCCAAATCCACAACTTTCTCTGCAAAATTAAAAACTCAACTTTTCAAATCGGATATGGTTTCTATCCCCACTAAAATGTCTTTAGAGCCGCCTACTGCGGGAAAGCCCTTGCCGTTCTCAGATCCGACCCGTAAAAAGTTTCATGCCTGAACTGCACGTTTCCATCGCCCAGCATTACCACGAACGTACGAAATACATGCCGGAACGACTGGCAAGTCAAGGTCGTAGACTGGATTTCTCCCAGCAACCTGATCCCTACAAACGCTATCAACTCGGGACAACCGTCGACTTACAGCCCTACTTGCCCGCAGCCCCAGAAACCGATGAACCCCAGGCCCAACAGGTGTGGTGGCAACGATTGTCTAAACTGCTGGTGGACAGCTATGGCCTCACCGCAAAACTGGCAACCGCATCAGGCAAACCCTTCTACTTGCGGGCAGCCCCCTCAGCGGGTGGCTTATATCCCGCTGAACTGTATCTGATTTCTCGGGGCACTTCCCTATTGCCTGCGGGGTTATACAACTATCAGGTGCGCACCCACAGCCTGTGGCGATTTTGGGATGACCATGTGTGGCAGTCGTTGCAAGCGGCTTGCTTTTGGCATCCAGCCTTTGAAAAAACGCATCTGGCGCTGGTAATGACGGCAGTGTTTCAACGGTCAGCTTGGCGCTACGAAGACCGAGCCTACCGCCGTGTGTTTTTAGATGCAGGACACCTGTTGGGCAATTTAGAGTTGGCTGGCTCACTGAGCGACTATCGCCCCCATGTCATTGGTGGTTTTGTCGATAGTGCTGTGAATCAGATTTTATATCTGGATGAAGAACAAGAAGGGGCACTCGCCGTCATCGCCCTAGCCGATTTGCTCAAAGTCGAACAAAATCTGCCCCACGGTTGCACCGCCCTCCCCAGTTCAACCCAGTTGGACTATCCTGCGATCGCCGATGGCGAACTGCTCACCTACCTGCACCAAGCGACCTGCATTGATGCCGACGTAGACTACTCCGCCCTACAAGCTCGATTAAAATCGACACCAGCCTCCGAGTCCAAGGCTAAATCAGAAGACCAATACAATTTTCCGTTTTGCCTCAAGATTGATACAAAAACTACCCCAATCGATTGGGGTAACGCTTTAGAAGCCCTAGAACACACCCTCTTGCGCCGCCGCTCTACCCGTCATTACAGCGGTGCTGACATTAGTCTCAATCAACTCAAACAACTGCTGAACTTTACTTACCACCCAGAAGGCTACCGCGATCAGGGGATTGACACTGATCCCGACTATTTTGACGTCAATCTGATTGAAACCTTCTTGGCCGTGTCTGGGGTAGCCGGGCTTGATGAAGGCTGCTACTACTACGCCCCCCAGGCCCAAGAACTCAGGCAGGTGCGGTTTAAAAACTTTCGGTCAGAACTCCACTATCTCTGTTTGCAGCAACCTTTGGGCCGAGACGCAGCGGCAGTGCTGTTTCACACGGCGGATCTGAAGAAAGCAGTGACACGCTACGGCGATCGCGTTTATCGTTATTTGCACATGGATGCCGGCCACCTCGGGCAGCGACTCAATCTAGCAGCAATTCGCCTGGGTTTGGGCGTCAGTGGTATTGGCGGCTTCTTTGATAATCAGGTGAATGAAGTGTTGGGTATTCCGGCGGATGAAGCAGTGCTATATATCACGACCTTAGGTCAGCCCGTACGGGCTTAGCAAAATATCGCGCTGGCCAGATTGCTTAATGCACCTGGTATCACTGGGATGCTCAATACACAGGCAATCTGGCTCGCCGTAGCGCACAAAGCTTTGTGGCTACGGCTATAAATGATTTTCGCCTCCCCTAAAATTCTGCCTTGAGGGCACGCGTAAGAAAACTTAGGGGATCGATAACGAAATCGAAAGTCGCCCTATGCTGAATTGCGCATAGGACGATCGTGGCTTATCTGCCAAAACACACCCCGAACAGCTAAGGGGAGGGCTGACGGGTAAAGTGAATGCGTTTTGAATGATTAATGAGAATACAGTCGCATAGATATAATCCAGCTACCTCATCAAGATTTGACTTGGCGGAGTCCTATCTATACAAACTCAATTGATTAGGAGGTAACACGGACGTTAGAGGCTTGAGGCCCTTTTCTGCCTTCTGTGATATCGAACTCGACACTATCCCCCTCGCGAGGTTCCTGTCCATCAATATCTGACACATGAAAAAAGAGATCTTTACCGCCATCACTTTGTGTGATGAAGCCAAAGCCCTTTGTCGAGTTGAAGAATTTAACGTTACCGGTAGTCATAGGAGATTCTAGGTTTTTTGAACTTGATTGACGTCGTACCCAATGCAGGGATATCGGGGGTTCCCCTTCGAGCAATCGATTTTAACAGATGCATAAGGGCGCTCAACAGAGGGCAAACGTATTGTAATAATACTGGAGGATCAGAAAAAAGCGATCGCCCCGGTTACCCCTCACCCTGCTGTCCAAACAGATGGTCTAGGATGCGACGGTTTTCAACTTGCAACCCGCGAATCTCAGACTGCATCTCAGCAACTTGAACCGCCTGCTGAGAAAACATGCTAACGACTTCGCCAATGCCTTCTCGCAACTCATTAATTTGCCCTTGCTGTTGCTGAATGGCTAGCAATGTTGTTTCTGCTAGGGCTTCTAGCCGATCTAGGCGAGATTCTGGCACGTTAGTCATTTCGGTCGCAGCGCTTTACCTTAGAATCCTATCGCATTAGGGTAGGAGGCTGAGAGTGGGCGCGATACCCCGAACTCCAGCTTGATATAGTTAAATATGGGCTTTGTGTAGTTTGCGGAGTAGAGATACATGGATCTTGTTCGCATTATATGTGCCATTCTATTGCCACCGCTTGGGGTATTCCTACAAGTCGGTTTAGGTAAAGACTTCTGGATTAATTTGCTATTGACTATTTTGGGCTTCTACATTTTGGGCATCGTGCATGCAGTTTGGATCATTGCCAAGAAAAATTAGTAAGGATGAACCCATAACTTTTCTTATGTCGATGAATCCTTTTAGAGTGACTTGTCAAATTAAAGTGACTCATCAAACGGAACCACCGCCATCACATATTCCCCCTGGTTGACCGCATGGTTAGTGGAAACATCGAAGATCAAACCATCTGCGATCGCATCCGTATCGACCACCTGGGGCAAATCTCCAGATTTGTTGTAAACCAGCAATTGATATAGCCGCTGGTCTTTTTTCACCGTAGTTCCTGGTTTAAGGCGCTGCTGCACCAACCCCCCAGCGGTTGCATAATACTTAATCACGCGGCTATGGTGGGCAAATTTGACTGCCGATTCGTTCACCCTGGGGGGTTCAATCGACGGCAACATGCCTTTGTGCACCAAATAATTTTGCACCCCTGCGATGCCCCGCTTTACCGCATCGGCATCGATCTGCATCCCTGTCCCCAATTCTAGGGTGAAGGCTTCAATATCGAGCCGGAGCGGATGATGCAACTGTTCAAAGGCCATCTCTAAAGCCAACCAGGGTTTGATAAAAGCTTCGTCGAAGGCATCCCCATCGTACTGGTCAAGCAGCGTACCGAAATCTAACCCAAACGTCCGGGCACTGTCAGCTCGACGATCGAAATAATAGAGATAGGTCAACCCTTCATTCGTGGAACTGTGCAAATCCACCAGGTAATCAGCGTCAAGGGCTAACGCCTGAAGCTGAGTGCGATAAAGCTGATGAATCGGTACCCCTGCTGGCGATCGCAGCGTCTCGAGCTCTCTTTGAAAAGCCAAGCCAATTTGCTGGCGAAAGGCATGAATGATTTGCTCAGGACTGTCTTTGAGGTGAGCCTTAGCAAAAGCAGGAATATCGGCCCCAGTTTTTTCGTAGTCCCAATGAATGCGGTTCCAGTCGCGGCCATCGTAAGGATTAAACCGTCCAGAGACAAAGTGATGAGTACGCTGATTTACCCCTAGTGGATTGCATAGGGGCAGTAGCAACACCTCACCCTTCAGCTGAGCTGCATCAAGCTGGCTAAAAAATTCAATCAGCGCATAAACAACAGCATTACCCGCCAGTTCCGCCCCATGTAAGTTGGCTTGAATGTAAACTTTTTTGCCCGGTGTTGCCCCTTGAAAGCAATAGGTTTGAAGCGACAAGCGATCGCCTGACGCCATCTGCATCAAAGGGACAATAGTAATTTCTGGCTGCACCAATCAACCTCTTGAATCTCAGAACCCCCCAGGATTGGGGGGCAAAGAGGAGCGATTTGGGTCTCAATTAGCACTTGAAAGAAAAGGTTAAGAGGCTAAAGCCACTTCAACCATTTGCTGCAATTCGCCGTTTTGATACAGCTCAATCAAAATGTCTGAACCACCCACAAATTCGCCATTGATATAAACCTGGGGAATCGTGGGCCAGTTGGAATATTCTTTGATGCCCTGACGAATGTCATAGTCATCTAGCACGTCTACGGTTTCGTAGGATGCACCCAACATGTTGAGAATCTGAACCACATTGTTCGAAAAACCACACTGGGGCATCAGCTTATTGCCCTTCATGAACACCATGATTTTGTTCCTTTGCAGGAGGTCGTCAAGGCGTGCTTTAAGTTCAGGGGTCATAGGATTTAGTAAGAAACAAACAACAGAAAAAGTGGCCGAATCAAGCCTTTGAGGGTGAGCTGCCAAATCCCTTAGGCTTTAGCAGCCCAGGTGTCTGGGGTATAGGTTTTTAGGGCCAGGGCATGGATTGCCTCTGAAGACATCGCCTGACGGACGGCACCGTATACCAATTGATGCTGCTGCACCAGCGATCGCCCTTCAAATTCACTCGACACAACAGTGACCTGATAATGATCGCCACCGCCAGTAAGGTCTTGAACCTCCACTTGGGCGTCGGGCAATCCTGCTTTAATCATTACTTCAACTTGATCAGGGCTGACCATGCTTGCTCCTCAACCTGATATGAACGCTAGTCAATAAAATCTATAGAACCTATAGAATTACAGCCCGCTGTAATCAGGCTGTATCCCTTTAGTCTAGCCAATTCTTTGGCAGATTGAACCAGCCTAAATGTTTGCTTAAGCCAGAATGCTTGGCTGAGTTTCTACCAATCGCCTTAGCGATTTGCCCGAGAACTGCGGCTCGGGAAAGGACTGTCTACAAAGCCTAGCTCAAACAGCTGCTGATAGGCTTGTTGACCCAAGTCACGGGTGGGCTGCTGACTCCGAACCACTTCGATCAGGAGAGGAATAGACCGTTCTGGGCTACCTTGGTTGCGATGAATGAGCGCCATTTGGTAAGACGTTTCGTCACGCAGCTGGGCTGACTCTAGCGCTTGGGAACGGCTGCTCTCGGAAACCTCACCGTCAATGCCAATAAACGCTTGGGAGAGGCTTTGATAATGATCCGAAAGTGCGTTGAACATGTCGCGGGCTGCGTTCAACTTTTCTAAAGCAACCGCGTAATTCTGCACCGCGATCGCGCCTTCAGCTTCCGCCATCAACTGCTGCCCAGCGCTAACGTTATAGTTACCAGTGGTTTCGGTCTGCTCGGCACAGTTAGTAAAGCCAATCTCACACAGTTTGGTGAACGCTTGCTCACCCAGTTCGCGGGTGGGCTGCTGACTGTTAATCACTTCAATCAGCAGCGGAATTGCCAAATCTAGGGTGTCTTGGGCCTGGTAAACCGAAGCTAATTGGTAGGAAGTGGCATCTCGCAACTCAGCGGCTTCTAAGGCTTGGGCACGATTGCTGTCCCTCAGACGATTATCGATGCCGGAAAACACACCGGAAAGGTCACTGTAGTAATTGGAAAGCTGCTCGAAAACCTGACGCGCCTGAGTCAGCTTGCTCACAGCAGTGGTGTAATTTTGATTCGCGATCGCCGCTTCGGCTTCTGTCACCAACTGTTGCCCAGTGGCAATATTAAACGTGCCAGCGGCTTCAGGGCGGGCTTGCTCCAACTGGGGGGTGCTATCTTGAGAGCCGACCTGGGAGACAACTTGAGCCAGGGCAGGAACGGGTGCCCACAGCCCCAAAAGCAGGCCCACAGGCAAGCCAATTTGAAGGGATTGACGAATCTGAAGAGAGTTGAAAAGGGGCATTGCCATAGTTCTGATAAAAAGGCTGCGAAATGAATTTAATCCAAGGCTGACGGTTGTTGACACATTCCTTAATTCAACCATGAGATGTCCGGGTTTCATCTAGGAGGCGATCATCACCGTCGCATCACCCGATTAGGCTACCGGGTTCCCACCTAGACTGCTAGGGTAACAGTCAAGTTCCAATTGCGATCGCGTTTTTCCTTTAATCGCTTATCCTCTATCGCGAAACGAGTCATGCTAAACCGAGTGGCCGTTAGAATCAGTGGCACACGCCTGAGCCGTCCCGTATGACCGAGCCATCTACCATTACACTCCAGCGCGGCGGAGAAGAGCTGTTGCTAATCAAGCTTGTCGATCGGTTTACCACACCTGGGCTGTCGGCAGCATTGCAGCAAACCCTAATGAACCAAATTCGTCCCCAGAATGTCACCCTCGTGGCAGCAGGACGCTTGTTGGAATGGACCGTTTTGCCCAGACATCTGGAATCGGCCATGACCCAAGCACGTCAAACTGCTGGGGTCGATTTTGCTAGCCATGTCTATCGCCTCAAAGCCAGCGCCCAAACCCTGGTGTATCTGACAGATGAACTGACGGTGCAGTTTGTCCCGACCGTCGCTCGTCATGTGATCACCCAGTTGGTTCAGCCTTTGGGATTAGCGCAATTAGAACCGATCACTGGCATTCCCAACGCGATCGCCTTTCGGATTACCGCCACAGCTAAAGACAACCCGATCAAAATTGCCAATCAGCTCGCCACTTTATCCCAAGTGATGGTAGCCGAACCTAATATCATCATCCACAGTGCGCTTACCTATCGTCCCCAAGATCCGTTCTACCCCAACCAGTGGCACCTCAACCACAGCGGTGGACAATCTCTGCGGGCAAATTCCCACATTTTTGCCGAGTCCGCTTGGGACATCACTCGCGGTAGTCGCTCGGTTGTCGTCGCCATCTCAGACGATGCCTTTGACCTGAGCCATCCCGATTTGCAGGGAGCGGGGAAGCTCGTCGCGCCTAGAGATTTGAAAAACCGCGATGGGTTGCCCTCCCCAACGGATGACAACGATAACCATGGCACGGCGGTTTCTGGCTTAGCCATTGGCGAAGAAAACGGCGATGGTATCGTCGGGGTCGCCCCTGGATGTAGCTGGATGCCGATTCAAACCACGGGTTTTTTGGACGACAGATCCATTGAGCAGGTGTTTGACTGGGCCGTGGCCCAAGGCGCTGCAGTGATTTCCTGTAGTTGGTCTCCGGCGGCAACTTACTTTCCACTCAGCAGGCGACAAAGTCTTGCCATTAACCGAGCGGCGACCCAGGGACGGGGCGGTAAAGGATGTGTGGTGCTATTTTCAGCGGGTAATGCCAATCGCCCAGTACAGGGCGATATTGCAGAAAAGGGCTGGCCTCAAGGGGCACTGCGGGGCAGCACAACTTGGCTAAACGGCTTTGCAGTCCACCCAGATGTGTTGGTGGTATCAGCTTGTACCAGCTTGAACCAAAAGGCCGCTTACAGCAACTGGGGAGATCAAATCGCGATCGCGGCCCCCAGCAACAACGGCAAACCCAACATGTCTTTACCCCAGGTCGGCACCGTTAACACCGGGCCAGAGATTAATACGTCACTCCCGGGTCGGGGCATGGTCACCAGCGATCGCAGCGGTGACGCAGGCTACAGCACCAACAGCTATACCAGTGGATTTGGCGGCACTTCTAGTGCTTGCCCGGTCGCGGCTGGGGTGGCAGCTTTAGTCCTATCGGCAAACCCAGAGTTAACTGCACGTGAAGTGCGGCAAATTTTGCAAACCACCGCAGACAAAATCGTAGATAATGCCCCCGACCCACAGCTTAAGTTGCAATATGGCACCTATGACAACAATAGTCATTCCCGCTGGTTTGGCTACGGTAAAGTGAATGCCAACAAAGCAGTGCAGGCTGCACGGCAGAAAAGACGTGATCGCCGCATTACTCAAGTCTTCGAAGCTGAAAATCTGGTCGCAGTGACAATTCCAGATGACAACCGCAACGGCGCAACTAGCACGATTTCAGGAACCCAAAACGGCACTGTTCAAGACATTCAAATCGAGGTAGAACTCGCCCACGATTACCTCGGCGACCTCAGCTTGAGCCTGATTGCACCCAATGGGGAAACCGTTTTACTAGAAGGGCGTACGCTAGGTCGCCAAACCCAGCTGCAAAAGATCTATTCTCTAGCAACCACCCCTTGCCTGACGAGTCTATTGGGGCATACTGCCAACGGGCCATGGCGACTCAAAGCCATTGATCATGCCCCACTTAACACGGGTAAAATTTTGACATGGCGGTTAAAACTGGGAATTTAGAGCCAATTATTCGGCCAATCATAGAAAAAACTTTTGCAAAGCCATGATCATCTATAGATATACAAAAGATATATAAAGGTTTAATATGCGCAAATTTCTGATTTTGATTGTGTTGATTGCCGCATCTTATGGATGTACTCAAGGCACATTGACTCCTGACTCAAACATTTTAATTACAACGAAGAACAATGAGCAATTATTAGAAGATGCTTTTGAAAATCAAACAAGTAATTTTCAAGTCGAAGGTGAAGGAACCGTAATCAGAATTCTTTCAGATGATCTGGATGGCAGTAGACATCAAAGATTTATCATCAGGCTCAGTTCAGGACAGACCTTATTGATTGCCCATAATATCGACTTAGCCCCGAGGATTAATTCACTTCAAGAGGGCGATTTAATTATGTTCTACGGTAAATATGAGTGGAATCCTGAAGGCGGGGTCATCCATTGGACGCATCATGATCCGGAAGGACGTCATGTTGACGGATGGATTCAGCACAACGGTGAAACCTATCAATAACTGTATTTAATCGAGAGCGTACAGTTATCATTAGCAGCACTTGGCGGAAAGCTCTGTCAGATCGTTCTTGAAGGGTATGATAAAGATCCTAATAAGGATGATTTTCACGCTGCGATCGCAAATTTCTTGTCAATACCAAAATCTGTGCTTACGGAAGCTGAACCCTATATTTTTCAGTACTACCGGGACTGTAACAATAACTGGCAACCTGACGAAGATGAATTCATGGAGATTAGATCACCTAGCGAGGTATGGCAACATATCCAGACGCCGCACTTATCGCGATAAAGGTATCTACATCTCACTTGAGTGCAATTGCGATTGGGAAGAAGAACATGGCCTGCAAATTGTCTTCAAGAATGGGCTCAACGTTAACAAGATCGGCCCTTACGATGATCATCTCACAAACTCAGATGCTGATGCAGACGACAGTCTCGAAGCGGTCGTCTATCAATAACAGCAACCGATGAAGCCTTGTTGGAGTTAAGGCGTTCATAGTCTTTGCTGAGCCGCCGATACCAGTTGAGCCAATCAATAGCCTCTTATCGTGAATGATTTCTGCTTGTCTACGGCTTAATTGCTAAAACGTATAACCCAACGAAAAGTGGATTTGTGTCCCGGTATCTAGATCGGTTACCTCATTCAGTCTCACTAAAGGAATCCCCACATCAAAGCGAGCCTCTAAGTCAGGGACTGGATTCAGAATGATGCCCAAGCCAGCGCCCCATAAGAAATTCTGCTGCGTCGGTTGAGTACCGCTGTTGCTAAACCAAACCGCGCCTAAATCAGTAAACGGCACCAGTTGGAACAACGGACTCCCATCTGGATGGCGACTCAGCACAATTCGATCTTCAATCGAAAGCCGAAAGCCGCTGTCACCCGCTCGCACATTTTGACTGTAGCCACGCACCGTCTGTGCCCCACCAATCACAAACTGCTCACTGCCTAGCAGCGAATCGTCTGATAGTTGTAGGTCTGCCCGCACAATCAGCAAATTATCTGGACTTAATACCTGCACTCGCTGCACCTGTCCCAGCCAATTGAAAAAGAGGCCATCAGCTTGGGGAGCAGAGTTAATGGTGGCATTTAACAACCCTGTGCCTAGATTAAACTGGGAGCGCAACGCCCAAGCGCCTGAGCCATCCCGACGTAGATAATCTTGCCCAAACTGAAACACGCTGGTGCGGCTGGGGGTGGTAATAGTGTTGAGAATTACACTTTCCCCATCCCGATGACGGAAGCCCAGGGACAAGACCAGCTCTTCTCGGGGGGTGCGAATCAAGGGATGACGATATTCCGCTTCATAGATTTGGGTGTCGCCACGTACCCCCAGGACAAAGGCAGGATTATCCCGATCGGTAATGTTGAAGTCTTCATAGGTAAAGCCTAACCGTACAGTGCTGTTGTTGGGACTCACGGGCACTTGATAGCCCAGAGCATAGGCCTGAGCCCCACCTGTAGTAGTGATGCTGGCAGCAGCCGTAAGGGCATCGCCTGGGGTAATCAAACTGCGATAGGCCAAGGTTGTGCCTGCCCTCAGGTTGCCTACGCTACGGGGCGACTGGTTGTCAAAAAATACCCGCCCACTGAAGGGATTAGCTTCTTGCAGTTGCACAGCTAAGACACTTTCCCCAGGGACATCACCCTGCCTGAGTTCTGCCTCAACGTCATCAAACAGGGGGTCAAGCTGCAGCAGTTGGAGTTGATCTTCAATTTCGGGTTGGCTCAATGGGTCAGTGCTGGCTTGGTTGAGGCGGCTTGTGACATAGTCTTGGTAGCGTTCTGTTCCTTCGACGTTAATGGCTGCTAAGCGTCCCTCTAGTACTTCAATGGTGACGATGCCATCGGTGAGGGTTTGCTCGGGGATGCGCACCTGAGTGGTGATGTAGCCAGCATCTAAGTAGCGCTGGTTGATGGCATCGGCGAGGGTTTGCAGTTCGGCCAGGGTGGTGGTGCGATTTTCCAAGGGGGCAACCAGATCTGCCAGATCTGCCGCGCTAAAGACGGTGCTGCCAACGACTTGGATTTGGGTGACGGGAATGGGGGTAGTATCGTCGGCTTGACCAGGGTCTAAGGGAATTGTGGGCGGATCTAGCGGGGTGTCTTGGGGCAGCGGGTCGGGGATGGGTAGGGGGTCAACAGAGGGGTCAACTTGGCTGTAAGCAGGGTTAACGAGGCCGAGCAATAACAGACCAATGGGCAGCATCGCAGTGACCAGAGGGCAGGACATGATTTTGGGCTCTGAATAATTGTTAGGGGTTACGGGGTGGACTGGACACAGTCTCCAAGGTTGGGGTCAGCCCCATTGAAGCAGAGGTTATCGGTACCCCCTTCGGGGTCGTTTGCGGTTGGCTGGGTTGTCGCAGGGCGGTTAGTGGCATCCTCCTCTCCAGCTGGGGTAAGGGTGCCGTCATCGTTGAGCAACTCTAGCAGGCCAAGTTCTGCTGCTAATTCAGTAGAGAGCCTGAGAATAGGGCGACCAGGCCCCTCACCTACCGTTAAGGGGGCAAGACGATTGAAGAGGATGTCGGGATCTAGGGTAGACTGATCCGCCACTGCAACGAATTCAAATGCCCCAATGTCACGGGTGTCGATGGCTGCAACACCTCGTTGGTCGTTTGGGGTAGCGCCAACTCCACTGCCGTTGATTGCGGGACTACCTGCTAAAAGGGCATGGGTTTGGGTGGGGCCACCATTATTGACTAAAGGAGCCAGCAGCGGATCTTGACCGATGATATTGCCATCGACTCCATTGGTGGGTGCCCCGGCAGTGATGCCTGTGGTGTCTTGAATGAGGCTGTTGGTGATAGTACTGCTGTTGAGGTTAGCGCTGATATCGGGGCCGCTCCTTCCAGCATTGTTGTTGGCAACGATGCTGTTGTTGATAATGTTATTTCTTGTAGTGTTCACAAAAATACCACCACCATCTACATTGGCGGTGTTAAAGCCAACAGTGGCGTTGCTCAGGATGAGGTCACCTCCATTTCTGTTGCGCATAAAAATCCCACCCCCCCGATCATTCGCTGAATTCCCCGACACCGTAGAGTTGATCACGGTGACATCGCCACCGCCACGGGCATACATGCCACCCCCTCGATTGGATGAATTACCCGATATCGTCGAATTGGTGATGGTGGCATGATTACGGTGATAAGCCCCACCGCCTTTATTCGTTGCCGAATTCCCCGACACCGTAGAGTTGGTTATGGTGAGCGAACCTGTGGCATAAAGGCCACCCCCCAAATCGCCCGCTGAATTGCCCGACACGGTTGAATTTGTCACTGTGATGTGGCTAGAGTAAGCCCCACCGACAGAAACCCTTGCTGAATTCCCCGACACCGTGGAATCAGTTAGGGTAATCGAACGATTGCGGCTCCAAATACCCCCACCATGACGGTTTGACGAATTCCCCGACACCGTTGAATTCGTCACGGTGATCGCACCACTACGGCTATAAAGCCCCCCACCGTTGCGACGCGACGAGTTACCCGACACCGTTGAATTTGTCACGGTGATCACACTACGGGTATAAATGCCGCCACCATATTGATTTGACGAGTTACCCGACACCGTTGAATTCGTCATGGCGATCGCACCATTACGGGCATAGATGCCGCCGCCGTTGCCGGTTGACGAATTACCCGAAACGGTGGCATTGCTCAGAGTCACTGCACCAAGGGTATAAATGCCGCCGCCCCGATCGCCTGCCGAATTGCCCGAGACAGTGGCATTGCTTAAAGAGAGGGTGGCACCAGCAGCATTATTCAAAATTCCACCCCCATTACCAGTCGTGCTCCCATTCGAGATGGTCAACTGGTTGATATTGACATTTCCCGTCACGCCATTGGCAATCTCTAGCACTCGATGGTTTCCTTGGCTATCCAGGATGGTGCTGCCTGCCCCGGCCCCATTCAGCGTTAGGGCACGGTTAATGGTGACCGGCTGTCCCTCTTGGTAAATCCCTTCTCCCAAGTTCACCGTCGCGTCAGCAGCGGCTACATCCACCCCGTTCTGCACAATTCCTGCGGTCGTCGTGTTGACGTTAACTGTTGTGCCCTCACCCGTCAGCGTTTGATTTGCGCCCAACTCAATCCCCGCATTCAGGTTAATGGTGAGGGTATTATCAGCATTTTCATCCCTAAAGGTGAGGGTGTTGTTGTTGGCTTGGGCACTACTATCGATCACCGCATTAACGTTGATGGTCTCAGTCGCCTCCACAATGGCATTCCCACCTGCCAGTGTGGTCACAATGGTGTTTGCGGCTGCCCCATCGATATTCAGCGTGGCTGGGTCAAACAGGGCCTGGCCTCCCCCAACGGCATCCACGCTCACGCCTAACCTCAAATCATCTCGGGCATAGACCGCCAAGTCTCCCCCAGCCGCAGTTCCTGAAATATCAATCAACCCCGCTGGCAAGGCAATATCTTCACCGATGAAAACCACCCGACCGCCCTGTACCCCAGAGACATCCACTGTCCCGGTTGAGATCACTGCCCCAGGTTCAGCATTCACAGCCCCCCCTGTAGACAGCACCACCGTGCCATCCGCTTGGGTGCTGACCGTGGTAGCATCACCGCCCCATTCTCCAGCCAGCAAACTGGGTAGGTCTAACGGGGTGATGCCGCTGTCAATCAAATTGTTCAACGCGTCAGTGGGTACTGCCAAACTCATCACCAAGCCGTCTTGAGAAATGCGCAGGATGCCTTCTTCTGGCATGGCCACAATCGACACGTTGCCCTCAGGTGCGTCTAGGTTCCCCGTGTTAATCACCGTGCCCCCTGCCAACGTCAGACTTTCGCCAGCGTTTACTGACAGGTCTGCTTCATTCAGCAATACGCCTTCATGGCCTAAAAAAACATAGCCCGTGGGATTACCCGTCAGCGCACTGTAGTCGTTGCTGCCTGAGGCGTTGAAGACGTTGTCACCAAAGACCAGACCACTGGCAGTGCTAACAGAAAACGACCCCGCTAGGTTCAAGTTGGCGTTGCGACCCAACAAGACTCCAGCCGGGTTGAGGATAAAGAGATTGGCATTGTTGCCGCCGCTGACCTGCAGTAAACCATCAATCACTGAGGCGTGGCCGCCGCTGACCCGCGCCAGGATGTTAGCGACATCTGGATTCGCTAAGAAGTTGGCAATTTCATTGGCATTCAAGCCAAATTGTTGAAAGCTATGGAACAGGTTGGCATCGACTTGGGTGCCGCCATTAATGGTGTAAATTTGGCTAGCCGCATCGAAGGTGACTGCGGTACCTGTCCCATCCGAAGCAGACGTTACAGAGGTTTGTGCAAAAGCCGGAACGGTTACCCCTAGTGAAGGGCCACATCCTAGGAGTAAGACCAGTCCGGCCCGAAGCCCAAAAAGTGATGTCATATTTCTCATGGCAGTCAATATTCTCAGGGGACAAAAAGACCAATCGATAACCCAGAGAGATCACTCTGCCTAGAGTCAATAAGTTTTGAGCTATCTCTCAATTAGTGCTGGTAGATTCGAAGACTAGATCGTAGATTACTGATGTTCAAACACTGAGGTCTTTCAGCTTAACTTTATACTCAGTCATTTAGCGTATACCAACCAGCTTATAGTTTTAGATAGGCCTATCGTATGAGTATAAATACGTAAGTCTTATTACGGAGGATAAAGATCCAGTGAATTCTCTGCAATTGCTTCAAATTAATATATATAAACCTTTCTCGACGTTTCTCTTTTGGGATGGGTAGACAAGGGGCTTTGTCGTTAGTTGCATATAATGTGCATACGCAACTTGGCTGACGATTCAGTGAAATTAATGACATGGTGTCTTGTGTCTACTGGTTGCCTTGATGTGACAGGCTACTGTGAAGGTAAAAGAAGACTAAGTATTTTTGATGGGCGTGTCGCTGTATGTTCCTGATCGGGATACTCATTGGTACCCTGCTCTCTCTTCAAAATTTTCTTGAATCAGATCGCAAGCTGTAACGGATAATGAAGGGGTTTTGGTAGAAGTTGCGTTAGCGTCGAATATGCGAACCCACTATTGCGCCCATCTGCGAGCAGAGCACATTGACGACACTGTCACCCTGTTTGGCTGGGTCGATCGCCGTCGCGACCATGGGGGCGTGATTTTTATTGACTTACGCGATCGCAGCGGGATTGTGCAAATCGTTAGCGATCCAGAGCGTACCCCCGACTCCTACGGCACGGCTGACCAACTGCGCAACGAATACGTGGTCAAAATCACGGGTCGCGTCAGCCCCCGTCAAGACGGCGCCATTAATCCTAAACTGGCCACTGGGGAGATCGAAATCTACGCCGCTACCATTGAACTGCTGAACCCAGTTCGCAAACAGCTGCCGTTCCAAGTGTCCACTGCCGAACCCGAATCGGTAAAAGAAGAATTGCGCCTGCGCTATCGCTACCTCGACCTGCGTCGGGAACGCATGAGCCAAAACCTCCAGTTGCGTCACGCCGTGATCAAAGCCATGCGTCGCTTTTTAGAAGATCAAGAAGGCTTTGTAGAAGTCGAAACCCCCATCCTCACCCGCTCTACCCCAGAAGGGGCGCGTGATTATTTGGTGCCATCGCGGGTGAATCCGGGCGAGTGGTATGCCCTGCCCCAATCGCCTCAGTTGTTTAAGCAATTGCTAATGGTCTCTGGCGTCGATCGCTATTATCAAATCGCCCGCTGCTTTCGTGACGAAGATTTGCGGGCCGATCGCCAACCCGAATTCACCCAACTGGACATGGAAATGAGCTTCATGAACCAAGAGGAGATCTTGGCACTGAATGAAGCTCTGGTGGTTCACGTGTTCAAACAGGTAAAAGGGATTGATTTACCGACGCCCCTACCTCGATTAACCTATGCCGAGGCCCTCGATCGCTACGGCACAGATAAGCCAGATA
The DNA here is from genome assembly GCA_039815185.1 of Cyanobacteria bacterium P01_A01_bin.123. Taxonomy (GTDB): domain Bacteria; phylum Cyanobacteriota; class Cyanobacteriia; order Phormidesmidales; family Phormidesmidaceae; genus JBCBZT01. Next base: position 89,490 of record JBCBZT010000025.1, on the reverse strand, counting down.
CCCGCTATGGCCTAGAGCTCGTGAACGTGTCAGACTTGGTTGCCGACTCTGGCTTTAAAGTCTTCTCTGGGGCCGTAAAAGCGGGGGGGCTGGTTAAAGTGCTGCCGATTCCCGGTGGCAACGACGCCATCTCCAATGTGCGGATTAAGCCTGGTGGTGATTTGTTTAAGGTGGCTTCGGAAGCTGGCGCTAAGGGCTTGGCTTATATTCGCGTGCGCGACGGCGGCAAAGTTGACACCATCGGTGCGATTAGAGATAACCTCAGCCCTGAGCAAATGCAGACCTTGCTAAAACGGACTGGGGCAGCAGACGGCCACCTACTGTTGTTTGGGGCTGGCCCGACGGATATTGTCAACGCCACCCTCGATCGAGTCCGGCAGGTTGTGGCTAAAGAACTCAATTTGATTCCTGCCGATGCGCTGAACTTGCTGTGGGTCACCGACTTTCCGATGTTTGAGTGGAATGCTGACGATCAGCGCCTAGAGGCCTTGCATCACCCCTTCACTGCTCCCCATCCGGAAGATATTGACGATCTTAAAACCGCCCGCGCTGTGGCCTACGACCTGGTCTTTAACGGCTTTGAACTTGGGGGGGGGAGCTTGCGAATTTATCAACCTGACTTACAGCAGCAGGTATTCGACGCCATTGGGCTGTCTGAGGCAGAAGCCCAAGACAAGTTTGGCTTCTTGCTAGAAGCCTTTGAATACGGTACCCCGCCCCATGGCGGTATCGCCTATGGCCTGGATCGCTTTGTCATGCTGCTAGCCGGAGAAGAGTCCATTCGCGACGCGATCGCGTTTCCGAAGACGCAACAAGCACGCTCTTTGCTAACCAATGCGCCGGCTGGCGTGTCTGCAAAGCAGCTTAAAGAGTTGGAAGTGAAATCTACCTACAAGCCCAAAGATAAAGCGCTCCCCCAAGACCATTAGTGGGGCTTGCTACCATAGGGCCATCTGTCGAGTGCCGATCAAGCCTAGGTAAGCCAATGATCACTGTATTAATGATTTTTGCGGTCGGGTTTTCTCCAGCGATCGCGTCCTGGCTGATTAGTCGTCGTAATGATCGCCAGACTCAAACCCAGATTACTTTAGCCATGGAAGCCGCCACTCGACGTAGGTTTTCAACAATAGTAACCCGCCTCCCCAATAGTCAGATGATTGAGGGAGTGGGCACAATTGTGGGAGATATTAGCTGTGAATTTAACGCGCGATCGCCCTATTTGCGTTGCGCTATCAACCCTTGCGGCCCCTGTGATGGGTGTCGCCATTATCGTTCTCGCAAGCTGATTTAAGGGGCTCCCCTAATGCCATGCCAATGATTGGCTTGTAACGTATTGGCTCAGGGGAGGATCGATTTCCAGGCTTGCCAAATCGATTAAACAGGCTGATTAAACGGAGGATTTTGAGTTAAATCCGTTGCATCTTTAGAAGCTAGAAATAACCGCTTTCTAAGAATAAACGGTAGCGTTAGCGGCCAGAGGACTGAAATTTCAATCAAAAAACCCCAGCTATTCAAATGGGTTTTGGGGGTCATCTTATCAGCCAAGAAGACTCGCAGGGTAAAGAGCAATAGTACTATTGCAACGGAAACATAAGGGATGACGATGCAGTTCAGGAAGGTCATGACGATACAACTTGATCGGGGTAGACGACAAATGACATCGGTATTCAGGGATACCTAACCAGTCTATTCAGCATAGACAAAAATGTTGGCGCATCGAATTGATACTTAACTTTCCAATAGACTAAAGCCGATAGACCAAAGCTGCCAGCAGTCGACTTTGCATTGACGATGGCCAGTCTTGCTCTTTATGGATTTTATAAAACGCTGGGGTCATGACGGCTGCAGTAGTCTGCAATATTAGCCACCAGTTGTTCAATATCAGACTCCAAAGTGAAATAATGGAGGCAAGCACGAACGCAATGGGGATGCAGCAAAGTTCTGAGTAGATAGCCCTTTGCTTCTAGGGTTTGCACCAGCTGCACATGGTGCTTGGGGGAGGGTTGACCCTTGAGCATCACCCGGAACGACACTAATCCAGACGCAGGGGGAGTAGGGCTGAGGGGTGCGATGGTCAAAGCGTTGTTTTGAAGGACCGCTCCCATATCTCTCAGCTTTTGCCAAAGCAATTGGCTCAATTCACAAATGCGATTGTAGCGATGTTGGGGGGTGCCCCATTGATTATGAATCGCGATCGCACTGCGGAGTCCCCCGTAAAGGGCAAAATCAGAGGTGGCAATCTCGAACCGCTGACTATTAGGTTTCCAACCCGTCGGGTTAGCGGCTTCGTCAGTGGTAATGCCGCGCCAACCAATAAACGTGGGGCGAAGCTGTGACATTACCTCAGGCTTAATGTAGAGCCCCCCCAGCCCAGCCGGGCCACAGTACCACTTATGTCCCGTAAAGGCATAAAAATCCACCCCAGTTGCAGGTAAATCTAGGGGCATCATGCCGACAGACTGGGCTGCATCCACCAACACTAAGACCGGATGGGGTTGGTGGATATGACATCGAGCCACAATCTCTGCCAGAGGCATCACTTGCCCTGTATTCCAAAGAATATGGCTGATCACCAGCAGCCGGGTATTAGAGCGTAAATGCTCAGCAATCACCGTCACCGGATCACCGCCACGGCAAGTTGCCAAAATCGGGCAGGTAGAAACCTCCACCTGAAACCGCCGACTGATTTCTTGCACCGCCGCAATCACGCCGGGATGTTCGCAGTCAGTGAGCAAAATGTGGTCGCCTGCTCGCCAGTCAAGCCCCCAAAGCGGAATATTACAACCCACGGTGACATCTTCTGTCAACGCGATCGCATCAGTCGTCGTCCCCAACTCAGCCGCAAGCATCTGGCGGGTTTCAGCAGCTTGATTCTGAATCCACTGATTCACCCGCCTCGAAAACGGCCCAATCGCCTGGATATACTGGTGCATTTGGCTCATGTGTGTCAAGGCTGCCTGACTCATCGGCCCCTGACCGCCATAGTTGAAGTAGTACTTGGTTTCGAGGGCTGGAAACTGGGCCCGAAACTGCTGGAGTGTAGCCGTATTGGTCGATGAAGATAGAGGCATAGGGGTTGATGCAGAACGGAGACACAGCTCAAGCCTACCCCATCCCAATAGATGCCATGAATTGGAGAAACCCTAAAAAAGGATACAAACTCCGGATAAACTGCCAGAGTAGCGATAAATTAGGGGTGCTCTGTTGATATCGGAACGTTACAAACGACCTATGGTTACTACTCCAGTGGATCTCAAGGCAGCCTCCTCTGACAATTCGGATAATGGTGATGACACCTTGAACTACGTTGACACGATAGAAACCGTCATTTCCAGCCTAGAGCAGGACCAAAGTGCAATGGTTCTTCACTCTGAGGAAGAGCACCTTTGGAAATTTGCCTATGGCAGCGTAGAGGTTTATGTACAGCTCACCGGCATCGAAGACACAGACACCTTGACCGTCTGGGCTCCCGTACTCGCCTTGCCCTCCTCACCCAAGCCTGATTTGATGCAGCGACTCTTAGAGATGAACTGTGGGGAAACCTTTGAAGCCTGCTTTGGAATTTTGGGCGATGAGGTGGTAGTGCTCACCAGTCGAATTTTGGCAGATATTTCTGCGGGGGAAATTTCTCGCTTGATGACAATTGTCGCCACCGTGGCAGATGAAAACGATGATCCCCTCAAGGCCGAATTTGGAATTGCTAGCTAATTCACAATCAAGACTGTCAAGACGATGGGCTTCAACTCTACTCACGGCAGGCGATGCACGATGTACTCGCTAACTAGAATTGCTTCTGGTTAACCTTTGCTTGTAGGATGCAATGATGACTCGAGTCGCTGTTCTGACGGAAAGACCTGTGCGTAAGATTGTGATCGCTGGCAACTGGAAAATGCATAAAACTCAGGCAGAAGCCCTGGAGTTTTTGAAAGACTTTTTGGGGCACCTCAGCGAAACCCCAGAGGATAGAGAGGTTTTACTGTGTGCCCCTTACACAGCATTAAGTCTGCTCTCTAAAAGCCTCCACGGCGTTCGGATCAAGGTGGGCGCTCAAAATATTCACTGGGAAGAATCAGGGGCTTACACCGGCGAGATCTCAGCGGCAATGCTGTTAGAGTTGGGCGTTCGCTATGTGGTGATCGGCCACAGCGAGCGACGTGAATATTTCGGCGAAACCGATGAAACCGCGAATCTCCGGTTGCAAGCTGCCCAAGAAGCAGGCTTGATTCCGATTTTATGTGTGGGTGAAACTAAGCAACAGCGGGACGCGAATGAAACCGAAGCTGTGATTATTGGTCAAATCAAACGAGGGCTCGAAGGGATAGATCAGTCCAATTTGGTCATTGCCTACGAACCGATTTGGGCGATTGGCACCGGAGACACGTGTGAATCTGCTGAAGCCAACCGCGTCATTGGTTTGATTCGCCGCCAGCTCAAAAATCCCGATGTCCCGATTCAATACGGTGGCTCAGTCAAACCCAATAACGTCGATGAGATTATGGCTCAGCCCGAGATCGATGGGGCTTTAGTCGGCGGCGCCAGTCTACAACCCGATAGCTTTGCCCGCATTGTCAATTATCAGAGTCCGGCTTGAAGCACATCAAATTAACACGGTGGATTGGGTGTGCGGTCTGAAAGCAGCCATCCTTGGCGATTACTGCCGCCCATTAAAGCACCAGGGGCAGTACAGATGGCGGTTGATCAGTGGTTACTGGCACAGCATTGTCAAGATAGACAGCCAAACTGCCTGCGATTTTACACGTGGTCACCAGCGGCAATTTCTTTAGGCTATCACCAGCGGCGGTGGCCCAATGAGTGGCACCAGATGGTCGCTGGAGACCAACCGCTAGATCTGGTGAGACGCCCTACCGGGGGGCGAGCCGTGTTACATCAGGGTGATCTGACATATAGCGTGATTACCTCAGCATTTCAAGGACGGCGAATTGAGGTCTATCAAGCCATTTGTCAGTTTTTGATTGACGGTTGGGCTACCCTGGGTATCCCGCTGACTTACGGCCACCAGCAGCGCGGCTACGAAAAAACAGATAACTGCTTTAGCTCACCCACAGCGGCTGATTTAGTCATGACTGACGGTTACAAGCTCATCGGCAGCGCTCAAGTCAAACGAGAGGGGCGTCGTACCTCCGAAAAGGCGCGATCGCCTCTAAGTGCCAATCATACTGTGCTACAGCATGGTTCAATGCGGTTACATCCAGACGTTGCACTGCATCAGAAAATTTTTGCCGAACCGCTCGTTATCCCTAACTTCCCTGAACGACTTCAGTCCCTTAGTGCTAACGCCTTGAACCAAACCGTCATAGACGCGCTAACCGTAGCAGCAAATCACTGTTTTTCAACCACATGGATCGTTCAACCCTTATCTGAGGATGAATTGCACCAAGCGATCGCCTGCTTTGGCAATCAACCGCTAGTGTAAAGGACAAATTTCGCGGATCATCGCTAGAATATGTCAGCCTAGTCATTGGGCAGTCGATTTGCGATCGCGTTTGTGGGTTACCTGTTGTCAATTATCCCTTGCATACGATGAAAGCTCGCCTCTCAAAAGGACTGTTCTACCTGCTTATTCTGCCCGCTGTGATTGCGTTAGGGGGCTGGCAGGGTTGGTCGTGGTGGAGTTGGGCCATCGCCCCTATTCAACCTGAAGCCGTTGCCTCGGGCAGCGATGGCGAAACCGCCATTCAAGTCAGCATTCCCTCAGGTACATCAGGCCAGCAAATTGGCCGAGACCTGGAAGCCGCTGGGTTAATCAAGTCCACAACAGCTTGGAATATATGGACACGCTGGCGGGCATTCCGTGACCCGAGTGGCGGCTACCAAGCCGGTACCTATCAGTTATCCCCAACCCAGTCGCTTAAAACCATTGCCGATCAGGTTTGGGTCGGAGATGTAGTGACCGAAGGTTTTACCATTCCAGAGGGCTGGAATCGACGGCAAATTGCCGCCGCTCTGGAAGCTGAAGGATTCTTTCCGGCTCAGTCATTCCTCACCGCCACCGAAACCATTCCCACCGAGCAGTTTCCCTGGTTACCGGATACCCTGCCCCACCTAGAGGGATTTCTCTACCCTGATACCTACCAGCTTCCAGCAGAACAGGTTACCCCCGAGGCGGTGGTAGCCCTGATGCTTCAGCGCTTTGAACAGGTTGCTTTGCCAGCTTATCAAGCCGAGGCACGAGCGCTAAACTTAGTGGACTGGGTAACCCTATCCAGCATTGTTGAAAAAGAGTCAGTTGTCCCAGATGAACGGGCAACCATTGCTGGGGTATTTACCAATCGATTGAATCAAGGCATTCCCTTAGGTGCTGATCCAACGGTGGAATATGGTTTAGGCGTTACCCAAACCCCCGAGACCCCTCTGACCTATGCTCAGGTTCAAACCCCTAACCCATACAACACTTACATTAATCCCGGATTACCCCCAACTCCCATCGCTAGCCCCGGCAAGCCTAGCCTAGAGGCAACCCTCACCCCCGCCGCCACTGACTACCTGTATTTTGTGGCTCGCTATGACGGCACCCACGTATTCAGCAAAACCCTGGCTGAACATGAAGCGGCCCAAGCGCAAATTCGAGCCGAGGTCGAGGCCAATGCTGGACAAGCCCAGGGGGCAGAGGGCCAAGCGGGGAGTTCTCCCGATTCCTAGGGTCTTAAGTCGCAACCAGGTCTAAAGCGCCAAAACCAAAACCACTCCTAGCAACCGACAGTTTGAGCAACAGTTTGGGCTATGATAAACACCCTGTAATGCTTTAAGGGATCTGCTGCTGCTGCTTATGGCTTGGTGCAAACTGTTACAACCGGATTTAGTTCTGGGCAGCTCTGTGCTGTCCCTCACCCCTGACTTAGTTCAGAAGTTTGCACTCCAAGGACTCGTATTAGATGTTGATGAAACCTTAGTGCCCTTCAACGAGCGGAATATCACCGATGAAGTGCGGAGTTGGTTAATCAGCCTTAAACCCTTGGTCAGGCTTTGGCTAGTGAGTAATAACCTGAACCAAACGCGCATTCGTCGCATTGCAGACTCCTTAGGCGTTCCTTACATCACGGGAGCTGGAAAACCGTCGCGTCGTAAACTCAGACGCGCCACTAATGCCATGAATTTACCCATTCACCGGGTTGCAATGGTCGGCGATCGCTTATTTACCGATGTGCTTGCCGGCAACCGTCTGGGCATGTTTACAATTTTGGTCGACCCAATGATCCGCCCGGGCCAGGTCATGCGTAATTATCCTATCCGCTCCGTTGAAGTGACGGTTTCCCAACTGCTGGGGGTGTCTTTGAAAAGGTTGGGGTGATGAGGGGTAAAGGGCACGCGAGAGGAGGAATCAGTCAAAATTCAGAAGTCTGGATCTAAAACTCAAAACGCAACTAGAAATCTTCTCCGACAGTAAGAGACTGAGAGTCTGCAACAAAACTTTGAGAATGTCTTTTAATCGAAAGAAAACTAAATCTGAAGAAAACATTATAGATTGGGGGATCACCTGCAAATATCTAGGATCATTGACATATCAAATGGAGCCAGCCAATATAAAGGCTCTAATTTATAAATAAACAAATATGCGGGGCAACGGCTATAGCGGTTGCCCCGGTGTTTTTTTGGGGCATATTTTCGCGATCGCGTAGGCTGCCAAACCCATGGTTACTTCCAAAATCGTTGTCGTCAAGATTGGTACGTCGAGCCTGACCCGACCCGATACGGGGCATCTGGCTCTATCAACGATCGCGAGTTTGGTCGAAACCCTGTGTAGCTTAATTCGCCAAGGGCATCAGGTAATTTTGGTTTCCTCTGGCGCAGTAGGGGTGGGCTGTGCCCGGTTGGGCTTAACAGAGCGCCCCCGCACGATGGCTATGAAGCAGGCTGTAGCGGCGGTGGGGCAGGGGCGCTTGATGCGAACCTACGATGACCTGTTTACCGAGTTAAGGCAACCTATCGCCCAGGTATTGCTGACCCGGAGTGACTTGGTGCAGCGATCGCGCTATGTCAATAGCTACCGCACCTTCCGACAATTGCTCAAGCTGGGCGTGATCCCCATCGTCAATGAAAACGATACGGTTGCGATCGATGAACTGAGGTTTGGTGACAACGATACTTTGTCGGCCCTGGTTGCCAGTTTGGTTGGCGCAGATTGGCTGTTCTTGCTCACTGATGTTGATCGGCTATATTCCGCTGACCCCCGCTCTAACCCTGATGCCAAACCCATTAGCCTGGTAGATACGATGCAGCAACTGGCTGAGTTAAAAATTGAAGTGGGCGATCGCGGTTCTAACTGGGGCACAGGCGGCATGGTCACCAAAATTGAAGCGGCCCGCATTGCCACCAACGCTGGCGTCCGGACTGTGATCACGGAGGGCCGTCAGCCTAGCAACATCCACCCAATCTTGGCTGGAGAACCCCTGGGCACCCAGTTTGCAGCCCAGCCTCAATTGCCCAATGCTCGCAAGCGCTGGATTGCCCACAGCCTAATGCCCGCTGGCCGTCTTTACCTCGATCCTGGGGCAGTCAAAGCCATTCGCCAGTTGGGAAAATCCCTCCTCGCTGCAGGCATTTCCGAAGTGGAAGGCGAATTTCAACAGCAAGATGCGGTGGTGCTTTGCAGCGCTCAGGGGCAAGAAGTTGCGCGCGGTATCGTGAACTATAGCCACAGCGAGTTGCAACAGATTCGCGGCCATCATTCCGACAAGATTGCCCACATCCTAGGCTACGCTGGCGCTGAAACCGTGGTTCATCGCGATAACCTAGTGTTGAGTCCTGAATGAGGGCTCAACACTAGGAGGAAGTTCTTCAAGATTGCAGGCAGCCAATCTAGTAGCGATGGTTCAACCGTTAGCCGTTACCGAGTACATTACCAGCCTTGCCGAAGCTGAGCGTATCTATGGGATGACTGCGAGTTCTGATCCCAACTTTTTTTCGGAATGGACGGCTCCGCTCAACCCCCTAACCCATGCTGAGCAAGCACGGTTCGATCTGCTTAAGCGTCGTTATCTGTATCACCGTCAGCACGGGCATTTACTAGAAAATGCCGTCAATTTTCTCGTTATCTCACCGCTACTGGAACTAGCAGGGTTCTATGATCCGCCATTTTTGCTCAGGTCAGAAGTCTCAGTCCAGTTTGAGTGGGCAGATAACAACGAGCAGGTTTATCAGGGTCGTATTGATGCATTAATCGTCCAGCGAAATTTATGGATTGTGCTGGTAGAGGCAAAGCGAACCTCGTTCAATATGACGACGGCACTCCCTCAAGCACTTGCCTACATGGCATCTGGCACTCAAGAAGGGTCCAAGTTTGGGTTGGTCAGCAATGGCGAATACTCCATCTTTGTCAAGCTAGATCAAGGTCAATATGCTTTCTCCGATGACTTTTCCTTGAACCGAAGACGCAATGAACTTTGGGATGTTCTCAGGATTTTGCACCAACTCAAAACTAAAGCGTAAATGGCTCATCTCAAAGCAGCTCATTACTCTGCGCGGAGCGATGATTCAGTAGGGACAACACTGAGGTCCAACGTTTGCTCTTGACGGATCAGGGTCAAACGCGATCGCACGCCAATGGTTTTCTCCGTTAATAGCCGATGTAGATCATCGACATTGCTGACGGCTTCTCCAGAGAAGGCAACAATCACATCGCGATCGCGTACCCCAGCCCTTTCAGCCGGACTGCCCGACTCCAACCAGGTCACCAAAACCCCACTCTCTGCTGTTAACTGATGGGCACGAACCAACCGCTGTGGCAACGGCACCGTTTGCCCCCCAACACCAATCCGACCTCGACGGACTCGACCCATCTGCATCAACGGCCCAATCACTCGCTTGGCAGTCTCAATTGGCGTCGCAAAACAGATGCCCTGGGCAGCTTGAATTACCGCTGTATTCACACCAATCACCTGCCCTCGAGAATTCACCAGGGGCCCACCCGAGTTACCAGGATTGAGCGCCGCATCGGTTTGAATCACGTTGTCGATTAGCCGTCCGGTTTTGGAGCGAAACGATCGCCCCAATGCACTCACCACACCAGCGGTAACCGTACACTGAAATCCCAGCGGATTGCCAATCGCAATCACCAACTGCCCAGCCCGCAGCGAATTGGAGTTGCCGAGGGCTGCATGGGTAAAATCTGCGCCAGCAATGCGAATAATCGCCAGATCGGTATCCGGATCATCGCCAATCAGTTCAGCTCGGTACTGCTGTCCGTCTGCTAGCGTGACATCGATCACATCCGTATTGTGGACTACATGGCTGTTCGTCAGGATGTAGCCATCTGGCGTAAAGATAAAGCCAGACCCGTTGCCCCCCGTTTCTAAGGGGCGGCGCATATCGGCTCTCAATCGCAGACGACGAACCTCAATATTGACAACGGCTGGACTGACGGTTTCAACCACGTGGGTGACCGACCGTGAATAGGCATCAAGGAGCACCTCGTCATAGCTGTCCTCATGCCCATCGGAAGGTGGGGAATTTCTGGGTTGATTAGTGTCTGAAATAAGCTGGGGCTTAACGTTCATAATTCTGCAGCGAGGAGGAGTTTAGAAAGATTCTGCCGAATTAGCCGTGAAGCTGCCCAGTAGGGAAATCCACATTATTCAGACGCCATTCAAATTTAGACTTCATGCAAACTTTGGGCTTGACGATTTAAGAGATGCAAGTTAATAAGTAAGTAATCACTCACTATCGATACTGGTTACAGTCAGCAATCTGGCCATTTTGAGGAGAACAATTGTGCGGTCTAATTTTTCATTGATCTTGCCGTCAAAACTAACTTGGCCTAAAAAGCTATCGCTAAACCGGAATAAGTGGCTCAGGTTTGTGGTGCCGGTCTTGTTGCTCTTGGGTCTCCGGTTTGGCATGACGCTAATCACGGGTGGCCGGTCATCCCAAACGGAAGTGTTAACCCAATCTGTTGAACGCAAAACAGTTCCCGTGGTCATCACGGCCAATGGCACAGTCGATCCGGCGCAGTCGATTAACCTCAGTCCTAAAAACTCGGGGGTGATTGAAAACTTGCTGGTAGAAGAGGGCGATCGCGTTGAAAAAGATCAGGTCATTGCCATGATGGATGACTCCAACCTAAGCGGAGAACTCCTGCAAATGGAAGGACAGTTGGCACAGCAGAACGCAAACTTAGACCGGCTGATTGCCGGCGATCGCCCAGAGGATATCGCCAAAGCAGAGGCCCAACTGGCTGAGGCCGAGGCAAACTTACAGGAAATGCAATCGGGTAATCGCGCCCAAGACATCGCCCAAGCCTCTGCTCGCCTGCAGCAGGCAGAGGCTACCCTACAGCAGCGCGCGACCGATCTTCAGCGCTATGAAAGGCTTTACAGTGAAGGGGCAATTTCGCGGGAAGAGTTAGACCAAAAACGCACCGATCGAGATGTGGCCGATGCCCAGGTGATCGAGGCAGAAGAGGCGTTAGCCCTACAAAATGCTGGCACCCGATCTGAGCAAATTGAGCAATCTGCAGCGCGAGTTGAACAACAACGACAAACCGTTGCTGCACTCAGAGCTGGGACGCGTTCAGAAGATATTGAGCAAGCTCGGGCTCAGGTGCGGTCTGCTGAAGGGTCATTGCAAACCGTTGAGGCCCAACTCAACGACACCCGCGTGGTGGCCCCTTTCGATGGCATCATCACCCAAATTTATGCAGAGGTAGGGTCTTTCGTTAGTCCGTCCATGGCGGGTGGGGGTAGTGAATCGGATTCATCATCGTCCATTTTGCTGCTCTCAAGTGCCCGCAATCAAGTTGTGGTGAATCTCCCAGAATCTCAAATTGCCCGAGTTGAACCGGGGCAATCTGTCGTATTTAAAGCGGATGCATTTCCGGGCGAAGAATTTACCGGCAGGGTTGAATTGATTGCCGCCCAAGCCACGGTGAGCCAAAACGTCACCAGTTTTGAGGTGCGGGTGTCAATCGACCTACCTGCGGCCGAAAAATTAAAGATTGGCATGAACGTGGAAGCAGAATTTGAGGTGGACAGTTTAGACAATGCGCTGCTAGTACCAAATGCTGCTGTGGTTCGAAGACCCGATGGTGAAGGCGTTTATATTTTGGGGCACGATCGCGAGCCTGTCTTTCAAGCCATTGAAACTGGCGCAACTGCCGGAGGCCAAACAGAGGTGAAATCAGGACTTGAAGGGGATGAGCAAGTCTTAATCAGCCCACCCTCAACAGAGGCACAGGAAGAGCGTGGATTCAATTTCCCGCCTGCACCCGAGTAGATTCAGTCAATTCCAAGGAGCAGACATCAACCATGGCTTTATCAACAGAAAATACGTCAGCACAACAGCCTCCCCCATCGACTCAAAAATCCCACCACGTTTCCAAATTAGAAATAGCCGAAATGGCGGTGGAAGCCCTCTGGAGTAATAAGCTCCGCAGTGGTCTGACTATGCTGGGGGTCATTATCGGTATTGGGTCAGTCATTTCGCTGACCTCAATTGGCCAAGGCATTCAAAAATCGACAGAAGAGAGCATTCGCAGCTTGGGAACTGATGTATTGCAGGTGATGGCGGGTTCGGCTGAAAGTGGTGGCATTAGTCAGGGACAAGGGTCAATCACAACACTCACGTGGGAAGATGCCCAAGCGATCGCGGAACAAGCCCCCTCTGCAACCGTGGTTTCGGCCTATCTACAACGCAATACCCAAGTTGTGTATGGCGAGAACAATACCTCAACCACAGTCTACGGAACCGACTTAAGCCATCCTGAGGCGCGCAACACGTTCCCAGCTCAGGGCCGCTTTTTTACCCAAGCGGAGCTAGAAACGTCTGCATCGGTAGTCGTGATTGCACCCACCGTTCAGGAAAATCTGTTTTCTGCCAATGTCGATCCCGTTGGCCAAAAGATTCGGATTCAGGGGGAGATTTATGACGTGATTGGGGTGATGGAGGCCAAAGGTTCGCAAGGTCCCATGGATCGCGATGATGCCGTTTATATTCCCCTAACCAGTATGTCAGCTCGAATTATCGGCAATAACTCGTTGATGGGGGTTTCTGTGAATGGGATTTACGTTAAAGGCGAAGATGAAGATCAACTGGAAATTGTGAAGTTTCAGGTCGAGAATATTTTGCGGCTTCGCCATGACATTGCATCACCAGAAGACGATGATTTCCGCATTACTAATCAAGCAGATATTCTAGAAACGCTGTCAACGGTGTTGGGCTTGCTGACAACTATGATTGTGGCGATCGCGGGCATATCGCTAGTGGTCGGCGGCATTGGCATTGCCAACATCATGCTTGTTTCTGTAGTTGAACGCACCCGCGAAATTGGCATTCGCAAGGCATTGGGTGCCACGGATCGCGATGTCCTCAGCCAATTTTTAACCGAATCTGTTGTGATTTCTGTGATTGGTGGCGGTATTGGCATTGTTACGGGAATTGGGATTACCTTCATTGCTGCGATTGCCTTTGGCTTCCCCTTTGTGGTGTCGAGCAGTGCAGTGATCGTGGGTTTTGGGTTGTCAAGTGCTACCGGGTTAGTCGCTGGCGTCATCCCAGCTCGCAATGCCTCCAAACTTGATCCCATTGTTGCCCTAAGAAGTGATTAATCATCATCGTTCGACTGAGCGCTCACGATGAAGTCCAAAATCCAAAATTGATAGCCATGATCAAAATGGAAAATATCACCAAACGCTATCAGCTTGGTGAATCAAGTGTCTTGATTTTAAAGGGAATTGATTTAGATATTTCAGCCGGTGAATATGTCTCCATCATGGGCATGTCTGGGTCTGGAAAATCCACGCTAATGAATATCATTGGCTGCTTAGATCGACCCACATCAGGGATATATCATCTGGAAGGCCGCGACCTGACCACCCTTGCTAAAGATGAGTTAGCCTACATGCGCAATCAAAAGATTGGTTTTGTGTTTCAGCAGTTCAACTTACTGCCGCGAGCTACTGCCCTAGAAAATGTCATGTTGCCGATGGTTTATGCGGGAGTCCCTAAAGCAGAACGCCGTCACCGAGCCAAAGCTGCGTTGACTAAAGTCGGTCTCGGCGATCGCTTGTCTAACCGTCCCAGTCAACTCTCGGGTGGGCAGCAGCAGCGGGTCGCGATCGCCCGTGCGTTAGTCAATCAACCCGCCCTGCTATTGGCAGACGAACCGACCGGGGCACTAGATACTCACACGTCTCAAGAAGTGATGGCATTGTTTCACGAACTTAATCAACAAGACATCACCATCGTAATCATCACCCATGAGACCGAGGTAGCTGCCCAAGCCAAGCGACAAATTAGAATTCAAGACGGCTTGGTGATTCACTAATGCTGATAACGTCGATGAGTTGGCCCTTGGTGGATTAAGCCAGCGTCAGAATTTCTACACCGTTCTGAGTAACTGCAACCGTATGTTCAAACTGGGCAGAGCGTTTTCGGTCTTTTGTGATCACAGTCCAGCCATCGGCTAAAAACTTAAGCTCCCGAGTTCCTTCATTGAGCATCGGTTCAACTGTAAAAACCATGCCTGGTCGGAGTTTCAATCCTCGTCCGGGCTGACCGAAGTGAGGAACTTGCGGTTCGGCATGAAACTGCCTGCCGACGCCATGACCCACCATCTCTCGAACCACTGAGAATCCATGGGCCTCAGCGTAGGTTTCAATCGCAGCCCCAATATCTCCAATTCTGGCTCCGGGTTTGATTGCGGCAATGCCCCGCATCATGGCTGCCTGAGTCACCTCGACGAGTTTTCGAGCCTTGGCAGATACATTACCCACCCCAAATGTTCTAGAGGTATCACCGTGATAGCCATCTAGAATCGGCGTAACATCGATGTTGATGATATCGCCATCCTTTAGGATTTGTTTGGCATGGGGAATGCCATGACAGACCACGTCATTAATGCTGGTGCAGATGGAACCCTGGAACGGCGGATAACCCGGTGGGGCATAGCCTAGTGTGGCACTAATGGCACCATGGGCCTGCATCCAGCGGGCGGCTTCATCATTTAAAGCTTGGGTGCTGACACCGGGTTGCACCATGGGTTCAAGATGGTTGAGCAGCGTTGCAGCGAGTTTTCCGACCCGACGCATTTTGTTGAGTTCTCTGGCTGAAAGCAAGACAAGTCCTGAGTGACTGCGCTGTTGGCCTGGATTGGATTTCTGATTCGTCGTGATCGTAGGCAAATTTTGAAGGGTCATGGCTGGAGTTTCTGAATGTTTTGCTATGCCATGCTAGCACAGCACGGCATAGCAAAGTGCAGATCAGCAGGTAGCTTGTATGCTGGAGTCAAGCAACAGCAAGGTAAGACGTAAATATGGGCGGCAAAACAGACTTAGACAGAGTGGTTGCTTACATTCCTCCAGAGTCGAAAAAAGAGCTGGAAGCGTGGGCAGAGGCTGACGAGCGCTCGGTCTCTTGGCTAGTTGGCAAATTGATTGATAAGGCACTACAGGAACGCCGCGAACAGCAAAAGACCTCAATCGCAGTGAGCAGGAATTGAAGTCAGTTAACTTTTCAGGTTTTGGCTGTTCTGCTCCAGATCAACTTCAACTATTGACTGACCAAATCCTTTATCCAGCCAAGCTCAAATTCCGACAAGTCTGGAGGCGGTGGGGCCTGGGCATAATCAATGGAAAGCCGGTAAAACGCTTCCTCGTAGATTGCCGTTAGTGCCTCAGGCAAATCTAAAGCGGCATCTGGATCGTCATCTTTTAAGGGCACTGGGACAATAGGCAACGGATCTGGCAACCGCAGCGGCCAAATCTCCATGAGATTCTGCTCTGCGCGGGTTAACGCCACCACATAGGCAACAGATGGCAATTTTTGAATGGCAAAGGGGCGCTGTCCCCGGCGTAAAAAGTCAATTTCTAAGAGGTGAACCCCTGCTTGATGTAGTCGTTGTCGCTTTTGGCGATAACGCGTTAAACCAGGATTCCGTTTATTAACGGGCGAGAGAATCTCAATACAGGTGACTAAAAGGTTCTCCCGTGTGTCTCGAATTTCAACCGTAGGAATTCTGACCGGAATGGAGCTGAGGAATGGCAGCGTCAATGGTGCAGGCGTAATGGCAAGATTCCCAGTCGATTTTAGAGCAGGTGATGTCTGAGCCTGCTTTCTTTGCATGACTTCTACATCTGGGTAAAGAATGCCAACCTCATTCTCTGGAAATTCGTCTTCGACAACATAAATTTCTAATCGAGCCACGTAACGGGGTTGAAGCTGAGGCGCTAGCTGCTGTCGAATTTTTGCTGCCAGAGCATTATGCACATCCGGCCAAAGGTAACCTTCTAGGTAGGGATCCATTCCAGGGAACGGTGAGGGCATAAGCCAAACGAAGTCGAGTTGACACAAGTTTAGCGTTCTAAACTGTTTCCACGTCCAGAACTTTTAAGGTGGGATTTGGGTTCACTGATAGGGTTTCAACATACCAATGGAGGTGGTTGACCGCATGATCCAGATAAGTCGGATCATCATACAAAACGCTTAACAGCATTGCGCCTTCTAAAGTAGAGATAAAGACCGCCGCCACGGCATTAGGGTTGGTTGGCCCTAAGAGTTCAGCTTGCTCAATGCCTCGCAGCGTTGTGTCAGTAATCAGTTGTTTAAGCTGGTTCATGGCCTCCTGCGCTTTTTGACGCAGCGGTAGCATCTGGCGCTTTGCTTCGACTGTCGTATTCATTACCTGGCAACCAAACGGAAACAGCGGATTTTGAGTGTAGAGTTCGACAAAACTGCTAGCGATCGCGTTCAATCGCCCAACGGCGGTTTTTTGAGGACGGACACCCCGGATTAAGCATTTTGCCAGCACCGAGCAAGCATACTCGAAACTAGCTAGGGCAAGTTCTTCTTTGCTGGCAAAATGGTTGTAGATGCCCCCGCGTTGAACACCTGTGACCGTCGTAATATCTTGCATTGAGGTTGCCGCATAGCCCTTTTCATTAAACAGAACGACTACCTTTTGAAGAATGTCTTGTCGAGTTTTGTCACCTTTGCCCATAAGTCACCAGAGCAAAAAATACCGATCGGTCGGTACTATACTACAGTGAACTTAGTGAAGTCTTTAGTGTTGCCCTATGAACGCCCAGGCGAGAATTGTCGTTACCGGCATGGGAGCCGTGACCCCCATTGGTCTCTCCATCGATGCCTTCTGGAAGAGCATGATGCAGGGAGAAAGCGGTGCTGCCCCCATTACCCATTTTGATGCCAGCCCCTTCAAGACGCGCTTTGCCTGCGAACTAAAAGACTTTAACCCTACAGACTACCTGGAGCGTAAGCAGGCGACACGGCTTGATTCATTTTGTCAGTATGCATTGGTAGCGGCTCAACAGGCGATCGCCGATGCCCAACTGAATCCAACTGAACTTGAGCAGGAAGCGCGCGATCGCATCGGCGTCGTCTTCGGCTCCGGTATTGGCGGCCTACAAGTGTTAGAAACACAAGCCAAGGTCTTAGCCGAGAAGGGGCCAAATTCGTTGTCACCCTTTATGATTCCGATGATGATTGGCAACATGGCAGCTGGCATGATTGCGATGCAGCATGGCCTACGAGGCCCCAATCATGGGGTTGTCTCCGCCTGCACCACAAGCAATGATGCCTTTCGAGATGCCATCTTGCTAATGCGCCAGGGCTATGCCGATGCTATGGTGTGCGGCGGTAGTGAAGCCTCGATTACGCCCTTAGGCGTAGGGGGATTCGCCGCCATGCGAGCGCTCTCAACTCGCAATGACGATCCACAAACGGCGAGTCGTCCCTTTGATACGAACCGGGATGGCTTTGTCGTAGGCGAGGGGGCAGGGGCAATCCTGCTAGAAACGTTGAGCCACGCCCAGGCTAGAGGCGCAAAGATTTATGCCGAGGTTTTAGGGTTTGGGTCATCCTCTGATGCCTATCACTATGCTGCCCCTGACCCTTCTGGCTCAGGTGTGGTGCTGGCTATGCGACGGGCACTTGAGGATACAGGTCTGACTCCCCAAGCGGTGGACTATATCAATCTACACGCGACATCGACCCCTTTGGGAGATATCGCAGAATCCAATGCCATCAAGCAGGTGTTTGGCTCCCATGCTCACCAGATGAAATTGTCTGCAACCAAAAGTATGACCGGGCATTTACTCGGAGCAGCGGGTGCAATTGAGGCGATCGCGACCGTGCTTGCCATTCAATACAATGAAATTCCGCCCACGATCAATGTGGAATCCCTGGATGAGGCTTGTGACCTTGACTACACGGTTGGCAAACCTCAGACCCATGAAGTCAAAGTTGCCTTATCGAATGGCTTTGGCTTTGGCGGACACAACACAACAATAGTCTTTCAGCGTTTTCCATTGGCCACCTAAAGTTGAGCTACCGATTTTAGATTTACGATTTTGGACTGTAGACGTCTTATCCTAATAGGCTTTCAGTCTCGCCAATTGCCGCTATCAAAATGCGAAATGGTGGCATTACACGGCTACAGAGATCCAAATTCTTGTTGATGTCGTATACCTATTTGAGCAGGAAGCACAATAAGGAACGCATAGTGGCAAGACAAGCACCTGAATTGTTATGTAGAGGCGATCAGGCGATGTCCAGGGCAAGACTTGCCCAGCCTGGAAAACACCAGCCAGTAGACCGCTGATTCGGTTACGATTGAGCCATTAGAGGTTAACGCTACCGGATAGGATAGCTGACAGCCGTTCCACAGCCTGGAACGTGAGTTGATTGGATATGGATACTGAAACCCGCTGTTTTTGTGAACTGGCTCCACTCTATGCCCTTGACCTGCTCAGTGATCAGGAAAAAGCTTGGGTTGAGCAGCAAGTTGCAGATTGCCCAGATTTAGCAGAGGAATTAGCAACCTATCAATCTGCGGCAACAGCATTGCCCTACAGTCAACCCCCATTGCCGATAGCAGCCGATCTCAAAGATCGGCTGTTTGATCGATTAGGACTAGAGGCTCCAGTAGTTGCACCTGCTTCGAAAGCAGTGCCAAATGCTCATGTGGTGCGATCGCAGGATTTAGACTGGCAACCCAACGACATACCTGGAATTCTGATCGCCATTGTGCACACTGATGAGGTCAAACGAGAAATCGCTGGATTTCTTAAGGCTGCACCCGGAACCCGCTATCCCTTCCATCGCCATGCTGCAACCGAAGAAATTTTCATGATGGAAGGGGAATTGGTGGTAGGAGATGAGGTAATTTGCGCAGGGGATTACCTGCACTCTTCGCCCGGTTCTAGCCATGCACCCCATACGCCCGGTGGCTGTCAGTTCTTTTTCCGCACCTCTATGGATGATGAGTATCCTGAGTTAACCGTCAATAGCGCTAACTAGCCTGAGATCAAGTGTTTTTGCCACTCTCAACTGCCGTTAGCTGCATTGGCAGCCCATCTTGTGGACGTGTATTAAAGCTGAAGTAGGGCTTTAGCTCATAGGCTGGCGCAGTGGTTAAGCAGTAGCGTTGCAGTATGATCGCCAGGTTAATGCGCATTTGGGTCATGGCAAAAGCCTGCCCCAAGCAGATGCGAGGCCCGCCAGAAAAGGGCAGGTAGGCAAATTTGGGAATAGGATTGTGGGCATTGACTGCAAATCGATCGGGATTGAACGTGAGCGGCTCTGGAAAGATATCGGTGCGACGGTGAAGCGTCCAGGGCGATATGAGAACTACCGCATTTTTAGGAATTAAACGGTCTGCCCAGGCTACCGTTTGAGTACTTTGCCGCGTGAAGACGGTCGTCACTGGCAATAACCGCATTGATTCTTTAAGCACGCATTCTAGATACGGCATCTGAGCCAGATCTTCAACTGTAACCAAGCGATCACCCAGCACCCGATCAATCTCTGACCGCAGCCGGGTCTCCACAGCAGGATGCTTATGAATCAGATAGAGGGCAAAGGCTAAGGAGTTGGCAGTCACTTCGTAACCGGCAGCAAATAGGTTCGTGACTTCGTTGCGCACCTGATGTTCAGTAATCAACCCAGTGTCATCCGCTGCTTGGGCGTTCACCAGCATAGCCAGAATATCCGTGTGCGTTTCGGTAGCGGTTCGACGTTCGGCAATCAGAGGCGTGAAGAATTGATCAGATTCAGCCAGCATCCGCTTCATCTCTAAGGTGCTGGGCAGGGGCACCCAGTTCGGGACAGGCAGTCCCGAAATCCGCTGGTTGAATAGCTCGATGAACCGGACAATGTTTTGAGCTGTGGGCTGATCGCGCAGGTCCACCCCGAAAAAAGCTTGGCTGGTGATCCCCATGGTCAAATCCATCATCGCTTTGCAGACTTCGAGGGTTTGCCCCGGTTGCCACTGGTTCATCATGTCGGCAGTGGCATCAACCATGATCTGCGCGTGGGCTTTAATTTGTTTCGACTGAAAGGCTGGCTGTAGCGTTTGTCTCAGCACCTCCCATAATCTGCCGTCAGTGGTGAAGAGATTTTCGCCGAATAGACCCTTGGCAGCATATTTGAGGGTTGCGGGCTTATGGAAAAACTCGGCCTGGTGTACCAAGATCTCGCGGATGTCGTCTGGGTGGTTGAGGTAGTAGGCCGTCCCTAGTCCCAGCGGGACTTTGAGAAAATCGCCCTGTTGGGATAAATTCGTGAGGTAGCCAATCATGTCTTGACGCATCTCGCGCATGTGGCCTTTCTCAGGGCGTTTGGCAGTGGCAGCAACCATAAACGGTAAGACGTGACAGCGTTTTTATGATGTTAGTTCATCTACAGTTTGGAATTCGCACCAGTGCTGATGAAGTTATTGGCAGTTTGAGACTTAATTGGAGGTCTAGGTATGCGCTTCAAGACAACCTGCCTGTCTCTGCTACTGCTGAGTCTAATCGCCTGTCAACCGGCAGATGAGACAGGCACGAGTGCTCCCGACATTAGCCCATCTTCCGCGCCAACAACTGCGTCCGTCTCACCGCTTTCAGCCGAAACACAGGCTACACCTACACCAAACCAGTCCCCCTCGGTTGCTCCCAAGCAAGCTGGATGGGATCCAGCTGAAAATGCGGGTGATAAATGCTTGGTTATGCTGGCCTATGACCCGGATGACACGTCAGTCAATCTGCGCGACCAGCCTGATGGCAGCGTGCTCACCAGTTTGCCAAACCTCACCCCCTTGAATGCGGAAGGGCCGGCCTTCATCGAGCCGGGTTGGAACTATGTCTATGTTGTCGATCAAGATCGGTGGGGATATATCTGGCAAGATCTCATCCGCCGGACTTACTACCAGGTTGAAGATCCCCAGGACACCTACGCCAACCTACGCCAGTCACCCAATGGCCCGGTGCTTGAGCCGCTGGCTAACGGTACCGAAGTTCGCTTTATGGGTGAGGCAGGCAATTGGACCCAGGTAGAACTTGCCAGTGGTCAAATCGGCTATGTGGCGACCGCTTTGCTCAGTGATCCCAGTTGTTTTTGAGGATTAAATAACGCGATCGCGCTATTTACCCATCTTTTCAAACCTGCCACAATGGCGATGTTTGAGCGAGGGTACCAAAGGAGTAATGCGAGAACTCTATCCGCCAATTCAACCTTACCGTCAGGGCAAGCTGCAAGTTTCAGAGCTGCACACGCTGTATTTTGAAGAGTCTGGTAATCCTGGTGGCAAGCCTGTCGTCTTTTTACACGGTGGCCCAGGCGGAGGCACAATGCCCCTCTATCGGCAGTTTTTTGACCCCGAACGCTGGCGGATTGTGCTGTTTGATCAGCGGGGATGTGGCAAAAGCACACCCCATGCTGAGCTAGAGGGCAATACCACTTGGGATTTGGTAGAAGATATCGAAAAACTGCGATCGCATTTGGGCATTAATCAATGGGCCGTGTTTGGAGGCAGTTGGGGCAGCACCCTGGCCCTGGCCTACAGCCAGACCCATCCCCAGCGTTGCAGCGCGTTAATTTTGCGGGGCATTTTCATGTTGCGACCCCAAGAAATTCACTGGTTTTATCAGCAAGGCACCAGCTTCATCTTTCCCGATGCTTGGCAAGCTTACCTTGCCCCAATTCCCCCAGAAGAACAAGATGACTTGGTCAATGCCTATTACCGACGGTTAACCAGTCCAGATGCTGGCGTGCGAACCTCGGCTGCTAAAGCCTGGTCGATTTGGGAAGCCAGTACCAGCAAGCTGATTCAAGATCCGACATTGATGGACAAATTCGGCGATGCTGAGTTTGCCGCCGCCTTTGCCCGAATTGAATGCCACTATTTTGTTAACGGGGGCTTTTTCGACCCACCTGATCAGCTATTACGCAACGTTGATCGAATTCGTCAGATTCCAGCCGTGATTGTCCAAGGTCGATACGATGTGGTGTGCCCTATGGTTTCTGCTTGGGAACTGCACTGCGCTTGGCCAGAAGCGGAGTTTATCGTCATTCCAGATGCCGGCCACTCTGTCACAGAAGCTGGTATTACAGACGCATTGATTCATGCTACAGATCGCTTCGCAGATCTGTAAATGACTCGCTCTGTGGCCCTGAAACTTCGCACTAGTTATCCCCAAACTGGGTGCATGATGGGCAGTACGATGCAAAATTCGCTGCTTTGATTAGGGGTCGATCGGCAGGTTAGCGAGCCCTGGTGCTGCTCAACAATAATTTGGTAGCTCATGGATAGCCCCAAGCCCGTCCCCCGGCCGATGGGTTTAGTCGTGAAAAAAGGCTCGAAGATCCGCTGCCTCACACTATCTGTCATCCCAATGCCATTGTCTGCGATCGCAATTTTGATCTGGTTGTTCTCAGCGTTTGCCGTGTGGATGCGGAGCGTGGGTTGCCACTCAGTCGCAGAGACGGGTGGGTAATCTAGTGCATCGATGGCATTGCTGAGCAGATTCATAAATACTTGGTTGAGTCGTCCAGCAAAGCATTCAATGAGGGGTAGCGTGCTGTAGTCCTTGATGACTTCAATGGCAGGGCGGAGAGGAGTTGACCGCAAACGATGGGCCAAGATGAGCAATGTATTTTCAATACCCTGGTGAATATCAACCCGTTTAATGCCCGTTTCGTCTAGGCGCGAAAAGTTGCGCAAAGAGGTGACAATTTGGCTAATACGCGCTGCCCCAGTCTGCATAGAGGCTAGCAATTTGGGGAAGTCATCGGCCAAAAATTCAAGCTCATCCCCCTCAATTTCAGCCTGAATTTGGGGATGGGGAGTGGGATATTGGGTTTGATAAAGCGACAAAATCTTTAAGAGGGTCTGAGTATAGCTATGGGCATGAATCAGATTGCCTTCAATAAAGTTGACGGGATTATTGATTTCATGGGCAATTCCGGCAACTAGCTGCCCCAAACTCGACATCTTTTCGGTTTGAACCAGTTGAGATTGGGTTTCCTTTAGATGCTGGAGGGTCTGATCCAGCTCCGCTGCCTGAGCTCTCAGCTGCTTCTCTGAGGTTTGGAGTTGTTGATTGGCTTGTTGGAGTTGATGGGTGCGCTGATTGATTCGATGTTCAAGGGTTTCGTTGAGCTCTGAGAGTGCAATTTCAGCCTGTTTGCGCTCGGTAATATTCACCAGGGATCCTGCATATCCGCCGCTTTTATCCGCACGAGCTGAGAGTTCTAGCCACAAAATTTTCCCTGACTGATGGCAAAAGGGTAGTTCCTCAGCAGTGACAGTCAGCCTCTGCTGTTGCCAGTTTTCAAGCTGTTGATGATGCTCTGGCTGGTTGATCGCTAAAAAATCCGTTAGCGATCGCCCTAAAGAATCTGCTTCACCGTACCCTAAAGTCTCTGTCCAAGACCGATTTAAGAAAACAAGCTGACCGTTGCTATCACAGCGAAAGACAATTTCGGAGAGGTTTTCAACCAGTTCCCGATAGCGACGTTCCGATTCGGAAAGTCTTTCAATCAGGCGATATTGAATTTGGGTGTGGAGTTCATCATTTGACACAACACCTGATTCTCCAATCATGGGGCTACGGCAAACTGCTGCAATAACTCCTCATGGGTCATCACATTGGCATAGAGCGGAAAAATGCTCTCGCAGTAGAAATTTTGTTCGAAGGTCGTCCGCGCAGAGGTGCAGTCTGACAAGATGGCAACGTTAAAGCCTTGCTCGTGGGCTGAGCGACCCGTGGAATCGATGCAAATGGAGGTGACCGCACCCGCCAACACCACGTCAGTAATCTGGTTCTGCTTGAGCAGACCGGCCAAGGGAGTGTTCACAAAGGCATTGAGTCCACGTTTGCCAGGAACTTCAACGATCTTCGATTGAAAAGGCTGGAGTTCTTGAATGGCAGCAGATCCGGATTTATTGGCTTGAAACGCCCCAACATCCTTGATGGTTTTGAGGATACCAACCGGATCTGAGAGTTCTTCGTAGGCGGGGGTAAAGAAAATAGGCGTTGAAATCGTCAAAACCGGGGTGCTAGCTAAGGCTTCTAGCAGGCGAACGGTGTTGGTCAAAATATTGGTAACTTTAGAGGACTCTTCAATGACGGTATGCAGGATGCCATCAGATGAAAAGTAGTCGTTTTGATAACCGATCAAGATCAGCGCAGTTTGTTGCGGGTTCATTGCACATCTGTAAATGTCTATTTGCCATCATTTTTCCCGGAGCTTAGCGGGACGTATCATATTGCACCCAACATAATCAGTACTACGCAACTAGCCATGCCAGTTTTTCCGAAGAATGGCCCATAATTTCACATCTTCATAGATTCCCCACTTTCGTACCCGTTGGTGTAGAACACCTTCCTGGGTAAACCCATTTTTTGCTAGAACCTTACCTGAACCTGGATTTCTAACCATATGGTAAGCGTAAAGCCTGTTGAGAGCTATGCCTTCTGATTGAGCGCTCGATGAACCATCAGCCATTCACCAGAGTAGGTATTGAGTTCTTTAGCCGAATAGGCCTCAAGGGCGATCGCTTGTGAACCTAGGCTGTCAATTTTCAGAATGGATTCGGATACCCAACCCTGATTGCCACTTTTGGTCTTTGCCCAGATCCAGCCAGGATACTCATCATCCCGGTGACCAACGTCTACAGCTTCGCCTGCTGCAAATGTGATCGGGTCATGATAAGGCGTTCTGTATTCTTCAATGACCTTGACTTGCATGACATTGGCGACTTGCTAACTCGAAGTCTAACAATTTTCAAAATACACCTTGGCCATATCCAGATCCATAGTGTCATACAGTAACATTGCTCAATGGATGACAAGTTCACTCAGCGTCGTTGACCTGGACAGCCATGGCACTCAATTTTCTTCGGCATTTTCGCTCGGAGTCAGCTAAATCTCTGGGCGGACGCTACCAAATCGTTCAGCAACTTGGCGCTGGCGGTTTTGGGCAGACCTTTGTCGCTCAAGATCTTCATCTTCCCGGACATCCGTCATGCGTTGTCAAACAGCTCCAGCCCCAGGTCAACAGTGCTAAAGATCTAGAGGTGGCCAGACGCCTCTTTGATACCGAAGCGCAAACGCTTTACCAGCTAGGCTCCCACCCTCAAATTCCTCGCCTGCTGGCCCACTTCGAGGACAACCAAGAATTTTACCTGGCCCAAGAACTAATTGAGGGTCATGCCTTAGATGCCGAACTCACGACGGCAACCCCCTGGACTGACAGTCAGGTGGTCGCCTTTTTGGACGACATCTTGGGTACCTTAGCCTTCGTCCACGAGCAAAGTGTGATTCATCGCGACCTGAAACCCTCTAATCTGATTCGGAGAAGCCGCGATAATCGAATTGTGCTGATTGATTTTGGTGCCGTGAAACAGGTCAGCACTCAAACCTCTGTATCATCCTCGAATGTCAGTCAAACCATTTCGATTGGCACTCGGGGTTACATGCCGAATGAACAAATCGCGGGTCGCCCCCAGTTTAGTAGCGATGTCTATGCTGCTGGCATGATTGCCGTGCAGGCCCTAACAGGCCAACACCCAATCATGATTCAACCCCATCCTCAAACGGGTGAACTTGACTGGCACACCCTGGCCCCCCACAGCCACCCTAGCCTAATCGCGTTGTTAGACTACATGGTGCGATATGACTTCCGCAGTCGCTATTCCACTGCAGGAGAGGCTTTAGCAGCCCTCCGATCGGCATTTCCTGACCGCAGCCAATCTACACCCCCCGTTGCAAACACTAACCCTGCCCTAAGTTATGGGCAGTCCGAATCAACGGCCTACCCTCAACCCAACAATGCCTTGCCCCCTCACGCTGGAGCGGGCAATACGCCTCAGCCATCGCCCTCTATGGCAGTCCGAACCGTCGCTGTGGGACGGCGTCCTGCTAAGGCAGCAGTAACCGAGCGTACGCCTAGCCCCTATGCAGCACCCCGTTCAAGCCACCCCCAGCCCCCTCGAAAACTGGCTCTACCCATTGGCATTGGCATCGGCACGCTGCTGGTTTTAGGCTTATTCACATGGCGGGCCTGCACGCCTACCCCCACGGTCGAGACCGCTACTCCAAACCCAGAATCGTCGTCCTTAGACTCATCCCCAGAACCCGATATAGACGCAATCATTCCGGACACACCAACAGAACCGAATGCACCACCGTCAGAGGAGACGCAAAATCCTGAGCCAACGCCAGCACCTGTTGTTCCCCCAACAGCAGAAACAACGCCAGAATCTGAGCCGACAGATCCACCTACTGATGATGCAGCTGCTGTAGATCCGCCAGAATCAGCGGTAGCGCTTACGCCAGCAGAAGCCCAAACAACGGTGGGGAATTTTTATAGTCACGTGTCAAATCAGACTTGGGATGCGGCTCGATCTTTGACGGGTGGTACTTTAGCACAACAATTTGACCCCAACTTCTTCGGGCAGTTCCAGCAGGTAACAGTAGAAAATTTACGGGTTACCAATCAAACCGACGAAGCCATAGAGTTAATCGGTCAAAACACTTATGTTTATCCAGATGGCAGTACGCAACGGGAAGAGCGTACCTACACAGTACAGATAACTGAGGGCCAACCCCGCATTGTGGGATCATCCTTTGTTCGGATCACTCAGTCTCGGGGCAACTAGTCTAGTATCGCTCCAATAGCAGCTTGACTTCTGCTTCTAAAGACAGGTCATGCATGGCTTCCCACTCAGCTTGCCGGACAGCCAGAAAAGTTTGGGTTAACGATTTGCCCAGGGCGCGAGTCAGCAGTGTGTTTTGGCGCAAATGGGCGATCGCGTCTTTGAGATCATTCGGCAATGGGTTAATGCCCCGTTGGCTGCGTTCCGCGTCAGATATTGAGCCGGGGTCGATATTGACGGGAGACTCTAGGCGCAGTCTATGTTTGAGGCCATCGAGCCCAGCCGCAATGACGCAACCCAAGGCCAGGTAGGGATTAGCTGCATTGTCCACGGTTTTGAGTTCAATTTGGTTAGGACTAGGGCCGTTGAGACTGCTCGGTACACGCACCGCCGCTTCCCGATTGTCGTAGCCCCAAGTGCGAAAGGCACCGCTCCAACAGTGGGGTTGAATGCGGCGGTAGGAGTTAGGGATGGGGGTGGTAATCGCCATCAGCGCTGGTAAGTGACGCAAAATCCCAGCGACAAAGGCACTGGCTTGATCAGAAAGCTGCCCTGCTTTGCCTGGATCATCGTTAAACATCAGATTATGGTCATCTCGCCACAAACTCAGATGCAAGTGGCAGCCACTCCCAGCAATGTGTTCAAACAGTTTGGGGACAAAGGAAGCGATCAGACCGTGCTGACGGGCAACGGCGCGAACTGTTTCGCGAAATGCAATGTGCTGATCGGCAGCCTGCATCGCCGGACCATAGCGAATAGACAGCTCTTGCTGACCGGGACCAGATTCAGGGTAATACTGCTCAACAGCAATGTTTTGAGCCACTAGGGCATCAGCGATGGCGTTGATTACGGCGTAGTGCTGATCCATGGATGCCGTCGCAGAAAACAGCGTGTTATCGGCGGGGATTGGCCCGGCTTCCCCTGGCTTCAGCAAATAGAACTCGCTTTCAAAAGCCGCTTGCACCGTTAGCCCAAACACCGCCGTTGCCTGCACCATCCGCTGTAAAAATTGCCGGGGACACCAGGGCCAGGGATTACCCTGGTGCTGCATCATGCCCATGACGCGGGCGTGACCAGGAGCATAGGGCAGCACAGCTAGCGTTGACCAGTCGGGCACCAGCCAGACTTCTCCCACTGGCCCCAGGCCGCCTCCAGGAACTGGGGCATCCATCATGACGGGCACGGCTTGCTGGGCAGCAGAGAGCCCAACGCCATTTTGGCTTTCGCGGTTCAAAGCATCAACGTGAATCGCTTTTGCCCGAATCACATTAGCATTGTCACACCACACGATACGGACAAAACGAATGCCTTGTTCGGTCAGGAAATCTGGGGAGTAGTCGGGAATGGCTTGGGACATAAGCACGTTTGAATAGGGATCAAAAGAATCTTAATGGGCCTGATTTTAGGACGGTACACTGAAGATGGCTGGCAAGTTGGGTCAGGACTATGGTGAAACATTGGCGAGTTCTGGGGATAGTCGGCGCGATTGCGTTAGGGTTAACTGCCTTGGGGCGATCGACCTCCTCATATCAATCGTTGGACCAATCGTTAGATTCCAGGTCTCAGGGGCAGACTCAGTCCTTTAATTTTTTGGTGATGGGCGGCGGCGGTGACCCGTCTTACAATGAGATCGCCCTAGAAAAGAACGTACTGTATTTTCAGCGCACTCTGAGCGTTTTGGGCTTTGACCCCGCCTCGGCCAGCCTGTTTTTTGCCAATGGTAACGACGGTCAAGCGACCGTTCGCTACCTCAACAACTGGGGACGCGAACGGTTTAAGCCGCCAGAAATTCCAGGTTTGGAAGGAGCTTCAACCCGTCGTAATTTAAGCCAGTGGGTGGCCAATCAATCAACGGACTGTCCTACCTTTTTCTATTTCACTGGGCACGGTTCATTCAACCGCCGCAACGCTGACGATAATGCCTTGTTGCTCTGGGGCGATGACGCTTACTCTGTACGCACCCTAGCCCGTCTGCTCGATCGCACCGAGCTCAATCAATCTTCAGAGCAGCCCTTTGTTACTATGATGGCCCAGTGCTTTTCAGGTTCCTTTACCAATTTGATTTATGAAGGGGGCGACCCTGACCAGCCCGTAGCCTTGCAAACCCGCTGTGGCTTTTTTGCCACTGTGGCCACGCGTCCCTCAGTGGGCTGTACCCCAAAAGTTGATGAAGCTGACTATAGAGACTACAGTTCTAGCTTCTTTGCCGGACTCAGTGGCGTCGATCGCACTGGAGAAACGGTAGACTCCGCCGACTATGACAACAATGGGACGGTGTCTTTTGCGGAAGCCCATGCGTTTGCCAAGATCGATGAGCAAACTTCAGACTGGCCAATCTCCACGGTGGAAGCTTGGTTGCAACGGCAGGTGACCGAAGCTGAGCGCGATCGCATTTTGAATCAACCCATGGCCGATCTAGCCGCGATCAGCCGTCCAGAACAACAGTTTGTGCTCAATGCCTTAGCCGATGAGGTAGAGTTTGACGTTGGTTTGTCCTACCAGCAAAATCTCACCCGCACGGGCAAAGTGGTAGAACCAGAGAGCTATGACGTTGAGCAGGCTTACCTCATGCGGTTGCAAATGGAGTTGCTAAATGTGGCCATGGAAGATCAGGTGAGGCAGGGGGGAAATCCGGAGGCGATCGCGATTCTAGAAAAGCTGATCGCCTGCGAAGCCAGCAGCCCTTAACCCAACCGACACGCAATCAGGCATAATTTTGCAGGAGCTGTAATCGGTTCAACAGGGTTAGACAAGTGAGGAAACTGGACTGATGGCCAAGTTTGTGATGTGGGGCAGCTACTGCGAAAACGCCCTAGAAAAGCGCACCCCCTATCGTGAGGCCCATTTGAAGGGGCTGCAATCTCAAAAGGATCAAGGGATTCTGACAGCATTGGGGCCAACAGTAGATAACACAAAGGTGTTCGGCATTTACGAGGCGGAGGACGAGGGAACGATACGCCAACTGGTCGAAGGCGACCCTTACTGGCAAAACGGCATCTGGACAGACTATGAAGTCTATGCCTGGAACCAGGTGTTTTAGTCGATTGGCGATCGCGATCGCTTCATCCACGCGCTGCAGCAAGAGACCTGCGCCAACAAACCTGCTAAGAAGCATCTCACTGCCGAGAAATCATGCTTGTCAGTTGATGACCTGCCTTTGTCTAGCACTTTACCGACATATTAAGACCGGCTCTGGTTAACTGGTATGTGTTGTCGCTTCGGTCTCTAAACATGTTCTTTCCCTTTTGCCATGGCTCCCAAGCCCCTTCTTTCAAGGATTATCAGCAGTTTAAGTTGAAGCATCTGAAGGCCGTCCGTGATTCCCTCGAAACTCGCCTAGCAGCCACTAATGCTGCTATCCAAACGATGGAACGGCAAATGTCTGAATCAGAGGATTCTGAAGCGGCATGATCAGTCTGAAGCGGCATGATCAGATCGAGCTTCTCAGTCATGGCTAGCTTGGACTCGAATGATTATGATTAAGCCCCCGACATCATTGTTGGGGGCTTTTTGAAGATGAATATCCTCATCTTGCTGGAATCTTGGATCGCGATTCTCTTGGTGATATTTGCACTCTGGTCACAATTAGGGTTGCGCGAGGGACAGCAACCCTAATTGTCCGATTCATAGCATGAAGTCCTCAACCTACCAGAAACTACCCCTATGCAGATCAAGCAGCAAAACATTGGGTTGACCGTAGATGACAGCCTCATGCGAGTCTATGTGGCATCCCCACAACCTGAGGGCCAGTATCCTGGCATCTTGTTTTATTCCGACATTTATCAATTAGGCAAACCCATCACGCTATTAGCAGACCGGCTGGCTGGTTACGGTTATGTGGTGGCAGCTCCCGAAATCTTCCATCGGCTCGAACCCATCGGCACCATCATTGAACCCAACGATCTAGGGCGGTTGCGAGGCAACGACGCAGCCCGACGCACCGCGATTGCTGACTATGATGCCGATGCCCGCGCAGTGCTGGATTGGTTAGCGGCTGAAAACAGCGTTGCAGCTGGCAAAATCGGCACCATGGGGTTCTGTATTGGTGGACATTTAGCTTTTCGAGCAGCCTTGCAGTCAGAGGTAAAAGCGTCAGCGTGTTGTTATCCCACTGGCATTCATAGCGGCAAGTTAGGGCGGGGCGTCGCCGATACGATTGAGCGGGTAAGCGAACTTACCGGGCCAGTGTTAACTGTCTTTGGGACGCTAGATCCCCACGTGCCATTAGAGGGCAGAGTCCAAATTCTCAAGGCTTTAGAGGATGCAGGGACACAGCATAAAAGCCTGCTGTATGAAGCCAATCACACCTTCATGCGAGATGATGGCTACCGCTACGATCCAGTGGCGACAGATGCAGCCTGGGTAGAAATTATTGCGTTCTTTAAGGCCGCGTTTGATGGGTGATTTTGTTTGGGCGCGATCGCACGATTAGACAGTTGGGCTTTAGAAATCAGAAGCCCGCCGAATCACAGTGTATTCTTCACAATTAGTCCAGCCGTACTGTAAGACATCAATCCTTGAACCAGAGTGATGGCGCAATAGCACCTCATTACCTTCTACAGCCTCAACTCTCCACTGGGGGCATTCAGGGCCTCGGCAGAGAATGGCTTTTACCAGATCGCCAGCATTAATCATCGCTCTCAGCCTTGGCATACTCGACTAGCCTATCGGGTGAGCCTGGCAATGTCTAGCCTATCCATTCAGGTTCATAGGCTTAACCCCTGTCCAATTCGGGATGTGGCGTTTTCCTAAGCGATAGCATTAATCAGGCAGGGTAACAAAGGCCTCCGCCTCAATCTCGATCAGCATTTCAGGATCAATTAACGCCTTCACTTCCACCATTGACGTGGCGGGGGGATGGGCAGCAAAAAACTCACCGTGGGCTTTGCCATATTCGGCCCAGCGGCTAATGTCGGTGACAAACATACGAGTGCGAATCACGCGATCGCAGCCCGAATCCATTTTTTCTAAGATCTGCTGAATCAGTTCTAGGCAGCGGCGGGCCTGGGCATAGGCATCGCCAGGGGCATAGGTTTGACCCTGTTCGTCAATGGGGGCAGTACCGGAAACGGTAATAAAGTTACCCACCCGCACGGCTCGACAATACCCCACTTGAGATTCCCACGGTGCGCCAGAGTGGAGTCGTTGAATAGCTTCTGCCGGTATAGGTTCTGTAGGATTCGCTTTCATGCTTTGCCGCGATTGCCAGAAAAAATTTTTAATAGCTGATTGCCACCCATTTGAAATTCGTAGGCCGTGATTCTGACTTCGTATTCTAAGTTCTGGGTTTGTAGACGGTCAAGAATGGGGGGTAACCAAGGTGAGGCTTCCCCATCCAAACGCAACAACGGGAAAATTCGCACTTCTGAGGCAACACGACACAGGCTTTCTATCGCCTCTAAATGAAATGCCAGCGACAACTGGTCAGAATAGGTAAAAAGCAAATGGCTACACAAGGCCAAGTCAAACTGGTGATCGGCAAAGGGCAGGTTGGGCAAAGCTGCCACCTGGTAGCGACCTGCCGCCAGCCCGGTTGGAAAGTCGGCTAAAAACTGGGTCATGGCAGCCATCCGAACTTTGCCCAGTACCTCTGGATTGGGAATCTCACGCCAAACGTAGTGATCCAGATTTTCTAGAACGCCACTGATGATGGTGGCATAGGTGGCGTCAATCCGTTGGGCAATTTCGACAGCGGAGAACTGATAAATCGGGTCGCAAGAGGTGATGGTGTATCCCCGCTGAGTCATCTCGGTGTTAAAGCTGGCAGGGCCACCACCACAGTCCAGCAGGGTGCGGGCCAAGTCAGCATCACTGAGCTCGAACATGCGACGATATTCATCAAAACAGCGCCCCCATGGGACAACACTTTTCAGTTCTAGCCCCATAACGCCTGTCAACCCTGTTTAAATAACTAGCCCAACCGCTCATAGCTGGCTGGGTCAGACTGAATCACATACATGTCGTCATATTGAATGACTTCTCCAGTGATGCGCACATCATCGGCGACTAAATCCAAAACCCGATCATTGACGGCTTCTCCTGCTAAATCAGCCAGCAAGAAATACATCACATCACCACCGTTGCTGACGCGAAATACAGCGGGTACGCCGCCGCTAATGCAGCGAATAGCACAGGCTCGGTGGGTTTTAGTTCGCCCCGGTTTCATAATACCGGGATAGCATTTGCCATCCACGATTTCGCCATCCAAAGCAAATTCGCCGAGCGAGACGCCCTCGTCAGGGCGCACGGTCACCCCTGCAGGCGGATCGAGCGGTTCGGCAGAGCGTACAGCTACTACCGACAGGTTATTGCGCGAGACTAAAATGCCGCTGAGGGTGACCCAGTTACCCGCTTGCTCCAGAATTCTGGGGCTCGGGCCAGCCTTATTGGTCGCTGAGAGAATGTAGCGAGAAAAGGCGGCTTCGCCTGCGGTATTGCCAGGTCGAGGCACGATGATGTGGGGAACCGGGTTGGTCGCTAGAAAACCCTCATATTCTTTAACGCCCTGGATTTTGCCCAAATTGAACTGGTCGTGGACGCGGGGAAAGATTAATGCAAATAGAATCGCCCCAATCACCAAAAGGGGGATAAATTTCACCAAGAAGCGGCGATAGCTGGGGGGAATCTTACCGTAATTGACGTAAAACTCGTCGTTGGTTGGAGTGCTCATGGCGGTTCTCAGACAAAAATCCTAGACAAATTGAGGGGGAATCACGGCAGCAGGGGTATGGGTACCCGGTGGATTTGGGGTGGTTTTGACCCAGATGCGATCGCCGTTGAGTTTCACATCAAAGGTGGGAATGCGCTCGGTAAAGGGGGGTGGGGATGCCCCTTCCTCTGGCAAATACTGATAGCCATGCCAGGGACAGGTGATGCAGCCATCCACCACTTTGCCCTCGCCCAGGGGGCCGTTTTGGTGCTGGCACACATTGGACACTGCCGAAATTTCGCCGTCGTACTTAAAGATGGCTACCCGTTCTCCGGCCAGGGTAACGATTTTGGCGCGACTCTCAGGAATATCGCTAACGCTGCCCACCTCAACAAATCCATCTTGAGGGGCGGAAATTGGGGATTTATCGCGATCGAATTCTCGCTTACCAGCCAGCCAATGCAGACCCACAATCCACACAAATCCGACACCTACGGCAACAGTCAATAGCGGATGGCGGTTGCTTTGCAGCGCCCCCAGCACCACGTGCCCTACCAGCAACCCATAGGCCAGATATACCCCCATGTGCAGCGCCTTCCAAATCGGAGCCGTGAGGTTAACCAACCAAAAATCATGGCTCGTGGCCGCCATCACAAACAAGATTGCCAACGCGACAACACCCAGCATTTCAAACGGAAACTGGATAAAGTCGCCATAGTGGCTATTGCCGACAAATAGGCTCACCAATGGGTCGAGATTGCCAAAATCGTGGTACCAGGTGAGAGCACCGTCAAACTTCCAGGGCAAGAGCGGTAACTCTAACCCCACCACATGCACCAGGGCTAAGAAAAACATCGTCACCCCCATGTGCCGTCGGTTAAACAGCAGGGGGTAAAACTTGGGGCTAAGGCGGGTCAGGGGACCAATGGAAAGAATTACGTGCAGCAAAATAAACGCCGCCGACCCGTAGGCGCGAATCCGGACACCGCGTAGGTCTAGGTCGCTGCCGATGTTTTGGGTCACCCTCATAAACAGCACAATGTAAGCCGCCACCGCTGCCCACAGCACCAGGTCATAAATAATTTTTTGACGATTCCACTGAATCGATTTGTAGGCCGTACTCATAGTTCAATCCCTTACTGAGTCATCTCTGCCGATAGCGGTGCGGTGCCAATGACCTGCTGTTGGCCTTGGCTATAAAACACCAGTTGCCCAGCCTGCCCCTGAATCCCTGCGGGTACCTCAAACTGGCGGCGGGCGGTGCCGGCCAACTGGCCCAGCAGTACGACATCAGCATCAATGGTTTCGGGTTCGCCCTCACCTGCCATCCAATAGACCAACAAATCAGCAACTTCAGGGTCGCGCTGGGGTTGGAGGGTCAAAATTACAGCGCCCTCAGAGCTGCGAGTTGACTCTGCCGTGAGGGTAATTCCCTTTAGGGAGAGGGTGTCAGAGGCGATCGCCTCTCCAGCCTCCCCCGTGGCAAATCCGGCTTGGGCAAAGAGATCGGTAGTTGCTTCATTGCTCACAGCATCATAGTTGGGGCGCAGCACTAACCCAGCAATGAACACGATGGGCAACACCACAGCCAGCCCTGAAAAGGCGTAGAAATGCACTCGACGTTCTTCTAAAATCATCGTGACTCTCCCTAAGCTGGATGGTTTTGGCCAGCAGCAATGCGGTGGGCATTGCGTTCAACCGGGTGGCGCTTACCCCGCACTAAACGCACGGCAAACAGCGGCCAGAAGACGCAAAGACCGGGCAAAATGAAAACCCGAAACAGGATGTTATGCCAGCGCACCGACGGATCTACGCGCTGAATGCCAAAAATTAAGAAGGGTACAGAAAAAACCAATCCGGCGAACAAATAGCCCCGCACAATTTTGATAATCGTTTCTGCGATCGCAACCCCAACCCCATCCATTTTGATTACCTCTCAACCTTGCAAAACAGTTCTGTAAATCGGCCAAAGAATTGACCTATACCAAGTTCAGCTCGGAATGTGGACTTTTCCTATAGGCAAAATTCCAGGTCTGAACTTGAATAAGGTTTAAATCAAATCCACATCAGCCATCACCTCGACGATGGCTGGGCCATTGTAGGCCAATGCGGACGCGATCGCGTTATCCAACTCATCCGATTGGATCACTCGCACCCCAAACCCCCCACAAATTTCGGCATATTTAGAAAAATCAGGATTATGCAGCGACGTTTGCCACACATCCCATTCCCCGGCTCGCTGCTCTTTGCTAATTTTGCCGAGTTCACTGTTGTTCAGCAGGATGTGGGTGATGTTCATGCCGTATTTCACCGCCGTGTTGAAGTCGCCCATATACTGCCCAAACCCACCATCTCCAGAGACAGAGACAATCGGGCGTTCATGGCCTGCCGCTGCCCAAGCCCCCATCGCCCCCGGAAATCCAAAGCCAATAGAGCCCAGATACCCCGACATCAGCACCGACTGGGCCTCGCACTCAAAGTAGCGTCCAAAAGAATAAGTATTGTTGCCCACATCGACTGAAATCACGGCATTGGCAGGCACCTGGCGAGTCATCGCCGCAAAGATCGCCGCTGAATTCACCCCGTTACCCCGATCATCCCGTTCACGACGCAGTTTTTCCGCCCGCCAGATAGCCCAGCGTTCCGCCACTTGAGGCCGCTGATCTTCAGTACCGTTGTGATCCACCAGCGCTGTTTTGAATTGCTCTACCACCACGCTGATTTCCCCCCACACGGGCACCGTTACGGGATGAAATTTGCCCAATGCCATCGGGTCAAAGTCTACTTGAATGGTGGGTTTGCCTGAATAAATCCCCGTATGGTTTGAGAAAGATGCGCCAAATACCAGCAATAGATCAGACTCGTTCATAAACCAAGAAGCAATCGGGGTACCGCTGCGTCCCAACACCCCACAGCCTAGGGGATGACGGTCAGAAATTTGCCCCTTCCCCTTAAACGTGGTTAACACGGGCGCGTTCAACAATTCTGCCAGAGCAATGATCGGCGGCATGGTAAACCGAGCGCCATGCCCGACAATAATCACCGGACGCTTAGCCGATTTCAGTAAGGTCAGAGCCTGATCCAAAGATTCTGGTGGCGGCGCAATTTGCAGCGGTGTCAACCGCCCCACCGGGCTAGCAGCTTTAGCCTCAGCCACGGCGGGCTCAGTCTGTACCTCATCGGGGAAAATCAGATGGGCCACATCTCGCTGAAGTAGCGCATGCTTCACCGCCTGACTCACGAGCTCAGCATGCTTGCTATGGCTTAATACCGTTTGGCTCCAAACCGCAACGCCGCTAAATGCCGCCGCCAAATCACATTCTTGAAAGTTGCCCGTACCCAACACCTGGGATTTCACTTGCCCAGTTAGGGCCAAAATCGGGGCGCGATCGACCTTGGCGTCCCACATGCCTGTCAGCAGGTTCGTCGCCCCTGGCCCGGCAATGGTCAAACAAGCCGCCGGGCGACCCGTCAATTTGGCATAGGCCGAAGCCGCAAACGCCCCTGCCCCCTCGTGACGAATACCAATGAACGTCAGCTTGCCCTGTTTTTCTTGACGACGCAGGGCATCGGCCAAGCCCAAATTAGAGTGGCCCACCATGCCAAAAATATGGGTCACGCCCCAGTTCACCAGGGTTTCCGCCATCACATCGGTAACCGTGCGGATGTGGGTTTCCTCCTCTGGCATGGCCACATAAACCCCGTCCGCTCGTACCTCTGTAGCAAAGGTTTCGAGGGCATCGTCCACCTCTAAGTCACCAGGAGCCTTACCTGTCAGGGGACAGTAGTCCCACCCGTGCCAGGGACATCGCAACAGTCCATTCTCAATCGAACCCTCCCCCAATGGCCCCCCCTGGTGGGGGCAGTGGTTGTCTAAGGCCCCGTACTGCCCGTCGTGGTGGGTCACCGCCAGACTTTTGTGGCCAACCGTTACAGTTTTGACTCGACCTTCGGGGAGTTCATCCAGATCGAGTATGCGATGCCAGTGGGGGGAAGAGGTTGTCATGGTGAGTCTCGCATTAGTGATTTGGGTAAGGGAGGAGGGGGAGCAGGGGAGGGTGGGGGGTGATCGGGTAGAAGGGCTGGTGGAGGGATGGGGGGATCGGGTAGAAGGGATGGTGGAGGGATGGGGAAGGTGGGGGGATGGGAGGATCGGGTGTAGATATGACAGCGGTGTCCCTCAGGGTTGGCGTGATCGGGGGATCGGGTAGAACCTTTGGTAAATTCCTCCCCACCTGCCCCATCTTCCTCACATCAACTCCCTTACTCCCCCACTCCCCCACTCCCTCTCCCCTACAAAGGCATCACCCCGCCATAACTCACCCCACTCAAATACGCCATATCCCGTTTCCAGGTGGTGAGGTCGTCAGGGCAAAACTGACTCAGGTGGGTGTGACCACAGGCGCGAGCCATGATGGCCATGAGTTCGACTGAGGCGCGGAAAAAGCGATCGAGGCGTTGGGCGGCTTCGTCGATAATTAGGCGCGATCGCAGATCTTCCCGCTGCGTTGCGATACCGACCGGGCAGTTGTTGGTGTGACAGGCCCGCATACCAAGACAGCCAATGGCCTGAATCGCTGCGTTAGACACGGCAATGCCGTCTGCCCCTAATGCCAAGGCTTTAGCAAAATCTGCTGGGGTACGTAGCCCGCCCGTGACAATCAGGGTGACGTGGTTGGCACCGCGCTGATCTAGGTAGCGTCTGGCCCGTGCCAAAGCCGGGATGGTCGGCACTGAAATGTTGTCGCGGAAGATTAGCGGAGCTGCCCCGGTGCCGCCGCCGCGTCCATCCAAAATGATGTAGTCAACCCCAATGTGCAGGGCCGCGTCGATATCTTGCTCGATATGCTGGGCCGATAACTTTACGCCAATGGGAATACCCCCAGTGGTGTCGCGAACGGTGTCGGCAAAGTTGCGAAAATCGTCAATCGATTCCCAATCGGGGAAGCGGGGGGGAGACACAGCAGGTTGGCCTTCCTTCAAACCCCGAACCTCAGCGATTTTGCCTTTCACCTTGTGACCAGGCAGGTGACCCCCCGTTCCCGTTTTGGCCCCCTGGCCACATTTGAAGTGAAACGCCTGCACCTGCATCAGTTTTTCAAGCGCAAAGCCGAAGCGGGCTGAAGCCAGTTCGTAAAAATAGCGACTGTTATTGCCTTGTTCTTCGGGCAACATACCGCCTTCGCCGGAGCAGATGCCCGTCCCTGCCAGTTCTGCCCCTTTTGCCAGGGCAACTTTGGCTTCTTCTGAGAGCGCCCCAAAGCTCATATCCGAGACAAAGATGGGAATATCAAGCTTCAACGGTTGATTCGCTTTTGGTCCAATTACAAGTTCGGTACCGACTTCCACATCTTCCAGCTGGGGCAAACGGGCCAATTGGGCAGTAATAAATTGCAAATCGTCCCACTTTGGCAGATCTGGCGCTGCCACACCCATGGCCGACACTGAGCCATGATGCCCCACTTTAGAGAGGCCATCTTTCGCCAGGGCATGGATGTATTTCGTCGCTGGCTCTTCGACGGTGCCGTGGATATCGGCATATTCGCCTTGATACTCATCCCGTTGGTAGGGCTGGGGATGGGTTTGCTTCCAGGCAAGTATTTCATTGGCATCGACATAGACACTACCGTCTTCTACCCAGGCCTGGAATTTGGGCAAAAATTCGCTGTTGTTGTAAGCGCTAACGCCAGTGTCAACCCGGTAGTCCCACTGGTGAACACCGCAAATTAGGTTTTCGCCTTCAACATGGCCATCAGCCATCAATGCGCCTCGATGCTGACAGCGTCCATAGAGGACGGAAACCTGATCATCCCAACGAATGATCACCAAATCAACGCCTTCAATGATGGCTCCAGCAGGTTGGCGATCGCGTAAGTCTGCCCACATCGCCGCTTTAACTTTATTCACAGATTTGCTGCCTTTTGAACATTGATTTCATGGACGGGTTCATCTCCCTAATTAACCGAGAATCTATCAGGTCATTGCAGTTTTAGTACAGCTCCTAAGGTTTTCTTTTAAAGTGGAGTTCACCCGACAACAGAAAGTAAAGTTGGTCAGGGAAAGCGTTTAAATTCGGTCAGGGAAAGTTAATTTTTAATCATTCGCAGATAAACAGGACGGCCCCTTTTCTTAAACAATTAACAGCAGCGCACCATACCCTAGTGCCCCGGTCAGGAAAGTAATAAAATCACTTTCACGTTGTTCGGGCAATTCTTCTTTCAAAACATTTAGAATAATGCCGCCTGCAACGATGGCCCAAATCACGGCGATCGCAGCAGGGTTGAAAATGACCGCCTGCGCAACAGCCCATCCCGCAATAATGGCAGCCGCGAGAATCCACCGCCCCAATCGGTCGTAGCTGTGCTTATGGTGTTCTCTCATGCCTAGATCATTGACTAAGAAATGTAGCCCTAGCGTGATAAATAACAGCAGGCAAGCGACAAGTCCATGATCTGCTGATTCTCGGAACAGATAGCCCAAAATGGCGTTATAGATGGCAAAGGCCGCAATATGAACCCAGAAAACGCCCACACCAGTGGCATCTACTTGGCTCATTTTTTGATTGTGAGTTCGCGATCGCAGCGCTAATTTATCTAAGCCATAAAACAGCACTAATCCCAGCAGCGCCAATAAATACACATGCTGTTCTAGATAGGCCAAGATCGAGATTTCTGAGTGCTCTATCTCTTCTTGGGCGTGGGCCAATTCTGGAAAAACATCAAGAAAAATGTAAGCAATGGAAACGCCACCTGCTAAAGAGATCCAGCGGCGATGGGAAACATACTTAAAGCCGCTCAACTTTCCAACAAACAGGTGTAGTAAGGCCAGACAAACGGCTAGCAAGAACCCCAACATAGCACTCTCCTCGATCAAGACTAACAATATCGAGAAGAGTGTAAGCTGTCTGCTAGAAAAAATCAGATCCTGTAATTAAGTAATATAAAACTGTTTAGCTTTGCCCCCCAGGATTGGGATTAGCCAGGGCAGACAACACAGGTTGAGTGACATCTTTGCCGCCAGTGAAGTTGGTATGCAGCGATTGAATCGTGTAAATCGGCCCCCAAGGGATACCCCACCAGCCTAGAAATATAGAGATCAAGGTAAACGGTAGCGCCTGTTTACCAGGGCTTTCATCAGCGCGGATGAAATAAATGTCGGAAGATCGCTTAAACGTCAAAAGCACCACAGAAATGCAGTACTGAAAGATAACGAACTTGCCGCCATTCTGAATCTCCATGGAGAGTTCATGATTGGTGATGTCTTCAAGTCCTTGAATCTTCATCGCAAATGTCCCCTCAAAGCTAGATTGACTGGACTGCCAGACTAGGCCGCCAGATTGGACTGATGGAGTGGAGTATTTTTCTACGCATAGATACTCGTCCACAATCTCAATTCCGAAAATTGGCTCAATGTTCTGCACCTAGTCAAGCAAACTCGACAGACTCATAGAGATCAGCGCAATGACCACCGAAAGACTTGCAGCCATTTCTCTTAAGCACCTAACCTCATGGCTTAAGAAAGTAAAATATTTATTTATATTTCTTTACCTTTAGCGGCCTAAAACTTAAAGATTAAAAACAATTCCTCAAAGATTTTGTCTAGGGCCTCATAAATTAAGGGGATAGCGATTCCAATCAGGAGTCCATCACGAATGTCATTGAATCAAGGGGCGTGCGAACTTTCCTTCTGGAGCGCGATTGTGGATCCCAATCCACTAACTGCCTCCAGCCAAACTGGGTTGCCAAAGGTTTTAGCTCGGATGGCATCTCATCCAGAGAAAAACTGCTTTTTAGCGTTGCATCGTCGTAAGGTGATTGGCATTGCCACACGACGCAATCTCATTCAAGCGATGGCCCAAACCCCCAAATGGTCTCACATGCGCTTGGCTGAGGTTGTGACCCGTCCCGTGATTACTGTGTCACCGTTGGCGCTGAAGGCAGTTGCTCCCCTGCTAGAGCTCTTTGATCATCACCAGATTAGCCACCTCCCCATCGTGGATGACCATGCCCATCTGGTTGGCTTGATTGACCAAGACCGTTTATTGCGGGTATTGCACGAGCAGGGTGTTGAAGCCCAAATGCATCGTCAGCATCAAAAAGCCCAACTCTTTGCAGAAATCACACTCAAAATTCGCCAATCTTTACAACTTAAAGAGATCTTGCAAACCACGGTTAACGAGGTGCAGCGTCTCCTCAAAGCCGATCGGGTGTTGATTTATCAAGTTTTGCCCGATGGCACTGGTCAACCCATCAGTGAAGCCGTCGTGCCTCCTTATCCAGCAATCTTAGGGATTTCCTTCCCCGAAGAAGTTTTTCCCGAAGAATACCAGACCCTCTATGCCCAAGGACGAGTGCAAGCGATCGCCGATGTCCATGCCCCCGATTCAGGACTAGCCGATTGCTTGGTGGAGTTTATTGAGCAATGGGGCATTCAATCTAAGTTGATTGTCCCCATCGTACATCCCCTCAAGCCAGAAATGTCTATCGGCAAAGCCCCCATCCGTAAGCATCTCTGGGGATTGCTGATCGCCCACCAATGTCGCAGTCCTCGGCAATGGAGCGAGTTTGAATTAGATCTGATGCAGCAACTCGCCGATCAAATCAGCATCGCGCTTTCGCAAGGGCAAATGCTGGAATATCTCGAAGAGCGAGTCAAGCTACGGACAGCTGAGTTGACTCAAACGAACCTCACCTTGCAACAAGAGATTCAAGAACGTAAGCAAGTAGAAGCGGCCCTGCGTCAAAGTGAGGAGCAATTACGCCTGATCACGAACAATTTGCCAGTGCTGATTGCCTATGTCGATCGTCATCAGCGCTATCGATTTAATAACGAAGCCTATGAACATTGGCTCGGGCAAACCCCAAAGGACATCTATGGCACATCCATTAAAACCGTACTGGGGTCTGCCTACTATCAACACATCAAGCCCTACATTGAAACTGTCCTAGTGGGAGATCCAGTGACCTATGAGAGCGAACTGGCCTTTCAAGATGGGCGATGTCGTTCGGTGAGTGTGACTTACATTCCCCATGTTGAAGCGGGTTCAAAAGGCTCACTCAAGATCAAGGGATTCTTCGCCCTCACGACTGATATCAGCGATCGCAAAGCAATCGAACGCATGAAAGATGAATTTATTGCTGTTGTTAGTCACGAATTAAGGACTCCGCTCACCTCGATTCACGGCTCTCTAAAACTGATGGCAACAGGCCGTTTGGGCCAACTGTCTGAAGCAGGGCAGCAGATGCTTGAAGTCGCTGATGAAAACACTGATCGACTCGTGCGTCTAGTCAACAATGTGCTCGATCTCCAGCGAATAGAGTCCGGTGAGGTCACCGTGGATGCTCACGCCTGTGACGCCGCTGACTTAATGGGCCAAGCAGCCGAGGCGATGCAGTCGATTGCTCAAGAGCACGAGATTACGATTCAAATTCAATCAGAACCCGTATCTACTTTCTCTATTTGGGCCGATCCAGATTACATTGTCCAAACCTTGACCAATTTGATTGGTAACGCGATCAAATTTTCGACCCCCGGTAATGTCATTCACCTCATCGCCCGGCCTAATTCCGAACCCGTTCTGCCATCCCCAAAGTCTGATAGCACCCCGCGCCATCACCAAGATCCCGCAGCAATGGCCCTCTTCTGCGTCCAAGATCACGGTCAAGGCATCCCCCAAGACAAGCTGAACAGCGTCTTTGAACGATTTCAGCAGGTGGATTCTTCTGACTCGCGCAAAAAGGGTGGCACTGGGCTTGGGCTGACCATCTGCCGCAAAATCGTCGAACAACACGGCGGTCAAATTTGGGCAGAAAGCCAGATGGGTATTGGCAGTTGTTTTTATTTCACCTTACCCCTTGCCACCACAAAGGCATCGTAAAGACCATGCAATCAAAACAAATTCTGGTTGTTGATGATGAAGAGTCGATTCAAAAAGTGGTTAGCCTCAGCTTAAAGATGGAAGCCAACTGGGACATTGTCACCGCATCTTCTGGCAGAGATGGCATTCGTCAGGCTGAAATACACCAGCCAGACGCCATTTTATTAGATGTCATGATGCCTGAAATTGACGGCATTGCCACTTTTGAGGCACTCCATGACAATGCCAAAACCCAGTCTATTCCAGTTATTTTGCTAACGGCTAAAACACGAACTGCTGAAAAACGGCTGTTT
The DNA here is from genome assembly GCA_039815185.1 of Cyanobacteria bacterium P01_A01_bin.123. Classification (GTDB taxonomy): domain Bacteria; phylum Cyanobacteriota; class Cyanobacteriia; order Phormidesmidales; family Phormidesmidaceae; genus JBCBZT01. Next base: position 45,781 of record JBCBZT010000025.1, on the reverse strand, counting down.
CAGAAGATTGGCGTGGCTGGGGTGATTACCAAACCCTTTAATCCCCTCACCCTAGCCAGCCAAATCGCCAAATTACTGAATTGGTCAACGTAGGGTGAGTTAATGAGAGTTTTATTGGTTGAGGATGATGAAGCTTTAGTTACGCTGCTAACCCAGCAGTTAACGGCTCAAAATTACGTGGTTGATCGGGTGGCCGATGGCGAAACGGGTTGGGCCTATAGCTCTACCTTTGACTATGACCTGATTATCTTAGATTGGATGTTGCCTCAGCTAGAAGGCATCAACCTCTGTCAACGCTTGCGACATGAAGGTTATGGCGTGCCGATTTTATTGCTCACGGCCAAAGACGCACAAATCGACAAAATTAAAGGCCTAGAAGCAGGCGCGGATGATTACGTGGTCAAACCGTTTGACATCACAGAGCTGCTGGCCCGGATTCGAGTGCTGCTGCGACGGACGCTAACTGAATCTGCCCTAATTTTGAGCTGGGGGGAATTATGTCTCGATCCAGTCAGCTGTGAGGTGACGTATCGTGGGCAACCCGTTTCACTCACTGCGAAGGAGTATGCCTTACTCGAATTGTTTTTACACCACAGTCATCAGGTTTTTAGTGTCGATACGCTGCTTGATCGGGTTTGGTCTTCAGAAGAATTTCCCAGTGGCGCCACGGTTCGCTCCCATATTCGGGGCTTACGGCGTAAACTCAAGGCCGTAGGAGCCGCCACTGATTTAATCGAAACCGTCCATGGGTTGGGATATCGTCTTAAGACTCAGGCATTAGCCTCTTGTCGCGATCGCGACTCGGCTGAGCTAATCGAACGCGATCGCCAAACTCGCTATTTAGAAGGCCTGACCCAAGCCTGGCGCGCCCATAAAGGTGAAAGCCTAGAGCGCTGGAATTGCTTAATGCATATTGCTCAAACGCTCAAGAAACAGCAACTCAGCGAACAACAACGCCTCCAAGCCCAGCAAATGACCCACAGCCTAGCCGGAACTTTAGGCACCTTTGGCTTAATGGAAGGCTATCGTTTGGCCCTCCAGATAGAACAGCTCCTCCAACCCGAGTCAGCCTTTTCTGAGGCCCAAATCTCTCAATTTCACACCCTAGTTACCACATTAGGTCACGCCCTGGATGATCCACCACAGCTCGTCCCCGCAGGAGAAGATACTGCTGAGCCATCGACCCTCCTGATCGTAGATGTGAATAATGTGCCCTATATCCAACAGCTCATCGCCCTAGCCGTAGCACAAGGATTTGAAACCTCTACTGCAGCTTCGATTGAAATCGCATTCCAAGCGCTGGCCCTAGATTCATCTCCTGCTCGATCCACTGAGCCAATCGCCCATCTGCCTGACTTGGTGTTGATCAATCTTGTCGCGGGCGAAGCTGACCCGGTCTTGGATGAGCCTATTTTGCAAATGCTGTTGGGTTTGATTACCAAGCTGACCGAGCGTTGGCCCCAATTACCCGTATTGGTGGTCACTCCCCAAGCAGACTTTGGCAACCGTTTAGACTTGATTCGCCGAGGCGGGGCCATCGTCCTTGAGTATCCGGTGGTTCCCGTGGAGGTCTTAGACGTGATTAACCACGCCACTCACAACAATTACCGTCACAGCAAAATTATGATCGTTGATGACGATACCCACTACCTCAAACAGGTGATTCACCTTTTACAACCCTGGAATTTTCAGATTACTCCCCTTGCTGATCCGCAAAGGTTTTGGACACTCTTTACCCAGGTGATGCCTGACTTGTTAATACTTGACATTGAAATGCCACGAATTAACGGCTTTGAGCTGTGTCAGGTGTTACGCAGCAACCCCCAGTGGCAACATTTACCCATTATTTTCTTAAGCATCCACAACCATCCTGCAAAGCAAGATCAAGCGTTTACTCTAGGAGCTGATGATTACATCACCAAGCCAGTCCAAGGAAAGGATCTAGCCCTCCGACTAGTCAATCGCTTAAAGCGATATCAAGCTTGGCAGCGGTGGCAAAAAGCCACAGAGATGGCAAGCTAAACTCCTGGACATCTAGCCACAGTCTCTCTATAGAGACATAAGCCTGACGCTCCTAATCAAGTTTCCAACTCAGATATGGCTAATGTCAGCCCCCTCTCCTGGCTGCACATAACCTGCACAGCGATCGCTGCACACAGTTTGCACAGGGGTACGGCAAGGTGAGGATTAAAATATCCGAGGACCTTAAAAGGTTATGGTTCAAGTTCGTCACAGCCCACTGCATCAAAATTCTCTACGTCACCAGCAACATCCTTTAATTTGCCAATTGGCCAACACCATTGAAACGACCTGGCGCAGCCAACTCGTGCTACATCCCTACGAGACACCTGAAGATCTAGGTTATGTAGAAGGCACCCTTGAAGGTGAGCGACTCACTATCGAAAACTGTTGTTATCAAACAACTCAGTTTCGCAAACTCCATCTAGAGCTGGCTAAAGTCGGCAGCAATCTGGATATTCTTCACTGTGTGATGTTTCCCAATCCCGATTTTCCGCTGCCGATCTTTGGGGTTGATATTGTGGCCGGTCGTGGCCAAATTAGCGCCGCCATTGTTGATCTATCTCCGGTATCTCCTAATCGCATGCTGCCTGCCCCCTATCGTGAACACTTAAGTAAGCTGCCTACGGCACAGTTTGCCCAACCCCGCACCTTGCCAGCCTGGGGCGATATTTTTTCAGAGTTTTGTTTATTTGTCCGTCCTACCAGTGAGTCAGAAGGCATTACATTTTTGACGCAAGCCACTGAATATTTATCCATCCATTGTCAACTCGCCAGTCGTGCAGTTTCTATCGACTCAAAGGAAGGTCAGGCATCGATTTTGGCAGGGCAGCGTCGATATTGTTTACAACAACAGCAAAATGATAAAACCCGACGGATTTTGGAACAGGCATTTGGGACAGAGTGGGCAGAACGGTACTTACAAACCATGTTGTTTGACTATGTCAGAGACGCCGCAAATGAGATGGGTGTAACGAAGCATAAAGTTTCTTAAGATAACAAACCACGCTTTCAAGGTTCTAAAAAGCCTATCTACAAAGGATTGAGCGATTGTAAAGGTGCAGATACAAAATTGTGCACAGCATCTGCACAACCCAATTGATTAAATCAGGTCACTGGTTCGAAAGGCCTGAGCCCTGACGGTTCAACTGCCAGGGCTTTACTCTTGCAAAACTTGTGGGTTGCTGTTTACAGACATCCCTTATCAAGGTTTGAGTGCTGTTGAGACGTGATGTTCCAACTCAACGGGTTTCGCTTTGTTTGGCGGTTGCTCTCCCCTCTCAAGGCCAAGAAACTATGAGTTGCACAGCCTGTTTAAGACATCGCAATCACCAAGACTGCTCGTTGAACCAGCGTTAAGACGTTTTCATTTGCGTGTTCAAAGTAGGAGATTGTTTTCTATGTTTGACGTTTTTACAAAAGTCGTTTCCCAAGCCGATGCGCGGGGAGCATATGTCACCGATGATCAGATTAGTGCCCTTAATCAGCTTGTCGCTGATGGCAATAAGCGCATTGATGTGGTGAATCGAATTACAAGCAACTCATCCACGATTGTGGCCAATGCAGCCCGCACTTTGTTTGCAGACCAACCCCAGTTGATCGCACCAGGCGGCAATGCCTATACCAGTCGCCGGATGGCGGCTTGCCTACGAGACATGGAAATTATTCTGCGGTATGTCACTTATGCCGTTTTTACAGGGGATGGCAGTGTGATGGATGATCGCTGCCTGAATGGTTTGCGGGAGACCTATGTGGCCCTTGGGGTTCCTGGTGCTTCCGTCGCAGAAGGCGTCAACAAGATGAAGGATGCGGCTGTCGCGATCGCCAATGATCGTGCTGGCATCACTCAAGGTGATTGCAGCTCTTTGATGTCAGAACTCACTGGCTATTTTGACCGCGCAGCTGCTGCCGTGGGCTAAGCCAAATTCTTGTTGTTACTCCTTTTGTAAACCTTTTAGAGAGATCTTCCCCATGAAAACTCCCATGACTGAGGCAGTCTCCGCTGCCGATTCTCAAGGCCGTTTCCTCAGCAGTTCTGAACTTCAGGTTGCCTTCGGTCGTTTTCGTCAGGCACAAGCTGGATTAACCGCAGCTCAAGCACTTAGCAAAAACGCCGATGGTTTGGTGAATGGTGCAGCTCAGGCCGTATACCAAAAGTTCCCTTACACCACTCAAATGCAAGGCAACAACTATGCCTCAACTCCCGAAGGCAAAGCTAAATGCGCACGGGATATTGGCTACTATCTACGCATGGTGACCTACTGCTTAATTGCAGGCGGCACTGGCCCGATGGATGATTACCTGATCGCCGGGATTGCAGAAATCAATAGCACCTTTGAACTGTCTCCCAGCTGGTATGTAGAGGCCCTCAAGTACATCAAATCTAACCACGGTTTAAGTGGAGATGCAGCTGTTGAGGCCAACTCTTACCTTGACTATGCCATCAATGCTTTGAGCTAAAGATCAGCCGTCAGAAACCAGGAGTCAGCCTATTCTGCAAATAGGGCATAGCCCTACAGCACGGTTTGCTTCTAGTATCTGAGTCAGAATCCAGTACGGGTTTCTCTTAACTCCTGGATTCTGACTCCTGGCTTCTATCCCCTGAACCAACCACATCCGATTTGAGCATTTGAGGTTTTAACTTCGGAAAAACTGTAGCGCTAGATGTGGCCAAAGTTTAATCTCCTGCTTTGAGTGGATAACCCCGATTTAATAATTTATGCCCGCCTGAGGAGCCCCATACATATGACCAGTGCAACTTCAGCAAGCCTTTTAGGATTTGAACCTTTCGCCCAAACGCCGCCCACCGAATTGCGAGCCAACTCGACTGAGTCAGACATCCAAACTATCATTTGGGCTACCTATCGCCAGGTGTTGGGCAATGACCATGTGATGCAATCCGAACGCCTCACCAGTTCTGAATCTCTACTCAGACAAGGCCATATCAGAGTACGAGATTTTGTTCGAGCTTTGGCTTTATCTGAGCTGTATAAACAAAAATTCTTTTACAGCACTCCTCAAGTGCGCTTCATTGAACTCAACTTTAAGCATCTACTCGGACGGGCTCCCTACGATGAGTCCGAGATTTCCGAGCATGTGAATCTTTATACTCAGCAGGGTTACGAAGCTGAAATTGACAGCTATTTTGACTCAGCGGAATATCGAGAAAACTTTGGCGATCACATTGTGCCTTACTACCGAGGATTTGCGACCCAAAGAAATCAAAAGACCGTTGGCTTTGCCAGAATGTTTCAGTTATACCGGGGGTATGCCAGTAGCGATCGGGCCCAGGTCAATAATAAAAAGGGTTGTCTCACCAACGAACTCGCACGTAATTCGGCCAGTCCGGTAAGAACGCCGAGCCTTAGTAAAGAACTGTCGGGCACAACCGGAGGCCAACGCGAGCAACTGTACCGAATTCGCGTCTCTCAAGCTGCCAGTGGGCGGACGCCACAAATTCGCCGGAGTGTTCAAGAATATCTTGTCACGTATGAGCAGTTGTCACCTACCCTACAGCGCCTTAACCAGCGCGGTAGCCGCATCGTCAATATTGCCTCATCCTAAGCGGCCCTGGCCCCCTATATAAACTTGAGGCCATCAAAGATATTTGGTTACACGATCATAAGGAGATTCATCTGTGGCTATTACAACAGCAGCCGCTCGTTTAGGGACAATGCCTTTTACTGAGCAAAGTCCGGTAGAGCTGCGCCCAAGCTGGTCCTCCAGCGATGCTAAAGCTGTCATTTCTGCTGTCTATCGGCAAATCTTGGGCAATGATTATTTAATGCAATCAGAGCGCCTGCTTGAACTAGAGTCTTTACTGACCAACGGTGCCTTAACTGTTAGGGATTTTGTGCGTGCCTTGGCCCAATCAGAGTTGTATAAAACCAAGTTTTTGTATCCTAACTTTCAAACTCGCGTCATTGAGTTAAATTTCAAGCATCTATTGGGACGTGCCCCTTACGATGAAGCGGAAGTCATTGAACACCTTGATCGATACCAAAACCAAGGATTTGATGCCGATATTGACTCCTACATTGATACGGCAGAGTACGAGAATAATTTCGGGGACAATATAGTCCCTTACTATCGAGGTTTTAATACTCAGGTGGGTCAGAAGATTGCAGGTTTTACCCGGATGTTCAGTTTGTACCGGGGCTATGCCAACAGCGATCGCTCACAAATTGCGGGCAGTGAATCCCGCTTAGCTTCGGAATTGGGGTCGGGCAGCGTATCTGCAGTAGTACCGCCGTCGGGGGCAGGTCAAAACGGTTGGGCTTACAAAGCCTCCAAGCAAGGGACTGTTAATACCCGTGTCTTTGGGCGATCTGGCTCGACCACGGATCGAGGTAACCTCTATCGCATTGAAATTGCTGGTATGCGGCGCCCAGGGTATCCCAGTATTCGCCGTAGCAGTCGGGTTTTGGTGGTCACCTATGAAGCCCTCTCTCAAACCTTGCAGCAAATTAATAAAACTGGGGGCCGGGTGGCTAGTATCACTCAGGCTTGAGCGGTTGACGACTCAAACTAAAAGATCACGATTCAAGATGAGGTATTGATCATGTTGGGACAATATTCAACAAGTGGTGTCTCTGGTCTAGAGAATCGCATTTTTGTCTATGAGGTAGCTGGCTTACGTCAAAATGAGGTAACCGTTAGTCACCAATCACCGATTCGAACGAGTGATAATCAATCCATTCAGGTACCTTTTCATCGTATGAATGAAGTCATGCGATCGATTACATTGCTAGGGGGCAAAATTGTCAACATCCGCCCTTTAAATGCGCCAGAGGTAGCTTCGACAACCTCCCCATAAGAAACTCACCGAGAGGCTGTATAAAAAGCCTCAAACGTGCTCTCTTCTTTTGCATGCCTGGAGGGCCCCATTCCCCAATCCTAGGGTAATGAGGCCCTCCTATACTATGGGCAGAGGGGGCTGAACCATACCGCTATCAAGCAACACGATATCGATAAAACTTATGTGCTGATTCGCTTATTCAAGTGCTTCAAGAGGGGAATAGCGTATTGGGCGATCGCGATTTTTCTCGCTGACGGCTACCAAACATGCGGGCATACACATAGGTGAATTCGCCCCCCAGAAAAAAGATTTGACTGGTGAGATAAATCCATAACATCAGCACCATGACACCACCCACGACGCCGTAGGATTTGAATCGACTCCCTAAACTGACCACACTATTACTAATAAGCTGCTGCAAAATGACCAGCAGCACTGCCGTCAATAGCCCCCCTAGCCATACGTCTCCCCAGCGAACCCGGGTTGGGGGTAGCACCTTAAACAAGGTGATTAGCACCAATGTCAGCAGTAAGAACGACGTAATCAGTTGGAGAAATGGGAGCAGGTTGAACCTTTCTAAATCGCCCATGTTTAGCCGACTGCTGAAATTGGCAATGATGCGCAACATCACCGCGATCGCGATTTTAGACAGGAGCGACACCAACATAATCACCACCGAGCCAAGCACCAGCAAAAAAGCAAATACCCGTCGCCGCAAGAAGTTTTGCACAATTTGCCAAATACTCAGCCCTTCAATCGGCGGCTCGTGGGCCCGCCAAATTTTTTCAAAGGAGCGATCAAGGGCTCCAAAAAAGCCGCTGGCCGTAAATAACAGTATGGCAAAACCGACAACACTAGCACCAAAACTGTTGTTATGCAGCTGGAGCAATGTTTCGTCTACCACGACGAAGGCAGTGGGAGGCAGCAGTTCTTGGGCAAACCTCGAAGTCTCATCATAGGTGTTTGTATTGGGCCCCAGCAAAGATCCGACAATACTCAAGATCAATAACAACACTGGGAATAGGGAAAACAGCGCATAATAGGCCAGGGAAGCCCCCATGTCCAAACAGCCATCCTGCTGCCATTTCAACCCAGTGCGGACGAAAAGCTGAATGAGCTTAGATTGAGTGATTGATTTAACGTCCACAGATGACCGCAGTAACCTTACCTTCTGAGCAAGCCTAACCCATCCTTGGGCCACGACGGTAGGAATGAAAAATCCCGTTACTGTTACGATTAAGAACGGTTTATGTGTGGCGCGAGATGGGCTGGGCTCCCTTTGAAAATGCCTGCATCCTCTTAAGTTTTAATCAACGCCCAAATTATGACCCCAGCTTCTCCTCTAAGAACCTTGCTAAAAAGCCAAAACTGGAAAAGCCTATTGGCAGATGTCACATTAGTTGTATTGATATCAGGCCCTTTGGCCGCACCATTTTTAGCCTCAGCCCCCTTACCACTACTGCAGCAAATGGCAGACACCATTTATGCAGTGGGTCAACGGGTCTGTCCTCAGCCTGACCTGAGCCTTGTCCTCTCTCCTCCCTATGCTATGGCGGTTTGCATGCGCAGCTACGGCACGGTGATGGGGTTGGCAGTAATGCGCTTACTGTATAGCAAAACCCAAGGGCATAGTCGCTATTGGCTTGAGCAATATGGCATTTGGGGTTTTGTGATCACATTCATCTTGTGTTTGTTTTATCCTTTTGAACTAACCCTACAGGGATTTGAAGGCTGGGGCATTAATAATTGGGCTATGACGGCCTGCGGACTAGTTGCAGGCATGGGGCTGGGGGCTTATGTCATGCCCATTTTTCATGAATCTAGGGCTGACACTAACCTGAAGTCATCGTCGCCTTAATGCATAATTTGGCTGGCTCAGGGAGCCAAAGCCTATGGTATTGGCTCTTGTCAATCGTAGAATTTGAGAAGATCAGCAGAATTCCATCACATTTGCCGAATAAAATGAGAAACTGAATTCTAAATAAACCCTTAAGCTTTTCATATCCAGTGAAACTATTTGTTTTCCATACTCCAGAAGAAGTACCCGTTGATGAGATGTCTGATTGCGCGATCGCGATCGATGTCCTGCGGGCAACCTCGACCATGGCCGCTGCGTTTAATGCGGGAGCTGAGGCTATTCAAGTATTCAGCAACATTGACAAGCTGTTGCAAGCCAGCGAGCATTGGCCTGTAGACAAACGCATTCGCGCTGGAGAAAGGGGCGGTGCCCGGGTAGAGGGGTGCGAGTTGGGCAATTCTCCCCTCGATCACACGGCAGACCGAACCCAGGGGCGGCGACTCTTCATGAGCACGACAAACGGCACTCGCTGCATGGAAAAGATTCAGCATGCACCCATAGTGATTACCGCTGCCCTCACAACTCGACAGGCCGTTGTGGATTTCCTCATGCAGCATCAACCTGATACTGTTTGGCTAGTGGGGTCGGGTTGGGAAGGCACCTATTCATTAGAAGATACGGTTTGTGCAGGCGCGATCGCCCACGGCATCATCGCCGCTACTGGGCTGACCTTCCAAGAGATTGCAGGCAACGATGCTCTGGTTGCCGCCGTTGCCCTCTATCTCAATTGGCAGGGGCAACTGCTCGAATTGATGCACGCTGCCAGCCATGGCCAGCGCCTACTGAAGCTTAACAACACTGAAGATTTGAAATATTGTGCCCAACTAGACGTCCTCAACATTGTCCCGATCCAAAAAGAAATGGGGGTTTTGGTCTCAAATCTCTGAAGTCCGCTGAATTTTGTTGGAAATTCCCAACTTTATAAACCACATCCGACTTGAAACTTTGAGTTTTTAGCTTAAGGAAAAAACATAGATCTGGAGGTCGCAGGATTTAATTCTAAAATTCTCCAACGGTTCTCAGCCCAGATTCAGTTACGCTACTTAAGCTCTAAACATCAGCCCAATGATGTAGATGCTCAGGAGAAAAGTCGTGGCAGTTGAATATGATTTGGTCGTAATTGGAGGCGGATCGGCTGGGTTAGTCGTCGCCAGTGCCGGAGCACAGCTAAAGGCACGTGTTGCTTTGATTGAAAAAGACGGTCGTCTCGGCGGTGACTGCTTGCACTATGGCTGTGTCCCCAGTAAGTCTTTAATCCATGCTGCTCGGGTTGCCCACGACGTCAAACACTCCGAAAAATTCGGCATCTATGCTGACATTTCAGACATTCGCCTGCACGAAGCTTTAGGCCACGTTCACCGCGTCATCGACACGATTCAAGAACACGACTCCACTGAGCGGTTTGAATCTCTGGGAGTTGAAGTGATTTACGGAGAGGGGCAGTTTATTGACGGTCATACCTTTGAAGTCAATGGTCGCCAACTTAAAGCCCGCAACTTTGTGGTGGCGACTGGATCACGCCCTAGCTTGCCCCCCGTAGAAGGCCTCAAAGCGGCAGGTTACATCACTAATATCAGTGTGTTCTCTTTGAAAGAAAGGCCTGATTCCCTGGCGGTGATCGGTGCAGGCCCAATTGGTTGTGAACTGGGTCAGTCTTTCCACCGCTTAGGGTCTGAGGTGTCAATCATCTCTAGCCGTGACCACATCATGCCTAAAGAAGACCCTGAAGCGGCTCGCGTTGTTGAAGAACAACTGCTGTCGGAAGGGGTTCGTATCTTCAACCAAAGCCGAGCCAAGAAAGTAGAGGTAATCAACGGCAAAAAGCACATCTACATTGGCAATGAAGTGATTATCGTAGACGAAATTTTGCTTTCCGCCGGACGCGTCCCCAATGTGGAATCGCTCAACTTGCAGGCTGCCGGGGTTGAAGTGGGTAAGCAAGGTATCAAAGTCAATGAAAAACTCCAGTCGACGAATCCCAAAATCTATGGGGCTGGAGATGTGATTGGTGGCTATCAGTTTACCCATGTCGCTGGGTATGAAGCCGCCGTAGTGCTGCAAAATGCTCTGTTCTTCCCCACTAAAAAGGCTGACTACCGAGTAATTCCCTGGGCGACGTTTACGGAGCCTGAACTGGCGCGAGTGGGCCTAACCGAAGCCGAAGCCCGACGCCGCTACGACGATGTCTATGTGCTTAAGCATGAGTTTAAGGAAGTCGATCGCGCCTTAGCCGAAGCGGCTGGCATTGGTTTTGCCAAGTTCATTACCCGCAGTAATGGGGAAATTCTCGGGGCTCATATTGTTGGCCCATCAGCTGGGGAGCTAATTCACGAAGTCGTGTTGGCGATGAGCTACAAACTCAAAATCGATGCCCTTAAAGTGATTCACGTCTATCCCACGCTGTCTGAGGTTAACAGTAAGGCGGCCTTGCAATTGACGAAGCAAAAGTTTGCCAAGAATGACTTCTTAAAAAATGTTCTAACCAAGTTCTTTAACTTCCGGCGATCAATTGCTTAGGCGCTAAGTTGAGTTCCATTTGATGTTTGGATCAGTAGGGAGAGTGGCGATCGCTAACAATGCGATCGCGTTAAACCTTTTCTTGAATAGGAGGTTAATTGACCAACAAATTTCTTCCTAATAAAAGGAGATATCAGCGTTCAAGCATCTACGCTTGGAGATGATATCTGAGGCGAAACGGAAATCGCTGCTGCAATGGTTATAAAGGGCTCTCCTCTGCACTAAGATTGACGGATAATGGTTCATACTTTTATCCTGCAATGACTGTCCCCACCCTCTCTAGCCAGTACGATCCCTTTGAGACCGAGTCTAAGTGGCAGCAGTACTGGGAAGAAAACCAAGTCTTCAAAGCAGATCCAGCGCAAGCAGGAGATCCCTACTGCGTCGTCATTCCGCCACCGAATGTGACGGGCAGTTTGCACATGGGCCATGCCTTTGAAAACGCGCTGATTGATGTGCTGGTGCGCTATCACCGCATGCAGGGGCGCAACACCCTCTGGCTCCCCGGCACCGATCACGCCAGCATTGCCGTGAGCACCATTTTGGATCGAGAACTCAAGGATCAGGGCAAATCCCGTGCGGATGCGGATGTTGATCGCGATGCCTATCTCAACCGAGCCTGGGAATGGAAGGCAGAATCGGGCGGCACGATTGTGGGGCAGTTGCGCAAGCTGGGTGTATCTGTAGACTGGACGCGGGAACGCTTCACGATGGATGAGGGGCTTTCCCAGGCAGTGCTGATAGCTTTTAATAAGCTCTACGACGAAGGGCTGATTTATCGCGGTAGCTACTTGGTGAACTGGTGCCCCGCTAGCCTGTCTGCTGTGTCTGATGTGGAAGTGGAGCAAAAAGAGGTTGAGGGACATCTGTGGCATTTTCGCTATCCCCTGACTGACGGCTCCGGCCATGTAGAAGTGGCAACCACCCGCCCCGAAACCATGCTAGGCGATACAGCCGTGGCGGTAAACCCGAACGACAACCGCTATCAAGACATGGTCGGCAAAACCGTGCGGTTGCCGATTATGGAGCGGGAAATTCCGATCGTAGCGGATGACTATGTGGATGCTACTTTTGGCACGGGCTGCGTCAAAATCACCCCAGCCCATGACCCGAATGACTTTGAAATGGGTAAACGCCACAACCTGCCGCTGATCAATGTGATGAATAAAGACGGCTCCATGAATGAAAATGCGGGACCGTTTGTGGGGATGGATCGGTTTGAAGCCCGCAAAGCCGTGGTGGATCGCCTGCGAGACGATGGCTATTTGGTCAAGATCGAAGACTATACTCACACGGTGCCCTACAGTGATCGCGGCAAAGTGCCCATCGAACCGCTGATGTCGACTCAATGGTTTGTCAGCATTCGCCCTTTGGCAGATCGGGCCTTAGACGCGCTGGACAACCACAATTCACCTCAGTTTGTCCCTGAGCGCTGGACTAAGGTCTATCGCGATTGGTTAGTTAACCTGCGTGACTGGTGTATTTCTCGCCAGCTTTGGTGGGGCCATCAAATCCCAGCGTGGTACGCGGTGAGTGAAACCAATGGCGAAATCGCCGATAATACCCCCTTTGTGGTGGCCATGAATGAAACCGAAGCGCGGGAAAAAGCGGAAGCAAAGTTTGGCGTGTGGGTAGAGCTAAAGCAAGACCCTGATGTGCTCGACACCTGGTTTTCATCAGGGTTATGGCCCTTTTCGACTATGGGATGGCCAGACGAATCCGCTATCGATTTTCAAAAGTACTATCCCACTACCACACTGGTCACTGGGTTTGACATCATCTTCTTTTGGGTAGCGCGGATGACGATGATGGCTGGGCATTTCACCCAAACCATGCCCTTCGATACGGTGTATATTCACGGCCTAGTACGGGACGAAAACAACCAAAAGATGTCGAAGACTAAGGGCAACGGCATCGATCCGCTAGTGCTAATCAATAAATACGGCACCGATGCCCTACGCTACACCCTGATTCGGGAAGTCGCCGGGGCAGGGCAAGACATTCGCATCGAATATGACCGCAAAACCGATGAATCCCCGTCGGTGGAGACATCCGGTAAGTTTGCCAACAAGCTGTGGAACGCATCTCGGTTTGTGATGATGAACCTGGGCGGGCAAACACCCCAGGCTTTGGGTAACCCAGATTTGGGGACGCTTGAACTCTGCGATCGCTGGATTTTGTCTCGCTTTAACCGAGTGGTACAAACTGTGGCTGACCAGTTTGACCGTTATGGCTTGGGCGAGGCGGCTAAAGAACTCTATGAGTTTATCTGGGGTGACTTTTGCGACTGGTATATCGAACTGGTGAAATCCCGGCTACAGGGGGATGATCTGAACTCAAAGCGGGTAGCCCAGCAAACCCTGGCCTATGTGCTAGAAGGCATTTTGAAATTGCTGCACCCGTTTATGCCCCATATCACTGAGGAAGTGTGGCATACCTTGACCCAAACAGGAGACGAAGTCTGCTTAGCGGTGCAGGCATCCCCAGTTTTACAGGCCGATTTGATTTCAGATGAGCTAGAACGGCAATTTACGCTGTTGATCGGTACTGTTCGCACGATTCGCAATCTGCGAGCCGAAGCGGGGATTAAACCTTCCGCTGCGATCGCAACTATTTTGCAAAGCGAAAGCGCTGAAGAACGCCAGATTTTAGAAGCGACTCAAGCCTACATTACCAATTTAGCTAAGGTAGATGAGTTAACGATCACAGCTAGTTTAACCGCCGAAGAATCCACACCGCCTGAGCCGGTCATAACTCAGCCGGTTGTAACTCCAGGCCTCGCTGCTGCCGAGCCGGTCACCGTGGTCACTAGTCCTGACCCCTCGGCCCAACCCCTATCCATGGACTTTCAATCCGTGGGGCAAACCTTGTCGGCAATACTCGCTCGGCCTCTGGCCTATTTCAACCATTTCTTCAGCACGACCCAACGACCCCTCCGAACGGTTTTGATTCTGTTTGCTGGCTTAATCCTGTGGCGAATTTTGGGAGCAACGGTCAGCACGCTAGAGTCTGTGCCGATTTTGCCCGGTTTGCTAAAACTGGTGGGAATCGGCTATAGCGTCTGGTTTATTCGTCAAAATCTGTGGCGGGTTGACCAACGACGGCAAACCTGGAGCCAGGTGAGTCGAGTGTGGCGACAGGTAGTGGGGCAGTCCCAGTCACCTCAGCCAACACTGTCAGGTGAACCCGTTGCAGAGGAAGTCGAACCGCCCGCTCTTATTCTTGATCCCTTGGTACCCGCTGAACCAATGCCGCCTGCAGAACCCGTCAAGATGATTGCTGGGGTAATTGGTACCGTCCAGGTGCTGATTCCGCTAACAGGAGTGGTGGATGTGGATGCCCTCAAAGCCAAGCTTGAAAAAGATTTGGGCAAGGTCGAAGGCGAAATCAAGTCGCTCTCTGGGCGGTTGAGCAATTCGGGATTTGTGGATAAAGCCCCAGAGGAAGTGGTGCAGGGGGCACGGGATGCCCTTGCCGAAGCGGAAAAACAGGGAGAAATTCTGCGCGATCGCTTGGCAATGCTTTAACCCCGTCAAGCTAGAGTCACAACGGTTTACAACCATTTACAATGAAAGTAACCCTGGGTCCGTTTATTCCTAAAGGGCTTGTCGTCTAGTCTGCGATCGCGATGACCTCTTCTACCCGTCCCGCATCTGTCGAGAAAATCGTCAAACGATTTCAGCGCGTGTCCGAGCCCAAGCGCCGCTATGAGCAGTTGCTGTGGTTTGCCAAAAAACTAGAAGGGTTTCCAGAAACGGAGAAAACTGCTGAAAATAAGGTTCCCGGTTGTGTTTCCCAAGTGTTTATCACTGCCAGTTGCGAGGACGGGAAGGTGACCTATCTCGGCGAATCCGATGCCCAAATTACAAAAGGGCTAGTAGCGATGCTGATCAACGCCCTTAACGGGCTTACTCCAGAGGAAATCGTTACCCTCTCTCCCGACTTCATCAAAGAAACCCAGCTTGACGTGAGCCTGACACCGTCTCGGGCCAATGGCTTTTTCAACATCTTCAAGACGATGCAAAAGAAGGCGCTTCCTTTTTTGGCTAACCCTGAAGCAGCAGCGATTACAGAGTAGGCCTCCCCACAGTTAAATCCGAGAGTTTCCTATGGATGGGCTACGTAACTCAAACGCTCCAAGTACACAATCCCTGCCAATGAACTCCGAATATCCCTACCCCCGAGACATGGTGGGCTATGGCCGCATCCCACCCGATCCCAAATGGCCCAATAACGCCCGCCTTGCTCTGCAGTTTGTAATCAACTACGAAGAAGGGGGCGAAAACTGCGTTCTCCATGGGGATGCCGCCTCAGAAGCGTTTTTGTCTGAAAGTGTGGGAACTTCGCCGTTGTTGGGCGTACGCAATCTCAACATGGAGTCGATGTATGAGTATGGCAGCCGAGCTGGCTTTTGGCGGCTGCATCGATTGTTTACCCAGCGGCAGTTACCCGTCACAGTTTATGCGGTAGCGATGGCCATGGAACGTAATCCAGACGCGATCGCGGCCATGACCGAAGCCGACTGGGAAATTGCCAGCCACGGCTATCGTTGGATCGACTATCAATACACGGGTGCAGAGACCGAACGCGAACACATTCACAAAGCGGTTGAAATTCACACGAAAGTTGCGGGCACTCGTCCCCTGGGGTTTTATCAAGGGCGTATTAGCCCCCATACGCGGTTTTTGGTGGTTGAAGAAGGCGGTTTTCTCTACGATGCTGACAGCTACGCCGATGATTTGCCCTACTGGGTTCATGACTATGGCAAGCCTCACCTGGTCATTCCCTATACGCTCGACACCAACGACATGCGCTTTGCCACCTATGCAGGGTTCAACTCAGGCGATCAGTTTTTTGCCTACTTGCGGGATGCCTTTGACACGCTCTATGCCGAGGGCCAAGACGCGCCTAAGATGTTGAGTGTAGGGCTGCACTGTCGCTTGGTGGGCAGACCAGGACGTACTGCTGCCCTAGCCAGATTTTTAGATTATGTGCAGTCCCACGAGCAGGTATGGATTTGTCGCCGGGTTGATATTGCCCGACATTGGCATGCTCACCATAAGCCCTAGCAAACGAGATTAAAAGCGGGAGCTGCTCTTCAGATCTCGTTTGGTCAATCAGTAATAGTACTGTGAACTTCATGAAGAGCACATGTAGGTTTAGAAAATTTCAGTAAAGGAAAGGTCAAGATAAGGCGACTGATAAATTAGATTGTTATCTTCATACGTAAAGCGTAATTCTAAATGTGCAGTGCATAACCCTTGAGATATAGGGTGAAAATCTTACGCTTGAGACGAGAGACACTCTACGAGTAGTACCGATATGAAAATAACGAAGCTGCGTTTGGTAAGCGTTCTCTTCAGTGGTCTTGCGTTAGTGTTTGGATTCACCATTCGAATGTTTGTTGTGCTTAGATTTACAAACTTTAGTGGTGATCAGATCAACGATGCTGAACGAGTGATGGGAATTTGGCAGGGCATTGCCCCGTCACTTGGCCCAGGCCCAATTGCTTGGTCAGGATTGACAGGTGATGTTTCTCTACCACCTTTATACTATTACCTTACATTTCCCTTCACGGTCATCACGCCTGATTTATCAGCGCAAGCGATTCAGAATTTTATATTTACTTTTCTGTCGATCCCATTATTGGGGATTGTTATTTATCAAGCAATTAGTGGCATTAATCAGGAAAAACGCCTGTTCATAGCTTCATTGTCTATGCTCTGGTATGCTTGCTTATTTAGAAATATTGTTATGAGCACTGGGGATAGCTTAGCAGGTAATCCAGTGTCCATTCCATTTTTCCTTCTGTGGTTTACCCTGCTCTATTCATATCAATTTAAAGCCTTACGCAATCCCTCGACAAAGAAAATTGAAATACTCTCTTGGATTGCCTATGGGCTAAGTCTAGTGATGCTGATGAATTTGCATTTCACGCCCTTCTTCGTCATGCCAGTAGTTTTCTTGATCGGGCTATTTTTCTACATTCTAAAATATCCGAAGCGTATTAAGATTCTACTACTTTCAGGGATTTCTCTGATAACAGCTATTTTAATGATGCTGCCTTACTGGATTGGGGAAATAGAACGAGGTTGGACAAATTCTAATCGCATCTTCCTGCTGATTACGAAATCTAGTGATGGTGATTCATACTCAGTGACGCTTTTACAGCGACTACAGGCGATCGCCAGCGGTTACTTTCATCTTGGATCAGAAGTCTATATTATGGGCAATTCCTGGGAAAGGGTAAGCCTATCTTTTGTCTTCCTCTCGATCGTAGTAATTTTAGGTTTAGCAAAATTTAAAGGTGACCGAAGCATTTTGATTATTTTAATAGCAACTTGGTTAGTCTTCCTCTTTGCCTACTCATCCGTCAATTTAGACAATACTTATAATCCCGTTTTTTATAAATTACTCATTTATTTAGCGCCTATCTTTTTGACTGCGTTTTCCCTTGCTTATTTAGATTTTTCGAAAAAGACTGGCAAAGCATTATCCGTTTCACTTGGCTTTTTTATCTCTATATCGATATTTGTTAATCTTGGATTTCATTATAACTACGTTACAGGTCGAGCTGGAAATCCTCGAATTCCTAATACAAAAGATGTTGCAGCTGCACTGCTAGAGATTCCTGAAAAGTCGACAATCTGCTCACCATCTGGTCGATACGATGATGTTAGAACATATGAATATACGGATAATTTCGTCAGCCAGAGAGGATTAAATATTCAAACAGATTGTGAAACGAATCGATATTTCATATATGCGAAATATGAATCGGTGGGCAATTTTACAATGCGACCTAGAGAGTCTTTTAGAGAGAAATTTGAAGATTTTGGCAAGCCATACTCTCTTTATAAGGATTTACCTCTATTTTATATTTATCAGATCTCATCATGAAGCTGGGACTAGTGTATAGCGATGCAACAAGAGTGAGTTCAACTATTTCCTCTTCAGTTTTAAGGCTAAGCCAAACAAGGAAATCATAGATAAACTGCTAACAATTAGTCCAACAATGTATGCAGGTGTTTTTCTGTAGGATAGCTCAACCTGATGCTGCCCTGGTTCAACGACAAAAGCTAATGTCCCGTCGTCTGCTTGCATAAGATCATGACTCTGCTGATCTACTGTCAGATGCCAAGCAGGGTAATAATATGTACGGATACTAATTGAAGATTTCTCTGTTGCCGTAACTTCAAAGGAGCGTCTATAACTATTCCATGAGGTTGTCGTGATCTCTGCATCTCCTTCTATAAGAGAAACATAAGGGCTATTAGGTATCGGTGTCGGCAAGAAGGTTTTTTCATTAGGTATATAAGTTTCAGGTATTCCTTGAGCAGAATGCAACTCTTTTTCGGGTAAGTTATCTGCATACTGATCTCTAAAAGGCCTATATTCTGGGACATCGATCAGATTATCTGAGTAAGGATTTTCAACAATTGATCTAACCCAAGGCTCATTCGTCACAACGCCATTCCCAGGCGTATGAAGTGTTGGATATCCTTGCAACATTTTATATCCCTTGAAAAAATCAAAAGATATAAAGCTGAAGACTAAAGCCACGCACACAAATTTTAATACGATTGAACTCCTTTTAAGAGATCGAAGACTCAGAATTCGATTGAATGTTAAAGCAAAAAAGGAAGCCTCTATGAAGAACATTAATCCTGCTAAACGGCCAGTGTTTTCTATCTTCTGCAAAGTTCCACTGAGTTTCCAGATAGGCCATGTCCAAGTACTCATAATCAGAATTAGAACTATCCAGATTCCTAACCATTGATAGATGTCTTTTCGATAGGCTGTACCAGGCTTTTTACTGTTAGCAGTGCTTTTTTGGGTAAACAAAAGTGCAATTCCTGCCAGTATCATCATCGTCACGAATTGCAGCACATAGGCACTCGAAAACCCCATGCCGATATGCTCTACGATGTTCAACATCTCATTCTTAAATCCACCCCGAGCAACCAGCATGTAATCAATCGAAACAAATTTTTGCTCAAATATATTCGGTATCAGATAGAAAGCAGCTAATGACCATCCCAATGGTGCTGTCAAGAGGATCTTAAAAGTTGATTTTATAGGTTTAACTTGAAAAAGCACATAGCCTGTCCAGGCAACCGTATAGAGTAGTAAACTGGGTAAGTGTACTAATGAAAATAAGCCCCAGCAAACCACTAGTAGAAAAAATGGCACTTTGCCTGTTGACTCCCGAGAGGCTTTATCTGTCAGATAAAGTCCTAAGGGTATCCAAGTCAATCCAAACGTAAACGCTAATACACCGCCATGAATTAGGATAAATACCAATGGAGAAGCCATATATGCAATGGCACCGAAAAGAGCAGGAATTTTACCCCAAATAGATCTGCCATACATATAAAAAGCCAGTCCTGAAGTGGAGATGGCAAGTGTTATTGCAGCCGTTATTGCTTGCTCGATATTAAGGCCGATAGCTTTAAAGAAAGAGCCTATGTAGTAGGCGAAAGGTGGATAAAAAACGAAGGTTGGACTACCGTAACCATAATTAGTTCCCGCTAACCACCTAGGATATAAAATGCCCTCAGCTAACTGAGCATGGAAATGTTGTATCCAAGTCATATGCCATCGAATATCCCCTAAGCCATGGACGCCATAGCGCAGCATTCTAGAGTTTATTATGAGGGCAAGGAGAATAATTAAGCCAATGATAACTAGATCTAAAATAACGATATGATTGGTTGTAACACGAGTTATTTTTTGAGATTCTAAAAGCTGAAGACCGTTGGCTCTTTTTCTCATTTCTTGATATCCCTTTGGAATGCAATAGATGGTGTGAAATTAGCCGTTGATTAAAGCCAGATCGCAAAAATCATTATTTTTGCGAGAATCTTTTACCAACAAATCTTTTGGATTTTGTCTACATCTCTGGTTCTGATCTACATTGCTAGATCTTCACAAAAATCTAGGGATATTACGTACGTGTTTCTGGGTTAATTCATCAATTCTTTAAATAGCGCTGAGTATCCTTCTGCGCTAGCACGCACTGCTATGAGATCACAGCGTTATAGGTATGTCTGCTTTGATCGAGAATATGTAGGGATCGCGACTCAGCGTCTTATTCTGTCACAAAGAGCAGATCTCTCAGATCCCCCCTTGACAGTCCGAGAAAAAAGAGTAACATTGAATACAAATACAACGTTCATCCTTTCCAGATCAAAGGACGGAAGTAAGGCCTAGTCAAGCCCGAAGGAACGCGCCTCTTGTTCCGATGCATATTGTTTAGGAGGCGATCGCCATGACATCTGATTTTGTAACCGCTACCGATTTTGTAACCGCTACCGAACTGATCGCAGTGCTGACTGTTTACTGCGCCGTATTTTGCCCGATTCTATGCTGGGCAATCACGGGTAAAGCACCTGTCACGCTTGCTTCAAGCGGCACCTACCCTCGATTGAAGTAACTTTCTGCAAAAACGTTCCCTTTTGCGAAAATACCCCCGTCTACAAAATATTCATGGCGTTTGCTTACCTAAACTCCATGGCAACTTTTGAGACAAGGGTCAGTCCATAGATTCAGAGCGCGATCGCGTCCTGGATCTATGCCAATTGACACAATACCTGACGGTTGAGAGTTCCGCTGCCGACTAGCAAAGCGGCTCAACTCTGTTAGAGGCTTGAGCAATCGGGGTAAAGGTATCATTTTATCACTGCCATCCGGATCCGCATCGTGTGCTGCTGAGGAAGGTCGTCACAGGCTTTCTCTGCCCCATGCTGTGTGAATAGGACCGATCGCTGATGAAACTCCATCCCTTAAAATCTCTCCGATCTCGCTGGTTTCGTGGGTTTGTTTTGGCCCTGCTAACCTTCACCTTTAGCTTGGGGATGTTTACCCACCCGGCCCCAGCCGATGCTGAACTCGATCGCTTAGCTAGCGAAATTAAAGCGGGGATTGAAAGTCGTACGGGATATCGCTTTACCAAGCCGGTCATCGCCACCCAGGATGACGCCTATCAGGCCGTTTTTCTACGCTCAGCAGATCATCGAGCCCATACCGAATCGGTAGTGCGAGATCCGGTAGATTCGTCACGATGGATTGCCTTGGTAGATCCGATAGGTAGGGGGGGAGGTCCCAGGATTTCTAATCAATGGGATGCCTGTTTAGTCACGCTAGGGGATGGTTGGACAGGGTTAGATGCCCCATCGCAACGCAGCATGTTAGCCCATGAAATTTATCACTGCTACCAAAAAGAACGCATGGGCCTAGCCAACCATCTGGAGATGGCTTTTTGGGTAGGAGAAGGCAGTGCTGAATGGGCTGGTGAAGCCTATGTCGGGGGGTCAGCAGAGAGTTCTAGTCCGGGACGGATTTTTTCGGATGAGTCCGTATGGCATGCCTATCTGTCACGATCGCGGCGGCTATCCGATCGAATTTATGATGCGATGGGGGTATTTGCTCACCTGGACGAGGTGTCGTCAGGGGATAACTGGCGATTGTTGGATCGATTCTTTGCCACAGGGCCATATCCGAATGGGGCAACCCGCGATCGCGACTGGTTTGAAAAGCTGCTGTCTATCACCAATCGCAATGAGTTTTTGCAAACTTGGGCCATGGGTCTAGAGCGCAACAGTAGCTTGTCTGACTGGAACACCACAGGGCCAGGGATTACGAGCGATCGCCGCGATGCTGAAGCCCTAACCATTGGCACGGGCAAACGTATGCCCGCCATTGCGCAGTGGCTCTACGAACTGGATATTCCGGAAGGCGAGATTGTTTCTATTGAGGTCACTAACGGCCACGGCGGGATTCGCTGGGGACGGGACACCACGCGCATCAGCGGTAGCTTTAATCGTCAATATTGCGTGGGCGATACCTGCCGTTGTGACGATGGCAGTTCTCCCCCTGGGGTCGAATCTGTCTCGACTAATCATGCGGTCATCGCGCTGACGGCCTACCCTGACGCAGGAACGCTGTGGCCCAGATTTGAAGATTCTCCCTGTGAAGAGGAAGAAGAACCCGCAGATCCTGGCACAGATGCCCCAAGCGGTTCGGCCACTGGCAGCAGCCACGGTGACCCGCACATCCTCACCTATGATGGCTATCGCTATAGCTTCCAAACCGTGGGTGAGTTTGTGCTGAGCAAATCCACCGATGGTCACTTTGAAGTGCAGGCCCGCCAGTCTCAAGTGCCGGATCGCCCGCTATCCCTGAACACTGCCGTGGCGATGAAAGTGGGCGATCATCGGGTGGCGATGTATGCGCAGAATGCCCCCGATGGCATAACACCCCTCTGGATCGATGGTGTGCCGACTGAGCTGCGAAACGACACGTTGACCTTATCGGGGGGCGGTACAGTGCAGCACTATGGCGATCGCTATTATGCCGTAATCCTACCCACTGGCGAACAGGTGGCAATCAATGGGATTCAAGCGGGTGGGGCCGATTTTTGGAACATTGCGCCCACTGTGTCGCGATCGCAGACGGGGCCGCTGATTGGCTTACTGGGCGATTTCAACGGCAATGGGCAAGATGATTTACGCGGCCGCAACGGTCAAGTCGTGCCCTCCCAAGATGCCTATGCACCCGTCACCCAGTTAATCAATCGGGTAATTGATGTGCCGATTCCGCTGAATCAGGTTCAAAATGCCTTCTTTGAGCAACTCTACCGACAGTTTGGCGACAGTTGGCGCATTGCCCAGGCCGAATCGCTATTTGATTATGCGCCGGGTCAATCTACGGAAACCTTTACTAATCAGGCTTTTCCCAGCCAATTCCCGTCCCTAGTGGGCGTTGCCCCAGACACCATTCGCAATGCGGTACAGCTTTGCCAAGATGCGGGGGTTGCAGAAGCCCTAATGGAAGGCTGTGTGTTTGATATTGCGGCTACTGGGCAACCTGGTTTTCTACAAGCGGCACTGAATGCGGTTGGTCAAGTGGTGGTGGATGAGGTAAGCGATCGGGTTGAGGATGAGGTGCGCGATCGCGTTGAGGACGCAATCCCAATTCCGATACCGATTCCAGGTTTGCCCTTTTAGCCTTGGCGTAAGTCACAGTTTGATGGGGAGCTTGATGATGAATTCGGTTCCCTGCCCCGGTATTGATTCACAGCCTAAATAGCCCTTGTGTCCTTCAGTCACAATTTGGTAGCTGATCGAGAGTCCTAATCCAGTTCCTTTGCCTACGGCTTTTGTCGTAAAGAAGGGCTCGAATAGGCGACTGCAAACATTTTCAGGAATACCAGGCCCATTATCACTAATGTGAATGGCGACCCAATCTGGGTCTAAATTTTGGGTCGTTATTGTGATAGTAGGAGCTGCTAGTGTTGGTACTATTTCAAATGCATCAATCGCGTTGCTAAGGATGTTCATAAACACCTGATTCAACTGGCCAGCGTAACATTCAATTAGGGGAAGCTGGCCATAATCGCGAACCACTCGAATCTCTGGGAAATCTGGCTTGGCCTTGAGGCGATTATTTAGAATCGTCACGGTACTCTCAATACCATCACGGAGATTGACTTGTTTAATCGCTGCCTCGTCCAGGCGTGAAAACGTTCGTAAGGATTGAACAATATCACGAATACGCGTAGTGCCATCCTTCATAGACTGCATGAGTTTTGGAAAATCCTGCTGTACGAAGGAAAGATCTATCTCCTCAATAGCCGCTTGAATCTTGGGATGAGCGATCGGATAGCTGTGTTGGTACAGATCAAGCAACTGCATTACTTCTTCGGTATATTTGACAGCATGGTCAAGATTGCCATGTATGAAGTTAACAGGGTTATTAATTTCGTGGGCAATGCCAGCCACCATTTGCCCTAAGCTAGACATTTTCTCGCTTTGAATCAGTTGTAGCTGAGTCTGTTGCAGCTCATCTAAAGTCTGCTGTAAATCCTTGGCCTTTTGACGTAGGGATGATTCTGATTGCCGCAGAGCCTGGGTTCTTGCTTCAACCCGTGCTTCTAAGGTGTGTCGGGCATGTTCTAACTCGTTAGTGTATTGGCCAATCCAACTCACCAGTTGATTCAGGGCTTTGGTTAATAAGGAAACTTCATCACGGGTCTGGATAGGTGCCTGTAACTGAAAGTTGTTATCTTGAGTGACTCGGTGGGCTACCTGAGTCAGTTGTTCAATTGGGCTTGCGATTGCCCGCCCCGTAATTGCTGCAAGGACAATGGCTAAGCCGATAGAAGCCGCCATGCTACTCAGGATAATGATCAGTCTCAAGTATTCAACCCGGGCTAACTGTGCCCTGGCTTGATCATAGTTTTTGTCAACCGTTTGTTGTAATCGCGTTAGGTCTTCAGAGAGGTTCTCAAACGTAGTTGAGAGTTCACTGGCACTCGCACTGCTCAGGGCTGTCGATAGTCTCTCTGTGGCGATCTGCTTTTCATCAACGGCATCCAAATTCTCCCAGAGGCTGTGGGCAAACACTTCATAAGATTGCAGCGTATCGCGATACTGATTGACTAGCGCTATCAGTGTTTCGTCAGGCTGAGATGATACGGTTGCTAATTGTTCAATTTCATCAAGTAAACGATTGAGCTGTCGAAGATCCGTGCCAAACTGATTGGTTTCATATTCCATCCAAATACGACTATCCCCTGCGATCGCAAGCAGCCGCAGGGGATGGGTTTGAATACTTAAAAGGCGACCGTTAAAGTCGCTCAAGAGCTGCTTTTGCTGGCGCATTTGCTGCGTCTGAATCTGAGCAGGCTTAGCATAGTAATAGCTACCAAGTAGTCCACAACCCGTACCAAAGACGGCTGTTCCCAAAGCTAAGGCATAGCCAGACTTAATTTTCTTAGCGATGCTTTGATCAATGCCTAGCAACTGGCATAGCCAAGCAATGCTATTAAAGGGCCAACTATAGATTGCAGGAGGAAAATTTGCCATAGATCAACATGTTCCAGCGCTTGGGAGGATAGTTACTCAATGGCAGAGCCCTGGCCAATGGCGTAGTACATATCGCGGAGTTCTTGATAATCCGCATCTTGAGCAAAAACCATTTGCGATGTTGTGTACTTTTGATTCGCCTCAGAAGCAACTAAAGCGGTTAATAGACGTTCTTTATGGTTGAGAATTTGTGATTGTAACTCTGCAATAAAAGTGTCACCAAGACTCGGATTGACG
Organism: Cyanobacteria bacterium P01_A01_bin.123; assembly: GCA_039815185.1. Taxonomy (GTDB): domain Bacteria; phylum Cyanobacteriota; class Cyanobacteriia; order Phormidesmidales; family Phormidesmidaceae; genus JBCBZT01. The sequence goes on along the minus strand of JBCBZT010000025.1, from coordinate 20,484 downwards.
ACGAAGATGTCCGGAGGAAGATTCTCGCTTTTGGCAAGTACCTTAATCTCTGTGTCTTCTAGTCCTGGTTCTTGCACATATTCAACATATCGGCTGTAAGAATCTGCCCAAGCATCAACTTTACTAGTGCGTAATGCTTCAAATCCTGCTTCATCAAGCATTAAAATTTCATAATTACCGGGATCAACACCTGCATCCAGTAACAACTTCGCAGGCACAATATGGCCAGCTGTAGAGCCTTCTGTACGCATGGCAATACGTTTATCTTTAAGATCCGCTAAGGTTTCGATACCCCTATCAGTACGACTCATGATTACTGAGTAGTAGTTAGGGCGAGTCACTCCAATAATCGGAACCGCGTTAGCGCGCGCCCGCAACAGCAAATACTCAGATGGCCCAGCAAAAGCCAGGTCAAGCTCATTAGCCAATAGAGCTGGTGCAGCAGCGGAATAGTTTTCGACCGGATATAGCTCGATCGGAATGTCTAACAGCTCTGATAGTGCCTGGCCAAATGCGCCGAAATCTTGTTCTAGTTGGTCTAGGCCATTGATATCAGTGACGGCAAATTTTAATCTCTCAGGGCGGTTATCCTGGTTAGCTGATTGACGTCCAGCAGTTTGGGCAAAGGTACAACCACCCAAAAAAAATAAACTGTAGGTCACAAAATGGCGTCTTTTCAACATAGCTAGCCCCAGTGCCGCAAGATGCAGGGATGTGATTTTTTACGGATATCCCTATCTTGCCCATGCCTCAAATGAACTAACAGCCTGGGTTGCTGAGCCAACTTTGGTTTGTAGGACAGCTATGTTATGCCTAGATAGACTCTCTAAACGCAATTTTTTGACGCTCGAAAATTATGCTATCGCGACAGATTGGGTTCAACTACAGTGGGCCAACTCTCAAAATTACGACGCACCCAGTCCATCCCGACCTCGTTGTTAAGCTTAATGTTTTGGGGTTGATCCGGGTATAGCTTGGCCAAGATATCGGCATCTTGCTCAACAACCGTTTTACTCAAGTTCAAAAACACGCTTTTCATCAGCCGAAAGACTGGCGATTTCGGCTTTGCAAATAAAAGAATATAGGTTCGAGTCCGCTCAAATGACTCCGGCACAAATAGATGGCATTGGGCGATGGTACCTACTGCACTTTCACCATGAAAGATAACTAAGGAGGGGAAATGATTTTCTAAATGGGCCTTCAGAACCTTGGGCATCGTTAACACAGCCGGATTTCGGACAATCTCACGCCAGGTAGGAGAGGCAGTTGGCGCTTCAAAGAAGGCTTCTGAATAATGACCTTGGTCAATAAACTGATCAAACTGGACTTCTTCGATGCGAAACAAGTCCCGATGGGTGCCGTTCTGGTGGTTATAATCGTGCATGTTGAGCAGCATTGGCATTAGCTGCGTCTCGACAGACATATCAGCCGTCGCCCCGACTAACTCATAGTCCGCTGCAATTTGATTGAGGGCGGTAGGAATCGGTAACTTAGGCTCTGCGTCACCGTAAGACCAGACGAAGTCGCCTTGAACAATGAGTTCTAAAGGTTTGAGTTGTGATTTCGTTTTCTTATTCGTTTTCTTATTTGAACCTGGTAAAACCGTACACCCTTCAGCGTCAAACTCTAACGCGTGAAAAGGACAAACTACTTTACTCGAACCGTCAGCCTGGACTTCGCACCATCCTTCAGAGAGCATGGCCCCCATGTGAGGACAGACATTGGGTAGGGCATGAATGTCGTTGTTGCGGTCCTTCCATAACACGTAGTCTTGTTCATAAAGCGAAACTTTAAACGGCTGATTTACAGACAGCATCGACTTGTGCGCCAATAGCCACGGCGCACCAGCAAGCATCGACATTGCGAAAACTCCTTGCTAAATGGTTGGTATCGTTAGTCGTATGCCCACTGCAATGAGTCAACAGACACACGCAACGGGCTCAAAAACCATAGGAAGGGTGTACAACGACCTAACAAATTCAGTAGGCCACTGAAAAACCCGACAAAAAATTCACCTTTATCTATACTTAGACTACAAATTTTCAGTTTGTCAAGGGGTTTATGTCATCCAACAAGCCAATACTTCGTCGTCAGCCACAGCAAAAGCGTAGCCAGGAAAGGGTTGAGCAAATTCTTAAAGCGGCAGCCGAGGTATTTTGGGAAATGGGCTACGACGCGGCATCAACCCACGATATTGCTAGGCAAGCTCAAACTGCCGTTGGCACAATCTATCGGTTTTTCCCCAACAAACTTGCTATTTTTCATGCCCTTGAGAAGCGTCATCATCAAAGGGTTGATGAGATTCATGGGCGGCTGATGACGCCTGAGTTTATGCAGCAGCCCTTGATCGTTGTGATTCAGCAATTTGTCATGATTTTTGCTGAGTATTTTGAAGATCCAGGGCCTAGGGTCGTTTTTAACCAGTATTTTCTGACTCCAGAGATGTTTGCTTATTTTGACGACAGCGTTACCTATGGCTATGCGCGTCGTTTTGCAGGGATGTTGCGGCTGCATAATCCAGCACTGTCAGTGGAAAAAAGTGAACTCATCGCTGAGGTCTGTGTCCAAGCCTATAATTCGGTACTGCTGGTGGCATTGAGGAGCGATGAAAACCGCCGCAATCAACTCTACCAAGAAGTTAGAGACCTCTTGCTGAACTACCTGCAACCCCACATGGGCGATCGCGCCTTGTCTTCAACAGATATCGTTGACCAGCAGGTGGCTAACATTACCCAACAGCATGGCTTAAATCCACGTCAGCAGGTGGCTATGGCTTACGTATTAGAACATGACAGTCTGACCATCCAACAATTCGAATCACTTTGCCCTCAGCCCTCACGTCGAACCCTACAGCGCGATCTCAAACAGCTTGTAGACAAGAGCCTTTTGCAGCGTGAAGGTGACACTAGTCAGCTAGTCTATCGATTGCGAAGTCAAGACGTCTTGCGACATTTTGCGACACAAGCCGAGACTATTCAAAGACTCTCCATTTGATACCCTTCGGCTTGCAATTGGAACATATGAGCATAAAGGCCTTGGTTGGTCATGAGCTGTTCGTGGCTACCGATTTCAGCCACCCGCCCTTGATCTAACACCACAATCCGATTGGCTAAGCGAACCGAGGAGAAGCGGTGGCTGATGAAAATTGTGGTGCGGCCTTGGGTCAGCTGGCGAAACTGCTTAAACAGCTCAAACTCAGCGATCGCATCGATTGAAGCAGTTGGTTCATCTAAGATCAAGATTTGCGCCTGGCTCATAAAAGCCCTGGCCAAACCAATCTTTTGCCATTGTCCACCCGATAGCTCTTGCCCCCCTGGAAATAAGTTGCCTAATTTAGCTTGATATCCTGCTTCGAGCGATTGAATAAAGGCTGCTGCGCCTGCCTCGGATGCGGCTTTGCCGATACGTTCTTGGTCTGATAGGGTTTCGATATTGCCAAAGCCAATATTTTCTTGAATGCTCAGCTTATATTTTGCAAAATCTTGAAATAGAACGGCTATGTTGTGGCGCAGTTGAGTTAAATCAAATGCTTGAATCGGAATATTATCAATATAAATTTCTCCAGAACTGGCATCATATAGCCGAGTCAGCAGTTTCACTAAGGTTGTTTTGCCAGCACCATTAACACCTACAACGGCAATACTTTCACCCGGATAGATCGTTAGACTTAAGTCGTTTAGAACTGGATACTGGGATTCAGGATAGGAAAATTTGACATGATTCAGTCTAATCTCTTTTTGGATCGGATTAGGAAAGGGTTCAGGCTTACGTGGGTTGACAATCTGTGGTTTTAGCTTTAGAAAATCAAAGTATTGAGAAACATACAAATTAGACTCGTAGGTTGTGGCCAGATTTTCGGTAATACCATTTAATAAGCTCTGAGCTTGTGAGAAAGCACCCGAGTACATAATCAAGTCACCTAAGGTAATGTCGCCATTGATGGCTTGATAGATGACCCATATATAGGCACCATAAAATCCAATACTAGGCAACAGGCTGACTAAAAACCTGGCTCTTGAGCGGCGAAATGATAGCTGCCTGACCTCTTGGTTATGAAGCGTGTTAATTTGCTGCCATTCTTGAATCAGATAACTGCCGAGATTAAATAGCCGAACTTCCTTGGCAAAATCTTGGTGAGTGATCAATCTTTGAAAATAGGCAGCAAGGCGACTGCTTAAGGTTCTCTTTCGAGTTAGGGCAAATTTTTTATTAGAAAAGCTAACCCCGACTCGCAGGGTGGGTAAAGACGTGAGCAGGAGTAGTAAAATAATTGCTGGGTTGAAACTTACTAATAAAGCCAATACTCCAAGTAAGTTAATGCCCTGACCTAGGATAGTTGTGAGATTTCCTAGTGCTCTAACTGGATAGGTGCTGCCACTTTGCTGAGCCCGACTTAACGCTTCTTGGAACTGTGAAGATTCAAAGTGTGCCAGATCTAACTTCAGGGCTTGCTCTAGGAGCTTTTGATTGGCATATAACCCAAAGCGATCGCTTAGGGTCTGTGATACATAAGGCCGTAATTCATTGAGCGCGTCTCGCGATGAAGCTACAATAAATCTAAGTCCTATCAACAAAATTAGAATTTTCCAATCGATTTGTTCCGTATTTATTGAAGTTGTAATCCAGTCAATAATGAGCTTATTTAGATATAGCCACACAACAGGTATCAAAGATGCAAACAGGGTCAACCCTACGGTCATCAATAACCAGATGGGTGCTGCCTGCCAAACTAAGTTCAATAATCGAGGTGTACTTGCCAGAAGTTGAAAGAAGCGGGTTTGGCGGCGAGGCGATGGATTGTGTTGGCGCATGTGGATTGAGGTACAACAACTCGCTTTGGGACAGCGGTAAAAGGTTGGCAGGATATCGTTAACTTTTGTTAAATGATGCGTAACCCGAAAAGGGGCCGTTTAATCTTTTATTAATTTCTCGAGCTAGTAAATTCACTAGTTCAGCACTTTTACTTGAGATTTTCAGTATATTTGCCGAAAAAAAGTTGTCGCTGAGGAATATTGGGGCAGACATATGGTGAAAATCAGAGTCACTAGTACTCTAGGGCAGAAATAACCCTACCGTTCTGAGATTCTGGCTGCTGCTGCGCCAAGTCGTAGCGAACTTGAATAGTTGGCTAACTTCCGCCTCAGAGTACTAGCCGCTCATTATAGGCATTGCGTTACCAATCACTTTTGTTTGGGCACAGTATGCACGGTGTTGCCTGATGATTATCAGATCAGGCAGATTCAGTGTAGAGCCAGACTGTACTTAGAGGCTTAGATAGCATCTCTGCTGATATTGAGTGAGGAATTTATGGGTTTGGTAGCGGAACAAGCGCATCTAATGCAACAAGATCAGGTTCGACACAAAGTTTGGGATATTGGACTTCCCCGAACAGGTACCAAAACGTTTTGTAAGGCTATTAAGCTACTCGGGTATAAACGAGTCAAACACAATCCTCGTTTTGAACATCTGGTTGATCTGGATGCCGCTTCTGATGCTGGATGTGTTATCTATTACAAATATTTGGATTATAAATACCCCAATTCTAAATTCGTTCTATGTACGCGCGATCTCGAGTCTTGGCTGGCTTCTGCCGAATTTATTTATACCAAGTATCCAGCAACTGATGTAGACATTGCTATCTTACGTCGCATGTTGATGTATGAAAGCGTCACCTTCGATCGTGAGAAGTTTGTTATTGCCTATCATCGGTACCACGAAGATGTCAGGCGATACTTTAAGGATCGCCCAAATGATTTATTGGAAATGAGCATTACAGAAGGCGATGGCTGGGAAAAGTTATGTCCCTTTTTGGAGATTCCCATTCCTGATACGCCTTTTCCACACTTAAATCGACGTACAGATTTTTACCCTGAACCGAAGTTAAGCAAGTAGATCTTAAGCAATTATAGGTGATTTGATGAGCAAGCATATCCAAGCTAGCGTAGATCAAAGCTATGCTTTTGTTTTTGTATGTCAACAACACGCGTTAGAAGGCATGGCCTTATTGCTGGCAGCGTCCCTCAAACGGTTCTTGAAGTGTACTTACGAGTTGATTGCTGCTATTCCTTTGCCTGAAAAGACTTGGGGAAAGCCGAGTGTTAAAACGCTCAAGATACTACAGAAGATGGGGGTTCGTGTCGAATATATCGAAAACCCGATAATCATTCAGAAGAAAGGCGATCAGCTAACGAATAAGATTTACTGTCTACAAATTCCGACCCAAATGGACAAGCTTGTTTTTCTGGATTCAGATTTATTATGTCTTCAAGAGTTTGGGCATGAACCCAGGTTTCGCAACCAATTTAATGCTGCACCAACTTTTCGAGCGACTGGTAGAAATTGGGAAAAAGTTTATCAGATTTTTGGGTTATCATCGCCACAAAACACCATGAAAACTTTATTTTCAAATGAACTACAGCCTCCTTATTTTAATTCAGGGTTTGTCGCAGTTAATGCAGACTTAGCTCAAGATTTATATCAAGAATGGTTAAATTGCTTTCATCAGATTGACCGGTCTAATGTCATGCAGGATAATCCTTACTTTCGCGAGCAGGTGAGTTTATCGGTTGCAGTCATCAAAATGGGCTTATCTTATGATGTGCTAGATCAAAACTATAACTATTGGGTAAAATATGAACCTTTAAAGGAATCTTCCCTGCCATATTTTCTACATCATACTTGGCCCTACCCACCAACCTATGATCAGCCTTTTCTAAAACACTTGATTCGCTCTTTAGTAGATGAGTACCCTGGAATTTATGAATTTGTTGCGAGGTGTCGTTGGAAGTACTATTTACGATCGGATTGGTTAGTCTCCATCAATCGATCTGCCTTTGACAACCGTAAAGTTCTACAGCGTTGGCTAGGAGAATCTTGGACACACGCCTTAATTCAGGGACACTTTTAACGGTTACTAATTGCTTACTAATTTGCATGGGAAATAGTTGACGCTTAATTATGAAGCCAAAGGTTTTTGGTATTGGATTGAGCCGGACAGGGACTAAAAGTCTAACTCAAGCCTTAAATGACCTGGGTTTTAAGGTTATTCATTATCCAGAAGATGTTGGCACCCTGGAAACGCTAATAGAAGGTCACTGCCAGTTTCCGTTGCTTGAACAGTATGATGGGTTGACTGATATTACTGTTTCAGCCTTTTATGCTCAGCTTGATCGTTTGTTCCCAGGCAGCAAATTTATTTTGACGGTGCGTAACAAAGCGGACTGGCTGCGATCGCTAGAGGTTCACTGGCGCGATTATCCATCCTTTCCAGAAGCACATTCGGCTCAGCTATGCCAGCGATCGCTAGGAACCCTCAATGCTAAAACAAAGCTTCAAATACACGGGGAAATTCTACGAATCTTGCGGGCAATCGTATACGGATGCTACGAGTTTAATCATGCTCGTGCTTCCTATGTTTATGATTTACACCACCACAATGTTTTAGATTATTTCAAGGCGCGATCGGATGATTTACTCGTACTAGACATTTGTGCAGGGGAAGGGTGGTCAAAACTTTGCCCGTTTTTAAATCAACCGCTAGTGCATCAATCGTTTCCTGTCATTAGAAAAGAGGCTGAGTTGATGAAGTAGGCTTATCCTCAAGCTTTATTTTGTGGGTGACTGCCATAGAGATGTCAGCAGTTTGTCTTCATCAGCGTAGTTCAACAGGGTTCGATTATGAACAACACCAGCCTGGGTGGCTGTTTGTTCCCAAGCAATGGTGCGTCGTAGGGCTTCTGTACGGCTAATTTTTTCGGCAAATCCCAGTTCTTGGCGAATACGTGTTGAGTCTGTGGTCCAGTGCTGCGCCGCATTTACCTTCATTTCCCAAGACTCTGGCATCTGTGATGCGGGTACGCCAACGACTTTTCCCGTCCAGCCAACTTGTTCACCGATGGCCCTGATCAAGTCTGCTTCTGAGAGACTGTCAGGTTCAGCAATATTGTAGACGCGTCCAGCGGCGCGTTGATCGATGACTGCTAGGGCGATCGCGTCGGCAACGTTGTTGATATAGCCATAGCTCCCGTGCCAGTGAGCCAAGCTCGTTTCTAACACAATGGCAGGGCGGTGATCAGCCATCCGTTTGAGGTAAGCCTGTGGACGCCGTCGGTAGTCACCAGGGCCGTAAACCATGGGTAGGCGCAATACGGTAGTGGGTAAATCGGGCTCACTTTGGTAGGTCTGTTCAACCAAAATTTTCTCGTAGTCGGCAGGCATGCTGCCGCGCACTTCAGGTAAGTCGCGATAGGGATAAAGCTGCGATCGCAGCGGCGAATCTTCCGTCAACGGCACCGGGTCAAGCACGCCAGTTTCGACTTGCCAAACAATATCTCGGGCTCGGTAGACATCCTGACTGCTAATGACGACGGTTCTTCGGGCGTGCCCTTTGAATAACTCAACCACAGCCTCGGCTTCGGCTTGGGTGTAGGCAATCATATCCAACACGACTTCAGGGGCCAGTTTATAAAAGGCGTCACGATGGTGGTGCAGTTGAGCGCGATCGCCATATAGATGCTGCACGCTGGCCGGTAAATCTGCCTGGGTTTGCCCGCGATGGAAAACGGTGACCTGGTGTCCTTGCTCAGAGAGCTGACGGATGACATAGGGGCCAATAAAGTTAGTGCCCCCAATGACGAGAATATTCATCGTGATTATCTCCGTTAAATGCTTTATGATCGGCGTTCTAAAATTTCTCGGATATAGGGAACTGCTGCTTGAATTGTTGCGGGAGATGCCTCAGTTTTTTGCCAACTCTCTCGTTGCTTGAGCCGTTCTGCCCAAGCGCTCAAGTGCGGGTAATTTTCTAGAGGCAACGATGGCAATAGGGTTCCAGCCACAATGTCTGCAAGGGTAAATTCTTCTCCGATGAAATAAGTTTTCTCCCCAAGTAATTTTTCAAAGAACTGCAAAATGATAGTGACTCGTTGTTGAGCAGCTTCAAGTTTCTGAGGATTAATATCTAATCCAACGAGTTGCCGACTTAAATAAATTGTCAGGGGTTGGAGATCAACAACCGTGATGGTTTCAATCATGCGTACCAACGCGATCGCTTCAGGATTGCTAGGAATAAGTGAAGGCGTTGGATGGTTTGCCTCTAGGTAGTCTAGAATTGCCAATGATTCCACAATTCGGAATCCGTTATCGACGACTACAGGAATTCGCTGGAGTGGATTGATGGCTGTGAAACTGTCATGAAACTGATCCCCATCTAAATTGACTAAAATTAACTCAAAGGGAATTTGCTTCTCTAAAAGGGCAACCCAGACTCGGCGAGCATTAACAGAAATTGGATTGTAGTAAAACTTCAGCATAGAAACTCCAACTCATAAATATGCCTACATTAAGCTTTTAATAAAAACATCGACCTATTTTTATAAATGCTCCAGCAGTGTGCTTATCGCAATGTAAAAATCAGAATCGACCCAGGGCTTGATAGTTATGTTCTCCTTGGGGAATCTTCAAAATTCCCTATTACTCCCAAGCGAATGGTTAGTAACTCAACATCAGTCATCGCTTCGTGAGGGCCTTGTTTCACGCCAGCAGGCGTATGCCAAAATGTATCGGCTTCACACTGATGTCCTCCGGTTTCGACAGTTCCACTCAACACATAGACATACTCATCACAGGGGTGTGTATGGGCTGGAATAACAGTTCCCTTCGCCATTTGTAAGCGATGAATAGAGCCTTGGGGGACTGGTTCTGCTAATGGTAAGATTTGGGTACCTGGAAACTGAGTTAAAGCTTGCCAAGGTGCTTTCTCAGTTGGGTGAAAAGTTTGCTGAGCCATCATGCGTTATTCCTGTGAAACAATTTGGTCAATCAGGCCATAGTCCAGCGCAGCTTGCGCCGATAAATAGAAATCTCGTTCCGTATCCGCCAGAATCTTGGCGGCCGTGTGTCCAGTTTTCTGCACTACAGTTGCTGCGAGTATTTGCCTGAGCTGCAAGAGTTCTTTAGCCTCAATATCAATCGCTGATACCGAGCTTTCAGCAATCACATGCATGGGTTGGCTTAAGGTCATACGAGCATTGGGCAGGGCGAAACGTTTGCCGGGGGCACCCACCGTTAAGAGAAAAGTGGATACCCCACTGGCAACGCCGGTACAAACCGTGATCACATCGTTGTTTAAGCACTGTATGGTGTCGTAAATGGCTAGCCCTGCGGTGAGTGCTTCTCGACCTGCCACCCCCTGACAGTTGATGTATAGCCGAATATCGCGATCGCTTGCTTCGGCATCTAAGTAGAGCATTGCGGCTATCGTTTGGTTCGCGATCGCGCTATCAACGGGTCGATTGAGAAAAATCAGGCGTTCTTGCAGCAGTCGATCGTAAAGATTCAAACCCTGGATTTCGGGTTGCCCTGGCAACTGATAGGGTACTTGGGGAATGTTGGCAGACATAGGCATGCAGCCTCCACTGTGGAAAATTCAGATGAATTTCCCGGTAAACGGCAATAGATATCAACCCCATCCAGCTCTATCGTGAATGGGATGCGGTTCAGTTCAAAGCAGTCAGCGTCCCCTGATCAGAGCTGTTTCGCGAGCGACATGAAACGCGTCGCGTCTCCAGAGGAGACAGGGACGTTCACTTACACAGCTACAAGCTGATCCAATACCTTTGGTAGCAGCTCATTGAGTCGGTGATTCCATTCGTGTTCAAAGGTCATTTGTAATAGCGCATGGGGTTCTACCGAACCAGCCGTCTCGGGTTGAGACTGAAGACTATGGGGAGGGATAGCTAGGCGTGCCTGGGGTTGATGCCACACCTGTTTTTCCGGTGACCCATGCCATTCTTGAGGTAACGGTGATGTGGGTTGCAATGGGATGGCTGCTTGGGTTAACCCACTGTGGTGCATCTGTAATTGGGTACCATCCTCAATGGGGGTGAGCGTCCAGGTGACTAACGAAGGGGTGGGCATCCCTTCCGTTTGCCAAGTGTAGACAAGTCGCCTGGGCGGCTCCAGGGCAATGACTTCGCAATCAATCACCGTATTCAAACCTGGTAGTGAGGTTTCCTTAAACTGAAAACGATGCCCCACAGAGGGTTCAAAGTTATTGTCCATCATCCATGTGGCCAGGGCTTTAGGGTGGGTCAGCGCCTGCCAAACTCGCTCTGGTGGATGGGGATACCTCGCGTTGCACACCAATTTGGACATCATGACTCTTCCTCCAAATAATCCCCTAGACTTGCCAGTTTGTCTTGCCAGAAGTGCTCGTAATAAGCGACCCAATCAGAAACTTGCTTCAGTGGCTCTGGGTTCAACCGATAAAACCGCTGTCGCCCAACACGCCGCTGTGTCACCAACCCCACTTCACACAGCACACTCAGATGCTGGGAAATAGCAGGTACTGACATGTCAAACGGGGCAGCCAATTGCTTGACGGGTTGTTCTCCTTGTCGGAGTTGATCAAGCAGCGATCGCCGGGTGGGATCCGAAATCGCCGCAAACACATCTGTATTAGCAGGTAACCTACCCATGCCAAATTTGAGGCTTCAACTGGATTTTATTGCTTAAGCAAATGCTTAATTGAATTCAGTATAGATAAGCAATTACTTAAATGTCAATGCTCCGTTAATTTTAGAGAATCGCATGATCCGCCTCCATCCTCCCAAAGCCTTGATGAGTGCCCTTGTCGCCGGATGTTTACTGGGTATTCCCTTGCCAGTGATAACAGCGCCTGCAGCAGCCCAAAGCCAAGTTGATGAGGCTGATGCCCAGTGTTACTGGGAGGGGCGATCGCAGATTGTTGAACGGTTCGTCACCAATACCCTGCTGCATCGGAGTTGGCACTATGCTCAAGCAGGCGACATGGCACAGGCCGTATATGCGCTGGAGCGAACGATTGCGATCGCAGAGGTTACCACCGAACCACGCCTGAGAGCTCGACTCATCCGTGCAACTGCTGGCACAGAAGGGTCACAACCCAGCATCTTTGAGCAGGTGCTCAACTATTCTCTGGCCACGGGGCAATCCAACATCCCACTGGCGCTTTTGCCTAAGATTGAAGCCATTACCCAACCCCTGGGGGGTGATGACTATTCCGTTCTCTCAACCAAAACCGATATCTTTGTGCACCTAGCCAATACTTATTTGCAATTGGGCCAACCTGAACCCGCGCAACGGCTTTTTGATCAGGCTTGGCAAACCGTTGGTTTTGCTGAGGGTGGCGGATTTGCGATTATGGCTGTGCCCATTGCTGAGGGGTATCTGGCGTTGGGCGAAACCGAACAGGCGATCGCAGTTTTGACTCAGGCCCAACAGGCCGCTGAAACGGGCACGCAAGGGGATGAGTCCTACCAGGCTCAGATTTGGAGCCCTATGGCTGTGGCCTACGCTCAAGCCGGTCAGCTCGACACGGCAACTCAACTTGCAGAAAGCATCGAGGTGGCACCAAGCAAAGCTAGAACTTTGGCATCCGTTGCAGGGGCTTATGCCCAAGCTGATCAGCTTGAACAAGCAGAAATCCTATTTCAGCAGGCAGTGCTAGCTGCTCAAGCCAGCAACTCTGATGCCACCCTAGCTCAGGTCGCCTTAAGCTACGCTCAAGCTACCCCCACGGAAGAGGCCGTAGTCCTTGTTGATCAAATCGAGGATATCAGAATTCAAGCCGATACCTTCGCCGCCCTAGCCGCGATTTATGATCAACACAATCAACCAGAAAGAGCAGCGGAATTGCTTAATCGCGCGATCGCTGCTTTAAGCACGCTTCCCTTTCATACCTACCCGGAACAGTCCTTTGAGGACTGGATTAGAGATTTTGCTGCTAACAATCAAACTGAGTTGATTTTAGCGTTAGTGAACAGTCCGCAGTTAGAAGCAGTGACCCGTCCTGTGTCATTTTGGGTAGCGGCAACTGAACATACCCTGCAATTGGGTAGCCGTGATGTTGCCCTGCAAATCGCTGAGATGATTCCCCCTGACGAAGGTCAAGGCGCTTACCGCAATTCAGCGCTACAACATGTTGCCATCGGCTACACTCAAGTCGGCGACTATGATCGGGCGCTACAGATTATCCAAACGATGGAGTCCTGCGGTGGAGAAGCTTGTCAAGCCAGTGCGTTAATTGCAGTGGCCAAGGCAGTGTCTCAAGCTGGCCAGCCCGATAGAGCCTTAACACTGCTCGATCAGGCCGATGAAGTCTTAAAAACGTTTGAAAACGTAGAACGTAATGACGACGCCTGGATGGCGGATGTTAAACGCAATCAAGATATCTGGATAGCCCTGGCAACACAATATGTGATTCAGTACAGTCTCGACGGGCAAAGCGATCGGGCCGCGGCTTGGCAAGCGCAGCTACTCGCCAGGATCCAGGATTTAGAATACGTTTTCGCTGACGGTTTTATCCGACAGAGCATTAGCGACTTCATTGGGGCAAATCAGATTGACTTAGCCATTGCATTTACCCGTGATCTTGAGCCCATCTTTCGCGGTGTTGGCATGGATGAGTTGGCCATCCGGTTACTGGCGCGGGGTGAAACTGAACGGGTGCGGTCGGTAATCGACATCATGCCCAGACCTGAAGGACAGGCACGCCTGCTCACGGATTTAACTGATCACGCCATCGGCATGGGGAACGTAACGCTAGCCACTGACCTACTGTCGCAGACCCTTGCTGTTGCCCAAACGATTGAAGGGCCAGATGTTCGGTTTATGGATGAATGGGATCGAGCCAGTACTTTTAGCGCTATTTCGAGACGCTATGCGGCTCTGGAGCAATTGACACAGGCTGTGCAGATTGCTGAAATGATTGCCGATGAGGATGAGCGCACTGACATTATTCAGCGGTTAGATTGCTATTGATTCAGCACTTCAGGTCTAGTGCAGAATCCTTGCGGTCATATAACCGTAGCCACAAAGCTTTGTACGCTACGGCGAGCCAGATTGCTTGTGTGCTGAGCATCCCAGCGATACTCGGTGCATTAAGCAATCTGGCCAGCGCTACAAAAAAGGGGCGATCGCCTACCGCCAGGCCAAAGATCTCTGCTCTTAGGTGATAGTAAACTAGGAAACAAGCTCAAGCACTTGAAGAGGTCACGCCGCGAGTTGGCTGGGAGAGCGTTATGGCAGTTAATAACGGATTGATCATTACCCTCTTTATTCTAGTTACAGCCAGCCTAACCGCTGGCTATGGTTTTGCTATTAAAGCTCAACGTTTGCCCTTCACAGCAGAAATTGGATTCAGTGAGCAACAGTGGCAGTTCCTGCGTTTTTGGGTCAAGTTAGCCTTAATTTTTGGAGTTTTATTACCAGTTCTCTTGCTTGTGCAGGCTTGGGAACAACCTGACTCATCAATAGTCTGGGGCAGTTACCTGCTAGTCGTCGCCGCGCAACTCATCTCTGAGCAGGTGTTTAGTCAGTGGTTAGTGCCTAGTGTTGTTGTGCCCATCGGCTTTTTCTACACTGCTTTCCGGTTGTGGCAATTACTGGATGGCTTTACACACTTATCACTGTCCGGTTTGGCGTTATTGGGCTTTATTGGTGTTGTATTGTTCTGGGCTGCAAATTTGGCGATGTTGATGATACTGGCAATTCCAACGGTCTATCAAGGACAGAGGCTTCAAGAGTAGCCTTCTAGGCTGGGATGGCTGTCATCGCAAAAACAACCATCAGCCCCCAGATCTCTACATAAGCGCAACTATCTATCCAATAGCTCATATAGGCGGCACCCCTTCTACTAAACCTTTACGGCTTGCCGTCAGCCCCTCCCTCCAGCGATGCCAACTTGGGCAGTGCTTCTTCTGTCAGTATTAAAATATTTTCAAATTTATAGCTCTCAGCCCATTGAGTCAGGGCCGAGATCATCACCGAGTGGGCTGGTTCATCCAAAGAAATCTGTCGCACCAGACTGAGTACAGCACCGTCATCCCCCTGCAAAGAGGCTTGGTGCAATTGCTTAAGCCACGGGACAGGCATAGCGGTAACCCCCTGACTGAGTAGATTAGCCTGCATCGAAGCGGAGACAGCTTCGACATCACCATAGACAAATTGCAAGTTTAAATGGCGACCGATCAGATCGAGCAGTGCGTTGCGATTAATAGGCTTGTTGACAAAATCATCATATCCTGACGATAAGATCTCCTGCCGCTGGCCATCAAAAGCGTTGGCGGTAAGGGCAACAATCTTAGTCACTGGCTTAGTCACTGGCTGCTCCGATAGTGCTGACTGAGGAACCTGAACTGCTGAAACGGGACAGCCATTAAGGGATTGGGATAACTGATGCTCAGAGGCTGGTGCCCGAGACCTTGGAGCCCGAGAAGTTAGTGACCGAGAGGCTAAGGATTTTTCACTGAGAGACGGTTTGGTTGAGGGCTGAAGCTGCGATCGCTCTAGCGCTCGAATTTGATTAACAGCTTCGTAGCCGTTAATCCCAGGCATTTGGATGTTCATCAAGATTAAGTCGGGTTGCCACGTCTGCCAGATTTCAATCGCAGTTTGACCATTGCAGACTACTCGTGCCTTAAAGCCTACGGCTGTCAGCAAATCCTGTAATAAGAGTCGAGTTTTATCTTGGTCTTCAACCACTAAAATCCGAGGGATAGGTTGGCTGGATGCCAGGCCAATGATCTCCTGTTTAGGGACAACTAAAGCATCAGGCAAGACTGATGTTGCAAGGGCCTGTTGCTCAACCTGAATCTCAAATTGAAAGGTAGCTCCGGCCCCCAGCTGACTCTTTACTGTTAAATCTCCCCCCATCAACTGGACAAATCGACG
This sequence comes from Cyanobacteria bacterium P01_A01_bin.123, assembly GCA_039815185.1. Taxonomy (GTDB): domain Bacteria; phylum Cyanobacteriota; class Cyanobacteriia; order Phormidesmidales; family Phormidesmidaceae; genus JBCBZT01. The sequence continues at coordinate 4,773 of JBCBZT010000025.1, read as the reverse complement.
GCTAATGGTCAACCCTAGCCCAGTTCCTTCCTGGACAGTTTGCCCCAACGCAGTTTGAGAAAAGGCTTCAAACAGTAGATCGAAATCTTCAGATGCAATGCCTGGGCCTGTGTCTGCTACTTCAAAAGTCAATTGCCAGGGCTGCAATTGAGTCACATGCGGGTTGAGTGGATTAGAGACTCCCTGATTATTTGAGGCGTGATCAGCCGCTAAGCGCTGCTCACAAGCGATAGGCGCACCAGTGATGGTAAGCCTAACACTGCCTGCCTCGGTAAACTTAACCCCGTTACCTAGCAAATTAATCAGAATTTGGCGTAGTTTGGCTTCATCTGCAAACAGGTAATTTGGGATCTCTGGCGATCGCGTCAGGCTCAAAACCAGCCCTTTTTGTTGAGCCTTCGTTTGCAGTAGTCCCTGCACCATCGCTAACAGTTGATCTAGCTCAAACGCAACCGGTTTAAGCGTAAACTTACCCGACTCAACTTTGGATATTTCTAAGACATCGTTGATCAGCGTTAATAGGTGCTCTCCGCTGTTGTTGATGATATTAAGATAGTCGTGATGTTGATGCCCACGAGGTATTTCATATTGCATAATCTGAGCGAAACCCAAAATAGCGTTGAGTGGGGTTCGTAACTCATGACTCATGTTGGCTAAAAAGACAGACTTTGCTTGACTCGCCACATCTGCCTTTTGACGCTCTTGTTCAATCGTCTCAATTTGAATCTGAATCTGAGAGGCCATTGCCATAAAAGCCTGTACTAAAATACCAATCTCATCCTTCCCTTTAGGGAGATCTTTAACGTCAGGAAACTGACCCAAGGCAACATCATTCATCCGATCAGAAAGTTGCCTCAAACGCCTCACCAGGCTATGATTATCACGAATTTGGATGACAATAAAAGTAAGAATTATCAAAAAGGAGCCACAGAACAAAATAGTAGTTTGCAGCGCTGACAATTGTCTTTGCTCAACCAGCTCGAGCTGTAGTGCACTCAAAGATCCATCAAGCTTAAGCTGACTTTTAGAAATCTCTGGAGTAATCCGCTCAAATTGAAGCGTATTAGCAGCTTGGGCAAGTTCCAGCTCGACAACATTACTGATCGACTGATTTACAAGGATCTTATACTCTTGAATTAAAGTGTTGAGGGTCGATTGATTATCAATGCCAATGTCAGAATCTAAAATTACAGCTCCAAATCGTTCTAAATCCCTCATCAACTCATCAGAAATACCCATGTCTAGAGTATTGAGGAAATCTCTTTCCTGTAGTTGAATACGAGCAAATTCCATTTGCGATTGCTGCTCTCCCAACTCATCTAAAAGCAGCACTAGTTCATCTCTAACAGTCTCAATTTTGAGCATCAACCCTTGTTCAGGTCGATAACCTATTCTTTGTCCAATCAGTGCTGTTCTTCTGACGGAGTTCTCATAACGTTTCAGAGTATGGATTAGGGTCACTTCTAACTCTGACACAAAATTAGATGACAAATCAGGATCATTCTTGGTTTCTTCGAGCAAACTTGTCGACAACTGTTTGACGTTCTCCATTCTCTCTAGAAAACGATTAAAAGACTCAGCATCCCTGTTGCCAAGCATCTGCACTTCATCTAAACGCGCTGATAAGGCTTCGCGTTCAATCTTGGTTAAAGTGTCCTTGATAGTGAGTAATTTTTCCTGTTCCGAGAGAATTTTGCTGGTTTCAATATTGTCTCTAATGTTGAGTCCGCCAAAAACAGTTACCATAAGTAGGGCAAAAAAAGCGAGTACAGAAACCTGATTTTTCAGACTAAATCTATCTTTTAATCTGCTCACTGAATGCTCCTATATTGATTCAGATAATTTCTAAAGATCAATAATTTCAACAAAGGGATACGAGAATCATGCTTTAGATAATTGATATATTTGAGTATATCGAAACCACGTCCGATTTGAAAAATTGAGTTTTAGCTGAAAGAAACTGTGGCTCGGAATGTGATCAAAATTCATACCCGGATGGTAGTTTGAGCTGTCTACAGCGCCTCTGGAGATTTGTCCTTAATCAGAGGCCAATTATTGCTGACACGATTGAAATTGCCAAGCTCATCTTGCAGAAAAGTGGTTTTGACGTCTGAATTTAAGAACACATAGAGTTTTTGCTCATGAATCAGCCAAATTTGCGGATCGCCATCAAACTTTTTCGACAAAACAATTCCGAAAGTACAGTATCCTCCATTGGCCGGGGCATACCTTTCGGGATTACTGGCAAAGGTATCCCGGTTATCGGAGCTTGAAAATGACCAGATTGCCTCCTGCCACTCCAACTTGTAGGCTTCTTTGCCAGGGATTGCTTGCCCGTCTTCAAAGTAAGCGACTGGGTCATAGCCCCGCAGGGCGCGGCCCAATTCGTCTCGATTTAGAGCATATTTTGAAGGTGTTGCTTCCGAATCAATAGGTGTTATGACCTGAATTTCGCTGGTATTTGGAGCCACGGCAGGCTTGCTCTTTTGATGGCTCGTACAGCCACTAATCGTAATCAGGCATAGTCCTAAGACGGTGTATTTAAAGAATGATGTGACTGGCATGTTAGCAACTTAAATTCTGAAATCGGATGTAATTTAACAGCCGCTGGGGGGAAACCAAATGCGAATGTCTTGTTGGGTCGTGCGCCAACGCATCCAGCCTTCTAGAGTCCTTGCTTCAGGGAGCAAACGACACCCTTCAGCGGGTTGCGTAACGCGAACCCGCATCCAATCCCCCAAAAACTCTACGGGTTCGATTAAGCTGTCACTCCCCACGGAGGAAATCGGGGTGCGATCGCTGTCAGGTTCTGACCGGAGGGCATAGACAGCCCCAACGTTACGGAAATAGAGTTGAGAAGCCTCAGCGAAACGGTTTTCCCAAGGTTCAACAACCAGATCTAGTTGCCCTAAACCCAATTGTGACGTGTGGGCCCAAACCGTACCTGCCGAACTATATTGAAAGCGAAACCAGCCGTCTGGGCGAATTTCCATCACCGGAAAGGAAAATACGTCATAAAAGGTATGCAGCATGACGAAGGACGCATCTCGTCCAACGGCGATGGGATCATATCCATTGGGAATCAACCAGCCCCGAATCAACCAGCCCCAGTGGTCACCATCAGGCCCGGCATAAAGGGGAATGGCAATCTGACTCAACCAGCCTGCTCCCCGTAGAACACCGCTGGGATCGCTATTAGATGTTTCAAAAAAGGATAGGTTGGCCGGGCGCAAGTGACCGACCCCAATGTCGTCGTCTGCTTCTGGATATAGCCCCAGAATACCCTGTCCATCAGGGCTGAAGGGCTCAGGCAAGGCACTGGGTAAAGGCGGCACCGGAACAACGGGCTGCGGCGTTTCTGCCTGGGCCAATCTATTGATGTCGATGGCGTTGAATTCGGTTGATGGCGGTTGCAGATGGGCAGCGGACACCTGCCTTGGCAGGCTAGTGTACTGAACCGCAGGCATGGGGATTTGAGCAATAGCATGGGCAGGAAGCTGAACAAAGAGAAGGGCTTTGATCAGCGCTGCGGTTAAGCGTGTGGTTTTGGGTAACATAGTCCAGCAATCAAGCACTGACATCCGCATGGTGAGCCTAGAAGCTATTTGCGTTGTTCTTAGATCATCATGCTGCTAATCGCAATCCCGGACGGATTTCGGGATCTTGATTTCCTCTTTTTATTATTTTTTACTTCATTGTGAGGGGATGGTGTCATCCCCCTGCTAAGTCTAGATTAACGAATTCTTGAGAACCGCCACCATAGACCACCTCACCAGTCGCACACCTGACCAAAAGTCGCACATTTCACCCATCAATAGACTCAAAGTCTAATTTGGCAAAGCCCCTCCATACAAAAGGCATCCCTCTAGCACTACCCCATTCCCCTACTCCCTGCATCCCTCCATCCTAACTCTCCCCCACCCTCCCGCGCTTCTTCCACCTCCCACCATCACCCCAACTTGCCTCAAGTTCCGGTCAAACGTTAAGCTCAGACCACTGTGATCCCCAACACATTAGGTGGTGCCGTGGCCTTAGCTGAACATCATATTCAAGTTGATTCCCTTGACTGGTTTTATCGAGAAGCTAGTCCTATTGGTAAAAGTGATAAGCCACCTGTGGTATTGCTGCATGGCATTGTGGCCCAAAGTTACAGCTATCGAGATGTGATAACAGCCTTAGCAGATCAAGGCTTTCGGGCGATCGCACCTGATTGGATTGGTCATGGCTTTTCAGACAAGCCGGAAAAACGCAATTTTGACTATACACCCACTGCTTTTTTGGCCGGATTAGCTGGGTTTCTCCACACCTTAGAACTTGAGAAATTTTCCCTGGTCGTGCAAGGCTTTTTGGGATCTGTGGGACTGCTCTATGCCCTAAAACATACCAATCAAATTGAGCGCCTGGCTATTCTCAATACGCCCTTAGCTCCGACAGCCCAACTGCCGTGGAAAATTCGTCAGTTAGGCTGGCCTTTCATTGGCGATATGGCAACCCAAGATCCGTTGCTGGTCGATCGCATTTTAGAAGGCGGCGGCCCCTATCAAGTTGATGATGCCGCCTTAGATGTGTACCGTCGTCCCTTTTTGACTACCTCTGCCTCAGGGCGTGCGCTTCTATATACGGTGCGGAGTTTGAACTTGCCAGATGTGACGACCGAAATCCAAACCGGGTTCAAAACTTGGCAACAACCAACCCTGGTGGCCTGGGGGACAAGCGATCCGTGGCTATCGATGGCGGATGCTAAAGCTTTTGCTGAAGGGTTGAAGGATGGGG
>JBCBZT010000030.1:0-101476 GCA_039815185.1 Cyanobacteria bacterium P01_A01_bin.123 | reverse complement strand
CACTTTTGTGCACAGCGAGCTATCCCGGCATCAAGGGGTAAATGGGGAGAGTACAGCACTCTCCCCATTATTGTTTGTATTGAACTGATATAGAACCAGATGGCAAAGCTACAATTTCCTCAAAGTGAGCCCCACCTTTCGAGGGTTGATCCGTGAAAACGCCCTTGTATTGTCCAGAATGAACTTTTACTCTTGTAGAGGTGTCGAAAGTTGACACCAGCTACAAAATTTTGCATCTTATACGTTTGTATGAGTTTGTAAACGCAGCTAATCGCTAAGATATTAATCAATTCTGGCTTTAACGGCGATTGTGTAACCCTCATAGCCCTCACGGATTTATCCGACCTGTTCAGAGATACAAGTCCGAGACCGTAGGAAGTGCATTGTTCTTGAAATAAAAAGTCACTATGTTAACCCAACGCTCTACCGAACTCAAAGGGGACACTCTGGAGTTGCTACAGAAGTATCATCAGTTAAGCTCATCTGACCTGCGCAATCAGTTGGTACAAATGAATATTGGGTTGGTGCGTCGTGAAGCTCATCGCTGGGTTCACCAGTCAGGCGAAAGCTTCGAAGACCTGATGCAAGTTGGGAGTCTAGGGCTCATTCGCGCTATCGAACGGTTCGACTTGTCTAAGGGCTATGCATTTAGCTCATTTGCCATTCCTTACATTCGGGGCGAAATTCAACATTATTTGCGGGATAAAGGGGGCGCCATGAAGATCCCCCGGCGTTGGCAAGCGCTTCAAAATCAATCTACTCGGGTAATTCGGGCCTTGCAGGTAGATTTACATCGTCAACCCACAGACATTGAAGTGGCTCAGGCCATGGAAATCACCTTAGAAGAATGGCATCAAGTTAAGCTGGCAGGCCGAAATCGCTCCTTGATTAGCCTGGATGCTCCGATGGCTGAGGGCGAGGAAGGGGTTGCTTCTCTCGGAGATTTGCTCCCTGACCCCAAGTATCGAAGTTTCCAGCTGGCTCAGGAAGATCAAATTCGCCTCCAGTTGGCACTGTCTCAGCTTGAAAGGCGCACCCGTGAGGTTCTTGAGTTTGTCTTTTTGAAAGACTTAACTCAAAAGGAGACCGCTGAACAACTGGGTATCAGTGCTGTGACGGTTTCTCGCCGAGTTAAAAAAGGTCTGAAGTGCCTCCGGAATCTTATGGGTGGATCAGAGGATTCTGAAGAAGTCTTTGATTAAGGGGCTAGGTATCCCGGGTGGATGATACTGACACGGCATAGTGCCCAGAATTTAAGTACTGTAGCGCTTAGGTCTTTGAAGCTACGGAGATAAACCCTAAGGTCTATGTCACTACACAAGGGTGTCAGGCAAGCTGCTGACTATGTCAATTCACAGTCCGTGGAATGACTGAAATTTCAAAAAGCTGTGTCCTTTAAAGCAATTTAGGTTATCTTTAGGGGTGCCCTTACGGCATTAAGGATATTTTATTGTCCGGTTTTTGTTATTCCTTGGTAGATACCGTCCTGGAGGACCTAACGATGCGTCGCCTCTCATTATTGTTGTTAGTTGGGTTTGGAGCCTTTGCTGTTGCAGGTTGTGGCTTTATCGATGGGTTTCTTAATGGAGGTGACAATGCATCCACTCCTGATGATGAGCTTGTCTTAGATGGCGTTCCGCTACCTACCAATGAAGCGGAGCAGTCTGAAGAGTTTACAGAACCGATTGTTCCAGTCGCTCCAGGTGCAGCGGCGATCGCAGCGGCTGAACTCATCCGGTCAACTAATCCTGATGAGCGAGCAAGCCGTGTCAGTACCAGTCGTAGCGATCCGTTTGCCACAGTTGTGCCCGCGACCCCTATTTTGGTTGAGCTGCCAGAGGCTCCTGACGATCCTTCTGATGCTAGAGGCGACTCTCCAGGTACTCAAGGGCCAATAGCCATACTCCCGTCTGGCGTCAATCAAACCCCTGGCGGCGTTAGCCCGATTCAACCGTTGCCATCATTACCACAACCTCAGTTAGCCCAAGCTGTTGGGGTATCGGGGGTGGTGCAGGTTGGCAACACAACCCACGCCATTGTGCAAGCACCAGGGGAACCTACCAGTCGCTATGTGACTGCGGGTCAGCGACTGTCAAATGGTCGAATTCTTGTGAAGCGAATTGAGATTCGCGAAGGATTAGAGCCCCGCGTCATCCTCGAAGAGAACGGTATTGAGGTTGCGGTTACTGTTGGAACAATGACAGAAACGGCATCTGCTGAAGCTGCTAATAGCGCAGTTCCAGCCTCCCAGGCATCTGTTAATAACCTGCCGACACTTCCCCCTGCACCCCAATTTGTGCAATCTCAGGGTTAGATCATAAAGCGCTGATTTAAGTTAGGAACGCTGGATAGAGAAGCACGCTAAAAGTCAGGAGTCTATCAGGAGAGGACTTTTGACTTTTATACGTTTGCCTTCTTTTTATGGAAAATTTTGCGGCGAAAATCATTTCCTGATTCCGGGCAAGGGTTGCTTAGGGATAAATTTATGTTGCGGCAGGCAGTGGATTGGCAATAAAACTTAAATGGACGAGTTGTCAGTTTACGCCCTTGAGATAGTACGCTGATGAACAAGTCCTATGGTGCTCATCCACCATTAACAATTGGTCTTTAAAGAAGGGGAATATTCATGGTTCAGCGTGGTTCTACAGTTCGCGTTCTCCGCAAGGAATCCTACTGGTATCAAGATACGGGTACCGTTGCAACCGTTGACCAAAGTGGAATTAAGTACAACGTGGTTGTGCGCTTTGGTAAGGTTAACTACTCCGGGATTAACACCAACAATTTCGCCGAGTCTGAACTCGTTGAAGTGTCTGGCCCCAAAGGCAAAAAGTAAGGTCAGCTTATCCTTCTAGGGTTTAGTTTTCTAGATCTAAGACTCGGTCTACGGGTTTGTCCATTGGGTTACTCTATGTACATTCCCCTTAGATTAGCCTTGGGTTACAGCATAATCGGTTGCAAGTCTCAGCTACACTATGGCTGAGACTTATTTTTTGTGATTTGTTTGTGGGTGGTCTGTGCCCGAGTTACCTGAAGTTGAAACGGTGCGTCGTGGGCTCAATCGGGTCACGCTCAACCAGTTAATACACGGGTGTGAGATTCATCTGACGCGGACGGTGGCATTTCCGTTGTCGCCCTCAGATTTCTTGGCCGGTGTTACGGGTCTATCTTTTGTGCAGTGGCACCGTCGGGGTAAGTATCTTCTGGTTGAACTCAAAACACCAACCCATGAACCGGGGGGATGGCTGGGGGTTCACCTGCGGATGACGGGGCAACTGCTTTGGGTGACACAAGCGGCTCCCTTGCAAAAACACTGCCGGGTGCGCTGGTTTTTCAACGACCAGCGAGAGTTGAGATTTGTGGATCAGCGCACCTTTGGGCGAGTGTGGTGGGTACCACCAGCGTACTCACCAGAAACAATTATTACCGGGTTATTGAGGCTAGGCCCTGAGCCCTTTAGTGATGAGTTTTCTGTACCCTATCTGCGGCGTTGGTTTAAGGGGCGATCGCGGCCGATCAAAAACGCCCTGTTAGATCAAGCTTTGGTGGCCGGGGTGGGCAACATCTATGCCGACGAAGCGCTTTTTCTCAGCGGTATTCGACCTAAGACGCTGTGTAGCCGCTTGGGCGATCGCCGACTTCACCGCTTGCATGAAGCTTTGCGTCAGGTGTTGACGACGAGCATTGAGTCAGGGGGAACCACGTTTAGCGATTTTAGGGACATCCAAGGTATCAATGGCAATTATGGCGGGGTGGCCTGGGTTTATGACCGAGAGGGGGAACCCTGTCGGGTCTGTGGAACGCCTATTGAGCGCTTGAAATTGGCGGGGCGATCGGCGCATTATTGCCCGCGGTGTCAGCGGTGAGGTCTTGGGGGAATAGGGAGATGGGGAGATGAGTTGTTGCTTTACAATGCTAGAGGGCTGATGTAAGGCGTTTTAAGGCGAACAAGGGGAAATTAACGGTATGGCAGCGACAGTTAAACGCGGTGACTTGGTTAAGGTGATTCAAGAAAAGCTTGAGAACAGTGTGGAGGCAACGGCCAGCGACACTCGGTTTCCACCTTATATCTACGAAACCGCAGGGGAAATTTTGGAAACCCGTGGGGACTATGGCCTGATTAAGTTTGGGCGGGTGCCAACGCCTAATATCTGGCTGCGACTTGATCAGCTTGAAAAGTTTGAGTAGAGGTGGCCGCTAGTCGTCGATCGCGCGGAATCTGACGGTGGATAGGGTTGTCGTTTCGCATGATGACCAATGGGTAAAGCTGTCACCTGTCAATCTCAAGTGGGTTGAGTGACAGGTTTATGAACCATTGAGGGAGCCTGAGATCTGCGGCTGAGAAACTTCCCTCGATAAAGTTGGGTCTATCCTAGAAGAGACAGTATTCCTTTCGAGCATTAGAAACATCATGAAACGCGATTGCGCCGTGAGCTTACATCCCTGGCTAAAATCGATGGGCATTAGCCTAATGGGAGGTGTTCTAGCGATCGCGACGGGGGCAGCAGCGATTGCCGCCAATACCTCCGGCTCATCAGCGTTGGCTGGCGCGATTGAACCCATTCAGCTCGCTGATGTCAACATTTATTTCCCTTTCCCCACGATTCCTGAAGAACCGAGACGGCAAGTGGTGGTGGAGTTTGTCGGGTTAGGGACAGAGTGGGCCATGATTTATCTCAACGATCAGCGGGTAGCCTCGATGGGCACCCATGATCGGCGACAGCGCCTGCTTCTGACCGAAGGCGCTTATCGCTTGCAGATCACCGGGGTGACACGCTTTGACACTTGGGCAACGGGATATTTGGATGTCGGGCGTTCTGATGCCAACGTGATTGTGGTGACCTTCTCGCCACAGCAAGGGGTAGTGGGCGTTGGGGGCGATCCGCTGGCGTGGATTCCCGATGGCCGTATCAGATAGAAATGGCAGATCCCTATAGCTGGATTGAGCGATCGTTGACGACGTTGCATAAAGTCCATTGGTATCGGTCTGTACAGGCGATTGATAGCAAGCCAGGGCCGGAAATTTGGTTGAATGGCGATCGCTTGGTGAATTTTGCCAGCAATGATTATTTAGGATTGGCGAGTGATCCCCGGTTGGCTAAGGCAGCGATCGCGGCGATTGAGCAGTACGGCACAGGTAGTACCGGATCGCGCCTCCTAAGTGGTCACCGCCCCCTCCATGGGGAGTTAGAGCGGGCGATCGCGACCTTGAAGCAAACGGCAGATGCCCTAGTATTCAGCTCGGGCTATGCGGCTAATTTGGGGACAGTATCAGCACTGATGGGGCAGAAGGACTTAATTCTTAGCGACGAGTACAATCATTCCAGTTTGAAAAAAGGCGCAGTCTTGAGTGGCGCCAGGGTAGTGGACTACGACCACTGTGACTTGAACGATTTGCAAACTAAGTTAGCGGCTAACCGCGATCGGGCCCGTCGTGCCCTGATCGTCACGGATAGTGTATTCAGCATGGATGGGGATTTGTGCCCACTGCCCAGCATTTTAGAGATCGCTGAGCGGTTTGACTGCATGGTGATGGTGGATGAAGCCCATGGCACTGGCGTTCTGGGCCAAAACGGGGCGGGGGGAGTGGAAGCGTTGGGTTGTAAGGGCCGACCGTTAATTCAAATGGGGACTTTAAGCAAAGCGCTGGGCAGTTTGGGCGGCTACGTTACTGGGGCTAAGCCACTGATTGAGTTTTTGCGAAACCGGGCACCGACCTGGATTTACACCACGGGTCTGTCTCCGGCGGATACGGCGGCGGCATTGGCCGCGATCGTCCTGGTGCAACAAGAACCTGAACGTCGTCAGCATCTCCAAGCACACCAGCGCTATCTAACACAGCAGCTCGACAGGCTGTTTCCCCCGGATACAGCCTCTCCGATGCGACGATTGCCCTCGGCCTCACCCATTATCTGTTTGCAAGTTAAAGATGCGGCCACGGTGCTTGAGCTAGGGCAGAAGCTGCGGCAGGCTGGGGTATTTGTCTCTGCCGTGCGTCCCCCCACCACCCCCACCAGTCGGCTACGAATTACGCTGATGGCCACGCACACCCCAGCCCATCTCGATAAGCTAATAGCAGCCCTCAAGCAGGCCGTTGACTGATGCTTCCCCGTCGGTTTCCCGTTCATGCCTTAGAAACCTGGATATCCCTGCCTTTTGTGGTAATCGGGGTGCTTTACATGAGCCTCACCAGCATACGAGTGGCAACGTTGGTGTGTCGGTCAGTCGTTTCTGCCCCCCGTATGCCCAAACCATCCGCTTCCGATGCATCGCCCTCGGAACCATCACCAGAGTGCCGTCTGACGACAGGTTCCTTTTTACCCCACACCCAAATCTTTCCCGTCAGCCACTTAAAATCAGCCACGGTGCAATCCAGAAAAGACTTACACGGCATGCAAGCGCAGGTGGTGTTGCAGTTGGAAAAGGATGCGATCGCCCTGCCGCCAACCTTCAACGGCAGGCTATTTGCAAATCAGGTCAACCAGTTCATCGCAACTGAAACGATTACCCGCCTCGACGTAACCCAAGACGACCGTGCCCAAGGACTCGCGATCGGATTGCCCCTATGTGGCCTGGGCTGGATGGCTAAAGCACTGGTGCGCCGACATCAGCGTCAATTTTGCGAGCGATAATCGTGCGGTGGCGGGGTCAAAACCTAAAGTCTTTACCCCATAACTGCAACATTATCCAAAAGTCGCCTTATCTTTCCGGTGAATGTCGTGCACTTTAGACAAATATCAATCGTGTTAGCAAAGGGTTGAAGCATCATCATGGGCACTAAGGTAATCGTTATTGGCGGTGGCGTGGCGGGGATGAGCGCCGCCCACGAATTAATCGAACGGGATTTTGACGTGGAAGTTTACGAGCGGCGGTGGCACTATGCCGGGGGGAAAGCCCGCAGTGTAGACGTGCCGAATACCGCCATCGACGGGCGTAAAGATCTCCCTGGAGAACACGGATTTCGCTTCTTCCCGGCGTTTTATCGTCATCTCACCGACACGATGAAGCGAATTCCGGTGAAAGATCCGCAAAATCCAGGCCAGTTCAAAACTGCCTTCGACAACCTGGTCAAAGCTGAAAAAGAGATGACGGCGCGTCCGGGGCGTGAACCCCTGATTTTACTCAACCATTTGCCCCGCACGTTTGCCCAACTTAAAGCTGAAGTTCAATCGATTGAAAACGCTGACATTGACTTTACCGAGGACGACAAAGACGCGATCGCGCTGACACTTTGGAAAATTCTGACAAGCTGCTGGGAACGACGCAACGAAGACTACGAACGCCAATCTTGGTGGGACTTTGCCGAAGCAGATAAGCACAGCGCTGCCTATAAAACCTTCTTTGCCGATGGCCTCACCAGGACTCTGGTTGCAGCTAAGGCCAAAAAGATGAGTGCCAAAACCGGGGGCGACATTTTGGTGCAGTTGTTGCTTTCCATGTTGGAATTCGATGGCAACTCAGACCGGGTGCTCAACGGCCCGACCAACGATGCCTGGCTCATCCCCTGGTTAGACTATCTGAAGCAAATGGGGGTTGATTATCACTTCAAGTGGGTAGCGCAGTCGATTGAGTATGACGAAAAGCAAAATCAGGTCACTGGGGTGAAACTGCTCAATGACGAGGATGGCACCGTAAAAATGGTTCAGGGCGATTACTATCTATTTGCTGTGCCGGTGGAGTCGATGGCACGCATTGTGGGTGAAGATACTCCCATCGGGTCTTTCCCCCGCAACCTACCAGCAAGAAATCAGGCGCTGATCAATGCGGCCCCCACCCTGCTGCACCTCAGCGAACTCGCCGAAGATACGAATTGGATGAATGGTGCCCAGTACTACCTCAATCAAGAAATTCCCCTACTTGATACCCTGCGCGGCCACGTGATTTATAGCGAAACGCCCTGGGCGTTGACCTCCATTTCTCAGCGTCAGTTTTGGCCGGACTATGATCTGGGTCAGTATGGCAACGGGGCGGTCAAAAGTATTTTGTCGGTCGATATCTCCAACTGGGAAGCACCGGGGCTGAATGGCAAAATCGCTAACGCCTGCACCAAGGAAGAAATTCGTGATGAGATTTGGCAACAATTGCAGCAGAGCCTGAATAACAATAACCAGGAAGTTCTGCCACCGTTGGCGCAGGTGATGGTGGAGTGGTACCTCGATCGCGACATTGTGGAAGACAAAGACCGTGACAAGTTTCCAGGCATAAAGACCCGTAACTTGGAACCGCTGCTGATCAACGATGTCAACACCTGGGGGATTCGTCCCTCAGCCACAACGGCAGTCCCGAATTTACTGTTATCTGGAGATTACGTGCGCACCTTTACCGACTTGGCCACGATGGAGGGGGCCAACGAAGCGGCAAGACACGCCGTTAATGCCATCCTTCAGGCAACCGGGTCTGAGGAAACCCCTTGCAAAATCTGGAACCTCTACGAACCCAGTGAGTTTACCTTGTTTAAGTGGCGCGATCGCCAGCGATATTATCAAGGGCTCCCCTGGCAAAACAGTTTGCCGTTCTTTGATCAAATCCTGCACTTCTTCAATTTCTTTGCCACCCGCATTGGTCGCTGGTTTAGCCGTTAGCGGTGCTGAGCAGATCGCGATCTTGCCAAAATCGCAAATCCACAATTCAAAATCGACAGCCGCACTCGTGGTAAAGATCTACGTGAACACCTAAAGGGAAACAGGCGTGAAATTTGCCTTCATCATTGACCCAATTGAAAAGTTAGATGCAGGCCACGACACTAGCGTGGCGATCATGGAAGCCGCCCAGGCGGCAGGCCATGAAGTTTGGATTACCCAAGCGCAAAATTTGAGCGTGGCTGATGACAGCAAAGCGATGGCGTGGTTAACGCCCGTACAGCTTACCCCAGTTGAACTCGGAGAAAATCGCTGGGTAGCAGTGCCCGACTGGTTTAGCCTGGGTGAATCCCAACTGCTGCCATTGGACGAGATGGACGCGGTGCTGATGCGCACTGACCCACCCGTGACCATTCCCTACCTCTATGCCACCTACATCCTGGACTATGTGGATCCTGGCAAAACGCAGGTGATTAACTCACCCCAAGGCTTGCGGGCAGCCAACGAAAAAATGTACGCCCTCCAGTTTACCGAGGCAATTCCTGACACTATTGTCAGCCAAGATAAGGCAGTGATTCGCGCTGCTGTCGAGAAGTGGGGGTTTGGTGTACTTAAACCCCTAGGCGGCAAGGCCGGAGAAGGGATTTTATTTCTCGATCCAGGCGATCGCAACTTTAACTCCATGATCGAAATCAGCACGATGCAGGGGCAAGTGCCGGTGATGGTGCAAACGTTTTTGCCCGCAGCCAAAGACGGAGATAAGCGGGTGATTTTGCTCAACGGCGATCCGATCGGTGCTGTCAATCGCATTCCCTCGGGCAAAGAGTTTCGTGGCAATATGGCGGTGGGTGGACGGGTGGCCAAAGCAGAGGTCACTGCCCGCGATCGCGAAATCTGTAGCCAACTTGCCCCCAAGCTGCGACAGGATGGCCTAATCTTTGTAGGGATTGATATCATTGGCGGCTATCTGACCGAAGTCAACGTCACCAGCCCCACGGGGATTCGCGAAGTGGATCGCCTTGATAGTGTGCGTCTGGGCGAACAGGTGATCGACTGGATTGTGCAATCAGCTTAGGGTTAACCCCTGCAAATCTACAAAGCCTTTATCCTAGATGAATGACATCCATCATCTAGGCCTGCTGTTACTGGAGGTGAATCAAATGCGTTTCCGTCCTATCATCCAACCCGTAACTTTCAATCGCCGTCGGTTTGTTAAATACGGCGCGATCGCAGTTGGGACAGGTGTAGTCGCAGCCTGCTCTGGTAATCAACCCCCCGCTGCCGACTCTGAGACCCCTGACCAGGCAACTGAAACAGAGGCAACCAGCAATGGCGGTTCTGACGAACTAACTCAAGTCACTTATGGCACCAACTGGTTTGCCCAGGCAGAACATGGTGGCTTTTACCAAGCCGTAGCCACAGGTATTTACAAAGAATATGGGCTTGATGTCACCATCCAAATGGGGGGTCCCCAAGTGAACGGCACCCAGCTGTTAATGGGGGGCGGTATTGATTTCTTCATGGGGTATACCTCTGATGCGATTAAAGCAGTTGCAGAAGGCATCCCCAAAGTCACCGTAGCGGCAATGTTTCAAAAAGATCCCCAAATTTTGGTGGCCCACCCCGACCAAGGCGTTGAAGCCTTAGAAGACATCCAAGGCAAACCCGTCTTTATTTCGTCGGCAGCCAACGTAACCTACTGGCCATTTTTAGCCGCCAAGTATGGCTTTACCGAAGACATGAAACGCACCTATAACTTCAACCCTGGCCCCTTCCTAGCCGATAAAAACTCAGTCCAGCAGGGCTATCTCAGCTCAGAACCGCTATCAATTGCTAAAGAAGGCGGCTTTGAACCCGTGGTCTTCCTCTTAGCAGACTATGGCTACAACCCCTACTCCACCACGATTGAAACCCGCCAAGAACTAGTCGATCAAGATCCTGACTTGGTGCAGCGCTTTGTCGATGCCTCGATCAAAGGGTGGTACAGCTACTTAAACGACGACCCGGCTCCAGCCAATGAGCTAATCAAACAAGACAATCCTGAAATGACCGATGAGCAAATCGCCTATGGCATTGAGAAGATGAAGGAGTACGGCTTGGCCGTTTCAGGGGACTCTGAGGAACTGGGCATTGGCGCGATGACCGACGAACGCTGGCAGGCCTTCTTCGACACGATGGTCGAGGCCGAAGTATTCAGCGCTGATATTGATTACACCCAGGCTTACACCCTGGAGTTTGTGAACAAGGGCGCGGAGTATTACCAGAGTTAAGTTTTATCACGGTAGCCCCAAAGCTTTGTGCGCTACCGCGAGCCAAATTGCTTGTGGACTCAGTATGCTGACGATACTGGGTGCATTGAGTAATCCGACCAGCGCTATATTTAAGCAGCCTCTGGCAACCCATACATAACCTCAGAAGGGTCAACCGCTTGGGCGATCGCTTTGGGAGATTTTGCCGCTTTGCCTGACAAAATGCGATCGCCACTTTCAGACACTTTCAACGCCTCACAACCCGGAGGTGCCGGGAAAACGCAGGCCAGCTTGGCCGCTAGCGCTGGCGGCGCTTCAAACAGCACGCTAGTAAACGGGCCAGTTTTGTGGCGCTCAATCAACCGCGCCCGCTGTTCAAACAACCTTAAAACCACGAGGGGATAGACCTGAGTCGGAATCCCAATCAACGCCCACCCTTTTTTGTCTTTGGCGCGACGAAATCGAATCGTTGACCAAGCAGCAGATAGCAGGTCTGGTGAGGTTGGTACTGCAAGTTCGGTCATGGCAATGCCCACTCAGAAAAACAGATGCTCTATTAATAGTACAAATAAACTAAAATGTCCACCGAGGTTACCCCGGCTTTACCCCAGCGGATCGTCGTGATTGGCACATCTGGTTCAGGCAAAACGACCTTAGCCAAAGCGATCGCGACCAAACTGGCTATTTCCCATATTGAACTGGATGCCTTGCACTGGGAACCCAATTGGATCGAGGCTGAGCCAGCGATGTTTTTAGAAAGAGTAAAGCGGGCAACCATCAGCGATCGCTGGGTAACAGATGGCAATTACAGTCAGGTGCGCGACCTCCTTTGGCAACGGGCCGATACCATCGTCTGGCTCGACTATGCCCGTACGGTTGTCATGAGACGGGTGATTTGGCGCACGCTAAAACGAGGAATTTTTCGAGAACCGCTATGGAATGGCAATCGCGAAAGCTTATGGGGATCCTTTTTGACCCGCGACTCTATCATTTTGTGGGCATGGCAAACCTACGAGCGGCGCCGTCGCGACTATCCGGTGCTGCTAAACGAGGCGCAATACGAACACTTACAGGTCATTCGGCTGCGATCGCCTCAAGAGACACACCGCTGGTTCACCACAATCCATTAACGCTTAACCCTTAACAATCGATCAGCATCCATTGCCGATGCCTAAACCCAATCCATTATTTCGCAAGCAGCCCCAGACTGAGCACCTACTGACTCTCCAAGGTTGAGAGCTCATTAACTATCTGCACCCTACCTTTGGAAGCCGATCGCAGCAGTCGATTAACAGAACACTTTTCATCATCCGTGAGCTGATCTTCTTCGAAAACTGCCGCCATCAAACCATAGCGATCAGCTAATGTGACCACCCCCGATTGACTGACGTCAGCAAAGAGTTCTGCGAGGGCATATCTTAAAAGGCAAAGTTGAACAGACATGTCAGCATCAGGATTAAAAAGGATAATCAGGATAAACGTACCCATCTATCGTCATCAACCTGCCCACAAATGAATGTGATAATCAAGGGCTTATTCTCGTGATCTTGATCACAGATCTTTAGTGCGAAGTTAGCGTCAATCCAAATGCAACCGACTGGGTTAAAAACTGGCGAGCACAAAAAAGAGCCGCCCCTCAGAACGACTCTTAAGCCTGATCCATTTAGTAGAACGCTGAGCTAACAGAAACTCTCAAAGCTCAATACGCTGCTCTACTTGCCCAATCAACCCTCTGCACTAATCAAGATAACCCATCAATGCGGCTGGATTTTCGTCTATATCGTTAGAGGCAATCGGCCGGTTGCCTGGCAAGCCTGAACCCTCCAAAAGCTTCAAAGAACTGGCTGCAATCGGACGGTGACCCGGCAAGATATCGGTGCTTGCGATCTGGATCGTATCTTCCATCACTGGCCTAACACCAGCAGAACTCAATGTGTGTGCCACTTTAGCCTCGCTGACCTCAATCGGTCGGTTGTTGGGCAATGTATTTGTGGGCATGAGTTTGGCATGGTCTGCCGATGCCGAGACAACGATTTGTCCTTCAGATGCTTTTACCAATTCCACTTGTTGTTGAGTCTCCGAAGTCACTTGATCATCCGCCTTGTCTGTATGCCCGTTGGTCGTTGCACTGCTGCTCATGCGTTAACCCCCCGCGTTCCTATTTGATTCTTCCAAAAGATATTAAGTCGTGTTGTTATGCCGTGTAGCACCATGTCAGATGATGTGGTGCGACCAACCCTTACCTGAAATCTTAGCCCACATCCTTAAGAAAACATTATAGGTGAAAAGCGTCTTGATTAAGTTTATGAAAGTTAATCAGCGACATAACCGATACTTGCAGGTATTTCAACATCCGTCAGCTCAACACACTCAGGGGAAAGCTGACCTATAATTGGAGGACACATAAAAACAAGGGGCTGTCACGGTTTCGACGCTTTGACGAAAGTCGCTTTGTGATTCAGGCCGAGAGTGAGTCACCTCTCGCAAATCAAGGCTCAAAACAAAAGTAAGTGCGAACAACATCGTACCTTTTGCTCGCAAGCAAGCAGCTATCGCTGTAGCTTAGGTAAAACTCTCGCGAGCGTTCACAGCCCGACTCCGTTAAGGACTGTGAACCAACCCCAACGGATGCGCATCTAAGATTTCTTTGGTGATCTATGGTGCAAAGACCTCAGCCAAAGCATCCTACCGTCAGGGATAAATGACGGTTCCCGCCTTGAGGACTAGATAGGCTAAGCCTGTGAATGAGCGAGGTGTTATTACTTAGGGCGGACACGGGTTCGACTCCCGTCAGCTCCATTCCACCATCATGCAACTTCTTTATGAAACTTGAACATTTTTCCTGTTTGCAGTTGAGTTAAATAAAGTTTTGGTTGGGCATTCTTATACTGAAGGGAAAGACTGGTTGGCGCGTTGTAGCTACTAGAGGATTTCCCATCTGTTTTTCGATTGTCCAAGCAACTTAACCTCCACACTGCGTAATGTCACCGAATTATAGAAATCATAAATTTCCGCTCTGGCAATACCTAAATCAGCCAGTTTTTAGTGCTTCCTACAGAACCATTCTAAATCCCAGACGGTATTGGCGATTTTCTAAGGTTCGTCATCTTGAGCGTTGCTGGGTAAGGGAATACAGCCCTGAAGAGCGCTTCCATTAAGTCAATGTCTGCACTGTAAATAGTATAGATATCTTTCTTTTTCCATTTTTTAGACAGATCTATACTAATAAAAAAGTTCTAAGTTTTTAGCTGCTTTCCGGTTAGATAGGGAGCGTAATATTGATGATTGAGATCCTTCTATCTTGAACATCTAACTGATACTTCCTAGGCAATTTTTTCATTTAGAGTCATTGTTAGCCTGCCCTGTGCAGGCTTTTTTATGCCTGATTTTCTAGGCAGAATAGGCCATAGCTTAAAGTAGATCTGCACTGTGATGAGATATACAGCCTCATCTGCTAAGTTGTACTCAACTAAAAGGGCTAACTCATGCCTACGCTTTAGAGAAAAGGCCGCACTTACTGAGTGAAAGGACATTCGCTACTAGATTCGACTCGGCTGCTGTATGACTTGCAGCAAGTCAGTGACATCGCCCAAGCCATTTCCGGCAATTTGGACCCTGACGCGATCGCCTGTCAAGTAACCGATGCCTTGGTTGAACAATTTGACTGCGTGTTTGCTCGCATTTGGCTGGTGCAGCCTGATCAGTCATCGCTGCGGCTGGTGGCATCTTCGGGGCTCTATACCCACATCAATGGGGCTTTCGCCCAAGTCCCCATGGGTGCCTACAAAGTTGGGAAAATTGCGCAAAACCGTGTTCCCTTCCTGAGCAACCACCTCCCCGAAGAGTCTTGGGTCAAAGATCGGCAGTGGGCGATCGACAATAATATTCAAGGTTTTGCTGGGTATCCGTTAGTGGTGGGCGATCGCACCCTGGGTGTCTTAGCCACCTTTAGCCATCACGCCTTTGCGCCTGAATTCCTAGAGGTCTTGCAGGTACTTTGCATGACCCTCACCGTTGCCCTTGATACTGCCCTAAAAGTTCAGCAATTGGCACAAGTGGCTCCAGCTGGGACAACGACCTCCCTTTCGGATCGGATTGCCATCATTTTGAAAAGTACTCATTTGACTTTGGTGGGTACAGAACGACATTTGAATGCCTCGTTAACCTACGGCTTTTTACGGGCAGCAGAGCTACTTAATGATCTGGTGTGCAACTATTGTCGGCTCACTTATACGCCCACTACAGTTTCCCTCGATGCCTTTGCACCTATCTCCTCCAGCGATGGCAACTCGTCAACAGATTTTTGGGGTAGAACTCAAGATTTGGAAACGTCGCCTTTGGAAATGGCGCAATTTTCAGATTTAAAGTTTTTAGCGACTTACTTGGGTGGTAGCCTACAAATTCAACCCGTGATGGCAGGTCAGGCTTACCAATTTTTAATGGAGCTTCCTGATTCGGTTAATCGGTCGGGGCCAAAAGTTAGAATCCAGTGTCGCTACGACACGCTGACCCACGCCTTAACCCACCTTGCTTATCGAGCCGCCTTGATCGTAAGTCATCCTGGGGATGCAACGGCAATCCTGCTCACCGATAGTAAAGCCGCACTGACTGCCACCAGCACTGCTATTTGGGTTCGTTCTGACGCGACAGCAATCCCAGAGCAAGCCACAGCCATCGTGGATTTCAAGACGACCTCAGACCAGCTTCGCGATGCGGTGGTGCAAATGGCGCAGGGAAAACAAATGGCTTCCTCAACAGTGGATGAACAGCGCCTTTCTAAACGGGAGCAGCAGGTGATGCAGCTATTGGCGGAGGGTCTCCGCGATCGCAATATTGCCCAACAGCTCTTTATTAGCGAAAGCACAGTCAAATTTCACATCAATAACAGCTTGACCAAACTCAACGCCAAAAATCGCTATCAGGGTGTCTATCAAGCTGCCATTCGAGGCTGGATTTAACCCCGGTCTTTACAACGGGCACTTTACAATCAGATGATCCAGGTTTATATTTCGATACGCGTGAGCCAGCCTAGTGACAGGCGAGCCAAACTCAAATCACAGAGACAGGCTTAGCTGAAGAACTGGATTGCCCATTGTGCTTCTGAGCAGCGATCGCGCCCCAATCTCCTTTTTGTAAAGTGGCCTCACGCCATCAACCCCACGATAGATAGAAATTGAAAAAAACTATTGGAACAATTGAGAAGATCAAAATTCTTTATTGGTAGGTAAATTTCCTTAAACTTATATGTTTAGTTTTTGAGCAAAACTATCTAATGGTGACGCTTAACTTTTATCTTTTAAGGGTAAGTAATATTGCCTTGGCTTGTTTTTGACAAATGATTTAGTTCTGTCTATGGTTCAGTTTCT
The DNA here is from genome assembly GCA_039815185.1 of Cyanobacteria bacterium P01_A01_bin.123. Taxonomy (GTDB): domain Bacteria; phylum Cyanobacteriota; class Cyanobacteriia; order Phormidesmidales; family Phormidesmidaceae; genus JBCBZT01. The sequence goes on along the minus strand of JBCBZT010000030.1, from coordinate 85,285 downwards.
TACTAACTGGATTATATTTCTGCCAGGGAATAATTTATAGCCAAAATTTGCACATTCTTTCAGCAAGTTAGTGCTGAAAGAATCACAATTTCCAATGGCTATTTAAGGTTCATTATGAACTGAAAACCGCAATCAATCTGAGTTCAAATGCTGAGCTTATAGATTTTTTATTGACAACTCATGCTGGCGGCTTCAGCCATTGAATCATTTGTCAACCTAATTGGCATATCACTGTGTCACAGGTTTTGTTGCGTTTGATTAGACATAAGTTATTTTAGGAGGATTCTCAACTATGAGCATTGTTGCCAAAGTTATTGCTCAATCCGATCAGGCAAACCGTTTCTTTAGCAGTGCTGAACTAAGTCAGCTGCAAGATTTCTTTAATAATGGGACGACGCGCATTAGCGCATCACAGAAGCTCGCTTCAAATGAGCAAAAAATTGTCGATGAAGGTAGCAAGCGGTTTTGGTCTCAATGTCCCAACACTCCCAGCAACAGTGGCAATCCTCAGAAGACTGCCCTCTGCCAGCGCGATCAGGGATGGTATATCCGCTTAGTGAGCTACTGTGTTTTGGCGGGTAATGCTAAGCCCTTAGAAGATATCGGGCTGGATGGTATGCGTGACATGTATGTGTCACTGGGGGTTCCACTGGCAAATTTAAAGATGGCCATGCGTAATCTCAAAGAAGTGGCAATAGGCCTCTTAAGTTCTGAAGAAGGTGCTTTAGCCGCACCTTACTTTGATCAGTTAATTCGTGCATTTTAGATCTTAAAAAGATCTTCAAACCTTTTAGTCTCTAGACAACTTAAGGCCTTTCATCAGTGTCGATTTTTTGTGTTGAATTTGACATTCAGATAAGGAAACCATGCAAGACACCATTACAGCCACTATCAACCCTGCTGATGAGAAAGGAAGCTACCTAGAGGGTTCAGAGCTAGAAAAACTGAAGCAATATTTTCAAAGCGGGACATTACGGGTAAAAGCAGCCACCCAGATTGGCGCTAGTGCTGCCAGCATTATCAGCGATACTGTCGCAAAAAGCCTACTTTATGGAGACATTACTTGCCCTGGCGGCAATATGTATCCAACCCGGCGTTATGCGGCCTGTCTGCGAGATTTGACCTATTTCTTACGCTACGGAACCTATGCCATGCTGGCGGCAGATACCTCGATATTGGATGAGCGGGTGCTGAATGGCTTAAAGGAAACCTACCTCTCATTAGGCGTTCCGATTGAGCCGACAATTCAGGCCGTTCAAGCAATGAAAGAAGTCGTTACCCAACGGGTTGGGAGTGAGGCGGGTCAAGAGATGGATGTTTATCTCGATCACATCATTGCGGGTCTGAGCTAAGCCTCCATATCTAGCATTTAGATTCGAGGGCCTATCCGTTGAGGGTAGGCCTCTGTTGGAAACCGCTGTCGCAGTCAACCAATTGCCATGTACGCTTCAAGCAAAACCCAGGAAACACATCCCTGGTGGGCTGGTAATGCCCGATTTATTGACTTATCCAATACGTTTATTGTCGCCCATGTAGCTCAGGCAGCATTAATCATGCTGTGGGCAGGCGCATTTACGTTGTTTGAACTAGCCGTGTATTCTTCTGATGCACCGATGTACGCCCAAGGGCTGATTCTACTGCCCCACCTGGCTACTGAAGGTTGGGGAGTTGGCTCTGGAGGAACCATCGTTGATACGTACCCCTGCTTTGCCATCGGCGTGATTCACATCGTGGCGGCTGGCGTTTTGGCAGCCGGTGCCTATTTTCATCGCAACCGTCTGTCTCCCAGTCTGGCTCTGGCTCAGGGAAACGCGGCCAAATTCCATTTTGAATGGGACGATCCTAAAAAACTGGGCTTTATTCTGGGCCACCACTTAGTCATTTTGGGATTAGGGGCCCTGTTGTTGGTCGCCAAAGCCATGTTCTTTGGTGGACTTTACGATGCCAACCTTGAGGACGTTAGACTAGTTGCCTCTCCGACGCTAGATCCCGGCATCATCTGGGATTACAGAACGCATCTGTTTGATGTGAACACCCTAGAAGATTTAGTGGGGGGGCATATCTATGTGGTTGCGTTGCTAATTTTAGGGGGAGCCTGGCATATTCTGGTGCCGCCGTTCGACTGGGTCAAGCAGGTCTTTCTATTTTCCGCAGACGGTATTCTGTCTTACTCGTTGTTTGGCATTGCCATAGCCGGATTTGCCGCATCTTATTACTGCGGATTTAATACCCTGGCCTATCCAGCAGAATTTTATGGGCCGACGCTGGAACTTAAATCAGCTTTTCTACCCTCCTATTTTGACCCAAATGCGAGTTTGGCAGGGGGGTATACGTCTCGCGTCTGGTTGGCTAATACCCACTTTTACCTGGCCTTTTTCTTCTTACAGGGTGGTCTTTGGCATTTTCAGCGGGCTATGGGGCTCGACATTGCCGAAATGCTGCGAAACTGGCGGCAGAATATGGCTGAAGTCAGCGATAATCCTAACCTGGTCTATCACAACCCGGTACATCCTAAACCCCAACCCCTGTTACAGGTGCAATACGAGGCCCCCCAGTTTCAACCCCAACCCTTGCTGAAACAAGAACAACCCTTTGAAGACTATGTCTACGCTTGTTCTCAAGGGATCGACCAACCGAGCTTAACCGACATTGATGGCGTGCAGAAGACGCTTTATCAGACCACCTATCATCTCGAAAAGCGCACGGTCTATCAGTTTCCTGCCAGTGGGGATGTAAAGGCTATGTTCGGTTATGGTACGCGCTCATCAGGGCGGCTTTATGAACAACCCCAGCAGTTAGCTGAGACACCGGATTATCCCCAATCTCTGGGTACTGTGTTTTATGAACCCAGCCAGACTAACGGTACCCACTGAGGAAATGTTGATGCGGTACGTTCAGGTGCTTCAGGTCTGAACGATGCTACCCATGGAGCACAATCACCCCAGCATGCTGGGGTGATTGTGCTACTGCAGTTGTGGTGTCAAGAACCCAATGCCATTTCGTTGATCACCTCTAATAAGGGCGACTGCACCTTACGTCTGGCCATGACCATGTAATCAGCCAAATACCGAGCATCCCGTGCGACCCCAGAGAACCGTCCTGATCCCCACGTGTAGAGCCAAGGCAACCCTAAGAAATAGAGCCCTTTAACGGGGGTTACCCCGCGGTCGTGACCGGGATACCCTTTGCCATCAAACACAGGGACATCGATCCAGCTAAAGTCGGTGTGGTAGCCAATTGACCAAATTACCGATTTGATGTTAGCAGCGATGAAATCTAAGGACGATAGGCTGTCTTGGGGTTCCCAAATGGGCTGATAGCGATCGCCTGGAGGGGCACTAATGTGATTCTGATCGATGAAAGTATCGATGGTGTGTTTGATGCTGTTTGACACTGCATCGGCCTGATCCAAATTTTGCTTCAGCGTGTCATCAAAGTGGAGTTGCGCCCCTTCAATATTGGTCAAGCGGCCATGGAGCTGCATTCCTTCTAGGGCAAACTGGCGCAGATCGATTTCACGCCCCCCGTCGCGTCCGGTGAGGTAGTGATTCGTCTTGTGACGCACGGTCTCTTTTTGGGGGTGTTCATCAACAGGTAAATCGTAATAGCCCATTTGATCAAGCCAGTCCACGACATCTTTACCACGATATCGCCGAGGGGATCGGGGAGCACTGCCTACACAGAGGTGGACTTGCTTGCCTGCTAAGTGCAAGTCTTCAGCAATCTGACAGCCTGACTGTCCCGTGCCCACGACCAGTACTGCACCCTCTGGCAGCATGGCCGGATTTTTATACTGTGAGGAGTGGAGTTGCAAGATAGGGTTTGGCAGGCGAGCCGAAAACATCGGGATTTTTGGTTTGTGGTAACCCCCAGTGGCAATGACAACTCGATTTGCCGTATATTCACCAATCGAAGTCGTGAGGTGAAATCGCTCACGACCTTCTTGTTTGACCCGATGAACGGTTACCCCTTCTTTGACGGGCGGTTGGAAGCTGCGAGCATAGTCTTCGATGTATTGAACAATATCGTCACGCACCATAAAGCCGTTAGCTGTTTCCCCTGGGTAGGAAAAGCCAGGAAGCTGACACTGCCAGTTGGGGGTTACCAAACAAAATGAGTCCCATCGCTGGTTGCGCCAAGCATGGCCGATCTGATGTTTTTCGAAGACCAGATGCTCAATGCCCCGCTCTTTCAAGCAGTAGCTCATAGAGAGTCCTGACTGGCCACCGCCCACAATAATGACGTCGTGGTGTTGCATGGCTTTTATTGAATTCTAAAAATAATTGATTAGTTGCAACGTTAAAGGCTGAATCGCGATCGCCTTGTATTTTTAACTACAGAAAATAAAAAGCTATTAGTATGCGCAGGCGATTGCCTCTATTAACCCTAAGACAATTCAATTCCTATCACTTCAAATAGATTTTTGGGTTGAGGCATGAACACTGGGGTTAAATGACATCCGATTGACCAGCCACTGTTGTCCAGATGCTCCACCACGATTTGCTCACAACTATTGCTGTTGAAAGGCTTTTCACGGTTGATTCGCGACCAACATAGTAACTCAAGCTACAAAACTCCAGGTTTTACTATCATTTTTGGTAGGGAATTGTTATCTGATCGGCATCAAATATTGCGTAACGGAAAGCGGCCTATCTTTTCGCGTAGGCTGCTATTTTTTGTCGCAACCGCTACAAGAATGGGCTAAACAACCGCTTATGGTGCTGGGTAATTCGGTTGTCGCCGATTCACTGTAGCTAATCAGCAAAAAGGATTTGATTCATGCCTGAAGTAACTACCCCCGCGCACAAAGCCGGCGATTTCTTTGTCGATTATGAAGAGAAGGTTTTTCCTGATGTTCAGGCTGAGCCTGGAGAGAAAGCCTTGGTTACCTTCCACACCGTTGCCTTTGAAGGGTCGATTGGCTTGGTCAATTTGCTCCAGGCAACTCGCTTGATCCGCAAAGGGTTTGAGACCTCTGTATTGCTCTATGGCCCTGGCGTTACCTTAGGTGTTCAACGAGGTTTTCCTAAGTTGGGTGATGAAGCCTTTCCGGGTCACATGGCGATGAACAATCAGTTGGTCAAAGTGATGGAAGAAGGTGGTAAAGTTTATGCCTGCCGCTTTGCCTTGCAGGCGCTTTATGGTCATGGGGAACCCTCGCTGATTCCTGGCATTACTCCCATCAACCCCCTAGATGTGCTGGATATTGTGCTCGTCCACCGCAAGGAAGGGGCGTTTATCCTCGACACCTGGACGATGTAGAGACAATGTAGAACAGCGTCCAACCGGCCAGCTATCATTGTTCGGCCACTCCTCACCCCAAATGACCTTATGGATTATGTCAAGACCGTTCGGGCAGCGGCAGTTCAAATCAGCCCAGTTTTGCACAGTTGCGAAGGCACCACTGAAAAGGTCTTGGACGCGATCGCGTCTGCGGCCAAACAAGGGGTCAATCTGATCGTCTTTCCAGAGACGTTTGTGCCTTACTATCCCTATTTTTCGTTTGTGCAACCGCCAGTGCTGATGGGCAAAGCCCACATGCAGCTCTATGAAGAAGCGGTTATTGTGCCGGGGCCTGTGGTGGATGCCGTTTCCCGAGCGGCACGGTCATACAGCATGGTCGTGGTTTTGGGGGTGAATGAGCGAGATGCCGGATCGCTGTACAACACTCAACTGATCTTTGACGCTGACGGTGCACTGCTGCTAAAGCGTCGCAAGATTACGCCTACCTACCATGAGCGCATGGTTTGGGGGCAAGGAGACGGTGCAGGCTTAAAAGTATTGGATACTCAGGTCGGGCGACTGGGTTCCCTGGCCTGTTGGGAGCATTACAATCCGCTGGCTCGGTTTGCATTGATGGTTCAGCATGAGCAAATCCACTGCGGTCAGTTCCCAGGATCGATGGTGGGCCAAATCTTTGGCGACCAGATGGAAGTGACCATGCGTCACCATGCCTTAGAGTCGGGGTGTTTTGTGGTCAACGCCACAGGCTGGTTGACAGATGCCCAAAAGCAACAGATTACCCCCGACGAAAAGCTCCATCGGGTGCTCAGCGGAGGCTGCTATACCGCCATTATTAGTCCAGAGGGCGTACCGCTAAGCGAGCCCCTTACTGAAGGAGAAGGGATGGTGATCGCCGATCTAGACTTTTCGCTGATCACCAAGCGCAAACGCATGATGGATTCGGTCGGTCACTACGCTCGACCCGATTTGCTCAAGCTCCAGGTGAATCAAGAGGCCTGGTCACTGATTGCCGGATTGGACGCCGAAACGGCAATTCCAGGGCGATCGCAATCCGTGATGCCTGCCCCTGAAGTCCCCCAATCTTCTCCTCTCCAAGCCGGCGTTATTCAACCTGGCCCGATCGATTCTGAAATTCCAGTCTAGGGCCGTTCAAATTAGACGGGAATGTCCTATGAAAAAACAGCAACTGATTACCGAACTTCAATCCCACGGTTTGCGACTGGTGGATGCCGCCGTCGGGGCGAACGGGCGACGGGGCGGGGCGGGGCCTTCCGATCACAAAGCCGTGACGGTGGATGGCACCACGGTGATGGTGCCGATCTACACAGGCACAGCCACCCAGTCTCCCTACACAGTTGAAGTTCAGCAAGGTAGCCGACAGGCTACGCTAACTCACACTGATAGCCCCGTGGCGGCAATTGAATTTCCAGCTCAGCCTAAGTTCTATGGTCTAACCACGGCTGATGGTATCCCGTACTGGAAGATTGCTCTACTTCACAGCCATGATGTACTGGCTACCACAGTGCAGCAGACCTGTATGCGCTACCGAGATGAGGCCACTGCCTGTCAATTTTGTGCCATTGAAAAATCCCTCGATCAAGGCCGCACGATTGCCCGCAAAACCCCGGCACAACTGGCTGAAGTGGCTGAAGCTGCGGTTCGCCTAGACGGGGTAACCCATATGGTGATGACCACGGGCACACCGAATACCACCGATCGAGGCACTGCCTACCTGGCTGACTGTGCCAAAGCGATCAAAGCACTTGTGGATTTACCGATTCAGGCCCAGTGTGAACCCCCAGCCGACTTTGCCTGGTTTGAGCGCATGAAGGCTGCGGGTATCGATAGCCTGGGGATGCACCTGGAAGCTGTTAACGCTCAAGTGCGCGCCAAAATTATGCCCGGAAAAGCCGAAATTCCTGTTTCGGTTTACTTCGAGGCTTTTGCAGCGGCAGTCAAAGTCTTTGGATGGGGCCAGGTCAGTACCTATCTGTTAGCCGGGTTAGGGGATTCTTTAGAAACTCTGGTGGAAACCTCAGAACGGCTCATTGATCTCGGCGTTTATCCCTTCGTCGTGCCGTTTGTGCCCATCACCGACACACCCTTAGCCCATCATCCAGCCCCGGCTACTGACTTTATGGCTGCTGTGTATCAACGCGTTGGCGCTTTGTTGAAGCGGGCAGGCATGACCTCAGATGCAATCAATGCTGGGTGTGCCAAGTGTGGAGCCTGTTCGGCCCTGTCTGCCTTTGAGAAATGATGAATCCTGATCAGCACCCCTCTGCCTGCGGCACCTCCCGTTTATAAGGGGAGGCTGGGTAGGGTCTGATTGATAGCGTAAGTTTAGAAAATTGGTACCTGTGTCGGTTGGTGTTCCCTGTGTGTTGCCTCTGTATGTGTTGACCATCTATTTAGGAGGGTTTTTATCTAATGTCGCTGCCTCGATACACGTTTGAGCTTGCCCAGTCACCCCAAGATTTGCGGGCCTACTTTAGGTTGCGGCGAGCGATTTTTTGTGACGAGCAAGGTCTATTCAGCGGCAATGACATTGATGAGATTGATGACATTGCTTATCCCATCATTGCTGTAGAACATCACTTCCTAGCCGGACGCCGGATTGTCGGTATTGTGCGTATCTATGAAACTGAGTCGCGACTCTGGTATGGGGGGCGTTTGGGAGTTCACCCCAACTATCGCCGGGTCGGGCGGATTGGCAAAGGACTGATTCAAAAGGCGGTGACGACGGCTAATGGGTGGGGCTGCGATCGCTTTTTGGCGACCGTTCAACTCCAAAATGTACGGTTCTTTAGGCGGCTACACTGGGCGTCTTTGGAAGAATTAGACATCTACGATCGTGCCCATCACCTGATGGAAGCCGACCTCAACTTTTACCCCCCTAGTGATGAAGCCCGCCCTGCCCTAGCCCCCGTGCTCAAGGTGTCCTAATGCTCAAGGCTTTGGCAGCAGAACTGCGGCAAACCCTAGGCATTTTACACAAGCGGGATATTCAAACTGCTGCCGCTAATCTCGGTCGCTGGGTCCCACATACGACTACCCAACAGCCCATTCTGTTGGGCGATGACTGTGCTGCGATCCCTGATAGTGATGGTTATTTGCTCCTAGCAGCAGAGGGACTTTGGCCGACACTGGTTGAGTCAGACCCTTGGTTTGCGGGCTGGTGTGCGGTTTTGGTCAACGTCAGCGATGTCTATGCCATGGGCGGTCGCCCGATTGCCGTGGTGGATGCGCTTTGGAGTGGTCACAAAGCCCATGCTCAGACGCTTTGGAACGGCATGATGGCGGCTTCCAAAGCGTTTAATGTGCCCATCGTGGGAGGGCATACCAACTGCCACAGCCCCTACGAAGCCTTGTCAGTGGCCATTTTAGGCCGAGCCCAGCGATTGCTGACCAGCTTTAATGCTTGCCCTGGCGATGTCCTAGTCCTGATTACTGATTTGGATGGTCAACCCCATCCCCAGTATCCCTTTTGGGATGCTGCGAGGATGAAATCCCATGACAGGTTACAAGCTCACTTGGAACTCTTGCCCCAACTCGCTGAAGCCGAACTCTGCGACACTGCTAAAGACGTGAGTATGGGCGGTATTGTGGGCACGACTCTGATGTTGCTGGAAGCTTCTGGTTGCGGGGCGATAATTGGCCTTGACGATATACCCTGCCCGCCAGCACTCAGCTTAGGGAAATGGCTGATCAACTTTCCCAGTTATGGTTTTGTGCTCAGCGTTCGCCCAGATTATCTAGACCAAATTCAGCCCCTCTTTCAAGCCCAACAACTGGTCTGCCAACCCATTGGCCAGATTGTTTCAGGCAGCAGTCTTATCCTTAAAACTGCGACCGATTCCGTTTGCCTGTGGGATTTGCAGCAAGATCCTTTGACTGGATTTTCAGGGCGTGATTATTGAAAAACACCAAAGCCTGATGGCAAGAACGTTTTATGGCTAGTAATGACTACCCGATTTGCGGTGGTGAACAGCGGTTTTATCGTTGGCTTGTAAAAGTTTCCCTTGGGTTACGGTTGCATAAACCACCCAGTGATCGCCACAGTCCATGCGGCTGCTAACCTCGCACTCTAAATACGCGATCGCATCCTTGAGCACCGGCATACCATTTTCAGCTGTATCCGTTTCAACACCCGCAAAGCGATCTTCCCCAGGACTAAAGGGTTTGAGAAAATGCTTCATTGGGCCAAGATGTTTCCCTTCGGCCAAAATATTGAGGGCAAACGGGTTGCCCGGATACATTAACGCTTCTACTGCGCGCTCTTTAGCCACGGCTACTGTAAATCCAGGCGGGTTAAAGGTGGCTTGGGACACCCAGGAGGCCAACATGGCGCTGGCAACTTCCCCCTGCTGAGCTGTGACAACGCACAACGACCCAACAATCCGCCCCACTGCCTGCTCAACGGCAGTCGCCGGGGTACGGGGCGACTTGGCCCGCTTAGCTTTCTTTAGAGATTGGGCAAAGTCTGTCCCAGACTCTTCACACAGCTTGAGGGTGACATCTGTGGGTTTGAATTTGCAGCGAATCGTTTCAAAGCCAAAGCTGTAGCCCGCATCTTTGAGTTTGCTTTCAAGTAAATCGATCGCTTCTCCACTCCAGCCGAAAGAACCAAACACCCCAGATGGCTTAGTTTTAGCTGCCGTGGAAAGAATAATGCCCAAAGCGGTCTGAATCTGAGTAGGGGGATGCCCCCCCAGCGTGGGAGAGCCAATGACGAATCCAGCCGCCTTTTCCACAGCGGTGCGAATGTCTTCGGGGTCAGCGGTTTCGGCGTTAATCGATTCGACAGCTACCCCGGCTTTGGTAATCCCCCTGGCGATCGCCTGGGCTAACGTTGCTGTATTGCCATAGGCAGAGGCGTAAATCAGCACGACTGATTGCTCTTTTTCCTTTTGCTTTTGGCTCCACTGCTGGTAAGCGTGGCGCAGTTCAGTCAAGCCGTAGGCCACCAAGGGGCCATGGTTTGGTGCATAGAGCCGGGCTGGATAGTCGTCTAGTCTCTCTAGGGCAGTTTCGACTTGGCGAGCATTGGGGGCCATCAAACAGTCGAAGTAGTAACGGCGATCTTCGAGCAGGGCTTCCCAACCCAGGTCGTAAACCGCATCGCCACAAACATGAGCACCGTAAAACTTATCGGTGTAGAGCACTTCGGCGTAGCTGTCGTAAGTAGCCATGCCGTCGGGCCAGCGGGGGGTTGGCATGGGCACAAACTCAAGCCTATGGCCTTGGCCCAAATCTAACGTTTCGTCGCGGGAACTCTTGATCACGCGTAAATTCAAAGGGGTCTCAACAAATGCCGCTTTGAGCGCGATCGCGGCCGGATTTGAACACACCACCGTTATTTTCGGATTTACCGATAGCAACACCTTCAGCGTGGCTATGCGGTTGGGATTGGTATGACCCAAAATCACGTAATCAATAGTTGTCGGATCGACGCTCTCCTTCAACGCGGCCAAAAAGATTTCCGTAAACGATTCCCCCGGCGGATCAATCAACGCCACCGAATCGCCCCGAATCACATAGCTATTGGCCGTTGTGCCCCGCTCCAACCCGTATTCGATTTCAAATCTTAACCGATTCCAACTGCGCGACCGCAGTGCAATCGTATCCGCTGCAATTGGCAAGGTTTGAACGTCCCTAGGCTTTTCGGTAGACATGGTTCTTGGGGGGAGATAATAGTGAACTGTTAGCGTTTAGAAGAGAAAGGGAGGAGTGATAATGATGATGGGCTTATCCACCTATCAGTGACCATCACTTGCCATAGACAGCCTTTCAAGAGAATCAATAATTTCTTAGCGGTCGGTGTGCATGGACATTGTTAGACCGTTTATACAATCAGCATTTCAGGTATTCAACTAACTCTAGCTTTTACGTTAATCCTTTCCTTTAGCCAATAGTTCAATAGCAAAGATGAATACTAAAGAAGTAATACCGAAGGCCAACATGTAGGTTGGAGGCGAACCCGGATCACCTGGAATAAAGCTTCGAATCCCACCATCCCCAACAGATAACCAGGTTAGTAGAACTACACTTATGAAAGTGATCGTTTTGATAGGGATACCACGCTGAACATATACGAGACTATAGATCCCGACTGCAACTGATCCCAAGATAAGTGCAAACTGGTGGAAAGGATTAGCACCACCATCTACGCACGCTTGATCAAAGCCACACAAGCGACGACTAATCACATTAGTAGCAAGACCTATTGCAAAACCAACAAACAGCGATGATCGCTTGGGGTAATGTTTTAGAATTTCAAGCATTTGGTATGCCCCTGATCACGAAAAGAATGTGCAATTTTGCAACTAGCGCAAAAGAAAAAACTAAGACGCAAAAACTACAAAAATAACCGTACCCTACCCAAAATCCTGCTTGACTGGTCTTAAGGTAAGACTTCAGTTGGTTTATGCATCGCAACATATAGATGGCTTTTAACTACATTCCAACTGAAGTTTGAACGGCCTAACAATCTCTTCTGACTCCTCTCTTCTGTCTGCTAATAGTAATTTCCGACCTTGCGGTGATGCACCGCCGTCAACCCTTCGGGTTTGGACACTTTGCCGTCTTGCACGGTGCAGTAGACCAGCCAGTGGTCGCTGGCTTCCATGCGGCTGGTGACTTCGCATTCTAGGTAAGCAAGGGCGTCAGCGAGGATAGGGGAACCGTTGACTGCGGGGCGGGTGCGGATGCCGGCAAAGCGATCGGCACCGGGGGGGAAGCGCTTTAGGAAGTGTTTCATCAGGTCGCCGTAGTTGCCCTCTTCTAGAATGTTGAGCACAAAGCGATCGCCTACCTGCATTAATGACTCGATGGCTCGGTCTTTTGCAACAGCCACGGTGAAGCCGAGGGGTTTGAAGCTGGCTTGGGACACCCAAGATGCCAGCATCGCACCATTAACCTCGCCTTTTTGGGCTGTGATGATGTAAAGTCCGCTGCTGATTCGACCCAGGGCCTTTTGTAAATCAGCATCCAAGGCTTTCAGCTTTTTCATTTTTTTGGACTTACTCAAGTCTTGGCCCAAATCAGTCCCGGTTTCACTCAGGAGTTGATAAAGAGCTTCGGAGGGGGTGTCTTTGACTTTGATGGGGGCAAAGGCAACCTTGAGTTCCAGATCTTGAAACTTATTCATTAACGGATCGATGGGTTCATCATCGCCGCCATAGGCCTCAAACAGGCCTACTGTTTGCTTGTCGTGGACGGCAGCCAAAATGTTAGCCAAAGCGGCCTGGGGATCTTTAGCAGCTTCACCCGAAGATGGCGGCATGCTGAGGAGCAGGGCTTGGGCGCGGCCCAGCAATTCATTAAGTTCATGGACATCGGCAAAGCGTAAATCCATCATCTCCACATTGACGCCAGTTTTGGTCACCCCTCGTGCTAGGGCTTGGGAAATGCGATCGCTGTAGCCATAGTCAGAGGTGTAGAACACGGCAACTGTGGTTTCAGCCTTGGTTTTGGCCTGGCTCCAGCGGCGGTAACGCCCGGTCAACTCTTCCAAGTTGCGGTTTAGCAGCGGCCCGTGGCCTGTCGCAATTGTTGTAATGTCGCCCAGGGCATCCATCCGCTTCATCGCAGACAGCACAGATCGAGCGTTGGGAGCCATTAAACAGTCGTAATAGAAGCGAAAGTCTGGAGAGAGCCCTTCGAGATCTTCGTCGTAGGTGTCATCGGTGCAGTAGTGCAGGCCGAAGGCATCACAGGTAAATAGCACCTGGGTTTTTGGATCGTAGGAGAAGATAGTATCGGGCCAATGGAGATTGGGGGCACTGACGAATTCCAGCACGTGGCCGTTACCCAGATCCAGGGTGTCGCCGTTTTTCACCTGGAGCCGTTCAAAGGGACGGTGAACTAAGTCTTCTAAAAATGCGATCGCGACCTTTGCCCCGACCACCGTTGCATTAGGGGCTAGTTCCAACACATCACGCACGAGGCCGCTGTGGTCAGGTTCAGTGTGACTAATAACGATGTAATCGATTGTCGCGGGGTCAATTTGGCTTTTAAGTTCCGCTAAGTAGAGATCGCGAAACTTAGCATGAGACGTGTCAACTAGCGCCGTTTTTTCGCCGCGAATAATATAGCTATTGTAGGTCGTGCCGTTTTGCAGGCCGAACTCGATGTCAAAGCGATCGCGATTCCAATCTAGCGATCGCAGCACGGTCGTATCTTCTGCGATATCCACCACCTGCATGGTCAGGCGGTTTTCAGTTTTGTTTGTAGCTTGTGGGGCGATCGCAACCATCGAGTCCTCCTTATCGGGCCAAAAGAGCCAACCCAGTTAAACAACAAAAATGTTTCTTATGTCCCCTATTGTGACGGATTGTGACGAAGATGACTAGTCATAATTGCTTATCGGCTTAGTTGGATTCGATAATCTAGTCTTGCATCCTGGTATCTCTGACCCCCTTATCCCTTGCGCCTCATCCCTCACGCTTTACAAAGAACATCAAATGCTGCTGAGGCAAGCGATCATCCGTTTTCTCCCAGCTCAGCCCGACGGTCGCCATTTCTCGCTTGACCTGAGCCTGACTCATTTTGTGGAGGCGTTTGATCATCACTAATGGGTTTTCAGCTCGATATTCAGCTAAGACCACTCGCCCACCCGGTTTGAGCGCTGCAAAAATGTGCTGCATCATCTCGTGGGGATATTCAAATTCGTGGTAGGCGTCTACCATGATTGCCAAATCAATGGTTTCAGCAGGCAAGTTGGGATCTTGGTCAGTGCTCAAAATCGGCTCAACATTGGTAATCGCCTTCTCGCTTTTATTTTGCTGGATAAACTCAATCATTTCAGGCTGGACATCGACGGCAAAAACTTGACCTCCAGGTACTTCAGCGGCAACGCGGAAGCTCATATAGCCTGTACCTGCGCCAATGTCTGCAACAATTGCATCAGGAGAGAGGTTTAGGGCCGCGATCGCAGCGTCAGGGTTTTCTTGCCCAGCTCGACTAGGACGCTCTAGCCAATAAGCCCCCTGGTGACCCATAACTTGGGCAATTTCGCGGCCCATATAGACTTTGCCAATGCCATCGACACTGGCCGTCTTTTGGGTATACCCCTCAAATTGATGGGTTAGGTTCGATAGAATGCCAGGTGATTGGCTGCAAGCAGTGGTTCCCAAAAATAAACATGTACTTAAAACCAGGCCAATCAAGGCGTTGTAAACTCTCATAGTGGGTTTTAATAGTTGTACGGCAAGGCTCCTTACGCTCGTTAAAGTAACTCACCTGATTTAGATCTGCAGTATTCTGTCGTCGATTTACTGCCAACCCTGTCCTAAAATTGCCTCAGGAATTTCGGCCAATGTACAGACTGGTATGGGGCTGAGTCAGTCTTCTTTAACCATAGAGGTTAAGATATGCATCAATTCAGCATAAGATTTATGGCAGGTGTTGATCACTAAGTGGCGTGGCTAAACTAGATTTTGCTCAACTCGAACAGCTTCGGGAGATTGGTGCCTATCTGCATCAAACCCGGAAAACGATGTCCAAGCCCATTGAAGATGTTGCTGCTGAGATTTTTATTCGTGCCTCGCTGATTCGAGCCATCGAAGAAGGGGATGCAGATGCCTTACCAGAGCCCATTTTTATCCAGGGTTTCATCCGTCGTTATGGCGAGGCCCTAGGTTTAGACGGTATTGCGTTGTCTAAAGAGTTTGTAGTGCAGCCCGTTGGAGTCACCTTCGCAGTCAACCAGGGTAATCAGGGTAACCACAATCAGGTGGAAACCCCTGTTGCGGCTGAGCCAGAGCCCCCTAACCCTGCCCCGATGCCTGTAGTTGAATCGGTTCAACCGGTTAGACCGTCTGTAAAACTGCCGTTGATACCGATCGCCATCGCAGGCGCAGCAATCGTTGTGGTGGGTGGCGCGATCGCAGTGATTCAAAACCTTGGTTCACAACCCTCTAATCCTACAGAGGCCAACAACACTCCCGGTACCAATGAAGCCTCTGGAGATTCCCAACCCTCTGCTACTGAAGACACTACTGACGGAACCATAGAGGATGAATCCACGACGACTCCAGAAGCTCCCCCAGAAGCTCCGGTAGTGGTCAGCGTAGACCTGAACGGCGATGCCTGGATGAGGGTAATTGCTGATGGCAACTCTGTTTATGAAGGCACCCTCTCCCAAGGGACAACGGAAACTTGGACAGCCGAGCGTGAAATCCGCATCACTACGGGTAATGCTGGAGCTGTCTCGCTGTCCCACAATGGCGGTGAGGCCAATCCCGCAGGGGCACCGGGTAGCGTTGAGACGCTCACATTCACTGCCTCAAACTAAGGGAATCGATCACAATCCGCTGAATAAAGTCAATTCTGGCCTGATTGCTTCGACGGATCTCGCCCTCTAATCTCGATACAATTGAAGAAACCTTCGGATATTCCGGTTACCAATAGCCAGCACTATGACGCCTCCTTCGAATCTAGAGACGCCAGATCAAGAGACCGCCCTAACCAATGGGGCCAAAGCACCAAACCCGCCAGACACTGACCCTAACGAAATCCCGGATGATGTGGAAATGTCGTTGTTCGACCATTTGGAAGAACTGCGAATGCGGATTTTTTACGCGCTGATTGCGATCGTGGCTGGTGTTGTGGCTTGTTTTACCCAAGTCAACCGGATTGTCGCGGTGTTGGAAATTCCAGCCCAAGGGGCCAAGTTTTTACAGCTTTCCCCTGGGGAATATTTCTTTGTTTCGATCAAGGTTGCTGCCTACAGTGGAATCTTGGTGGTCAGCCCACTGATTCTTTATCAGATTATTCAATTTGTATTGCCTGGATTGACCCGCCGAGAACGGCGGTTTTTAGGCCCGATTGTGCTCGGTTCGAGCGTGTTATTCTTTGCGGGATTAGCCTTCTCTTACTTTGCGCTAATTCCAGCTGCGCTTAATTTCTTCATCAGCTATGGCCAAGATGTGGTTGAGCAGCTGTGGTCGATTGACCGCTATTTTGAATTTGTACTGCTGCTGATGTTTAGCACCGGGCTGGCGTTTCAGATTCCGGTCATTCAGCTACTGTTAGGGCTCTTAGGTATTGTCAATTCCAAGCGGATGCTACAAGGGTGGCGTTATGTGTTGTTGGGGGCAGCGGTGCTCGGGGCAGTGTTGACCCCATCGACTGACCCAATTACCCAAAGCTTGCTGGCAGGCGCTGTATTGTTTCTCTACTTTGGCGGCATCTTTATGGTCAAAGCCATCGGTCGCTAAGCTTAAAGGCAGTCTAGCTAGGGTATGTGCATGACTCATAGACGCGATCGCGTCCATGAATCTCCCAGGAACTGCCCCCCACGGCTGAGCAGACTTTTTTAGGTTGGGCAAACAACGAACCTGCAACAGCCCACATTAATTTATAAGTCCACATTAATTTATATTTGTTAATATAGTGCTGAGAGAATTTTGGGCATCTGAGTCAGGTTGATATTTTTATCTTCCTGTGATCTTCAGATGGCCCAAGTCTTTGAACCAGACGCTAACAGGATAGAATCCATGACTGCTCGATACTTCGCTCCGATATTTTTAAGCATCTGGGCCGCTATTTGCGTTGTTCTGATTGCTGCAAATGCTCAAATCGCTCAAGCCATTGAGGCAGGTATTAGCGACTATGTGACTAAGCCAGTTATGCAAGACGTGATTTATGTCGAGCCCCGCTTTTCCAACCATATTCATTTAGAACCTGGAGCTTACTTCAAATCGCTCCATGCTGATGGGCTATTGGGTTCCTTAGAGGAGATTGCCCAAACTGCCAAGGTTAAACGAGTTGAGCCCCACACTCGTATGGTGGACGGTGAAGCAGTACCTGGATTGTTTGTATTTTTAGAGCCTGATTCAGCAGACGCGATCGCAGCTCCAAAGACCGCGAAAACTTTCATGCCAGATAATTTGGTGCTGGCGGAAGGTTAAATCTGACTGCTGTTCAATCAAAACTGTTTAATTAAATTAGTGGATTACAAAGAGCGATCGAACTTGTCTTGTACGGTTCGATCGCTCTTTTAGCCGTTAGTGACCCTGAACCACAACCGATTTGAAAATTATTTTGATCAATACCTTAAAGATCAAGCGCTTTTTATAAGACTCGTCTGTATACTAATCAGCAACTTGGCGCATGATGTTAAAGTACCTGAGATTCTCCCAAGGTAAGGATGGGTGTACATTAATTCCATAAAGTCTGTATGACTGGAAACCGAGAGCCCGGAAATCCCAATAGGTTCAATCGGCGATCGCCTGCGGGTCGTCCAGTAGAGCGTGACTCTGCCCGGCCTAAGCCACCCGCTCAAAGACAGCGTGGGCTCAATTTGCCCAAGGTGCCACCGCCACCCCGATCCGCGCAACGTTCTCGTCCACATCCACCGCCGCCTCTCTACGGTGATGATCCCTGGGAAAGTGACGAATTTCAAGGCTTTAACCAAGGTTTCTCTGGTTTACCATTGCCCAATGCCTCTCACGCTAGTGGAGCTCAGTCTCAGGCATCGCTGGCTGGGGCATCGCAAACTGAGACATCACAAGCTGGAATACCTCAGTCTGGTAGGCAACAAAGTCTAAATATGAGAGCCCAATCTTTGGATTCAGCTCCGCATCAGCTGTTGGACACTGATGTCATTACCGAACCTGGCTTTTATGACAGTGATGAATCAGGAGTTAATCGGGGCAGTGAGCTGCGATCAAGCCTATCTACCAAGCTGCATCAACTCTCACGAAACTGGGCTTTTTGGTCTTTGCTATCTTTGGGATGCGTTGGCACTGTGGCCGTTGTGTCGGCAATGAGTTTGTTTCGCATTCCTGGCTTGCCCAACTGCCCCGCCATTTTTTGGCCCACGGCCCCGGCTGCCACTCGGATTCAGTGTGCCGAAGCCTATGCAGACGAAGGGTCGGTGGATTCTTTATTGTCGGCTATTGAGTTGGTCAACAGCTTGCCAGAGGATCACCCCCTGCGCCTTGAAATTAACGAACGGATTGAGTCTTGGGCCGAGCGTATTCTTGATATTGCCGACGACACTTTTCATCAGGGAGACATTGATAACGCTATCAAGATTGCCCGTCGCATCCCAGAAAGCACTGCGGCTGGAGGGTTGGTAGACAGTCAAGTCGACAGTTGGCTAGAAATTTGGAGCAGTGCCGAAGAAATTTACAAAACCGTTGAAGATTTGCTGCGACAGCAAAAGTTTCGAGAGGCATTTTCGACAGCAATTCAACTGCTGTCAGTGGGCAACACCTACTGGGAAACCACAAAATACGAAGAGGTAACCCAGCTGATTACCACTGCGAGACAAGACTTGGCCCAGCTGGCGAAGGCGCGCAGTTTGATTCGCAAGGGTACCGTCGATAGTATTCTCGAAGGCATTGACCTGATTCGCGAGATCGAGCCTGAGAGTTACCTCTACGCTGAGGCCCAACGACTGCTCAAAGAGACCGCCGATGACATGTTAGATCTGGCCCAAACCGCCCTGGATCGGCGCGATGCTGCGCAAGCCCTAGTCGTATTAGGAAAAATTCCGGCCAGTGCCAATCTGCAAGCCGAGATTGCAGACTTTCGCATCATTGTTGAAGCCCATCAACGGGCTTGGCAAGGCACGGTAAGCGATTTGGAAGCAGCCATTTTGCGGGTGCAGAGCATTGGTCGCGATCGCCCCTTGTATAGTCGCACCCAACCCTTAATTAGCCGTTGGCGGCTAGAATCTCAAGGCATTACCCAATTGGCTCGGGCAAGACAAATTGCTGACCCTGGTACCGTGACTGATCTGTCGGCAGCGATCTTAGAGGCTAACAATATTGCCCGTTCAAATCCTCTTTGGGACGAGGCCCAGGAGCAGATTAATAGTTGGCAAGCGCGGATTGAGACGATTGAAGACCAACCGTTGCTCGATCGGGCTAATGCCATCGCTATTGCTGGAGATTCGGCTTCGCTACAGGCTGCGATTGCGGAAGCCCAACGCATTCGCCAAGGGCGAGCGCTTTACCGTGAAGCCCAAGACAATATCCAGGGCTGGCGCAACCAGATTCAGCGCCGTGAAGATCAACCCATGTTGGCGCAGGCCCGACAGCTTGCCAGTACGGGCAATTATCAGCAAGCGATCGCCACAGCAGGACAAATCAACTCAAATCGCGCCCTCTATCAGGAAGCCCAAACCGATATTGCCAATTGGCGCAGTCAAATCGAAGGGGCGCAGCAGTTACAAGAAGCTTACCGAATCGCTCAATCTGGAACCCCCAATGGTTTAACGCAGGCGATCGCGATCGCGGCTGAGGTCTCTCCCAACAGTCCTACTCAAGGAGATGCCGCTGCTGCCATCAATCGCTGGAGTTGGGAACTGCTATCCATGGCAGAAGCACAAGCCCGATCTGATCTTAACAGTGCTATTGCCCTAGTACAGCAAGTGCCATCCCGAACGGAAGCCTATGCCTCAGCCCAACTCCGCTTACAAGAATGGCAACAGCAACTCGGGCCAACGGCTGAACCAGCCGTCAATAGCACCCCTGAGACCCTAGGGCAGTAATGACCTATGGCAGAGGTCACTCTATTAATGTGGCAGCTTTTGAGCGATCGCATGCTAGCTGCTGCTACAACGCTGCCTGACCTCACCGCTTGGGCCTTGAGTATAGCGCTGTTAGGGGGTTACGCAGCGGTGGCCATTCCCGTGGGTCTATGGCAGGGCTTTTTGGTTTGGGAACCGATTCGAGATTGGCAAGTGATCGCGACTGCTATCTTAGTGGCCTTGATCTTTCCATCCGTCTTTGAGGAGGTGCTGTTTCGGGTGCTGTGGTTGCCCCATCCCAGCGAAGGAGCTACGATTTCAGCGTTTTTTGCGTGGGGGCTAGTTAGCTTAGGGGTTTTTATTGTGTCCCACCCCCTAAATGCCATTGTCTTTTTCCCCACCCGACGCACCACCTTTTTTGATCCCATTTTTCTGACCTTAGCTGGGCTTTTGGGAGGAATTTGTACCCTGGCCTACGGGCTAAGCGGTTCCTTATGGCCTCCAGTGCTGCTGCATTGGGTGATCGTGGTGATTTGGTTATTGCTGTTCGGGGGGGAACGACGCATTGCTGGCAATGGTGAGGTTCCAGATGCATTAGGAGACGACTACAAGGGCAGACCCGGAACGAATTGAGCTGTATCTGCGATCGCGGCTAGCTGTTGTCGATAGTCCACGACATTGCCGATCACTGCGATCGCAGGGGCTTCAAACCCAGTCTCTGCAACTTTGTGAACCACAGTTGCCAGGGTTGCCACCAGCACTTCTTGGTCAGGGCGTGTGCCCCAGCGAATTAGCGCGATGGGGGTCTCAGGGCTCAAATCAGCCGCCATCAGTTCTGACGTGATGTGGGGCAAATTGTGCACCCCCATGTACACCACGATTGTTTCAGAGCCGTGGGCGATCGCTTGCCAATTGACCTCTGGGCGATACTTTCCAGCCGCTTCATGGCCAGTCACAAAGGTTACCGAAGAGCTGTGATGACGGTGGGTGACCGGAATCCCCACATAGGCTGGAGCGGCAATGCCTGAAGTTATGCCAGGAACCACCTCAACAGAGATTCCTGCCTGCACCAAATCCTCCATCTCCTCACCACCGCGCCCAAATACAAAGGGATCCCCACCTTTTAAGCGCACGACAACAGCGTGGCGATGGGCGAGATCGTTCAACAATTGAGTCGTTGAAGCCTGGGGTAAAGAATGGCGTCCCCGACGCTTGCCTGCATGGATGCGTTCTGCTTCGGGGGCAATCATGGCCAAAATTTCAGGGCTGACCAAGGCGTCATACACCACTGCATTGGCATGCTCTAGTAGGGTTTTGCCCTTGAGCGTTAGCAGTCCTGGATCCCCAGGGCCAGCACCAACTAAATAGACCTTACCCAAACTTCCCCCGTACTCAGATGAAACCATTCACATTTCTCCAGGCTTTTAAGCCTTGCGATATACACAGCAATTACCACAATGCCTTACTCGAAGCTTGTGCGGCTTTGGCCCTATGAATCTCTCACAAAACTGTTCAGTGATGCTCAGTGCTTTCGGCAATAGGGCTAAAGCCGAAAATTCCTTCTATAGGCTTTGCTCTATAGCCCTTACCCTAGGGGGGAGCAACCTAAACTTTGGTAATTTGGTATACCGAACTTATGGGGGTTATGCAAAATACTCATCGTTTTTTTACAGTCTTGCATGTCAGCCACATTGCTATCTGACATCAGACTGCTAGAATAGCGGGGATCACCTCATATCGCAGTACTGGAGTGAATATTCATGGAGCCTGTATCCACAGAAGTGGTTTGTCAGGTCGCTGAGTATTTTAGCGTCCTGGCCGAGCCCATGCGTCTTAGGCTCTTGAATCTGTTAAGAGAGGGTGAGCAGTGCGTCCAAGATCTGGTAGAGGGCACCGCAACAAGCCAAGCCAATGTATCAAAGCACTTGAAGGTGATGCTGCAGGCGGGAATTTTGACCCGACGCACTGAAGGCACTTCAGCTTACTATAGTGTCACTGATGATCTGATTTTTGAGCTGTGTGGTCTTGTGTGCGATCGCTTAGCCACCCGGATCGAAGAGCAAGCCCAATATTTCCGTGCCTTCAGCCTCAGCAGTCGGCAATAAGGATGAATCCCCCTCCGCCTGCGACACCTCGCTTTGTGAACGGGAAGATGGGTGGGGTCTGATTTGTAGCTTGGCTTTAGGAAATGAATGGCGTCATTGACTTGGCCCTTTGAGTAGGTAGCTTTCCAGTTTTTCTATCAGCTCTTGCCCCAACCTGTGGATCGCGGTATCGGTGTTGTAGGCAATATGGGGGGTGGCAATCACGTTATCTTGCTGAGCCAGGGCCAGAATGGTGTCGTTAGGGCAACCGGGCACAGGTTCTGCTTCGAAGACATCTAGGGCGGCTCCGGCAATCTGCTTAGCCTGGAGTGTTGCCAGTAATGCAGCGCTATCAACGACCCCACCTCGGGCGGTGTTAATCAGGTAGGCGGTTGGTTTCATTAGGGCTAACCGACGAGCATCAATCAGATGGTGGGTGGCTTGGGTTAAGGGCAAGTGCAGGCTCAGAAAATCGGCGGCAGCGATCAGGCTATCGAGTTGCTCTAGTTTAGTTTGTGAGGTAGCAATGCTGATTTGCATGCCAAGGGCGATCGCTTTTTGAGCCACCGCCTGACCAATGTGACCTGCCCCAATCAGCACCAAGCGTTGACCGCTAAGTTCACTGCCCTGCATGATTTGTGGCGTCCACTGACCCGTTTTTAACGTGTGATGGGCAAAGCTGAGACGACGGGCGATCGCGAACATCAATCCCATCGTAAACTCAGCTACCGCATTGGCCCCGTAGGTGGGGCAGTTGAGCACCTCAATGCCTTGGGTCTGTGCGGCCTCTAAATCTACGTGATCAGTGCCTACCCCAGGAATCAAAATACAGCGGAGCTGCGGCAGGTGGCTAATAACGTTGTCATTGAGGGTAGTGGCAGCGGTAACGACAACCACATCTGCAGTTGCCAACCGGGAAACCGTTTCTGCCTCGTTTTGCGGGGCCGTGTCGTAGGTAACGACTTCGATCAGGTCATGGAGGCGTTGCCAATCGCGATCAGAGAGTTCTAGATAATCCAGTACGACTAAACGCATAGGCAAGGTAACCCCATAGAACTGCTAGCTATAGCGCTGGCCAGATTGCTAAATGCACCGAGTATCGCCAGGATGCTGAGTCTACAAGCAATCTGGCTCACGGTAGCGCACAAAGCTTTGTCGCTACCGCGATACCCCCTCAGTGCGTGGATCACCCGGCACTTTGAGCTTAACCCTGGTAACCAGCCGGACTATTCCTTTATGGGCATTTTGACTCAGCATCATTGCCAACAACACAGTCCCTGCCCCAACGAGCCCCCGGAAGCCCAAGGTTTCTCCCAAGAGCCAGAACGAGAGCAGAGTTGCAAACACAGGTTCAAGCGTATAGATCAGCGCCGCTTCATAGGCTGCCACCCAGCGTTGGGCAAAGGCTTGTGCCCAAATCGGCGTCGCCGTAACCGCTAAACCCAAGTAAAGCAAAATGTTGAAATGGGTTGTCATGGTTTCAAATTGGTTCACCAATTGGGGCATGGCCCAAGCTAAGCTCAGCAGTGTCATCACCCACAGTTGAATTGCCGTCAGCGGTAGGGTGGCATGGCGAGGGGCGATCGCTTCTAGCAGCAAAATATAGACTGAAATGCCCAAGGCACAAATAAACGTTAGCAGGTCACCCTGGCTGAGCCCGCCCCCTTCCCAGGACATAATGCCAATGCCTAAAACCGCTAGTCCAGCGGCGATCGCCACCCGCCTCGGTAAATTGCGCCCCAAAACCGTACCCGACAACAGCGGCACCAAAATGGCGTTGAGGCTAATAATGAACGCCGCCCGATTGGCTGAAATGGATTCAAGCCCAATTAACGCAACCGTACACTCTGCAAAATAAAGGCTGCCCAACAAAACGCCATCACGGAGCAGGCGGGGATTTAACTGCCGCAGCCAAGGCGCAAACGCGATCGCGGCCACGGCAAATCGAACCGTCAAGATCACCCCAGGGGAAAGGGTGTCAACCAAATATTTCTGCAATGGAAAGGACGTACCCCACATTAAGGTGGTCAGAATCAAGACCCCAATGCCCTGATGATGACGATTTTTCACGATGGATCCCCTTGAATAGACAGTGTTTCATCACGGTAAGCACTGCCCAGGTAACAAACAAGTTGGGGATTGAATTGCATCCATCAGTGAATTCGATAGTGAATTGGATAAATCTCTTGCCAAACACCGCTAGCCGTGCGTTAATTCCCTCGCTACGAGCTGAATAAGTCAAGGCGAATCAGAAAAACATCTAGAAGAAGCCCATTCACGAGTCCAAGTGATTCAGGAGTCTCCCCGATGTTTGCAGCACCCATCAAGTACAGTAGGCTCGCCTTTGCTATTCTCGTTGTGTTTGTCGTAGTTGATTTATATCCCCACCCGTCCCTCCCCCCCGGCCTTATCGGGACGTCTTTTGCAAAGGTGCAACAGGTCGTTAACCCATCCACAAATTAATTTCTGCCTCGATTATGCAGCGCCCTAATACTTGTTTATTGTTTCTCGCCTAGTGTTTCTTTTCGGTATTCTTTAGGAGAGAGGCCCGTCGAGCGTTTGAATGCTCGACGAAATGCCCGGACATCAGCATATCCGACAATTTGTCCAACAGTTGCAATGTCGATTTCAGGATCACCTAAAAAACTTTTCGCGTTGGCTAAGCGGATTTCGTCAATGAGTGCATTCAAAGACGTCCCGTGCCGTTTGGCTAAACGCTGTGCGGTGCGGAGACTGATATTGGCGCTAGCCGCGGCTGCCCCCGCCCCATATTCACCCTGTGCTGCGTTTTCCATAATGCCTCGACGAAGCTCAGCAAGGGCAATCGGATAGCGATCGCCCCCCAATTGTTGGCGCAGCTCCGCAAAATGGCGATCGACAAAACTGAACATTTGAGGATTAGCATCGCGAACCGGCGCGCTGAGACTGTCTCGTGAGAAGACCAGCGCATTGCAGCCCGCCTGAAATGAAACGGGTGCTTGGAAAAATGATTCGTAGGCTGCCATCGGCACAGGCTTGGCGTTCGCGAGCTCTACCCTTAATAGCGATATCTCTAAATCGGTGCTCTCGTTCAATAATCGCCAAACTAAACCCGTGACCGCTTCAAGCAACATCCCCTGATCCTGATTCTCACAAGGATGAGCAACAACCATCGCCACCTCTGACTCCGCTTGCTCAAGATGTACTGCCGACTGGTCGGCAATAATCGTTTGATTGGTCAAAAACCACCCAAGCATAGCCTCAACGTCATTGGCAAACTGAGCCCCTTTGGCTAAGCCACCAAGCATCGTAAACGGAGCAGAACGGGCAATTTCCATCGAAATCGCTTTATCCGGCCACCGCTTAGCAATCACGCTCATCAGTTTTGCCACTGCATCATCCGATATGCGGCTGTCTAGGCGAGCATAGTCGACTGCCGAGAGGTCGGTTACTTGGGCGATCTCTTCCAGCGTCATCCCATGGGAGACGGCAAAGTCAAGAATCGTTGTGACGATGCTGCCCAGAGTCTCTGGCCTGACGAAATTGGCATTAATAGTCCCTTTTTCGGCGTCCATGACCCTTCTATCTCAATAACTTTGCTGAGAGGATTAAGCACAACTATACGCTTCAGAGAGCAGAAGTGCAGGAATCGTGGTCATCTGATTCATCATGATGCGCTAAGAAATTGATCCCTATAAGGAGGGGACGATGAAAAGACTGACTGTCAGTTTATTTTTATTCGCGATGGTGTTGCTCGGGATGCTAGTTCCAATAATGACCGTAAGCGCACAAGAAACGGGGGGAGGCCGCACTACACCGATGACGTCCCAAGACCAAGGAATGAATTACCGAAACACCATTCCCCGTGAGTTCACCACCGAAATCATCGTGGTTGACGACGAGGGACGCGCGCGGGCCGAACAGATTATTGAAATTTACAAGGTTCTGTCCACCGACCCCTCGATCGCCAATATGCGGCAATATCTAGCCGACGATTACATCCAGCACAACACGGTGGTTCCCGATGGTCCCGAGGCGATTGCCATGCTGTTTTCCTCTTCGGTCGCGCAATATCCTGTCGAAATTGATGTTCACAAGGTCATGGTCGTCGGCGATTGGGCCATGGCCCATGTCAATTTCCGCAACCTCGACACGACCGATCCTGAGAACCTCGGCACGGCCGCTGTCGACATGTACTTGTATGACCCGGATGGCAAAGTCGCCGAACACTGGGATGTGCTGCAGGGAGTCCCGACCCATTCGGCCAACCCCAATGGCATGTTCCTAAAGATTTTTAAGGAGGATTGAGAGCATGAAACTGTCATCACTGCTGGCAACCGTCCTTCTCGTAAGCCAGCCCTTCATGGCGAATCCGGTATTCGCCGAGGTAGCGCCGCCACCGCCTGCTGCCGATGTTGAGATGCCTTATTATGACCGACACAAGATCGACGTCAGCAACCTGCGTGACTTCTACGATGGGTTGCTAATCGCCGACATGATGATCCACGCCGACGCGATGTTCGACGCCGAGACGAAGTGGAAGATAACGCTCTACGAGATGATCCTGCTGGGGAGTAACCATCATCAGGCGCGCAGCGCCTATCAGCTATCGTTGATGGGCGTGCCAATGGATGAGATTCTTGCCATCTGGTCGCCCGACTACGTGGCGTCGATCGCCGACGAACGCATGCGGACCGCGTTCGAGTTCGTCCAGGTTGCGGCCATTAATCCGGCGCGCGTGACGGCTGATACGCACGCGGCACTCCGCATGCAATTTATCGACAGGCAAATCGCGGAACTCGTCGAACTGGTGGCAATCAATGCGGCAATGGCGACGCACGATCTGATCCTGCCGATACCGACCGATCAGGAAACGATCGACTGGGCGAGTGCAAATCTGGCTGCCGTTGGCTGGGAACCCGGACTCAACCAAAGTAGCAGCCCTGAAGAACAGCGTGCCGCGCTGTTTGTGGGTGAAGCCCTGGAGACCGCGCACAACGAGATCATTGCGGATTGGGAACCGGGGGATCTTGCAGCGATGGATCCCGAGTTTGAAACCGACTGGATCAATCACATCACCGGATACAACGTTTCTCCGACAACGTTCGATGGCGACAAGGATGGCATTGAAGAGCCGTTCGACTTCTATCCAGAGGAGTACCTCCGTTGGGAAAATCCCGATTGGGACGCTGAGAATCTGCCTCCGGCTGGGATGCCGCCGTTTGACGTGGCTGCCTATGATTACCCGTACTACCAGCCGTCGGTTGTGCCGGAGACCCAGTACCCGCTGAGCGATCGCAACCGGTTTGATACCGAATGGACGCGGCAGAGCTCGCTCGGAACGGTGAAAATTGACGAGTATTTCTCTAGCACAGATCGAGCCCTTGATCTGCCGATGAAATGGAAAATCTTCTTCGTCAACCAACTCGCGAGCGGTTGCGGTCATTGCCAGGTCCACGGTGCCTATGGAATATATGATGCGATCGAAGACGATTATCCCCATGACCGGATTCCCCCCGATGTGCTTCCGGGCGTGATCGAAAGGATTCAGGCCCTCTTCGATTTCGAGCGCTCTGATCTGTTTACCGACGCCGAGAAAGCCGCCTTCCGAATTGCTCGCGACGCCGGCCCGCTACCGACCCGCACCACCGCCGCCCATA
This sequence comes from Cyanobacteria bacterium P01_A01_bin.123, assembly GCA_039815185.1. Classification (GTDB taxonomy): domain Bacteria; phylum Cyanobacteriota; class Cyanobacteriia; order Phormidesmidales; family Phormidesmidaceae; genus JBCBZT01. The sequence continues at coordinate 57,833 of JBCBZT010000030.1, read as the reverse complement.
TTGAGGAATTGCGGCGTTACTACTCGGATCGCGAGATCCAGGAGATCCTATCGTTGCTGGTTACAGGCGGCTGGCTGTCGACGGCGATGCAATCGCAACTGACCGTCACGGATCGACTGAGCATGGCCTGGGCGCTGCGGTACCTGACCCCAGTCGGTTGGAAACCGGGTGTCCATACCGGTCTACCTCACGAGCAGCGCCGCTTTCACATGACCGAAGTGACCGATTTCGCTATTGCCCAGATGAACGCCGGTGAGATCATCGACGGGGCCTCCGAATGGCTTGGCGTCGATGTGCCGCTGGCCGTGGATGCTGACAGCGATGGAGTCGAAGATGGGTTCGATGGTTTCCCGAACGACCCCACTCGATGGGCAGACACCGATCGCGATGGCATCGAAGACTCGTTGGACGACGACATTGACGGGGACGGCATTACCAACCGCGAAGAAGTCTCTCTGGGAATCTTCCCCTACAAGGCTGATTCGGATGGTGATGGCGTTGATGATCCAACCGAGATCGAGGCCGGAACTGACCCTGTCGATCCGCGCAATTTTTAATGTCCTGCACATAGCAGAAAAATCAGCGCCGTTTTTTGGCGGAGAGATTAAGGCCAGTCTCTCAATTCCGAGTTTCAATCACAACTTCGACACCGAAACCGGGCAGATCAGCAATTCTGAGCTTCAGGTAGAGCTGAAATCTGCCCTCTCTACTCTGGCGTAAAAGGAAGACTATACATGACCCAACTTAGCCGACAAACTGCATCCACCCTGCTGAAAATTTCTGCCATCCTTTGGGTGATTTGGAGCGTTGTTCATGCCTTAGCTGGGATTCTGACCATCTCTGGCGATACGGCGACCGTAGTCTTTGGAATTGCCGATGGCGTAGACCCTGCTCTATTGGTGATGGATTGTCCCGATGCTGCTGGCGCCATCATTGATCAACACGGCTTTAATCTGCTTTGGGGTGGTGTCGTTACGATTGTTGACGGCATATTTGTTTGGCGTAAAAGTGTGGGCCGCCATATTTGTCTCAGCTCTGGTGGGTGGTCTGCTCGATATCGGATATTTTATCTTCATCGACCTCGATGGCTACAACAAATTTGCACCTGGAACTATGATGACAATCATCTCTGCCTTAGCAGTGATGTTGAGTTTTTACGCTTACTTTAAAGGGAGTAAAATATGAAGCTTATTTACACTTTTTCTACACTACTTTCAGTCTCTTTGTTATCTATGAAAGTTGTGTCGCCAGCTTGGGCAGAGCTACCGCCTCAAAAAGTGCAAGTTATTGTCCAGTTAGACTCAGAAGCTTCGGAGATTGCACCACCTATAGCTGTTGCTGATATTCAGCAAATTAATCGTGAAGTTGAAAATTTGATCGCGCAAGGAGATGTGGAGGGTGTTCTCCAATACATGGCTCCCTTTGTTATTTCCGAGACTATCACGGAGTCTTCCAATGGTTTTGAGTCAGTGTACATTGAAGGCATTGAGCAGCATCGAGAAGTATTAACTAATTTCTTCAATGAAACTGAAACTGAAGAGAACTCAGAAGTTCAGGAAATTTCTCAACGAGAAACTATCCGAGTGACTCCTGATGGCCAATTAGCGACTGTAACAGTCAGCACTATCACTGAAGTCACGACTGACGAAGAACTCCGGCTGATTACCACTACCGATACTATTCGATTCGCTCGAGTTCAAGGTCAAATAAAAGTCATTTTCTACACGACTGATAGCCAAATTATCAGCCATGACCTCTAAGAGTAATCAATGATCTAATTAATGAAATTCAGGGAAATATTCTAGTTATGAACTACTTCCAAAAACCCTTTTCTTTGGCGTTAATGACTTGCTTAGGAGCCTGCCACCTCTTCACAAGTGGGGTTCTTGCTGATTCTATTTTCCCCTCAGAGACTAGCTTGAATATGGCTTCCGGCTTTGGGGTTTTTGTGGAGAAAAAGACTCTACCTAATATGCATCGAGATCAAAACCACTACTCTCATTCGCCTCTCCTGGCTCGTCGCCCTCCCCATGCGCCGCCGCCACCGCCGCCACCGCCGCCAGCGGCTCGTCCTCCCCACCGGCCTCCCAGGCGTTAAGCGTAAGTGATTTTACAATCGTTGGCGGCATATTTATTTGCTGCAAAAGGGTTGCCGCCATCGCCGCACATACCGAGGAATTGCGCCGTTATTATTCGGATCGAGAGATCCAGGAGATCCTATCAATTCTAGTTGTGACTCCCTGGCTGTCAGTATGCAATCTCAAGGAACTGTGACTGACCGGTTGAGCATGGCCTGGGCGCTACGGTGGATCCTGGTGTCCATAACGGGTTGCCTCAGGAGCAGCGCCCTTATCATATGAGCGAATTCTACGCTTTCCTGGATGCCGAGCTTAACTCCGGTGATATTGCCGATGGGGCATCTGACTGGATCGACGTCGATATTCTGCTTGCCGTCGATACGGACTCCGATGGGGTCGATGATAAGTTCGATGGTTTCCCGAACGATCCCACTCGATGGGAAGATACCGATCGCGATGGCATCGAAGACTCGTCGGACGACGACATTGATGGCGACGGCATTGCCAACCTCGAAGAAGTCTCTATGGGGATCTTTCCCTACAAGGCTGATTCGGACGGTGATGGTATTGGCGATCCAACCGAGATCGAGGCTGGAACTGACCCCGTCGACCCTCGCAATGGGCTCTTGGCCAGCAATTCGTCGCAGATCCTCAAAATAAGATGATTGATAGCCTAACAAAAAACTGATTGACAAGCTTTTAACTCCGGAGTGCGACGAGGCTTAAAAGTGTAATTTTTGGTGTCGAGATGAGGCTCTGGCCAATCAATAGTGTTGAGCAGTTAGTTATATGATCAAGGCGAACCTATCGAATCGTCTGGGTCAGAATTAAATATGTTGACAACAATGCTTGTCAGAATTTTAGGAGCAGGAAATTTGTCGTGAAATGTCCGCTTTTGATCGCTCATTGCCCTCCTAAATTCTGCCTATTAGCCTTAGTGTTGCGTTGTACATTAGCAAGAACGAAGTGTTGTACCCAGTTTCTGAAACGAGAGCAACACCAACGTGAAACCGGCATAAGCCGTTCTGCCCTCATTCCACCTCGCGTTAAATATTTACTGTGAAATTCTGATTCATTCAAATAGACTGGACACATTAAGCAAAAGATGTGTTCAAGGTACTGATTCACTCCGAATGAGAACAACCGTGTGGTCATTCTGGAAGGGGCGAGCCATTTCTCCACAGAAGATTCACCTGAGTTTGTGAGTCTCTATATTCGGAAGTGGGTCGAAGGCGAGCTTTAGTGATGTACATGATCCTGAAATCTGCCCTCTCTACTCTGGCGTAAAAGGAAAACGATACATGACCCAACTTAGCCGACAAACTGCATCCACCCTGCTGAAAATTTCCGCCATCCTTTGGGTGATTTGGGGTGTTGTTCATGCCTTAGCTGGGATTTTGACCATCTCTGGCGACACGGCAACTGCAGCCGCAGGCATCGCTGATGCCGTAGACCCTGCGACCTTGGCGATGGATTATCCAGATGCTGTTGGTGCCATCATCAATCAGCACGGGTTCAATCTGCTGTGGGGTGGCATTGTGACGATCATCGGTGGTGTATTTATATGGCGCAAGAGTGTTGCCGCCATATTTATCTCAGCCCTGGTTGGTGGCTTACTTGATGTCGGATATTTCATATTCATCGACCTCGGCGGTTACAACAAGTTCGCACCCGGAACCGTGATGACAATCATCTCGGCTTTGGCAATTACATTGAGTTTTTATGCCTATTTCCAGCGTAATCCCTCAGAGGGGGGGAATCTTATCTCTGATGTATCACATCCAGAGTAAGTTGATTCAGTTCCACGGCTCAACTGGCAGTCATCATTTAGGAACCATTGGAATTATATCCATGGGAAGATGTTTAACTTACCCAAATAGTACATATCAAGTAGTGTATATAATGCTGTGATGTAGATGGAGAATCACTTATTTATGGTGAATATAAAAAATGACGGCCATTTCATCACTAGAAGATGATATCTATTCCTATGGTATTCACTTAAAATCACCTGAGTGGAATGAAATAAAATCGAGAATATCAGAATTTGAATTTGTAAAGAAAAGTGTAATTTTTAGTCAAGCACTTATTTGCGATAAAGTTTTCTTCGTCACAGATGGGATCGCTGCATCCGAACAAACTTTAGCAGAAGGGGTTTCGCCGATTGCGCGCTTCTTTAGTAGAGGGCAGTTCTGCTCAAACATTACGAGTGCTCTAATTCAAGAGTATGCTAACGACACACTGATTGCAATCACAGACGTTAATAGCGTTTCAATGCCTATGGAATTCTTTCTCAAGGAATATCATAAAGGTAAAGCATTTGGTGAGTATTTGCGCAAAAAGGTACTCGAAACGCTCCTCTTTGATAAGGAGGTTATGTGTGCAAAGACCACTTTGAACACTGAGTACCGTTACCGATTTCTCGAAGAACGCCAGCAGGATGTTATTCATCGTGTCTCAGATAAAGATATCGCACGCTTTATCGGTATCACACCCCAGGGACTTTGCCGATTTCTTAAGCATCGACGTGGGAATAGTTAACCGAGGTTAATTACATTGACTGTAGGTTTAGTCTAGTATCCGGCTTGAATAGCCAAGCGCTTTGTCGAGATGAAGCTCTGGCCAATCAATAGTGTTGGAACTGCATTTACCCATACGGTTGTTGTGCAAATGGAAAAGTCATCTCCTGCTTTTTTGAATACTGTCCGGGCGCTGGCCCCAATCGTTACCAAGGCCCTGACAAGCGGCCAGTTATTCAACCCTCAGTGTGAACTTAGCGAACCAGCCCCGGACATTCTGTGTGAGTATGACGTCAAAATCCCTATGAGTGAGGGGTTTTGCGTGACGGCAAATGTCTACCGTTCGAAGCGGGCAGCTAAAAGTGGTGAGTCAGTACCGGTTGTCATGTGTGCCCATCCCTATGACAACCACCTCACCTCAGCCCTTGACAAGACCCCTTTCGGCGATGCACCCCAACAGTATCGGCTGATTTCACAAGCGGGTAAGCCTAAGTTTTCCAGGCTGACAAGTTGGGAGTCTCCTGACCCTAATTTCTGGATCCCTGCTGGATATGCCGTCGTTAACATGAACCTACCGGGGTATGCGAATAGTGAAGGCTTACCCTCAGTATTCTCAGAGCATCAAGGCAAATGCTACTACGAAGCTATCGAGTGGATTGCAAAGCAACCCTGGTGCACTGGCAAGGTAGGTCTCAATGGTGTCAGCTTCCTGGCCATTACTCAGTATCATGTTGCTGCCTGTCAGGCTTATGGAGGGCCACCGCCATCTTTGTACTGTATTTCTCCATGGGAAGGACTTACGGATCCCTACCGTGACGCTTTTGCCCGGGGTGGGTTATCTGAGATTGGATTCCCTGCCTTCTGGTGGAGTACTGAAGTAAAGCCAGCCCTTAACGGTACACAAGAAGACTTTGTCAAGTCTGAGGGGGATATCCCCACTGACTACATGAAAAATCACCCCCTCTATGACGACTTCTGGCAGGCAAAGACAGCCAAGCTAGAAGAAATCACGGTTCCCATGTTAGTTTGCGGCTCATTTTCAGACCACGAACTGCATACAATGGGGAGCTTTCGGGCCTTCATGAAGGCGCAGTCGGAGCACAAGTGGCTCTACACCCACCGTACCGGCAAGTGGGATGCTTACTATTCCCCTGAGGTGCAAGCGTTAACGCGAAGCTTTATGGATTGTTTCCTGAAGGGAGATACTTCAAGCGGATTTCTCAATACACCCCGTGTAAGGCTTGAGGTTCGCGCAAGTCTTAAGGAGATCTACGAGATCCGCCACGAGAAAGAATGGCCGCTTGCCCGTACCGATTACAAGAGACTCTACCTAAGCGATCAACAGTCACTTTCGTTGGAAATGCCGCTAACCCCAAAGGATCTGGCATATTCGGTAACCAGAGGAAAGGCGACCTTCCTTCACGAATTTACTGAAGATACTGAGCTGACGGGCTACATGAAACTGCGGCTGTGGATAGAGGCACGAGCCAAGATTGCTAATCAGGATACACCAGATGATATCGGCTTATATGCCGCTGTGAACAAGCTGGATCGAGATAAAAAGTCTGTGCATTTTTACGGTTCTGTCGGGAACTCGAAAGATATGGTGACGAGAGGATGGGGTAGAGCCTCACTGCGTGAACTTGACCCAGTAGAGTCCACGGAATGGAACCCAGTGCTATCGGCAAGCAGGGAGCAGAAACTAAAACCTGGCGAAATCGTGCCAATTGAGATAGCACTATATCCCAGCAGCACTTTCTTCGCAGCTGGCGAAGCATTGGAATTAATTGTGAGCCCACGCGAAATCATTCCCTCGCCGCCCTATTTTAAGGATGTTTCCTTTAACCATGGAGTACATGTGATTCACTTTGGCGGAGACTTCGATTCGCATCTACTCGTTCCCAAGGTGTAGGCAACACATCGTCTTGAGCCATTATGAAGACAATCATGCAAGCATATCTGCCAAGGAGCACTAATGAGTAATTCAAGAATTGATTTGCGAATGGTGCTGAAAACCTTTTCACCCAAGACTGTTTCCAGGGCATCAATGTGGCGGATAACAGTGGCACGGTGTACACCCAAATACTTGAGATTCTGTTCAATCCGACACTGTGAAAACAGATGTCAGAAAACTCGCTATCATTGTGCGTAACTACGGCATTAATCTCCTGAACAAACTTTCCCTTTACGTCAGCCTTCAGGGGCTTGAGAGATATTGAAGGATCAACAAGGGATGTGATTGGTCAAGGCGAACCTGTCGAATCATCTGGATCAGAATTAAATATGTTGACAACAATGCTCGTCAGCATTTGAGGGGTAGGCAATTTGTCGTGAAATGTCCTCTTTTGATCGCTCATTGCCCTCCTGAATTCTGGCTATTGGCTTTAGTATTGCGTTGTGCATTAGAATGGGCAAGGCATTTTGTCCAGTTTCTGAAACGGGAGCGGTGCCAACGTGAAACCTGCATAGACCGCCCTGATCTGATTCCAACTGTTCATCAAGCTACCTTTTCAAAATCGCACATCTGATATTCATTTGAATCAATTTTTCATACATTTTTCAACATGCTAAATGTATGAAAAATTGGTTCAATCGTTTTCTCGATCTGAACCCAGATCAAAACACATGTGAATTCAGATCAAAACACATGTGAACTCAGATCAAAATATATACTGTATATGTACTGTACTGTCGCAATCTAACCTTGAAAATAATATCGGAAATGCATTTCAGAACGGTTTACTCACCATCAATTCAGCAGCTGTTGAAAACCGCTGCTATCAGCCTTTTATCTGGGGTGATTGCTACTTTGCCTGCCCGATCGGCAGACGAGATTTATTTTGATTACGGCCCTTTTGGACGTGTGCTGCCTGCCTCATCTCTAGAAGCATTTGCAGAAGACGGCACCATAGATGCTGAACTTGCCCCATATCTCAACCGTCTGCCATCAGAAGGACAACAGGAACTCCAACGGGTCTTGGGCACTCCCATCCCTGCGCTGAGTCCAGGTATTCCTGAAGGATTCGAGGATCCCTTTTTCCTATCCCAATGGCTGTATTCTCCGATTGGCGAGTCTGTTTTGACTGGGCTTGGACAGTTGATTCAAACCCAGGGTCGCCAAAATGGTTACCAGGCTATACGAGCCGCCATCGTCTTGGCGGCAGCGGATCCGGCTGGGCTTTCACTGATCAACATTATTCGCTTTTATCCAACGGGGGGCTTGCGGTTGGATTTGCAAGAGATCCTAGCATTGTCTCGGGCGCTCAACGCCAACATAGACACCACGGAACGGCTGATTGATGCTGCCACCCAAGTCTCTGAAGCCACTGCTGCTACTGATCCGGCCCTTGACTATAGTGCCTTACCCGTTCCGGCAGAAACTGGTCAGTTTGGGGTTGTGCAGCGATCGCTGATGTTACAAGATAGCCAACGCGATCGTAGCTATCCAGTTGATCTTTATCTGCCTGACAATCTCAATGCTATCCCAGGGCCAATTCCAGTGATGGTTCTCTCCCATGGCTATGGCGATACTCGCACTAATCCAGATGCTGTTTTGGCCGCCCGCACGCTAGCCGAAAATGGATTTGTTGTTGCGGTGCCAGAGCATATTGGCAGTAATAAGGCCTACCAAGATGATTTAGTCAGGGGTCTGACCCATGAATCTTTTGACGTGATGGACTTTGTCAATCGGCCATTAGATATTCGTTTTCTACTGGATACTTTGGAGCAGCTAAACGGCACAGAATTTCAAGGGCGTCTCCAATTAGATCGAGTGGGCCTTATCGGTCATTCGTTTGGTGGGTACACCGCTCTGGCCACAGCAGGGGCCACCGTTGATATCGATCGCCTGCAGCAACAGTGCGATCTCGACGCAGATATTGCACCCGATAAGGTTAATATTGGGCTTCTACTCCAGTGCAGAGTGTTGGAGTTGGTCGAGTCACCCGCTGCTATTCAACAATTAACCGACGGTAGCCTAGCCGATGAACGGGTGGGGCTTGTGATTGCTCTGTCTCCTGTAAGCAATCTGTTTGGAGAGGGGGGTATGGAGCCAGTGCAGACACCCGTTGTGATTGTGGGCGGTGCTTCTGATATCGCAACTCCCATTGCGCTAGAACAGTTGGTAGCTTTCCGCGGATTAGTCACCCCCGAAAAGTATTTATACCTGGGAGAAAATCTCTCCCATTCACCAGCGCTGACCGAATTGATCTTGAACATCAGAGATCCAAGCGGTGATACCCTCGACAACTTTAATGAAACGGAAGAATTGTTTTCTAATCTGCTGATATCACTTGTCATTGCGCACGGAAAAGTCCATTTACTCAACGATGACTCGTATCGTTCTTACCTAACCTCGGCCTACGTCGAGGCTGTCAATGTAGAACCGACCGAGCTCCGTCTGCTGCGGTCTTTACCCGATGGGTTTTAATCAGATCGAAGCAAAGTCTCTTCCCCTGCCATTCTAATCACCAGTAACCCATTACCCATTACCAAAAATCCTAAGCAGACTGACTCCGACTAGCGGCATTGTCAAAATAGGGTAGAGGCTCGCGGGTTTGTCGCCAGGTACGCCGTATAAACCGGATTAACCAAGGGGCCGAGATGACGATAAACACTAGCCCCATCCACCAGCTTTCGCGGAACTCTGCCAATGTATCGATAGGGTTGCTGCGGTTGGCTTGGGTAGCCCAAACTTCTAAGCCAATGGTGAGGAAATTATTTAGTGCATGGCAAAAAATAGGAGCCCACAGCGATCGCGTGTGGAGGTAGAGCAGTGTCATCACTAACCCAAACATTGACAGTCCAATCGGATTGGGGTGGAGCACACCAAACAACACTGAAGACACAATCACTGCTGTAGGTAGACCCCACTTTGTGCCCCAACGATGCAGCAAAACTCCCCGAAACAAAAACTCTTCTGCCACCGGGGCGACGACTACAATGCTCAGAAACATTAACGCCTCATATAAAACTGGGCTGGCCGTATCCGCTGGAATAAAAATCGCAGGTGACTCTTGCAGCGTCAGTTCAACCAATTCGGGTTGAACAAACGACAGCAGATAATAAGACACTTGGAACATCCCCAGAGAAAACACCAACAAGACAACGGTTAACATCACACCGGACAGCCAAGAAAACCGCTTGGGTCGGGTGCCAATTAGATATCGAAACCGTACCTTAAGCCGACGACCCTGCCAAATCACCAGCAGGCATAGACTACCAAAAATCAAAATGTAAACCAGCGGGATCAAGAGCGGATCATCTGAGCCGATAGGTAGGAGACCCAATCCCTCTAGAACCCCCAAAAAAATACCTAACGTTAGCGCAATTGCCAGAAAACCTATTAATAGCAATCGGGCCTTGAACTGCTGAAAGGGATTAACCATGTTCATAAATTAAGCGTATACCCATTATTCTGTCTCCCATAGCTGCTTCCATCAGGGTTTTAGCGAATTGCACAGGTTATTGACAGTTACCACAGTTATCTACGGATAGCAGTAGCAGGACGATCACCTTGAACCGATCCACGGGCAAACTTATTCAAACAGGCCGCTTAGCCAGTGTACCTTGTGTTAAAAATTCCTTCACCCGGTGCTGATTCGTCTGAATCCGGATTCTTTATCGTTGCTGATGTAAGTAAAGGAAGGCTAAAGCCGTGCCTTAAATTAATTGCGGATCATTAGGTGCATAATCTAGGAAGCATGAAAGTATTCAGGGAGCATCGTCCAGTTGCTAAAGGTTCAGACACTCAGGATTCCACTGTAGCTTCGGCAAACCTGCTTAAGCCTGTTATTCAGCCGTCCCAAGCTGCTAATGGGATATTTTCTGAGCACATGTCCAGCCCCATGTCTTCCAAAATGGACAGTGACCGCACCGAAGCCGCCAAAGGAAAACTGCTGATCGTTGATGATTCCTTAGAAACCCTGAAATTGCTATCAGAGTTTCTGTCTATGTCGGGATATCAGGTTCATTGTATGCAGGGGGCTCATCAGATTGAGTCTACGGTGCAGCGAATCCGTCCCGACCTGATTCTGCTTGATATCAATCTGATCGGGGTCAGCGGTTACACAATATGCCAGCAACTCAAAGCCAACGTAGAGTTGCGGGCGATTCCGATTATTTTCATTAGCGTGTCTGACGAACGCCAGGATAAGCTCAAGGCCTTTTCTGTGGGGGGTGCTGATTACATTACTAAACCCTTTTGGTTTGAAGAGGTACAGGCGCGAGTTGCGAACCAAGTGACAATGTACCGACTGCAACAACGGCTGAAGCTCCAAACCAAACGTGCCTTAGCCTCAAAAGGACAAATGCCACTGCTGGCTGATTTACAGCGGATGCTGCACCGCCAAGCAACGCGTTTGAAGGCGCAAAACGAACGGCTGCAAAAAGAAATTCACGAACGCAAACATGCTGAAAAAGCACTGCGTCGAGAAAAATACAAGTCTGAGAAGCTGCTACTCAACATCCTGCCCCAGGCAGTGGTTGACCAACTAAAGCAGTTCCAAGGATCCTTGGCCGAACGCTTTGATGATGCCACAATTTTGTTTGCCGATATTGTGAACTTCACGCCCTTGGCTGCACAGGTCACGCCTTTGGAGTTAGTTCAACTGCTGAATCAAATCTTTTCTACCTTTGATCGTTTGGCTGAAGAACATGGCCTAGAGAAAATTAAAACCATTGGAGATGCCTATATGGTGGTGGGTGGTTTACCGGTGCCTAATGACAATCACATTGAGGCGGTCATAAACATGGCGATCGCGATGCAAGCCGCCATCCAAACCTTTACGCGCGCCGATGGGCAGCCACTTCAACTGCGTATCGGCATCAACACGGGGGCCGTAGTTGCCGGGGTGATTGGCATCAAGAAATTTAGTTACGACCTTTGGGGGGATGCTGTCAATGTTGCCAGCCGCATGGAATCCCAAGGGGTTCCTGGCAAAATTCAGGTTACTGAGACCACCTATCAACGCTTAAAGCACAAATACTATTTCACCCCTGCTGGAGAAGTCACGATCAAGGGCAAAGGGCAGATGAGGACTTATCATTTGGCAGGGAAGGTTGAAAATTAGACGTCAGGAGCCAGAATACAGGATGAATGGCCTGATTTGAGGGAAATAGGCTGAGCTAGTGCTATGTCTCCTAACGCCTGAGTTCAAGTAATGGCGTAATCGACCAACCACTAATGTCAACTTGATAGTCGTCCCTCAGCCGAATCAGATCGTCGCGCAGATGTTCAACCAACTGCTGCTTCTCGGCTAGATTTAGCTGTTTTTTGTCCTTGAGCTTGCGTTTGAACAGACTATTGATCGCGGTTCGGACTGTGTGGGGAAGTAGTTTCTGATAGAGACCTTTGATCCGGATTGTTTGCTTTAGCTGGTAATAAAAGTCAGATTCAGCACTTTGCTCAGCAGTGTAGTTTCTATCCGAAGTTTTAACCTCTTGGAACTGCTTGAGGTTGAGTTCGTGGAGGCCTAAAAACCGAAACACTCGGTTGGCCACGCCTGCCATATCAGCCTTGATATCGTCAAAATTTAAAATCAAAATGTCGTCTTTGGGAAACCGTTTGACGTATTCGTCGAGTTGCTTGGCGTACATTGAGCAGTGGATGGCGTTGTCGTCTAAAATATTGCGATCGCGGCTCCAGCCATGGACGATACCAAAGTTATAGTGGGACTCAACCCGCTCAATCGGATCGCGTACAACGTAGATGAACTTGGCTTGAATATGGGCATCTTGCAGCTTCGCAGCCGCATTGGGATACCAATACGGGTATTTGGTATAGCCCGTTGATCCTTCTAGGGCAACTTTATGAATGGCTGGATCAAACTGAAACAAAGACTCGTACCACTCGAACCCCTGCTCGTGATGAATAGTGAAAAATTCTGGCTCCTTGGGTTCACAAGGGGCGATCTCTGGATGCTGCGATAGATAGTTAAATAAATACGTCGTACCGCATTTCATTGAACCAATGATGATGGCAAAGTTATCAATCGTCATGGCAATTTTTAGACGTTGGTAGACGCTAGTCAGCCGCTATGCGGATTTACTTGGAAACAGGATGGCACAATCTAGGTTAGAGTACCCAGTCTAGGCTGACAGTTGCCAAGCTGACGCAGCGGAAATGCTGAGATGATGCTCGGTTTCTACCCTGACATGTTCCACCAGAGGGCGAACAACCGCAGCAAAGACATTCCCTGTCATTAGACAGGACTGCCTATGGGGCTTCATTTTTTGGCATCTTTGATAGCGTCCGTAATGAGTGATTTGACGGCTTTACCAAATTTCTCTTCAGCGCTGTCTTGCTTACGCTTCTCGGTAAACAGCCACTCAGGTAGCGGGATATTATCAGGTTTTCCCTTGGGTGCGGTGAAGACATCTACGGAAAAGACAAACAGGACAAAGACGACGATTCCAGCAAGGATGGGTTCAAACATGGGTTTTCTTTCACTGCACTGGGTGAGCTAGTGACATAGTTCAGGGGAACACTCACCAATTCCGAAAGATTAAACTCATTTCTCAGAAATTAAGCGACCATTTAAAGCTTTTCTTTATAAAACGACACACTACATGCAGACCACTTCCTTTGTCCATCCCCTAGATGCAGTGATTGACGTTCGGTTCTCAGGGTTTGTTGGTCTCACCCAGGTAATTCTCAGCCTTACCTCAGACTGTTCTGCTTGAATGAGCCATAGCTGCCGTCAGCAGTTTGGCGATACTGGGTATCTTGAGCACTGCGGCTAAAACTATAAAACGAGCAATGTAACCCAAGGTATTGATTGAGAGGTGTCTAAAATGGTTCGTTCTAAACTCGCGATCGCTTTATTTGGGGTCACCCTGAGTGCTGGCTTAATTGTCGGGTGTGCGCCGTCTAGTGGCCCGTCTGCTACCGATACTTCAGCGACAGAAACCCCGGCAGCAGAAACGGCGGCTGAACCTGTCAGCGTTTATGTCGAAGATGGGGTGGCGATCAAAGGGGCTGATCCAGTAGCCTACTTTACCGAAGAAGCTTACGTTGTCGGTAGCTCAGAATTTACCCATGAGTGGATGAATGCAACTTGGCATTTCTCAAGTGCCGAAAACCGTGATCTGTTTGCCAGCGATCCAGAACTGTATGCGCCAAAGTACGGCGGTTTTTGCGCTTGGGCAGTTAGTCAGGGTAATACAGCACCCATTGACCCCACAGCCTGGAAAATTGTAGATGGTTCGCTATACCTGAATTACGATGCCAGGATTCAAGAGCGTTGGGCCAAAGATATTCCCGGTAATATCGCCAAAGCTGATGAAAACTGGCCAGGGGTACTCAGCAATTAACCTTAACTGGCGATTAACTAACCGAACAGCCTTCTTCATCGCAGGATATGCTCTCAGAAGCGGCTTTTGCGGGGACGATGGTGAATCCGCCCACTCGAAGGCCTTCGAAGCCGAATTGCTCTTGTAGCGTTTGGCTAAAGCTGGCAATGATATCTGGCAATTGCTTTTCGATCTCAGCCCGCAGCTGATCGGCTTCGGGGGGCGGGGTTCCGATGGTTTCAACAGTCATAAGGCGAATGTCCTGGATATACGACTCCTTATATTTTAGGTTGAAACATAGCCTGCTCAGCGTCCTAAAACTCCAGTAGGGTTTTGATGCCTTGAGAGGGGTGGAGGGTTTAACCAGGGTTACTGTCGACAAACTACAAATGCCCTGTCGCAGATATGATTCAATCCCGCTAAGCAATTGCTTAGCGGGATTATCCCAGTTTGTTAGGTCATACGGGGGCGAATCTTGCCAGAATCCTCTGCTGCCAACCGCTGAGCATAAAACAAGATTTTGGATATGGTAGGAGAAGTTTAGTCGTCGTAACTTAGCAAAATACTGCCGATGCAATACCGACGGTTTGGTCGTACGGAACTGCAAATGCCTGTCTTCTCCTGCGGGGGAATGCGCTATCAACATGCTTGGAAAGATGTGCCGCGCTGGCAGATTCCAGCCAAAAATCAGCAAAATCTGGAGGCGACGATCCACCGGGCTTTAGAGGTGGGCATTAATCACATTGAAACGGCGCGGGGGTATGGCACATCAGAAGTGCAGCTCGGACAAGTTTTGCCGAAGCTACCCCGCGATCAGATCATCGTGCAAACGAAAGTGTCGCCCAAGCCTGACCCGCAGGAGTTTCGTAAAACTCTAGAGCAGTCCCTGAAGAATCTAAAGCTCGATCATATTGATCTGCTGGGTATGCACGGCATCAATACAACCGAAATTCTGGACAACACGGTACGCCCTGGCGGGTGCCTTGAGGTCGCCCGTGAGTTTCAACGGCAGGGACGGGTGCGGTTTATTGGGTTCTCAACCCATGGGCCGACCTGGGTGATTCAAGCCGCGATCGCGACTGATCAATTCGACTATGTGAACTTGCATTGGTATTACATTAATCAAGATAACTGGCCTGCGATCGCGGCTGCTCAGCAGCACGATATGGGGGTCTTTATCATTAGCCCGACTGATAAGGGGGGACATCTGTACAACCCATCCAAAACGCTAGTGGAGTTGTGTGCGCCGCTAAGCCCGATGGTGTTCAACGATTTGTTTTGCCTGAGTCATCCGCAGGTGCATACGCTTAGCCTCGGTGCTGCCCGCCCGACTGACTTTGATGAGCACTACTTGAAAACGCTGCCCTTGCTCGACCAAGCTCAAGATATTTTGCCGCCGATTTTGGAGCGGTTAGAACAGGCTGCGATCGCGCGTTTGGGGCAACACTGGCTGAAAACCTGGAAGGTGGGGCTACCCACTCCGGAGGAAACGCCTGGCAACATTAATATTCCGATTATTCTTTGGCTACATAACTTGCTGGAAGCCTTCGACATGGAGGAGTATGTCCAAGCCCGATACAACATGTTGGGCAACGGGGGCCACTGGTTTCCGGGTCAGAAAGCGGATACTGTGGGTCAGGTCGACCTCAGTCAATGTCTGGCTCAAAGTCCCCATGCGGACAAGATTCCGCAGTTGTTAGTGGAGATCGATCGCCGCATTGGCGGTAAAGCGATGAAGCGCTTATCTAGTGCGTAATTTAATCGCACTCATACAGGCTTAGCTCAAAGGCATCGATGTCCATGGTACCGCTGAGGGGCTGATGCTGGCTCAGCTGGCAACGGCTAGCCAGAGTGGTTTCGACCGCCTGCTGAATTTGTTGCGTCTCGGCTTCGGTGTCGGCAGCCGACCACACCGGGTTCTGGGCATTGAGCCAGAGCACCCGATTGTAGTTACCCTGGAGAGCCTGGGGTAAGGCATAGGGTAGATCTTTGGGGTGGGTCGCCAGCATATCGGCTGGATAGTCAGGGTCGATATAGTAGCTCAGTCTTAGCACATTGCCCCAGGCCATGGAGTTCATCACGACCAGGGTTGATTGGTTGGGGGCGGCGGTGACCCAATTATTGACGGTGTGGAACATGTGACGATCGCGCAGGGTAAAGTCGCCTATCCCCACGGCTAGATATAGGCTCAGCAGCGCCAAACTCAACGGCATCTGCCAGCGCCCCGTTGCCCGCGATAACCAGCTGGCAATCAGCAACAAACAGCCGGGGAGGGCCACAATCACAGAGCGCCCCCAGCCAAACCCGACCGTAAATTTATGGGTGGCAATATCCAGCCCTAAAGCAATCAACAGGGGCAATATGCCCAAGATAAACCCCACTGTGAGCAGATAATATTCCTGCTGGCGGTAGAGGCCAATTAAACACATCAATAAAAAGAGCATCACCCCAAACCCCGCCACCACGGCGGTCGGCTTAATCGAGGCGTCGAGGGGAGAAAACCCGGTGCTCCAATGGCCCAGGAGCAGGTGATTGGCTAGGGTTTGAGAAATATCTTGCAAATGTCGATAGCTGGTCGTCAACCAGCTACCGGCTTCAGAGATTTGGTTGAGCACATCGCTGCGGTTATTGGCCTGCTGTCGAGTCCCCCAGAAAACCCAGGGTAGGGTCAGGACGACCCCAACCGTGAGGGTGAGCCCATACTGCAACCAGTGTCGTCCCCCTATGACGAGCACCAACACCGCCAGCGCTAAAAGCATGTAGGCAAACAGATACTGCGACATCAGCCCCGCCGTGACACAGAGCGCTAGGGCCGCCATCAGCAGATAGCGTTGCGTCCCTATGGCAGCAAAGGTTTTCAATGCAAGGGGGTGATTGAGTTGTGAATTTCCCATTTGCAGATCTGCTTGCCGATCATGGGTTTTGTCAAGCTTGATCAGGGCCAGCAAACTCCACTCACTCAACACCACCCAAAGCACCAGTAGGGTATACATTCTCAAGTTGAGTGAATGGGATAGAAAGAAGGGGTTGAGAGTCATGAGGGCCGCTAGTAGCCAGCCCCCCTGGCGGCCCAGCAGCAGTTTTCCCAGCCCGTAGCTGCCTGCGATCGCCGCCAAACTGCTGAGCACCACCAGGCTACGCATAGCCGCCACCCCATTGCCCAGCCCCCGCATCCATAGATGCTGCCCCAGATAAAACAGAGGGGGATGGGGATCGCCAAGGGTGCCTTTGAGCAGGTTTTTAAGGGTCTCCACTAGCCCCGTATCCATCGGAATGCTCAGCAGGCGAGTGTACTCCTTGATGGCAATGGGAACCGCCTCTGGACTTTTGAAGGCGGTCCGCTGTCCGGATGACAGCAACATAGAGAGCACCTCGTCGTACCAAAGCTCATGGTGAGTGAGAAACACAAATCGGATCACAATCCCAATGAAGACGCTGAGGATCAAGCAGGGAATGAAAACAGGTGATTGCTTAGGTAAATTCATCGGTGGGCAAAGTAAGTATCACGGGGGGGCTACTTCAGGAATCAAGACTTTGAGACTGGTTTTCGGATAACCTACAGGCTGTCTTGATCGGTTAGCAGCCGTTGCGAATGTCACTATCTTGCTTTTTCCTTTTAAACCCTTTGTCGCGTATGTTTGGCCAAATACTGCTGATGCTCTTCCGACGCTAACCAATAAGCTGACGCCGCTTCAATCTGCGTCACAATGGGTCTGTCATAGTGCCCCGCAGCTTCCAACTTAGCTTTAGACGCCTGGGCTAATTGCTGCTGTTCCGGAGAGTGGCAGAAGATGACTGAACGATATTGCTCACCGCGATCGCCCCCTTGACGATTCAAACTAGTCGGGTCATGAATCCGCCAAAATACTGTGAGGAGGTCATCATAGCTCACCTGCGCAGGGTCATATTCCACTTGGGCAACCTCCGCATGGCCCGTAATGCGAGAGAGGACATCGAGATAGCAAGGGTTTTCAAAATGGCCGCCCATGTAGCCGACAGAGGTTTTGGTCACGCCTTTAAGGGCGCTAAAAGTTGCTTCTACCCCCCAAAAACATCCGGCTCCAAATGTGGCAAGTTTTGGTTTAGGCATCGCATTTCTAAATGAAATCCAAAGTGATCCAGGTTTTGCAAAAAATTACATTACCTTTAGTAGTGTCTCAATTATTTATCTGCGTCAAGCTGTGGTTGAGTGTCTGCCTTGATCTCAATGCCTGCGCTGTCCATTGTTGATCGCCTATTCCCCTGTGCTTAACCCAGGCTCTAACCTCTCCTCTTCTCCTGATCCAGGACTGCGACAAGTCTTCCGGCGGCTCTCCAATACGATGGAGCGCGATCGCTTGGTGCAGCAAATCGTAGCTGGCCTGCGAGAAACCTTTCAGGTAGACCGGGTGGTTGTCTACTACTTTTATCGGCGGTGGCGGGGTCAGGTTGTTTACGAATCGCTCAGTCAACCCCAGCTGTCTATTTTTGGTTCCACAGGTGCCGATGACTGCTTTAACCAAGATTACGCCGACCTCTATTTAAAGGGCCGGATCAACGCGATCGCAGATATTAAGCAAGCCAATATCCATCCCTGTCACACCGAGTTTTTGCAAAGTATTGCGGTGCAGGCCAATCTGGTTGCGCCCGTGATCACCGAGCAGGGGCTTTGGGGCCTATTAGTCGCTCACCACAGCCAACCTCGCCCTTGGGATACAGCTGATATTGAGACTATTCGACAGGCCAGCCAGCAACTTGCTGCCGCGCCATCGATCCGCCATAGTTGAAACACTATGGTTTCTGCTGCCACCTATTCCGGACAATCTGCCCTACTCTCGACTGACCTGCTGACGTACTACCGCCAGGTTAGCCAATCTCAGCTCACCGTGATTGATGTTGAGACCACGGGCTCCTTGGCCCATAATGCCCGTGTCCTCGAGATTTCTCTACTTCAAGCCAGCCTGGCAGACGGCATTCTACATCAGCAGACTGACCTGATTAATCCTGGGGTCACCGTACCCCGGCAAATCACTCGCCTGACTGGGATTACGCCAGAAATGGTCGCGCCAGCACCAGACGCTAAAACCGTTTGGCCCCGCTACCTACCGCTGTTGAAAACAGGCGTTCTGACCGCACACAATTTGGAATTTGATTACGGGTTTGTGAAAGCTGAATATCAGCATCAAGGGGAATTCTTTTCACGCCCCAGTCGACAACGGTTTTGCACGGTACTGCTGTCTCGCTTGTTGCTGGCCGATTTGCCCTCTCGCAGTTTGCCTGATTTGGTCAAACATTTTGGCTTTTCAGTTGAGACCTCCCACCGAGCTGAGGCTGACACGCTGGCCTGCTGGTATGTTGCTAAAATGCTGCTTGAACGCATTCAAACTGAACCGGATGCCCAATTACTCAAGCATTTCAGTCGTCAGTGGATCCGTCTCAGAGATGCTGCAGCACTGCTGACCTGTAAAAAAAATCAGGCATTTGAACTCTTCAAGGCAGCTGACATCGAAGTTCGATTTTCCCGCCGTGGCCAAACCCCGCTCTACCGTCGTGGCGATGTGGAGCGCATTTTTTGGGAACGTCAGGGAAAGCAGTTATCTTTGTTGGGTGATCTTTAAGGGGGCGATCGCGGTCAATTTTGGATTTTCGAAAGCCAGCTACAAGCCAAATTCGCCAATCTAAAATCTAAAATTTGCTCATCATCCCGCATAGTCGGTCGTAATCTCGACCTCTAGCGTTTCTTCATCCAACGTGAGGAAAAGCTGATTTGGGCGGCAGCAGACCTGACAGTCTTCAATATATGACTGGCTTGACCCAGCAGAGAGGTCAACAAAAGTGGTGTTGGGTTCGCCGCAAAAGGCGCAGTAGAATTCAGCCGTAGATTGCATTGTGGGTCATGCCTCTCTTCTCTGCTTACTACTATGGGGTCGGGGCAATATCTATGGGGGCTGGAACGATAATGTAGCCGGCCTCGCGATCGCCCAAAACCCAGTTTTTTGCCGTGCCCCAATACCACCAGTGGGCGGCTACGTAGGCACAGATCAGACTATCGAGTTGGTCTTCTGCCGCTTTCATGGCTTTGCCCGTGCGTTCAGGTAAGGGGAGTTGCTCGGCGTGCAGCAGGAGGGCGGGGTTGTGTTTAGGTAGATGGCTCAAGCAAAACTGTCTCAGCTTCAGCAGTTCAGGATAACGCTGGGCCAAGGTGCCTTTTTTGTACTTCAAAATACGCGCTAACCCAAATAGATGGATCGTTGCCGGGTGCGGAAAAATTTCCATTTGATAACGCCCCAAACGACCTGGTTCAATCTCTGGTGCGTGTTGAAATCCCCGTTTTTCCAAGCTAAGACCAAACTGAACCGTGCGCTGGGCGAAGGGGAGATTGAGATTGGCCGGATAGCAACCCGCATGATAGCGGCCAAAATGCCTATGGGCTAAGCGATCAGGCAACCGCATACCAGTTTGGTTGGGGATCAAAGTGGGGGCATCGACTGCGATCGCGCCCGGCTCTGTGCCCATGATGTGGTCGATCCAGGCTAGGACTTGCTCAATGGTGTCTTGACGCTGTAAGTCTTGCAGATTTAGGTGGATACCGTCCCACCCTAAGCAACACAGACCACTCGCCCCCGACTGCCATCCCAGATCAACCCCAATAAATTTCATCCAACTTACTCAGGGATTTGTCACTCAATCGATTTTGGATTTTAGAGTGGCGCTTTTGGATTTTCGGAATTTGCTCCCCGACTCCCCCTGGCTGAGTCTCACCTCCCCGAAGTCTTGAGAAGCGCAAAGCGCCACCCCAATCACTCCATTCCTGCCTCAACCCTCACTGCTCTTGAATCAACCGCATATAATTTTGCTTCAGCTGGATATGGTTCTCAGTGATGCGCTCAGATAGATTCTTTTCCACCTGGCTGATCTCTTGCCAAAAGGCCACGGAACGCCGAGTTGCAACCAGTTCTTGCCACAGCAGACTCAGCATTTCAGTAGCTTCTGGGTCGGTCTTGTCTAGGGACGCTTTAATGACGCTAAACGTGTCATGGGCTTGTGGATGGCTAGCCACGTCACGAGTCAGCGCGATTGCTGCCTGTAGTTCATCCATTCGAGTTTCGGTAGCGGATTTGTCCATAAAACGGTTCGAAATGACAACAGAAATAAAGTGATTTTGGACGGCTTGACCTTGTCCACATCATCCAACGCCATCGCTTTCCCTTTTTGGGCCACAAAGTTTTGCATGCCCAATCAAGCTTATAAAGCAGATGCGGTTTAAGAACAGTTCAAGCGAACTATCGTTCTTAGAGAATCTTTACACTCCTTATACCGCGTTTTACGTCCGCAATCAAAATTAATCTGCCTGTGCAGCTTCCCCATGCGACAAATCAACCGGGATTTGCTGCACGTTAGTCGCCGCTGCTCGGTAGACTAAGAACGGCATTTCTTAAAGCAAGGAATGTTAGTAACGGCACGTGAAAGCAGCCACTTTAGGGGTTGAATAGTATTTGATAGCGGCTATGGGTAAAAAACGTATTCTTTCCGGGATTCAGACAACGGGAAACCTCCATCTGGGCAACTATCTTGGGGCCATTCGCAACTGGGTGCAGCTCCAGGCAGAGTACGACAGTTACCTGTTTATGGCTGACCTCCACGCCATTACGGTTCCCCACGATCCCAAGCAGTTGGCTGCAAATACCTATGCTGTTGCAGCCACTTATTTGGCCTGCGGCATTGATCCTCAGCAGGCTACAGTCTTCGTTCAATCTCACCTCCCTGCCCACAGTGAACTGGCCTGGTTGTTCAACTGCATTACGCCGCTCAACTGGCTAGAGCGGATGATTCAGTTCAAAGAAAAAGCCTTGAAGCAAGGGGAAAATGTCAGTATTGGTCTCCTGGATTATCCGGTACTACAAGCCGCAGATATTTTGCTTTACGAACCCGACTTTGTCCCTGTGGGTGAAGATCAGCGACAGCACTTAGAACTGACACGGGACATTGCCGTACGGCTTAATTTTCAGTACGCCAGCGAAGACAATCCCTTACTTAAGGTGCCTGATCCGCTGATTCAAAAGACGGGAGCCCGGGTGATGAGCCTGACCGATGGCACCCGTAAAATGTCGAAATCTGATCCGTCAGACTTGAGCCGTATCGATCTGCTCGACCCGCCAGAGGTAATTCAAAAGAAGATCAAGCGATGCAAAACGGATCCGGTGCGGGGGTTGGAGTTTGACAACCCAGATCGCCCAGAATGCCACAACCTCCTTAGCATCTATGCCATTTTGTCCCATCAATCTCAAGCGGCGGTCGCGATCGAATGTGCTGATATGGGTTGGGGACAGTTCAAGCCGTTGCTTACAGAGACGACCATCGAAGCCCTAAAACCGATTCAAGATCGATACCACGAGCTGATGGGCGATCGCAGTTATTTAGAATCTGTCCTGCGCCAAGGCAACGAAAAGGCAGGCGCGATCGCGGCGTTAACCCTCGGGAAGGTTAAATCGGCCTTGGGTTATTCTGCCCCTTTGTAGGATCCTTTGTTGGGGACACTGCCCCTCTTAAGGGGGTGCTCTTGAATTGAGCCAAGGGGTTGTCCCCTCGATTTCGGCTGGGCAACAGGTTAAGATCGAACTCCCCTAACTTAGGGGAATCTTTCTATTGTGCTGTTCCGCTTAGCGTTGATTCCGCATGTCCGCTACTCAATTCTCCACCGCAAGCTTGGCGTCATCGGGCGATCGCTTTCGCCAGGCAGTGCAAGCCAAACGTTTTCTGATTACCGCTGAGGTCATGCCGCCCAAAGGTGGAGATGCAGGGCACATGTTGACGATGGCTAAGGGACTAAAAAACCGAGTACACGCAGTTAACATTACCGATGGCAGTCGGGCAGTGATGCGCATGTCTTCCCTGGCTGCTGCCGCCATTTTGCATCAGCATGGCATTGAACCCATTTGTCAAATGGCCTGCCGCGATCGCAACCGAATTGCCTTACAAGCTGATTTGCTTGGGGCCAATGCCCTAGGCATTCGCAATATTTTGGCTTTGACGGGTGATCCCGTCAAAGCCGGGGATCATCCCCAGGCAAAATCGGTCTTTGATTTAGAATCGGTGCGTCTACTCCAGCTCGTACAAAAACTCAACCACGGCGTTGACTTACACGATCGACCTTTATCGGATCAACCCACCCGTTTATTTGTCGGGGCGGCTGTTGATCCCCAGTCTCCGAGTTGGTCTGGCCTGCAACGGCGTTTCGAACGGAAGTTGACTGCCGGGGCCCAGTTTTTTCAAAGTCAGCTGATTTCAGACTTTGAGCGGCTAGAAAAATTCATGACTCAAATTGCTTCCCAGGATGATAAGCCTGTGCTAGCGGGTGTCTTTTTGCTCAAGTCGGCTAAGAATGCCCAATTCATCAATCGCAATGTTCCCGGTGTCCAAATTCCCCAAACCACGATTGATCGGTTGGCCCAAGCTGCTGATGCCCTCTATGAAGGCATGAAAATCGCTGCTGAGCAGATCCGAGCCGCCCAGCAGCTTTGTCAGGGGGTGCATTTGATGGCTATTCGCCGAGAAGACTTGATTCCGCAAATTTTGGATTTAGCTGGGGTTGCCCCTTTGATTTAGGTTGTGATTTAGAAGACTATGCGGGTTCCTGGTAAGTCACTTGTATGAGTAGGCAGCACCTTGCAGAGAGAGAGACTACCCTTGACACCTGTGTTCAAATTGTTTTGAGTGGGCATAGTTAGATGGGGTGTTGTGTCAGTACGCAAACAAAACATGTCGCAGAATCCGGTTGTGAGTGCTGTGGATGAGCCAGAGTTAACCGTTCAAATGCCATCAGATCTAGCATCAGACCAAACTCCCCCGGGTGAAACGCCCCTGGAGCAAAAGACATCCGTGCAGACGTCCTTAGGACACATGTCATCTGGCCACCAGGTTTTAGCTCAGATGCGCTCAGGCCAACGATTGTCCGAGCAAACAGTCGTTGAGACTGAGATTGTGGCAGTGACCGTCTATCCCGACCAGGCATTGGTGACTCGGCAAGGGACAGTTACCTTAACCGGGCAAGAATTGGAGTTGATCGTCGTCGGTTTGCCCGCTAGCCTTAAACCCCAATCCCTGCGCGTTGGGGGGAGCGGAGTCGCCAACGTCAGACTCTTGAGCGTGGAGACCGAAAAGGTCTCAATGGAGCTCGATCAAGTAACGCAGCTAGAGACTTTACGAAAACAGCTGCAACAGCTAGAAGAACGCTACCGCCACATTAAAGATCACATCGCCAGCCTACAGTTGCAGCAGCAGTTTGTGCAGGGCTTGAGTGAACGAACGATTGAAACTTATGCCCAAGGCTTGGCTCAGCAGCAGCTAGATTTATCTCAAACTCAGTTAATGATAGAGTTTCTGGGTGATCGCCATCGGCATTTTTCTACTGCGATTGCGCAACAAGAACAAGCGAAATACCGCCTTGATCAGCAACTCCAAACCATCCGCGAACAGATTCAAAAGCAGCAAGATACCCCTGAAGAGGCAGGGCATATTGCTATTGCCCACATCCAGGCCGAAACGCCTGGCACTTACACCCTAGAACTCTCTTACCGAGTCGGTCAGGCCAGTTGGACGCCGAATTACGATGTGCGGTTTAATCAACCCCAAACCTCCCTTACTCTGACCTATCTCGCCGTCGTACAGCAGAATAGCGGTGAAGATTGGCCCAAGGTTAAACTCACCCTCTCCACAGCCAAACCGAGTCTTAGCCTGTCACCGCCCGAATTGAGCCCTTGGGTGATAGAAACCCCCCGGTCACTCATGGGTAAGGGTCTGGGATCTAAAGGGGGAGGGAGCAGTCGCGGCAATGACCCGTTGCTAGAAGCCTATCGGATGTTGGGTGCTGTCCCGGGGACTGACATTTCCCAAGCGGTGCAGCAACTCGATCGGGAAGCTGCTACCCGCGACCTGTGCGCCAGTCGGCCCATTGCCAACTTTCCTACCGTAGAATCCGCCACGATAGTCAGTGATAATCAAGGCCACAGCATCACCATTTTTAGCCAACCTATGGGGGCTCAACTGGCGTATATTGCCTTACCCCAACGGGTGAATGTGGCCTATCTGCGGGCTATTTTGCACCACCCAGCCGATGCGCCACCCTTGCTACCGGGTCGTGTTAGTCTGTTTCGTCAAAGCGTCTTTGTTGGGGCGGCTTGGCTAGACTACGTCGCACCAGGACAATCCTTTTCCTTTGATCTCGGCGTAGAAGAACAGCTCCAAATCAAGCGTACCCTCACTAAGCGAGAACTGGAAGCGGCTGACCAACACCACCACACCCTGGCGTTTGAGACCGTTTTGACCAACCACCTCAGCCATGGGGCTATCGTTAGAGTGATCGAGCACTTGCCCGTTAGCCGTAGTCCGCAGATTCAGATTCAAGTTGATAAGCTAGAACCATCTGCAACCGTCAATGAAGCAGGACTTTGCCAGTGGCAACTCACCCTAGAGCCTGGGGAGCAAATCCAGTTGAGCTACCAGTTCACAGTGGATCATCCCGCAGATTTGACGGTGACTGGACTCGATCGTTAGCCCCCTGAGCCATGCCAATTTATCCTGAAATCTCTAGCGAGGCCTTTCGTCATCCCCTCGATCAGCAGTCGGAAGCAGCCCTACGCTCGCTGCCTGGCTTTGATCTGCTGGCGCGAAAATTTGTCGAATTTGTCTACGAACGACCCCAGTTTGTTTACCTGATGGCCAATGGGATTCAGGTCGGGCCACGACAATATTCCACCCTCTATCAAATTTTTCGGGATTGCGTGCGATCGCTGGACATGCAACCCGAACCCACGCTGTTTGTGGCCCAAAACCCCCAAGCCAATAGCTATGCCTTGGGTGAAGAGCACCCCTGCATCGTCATCAATACGGGGCTGCTGGATCTGCTTGACGATGCTGGGCTTAAAACCGTGATCGCCCACGAACTGGGCCACATCAAATGTGGTCACACCACCCTGATTCAGATGGCAATTTGGGCGATGAATACCGCTGCTTTTATCGGCGAAATGACGTTTGGTCTAGGCAACATGATCAGCAGCGGGTTGATCTATGCCTTTTACGAATGGCGACGCAAGGCCGAACTGTCTGCCGATCGAGCCGCCCTGCTGGTCACCGATGATGTCCAACTGGTGATGACTACCATGATGAAAATTGCGGGGGGCAGCCACCGTCTGGGTCATGAGATCAGCTTGCTGGAATTTGAACGCCAGGGCGATCGTTACCAGCAGCTCGACGAAGACGGTCTCAACCAGATTTATAAGTTTTTAATTTATAACGGCGGTCAGGGCATGATGATGAGCCATCCGTTTGCCGTAGAACGGCTCCACTATTTAAAGGAGTGGGCGGCGTCTGAAGAATACCAGCAGATTAAAGGGGGGGACTATCCCCATGCGTCAGCGGAAGGGGCAGTGGAAGTCCCTGTAGATGCTGCTCCGCAGCCCAATCCTAAAGCCAGTAGCGAGGTCGAACGACTGCGGCGAGAGCTGCAAGACTTACAGCAAGAGATTGATCACCTGAAGCGATCGCGCTAGCCTGCCTAAGCAAACTGAAATCTGTTGAAGCGCTTTGTCAAAGTCTCGGCATTTGGTTCTCATTTGCCCACAATAATCTGCATTATGTCTGAAGTTAGACATCGCCAGCAGCAGGGTGTGGCAAAATGTAAACGGTTTTGCCAACTCGACACAATACACATGGGGTAGGCATTAGAGTCGATGGAATTAATTTATCAATACGCCTGGCTCATTCCGGTTCTCCCGTTGCTGGGAGCCGCAATTGTGGGTATGGGCTTAATTTCTTACAGTCAAGCAACCAGTAAGCTACGGCAGGCCTCTGCTGTATTTATTGTCTCGTTGATTGGGGCAGCGATGGCGCTGTCATTTGCGCTGTTTTGGAGTCAGGTGCAGGGCCATGAACCCTACTCCTTCATGATTGAGTGGGCTTCAGCAGGGGATTTTCACCTGACCATGGGGTACACCATCGATCACCTGGCATCGTTGATGCTAGTGATTGTCACCACTGTGGCCTTCTTGGTGATGATTTACACCGATGGTTATATGGCCCACGATCCGGGTTATGTGCGGTTTTATGCCTATCTCAGCCTGTTTAGCTCCTCCATGTTGGGCCTTGTGATCAGCCCTAACCTGCTTCAGGTTTATGTGTTTTGGGAGCTGGTGGGGATGTGTTCCTACCTACTGATTGGCTTTTGGTATGACCGTAAAGCTGCTGCCGATGCCTGTCAAAAAGCCTTTGTCACTAACCGAGTCGGAGACTTTGGTTTGCTGCTAGGCATGCTGGCGCTATTTTGGGCCACGGGTAGCTTTGACTTTGAGGTCATGGGTGAGCGTCTCGGCGATCTTGTCCAGAGTGGTGAACTGAGTACTGCGATCGCTGCAATTATGGCGATTCTGGTGTTCCTTGGCCCTATGGCTAAGTCGGCTCAATTTCCCTTACACGTGTGGTTACCTGATGCCATGGAAGGCCCCACACCGATCTCCGCTTTAATTCACGCTGCGACCATGGTGGCGGCTGGGGTGTTTTTGGTAGCGCGAATGTTCCCGGTGTTTGAAGGGTTGCCCGTGACGATGGATGTGATTGCCTGGACAGGGGCTGTCACTGCGTTCCTGGGGGCCAGTATTGCGATTACCCAAAACGATATTAAGAAAGGATTGGCTTATTCCACCATGTCGCAGCTCGGCTACATGGTTATGGCCATGGGTGTAGGAGCCTACGGTGCAGGATTATTTCACCTGATGACCCACGCCTATTTCAAAGCCATGCTGTTTTTGGGGTCAGGTTCGGTGATCCACGGCATGGAAGGGGTTGTCGGGCATGATGCGGTGCTGGCCCAAGATATGCGACTGATGGGTGGCCTGCGAAAATATATGCCGATCACAGCCGTCACCTTTTTGATTGGCACCCTGGCAATTTGCGGCATCCCCCCTTTTGCAGGATTCTGGTCTAAGGACGAAATTTTGGGCTCCACTTTTGCCGTGAGTCCTGTCCTTTGGGGCATTGGGTGGTTAACCGCAGGAGCAACCGCCTTTTACATGTTCCGCATGTATTTCAGCACCTTCGAAGGCGATTTTCGCGGCACCGATGATAGCATCAAGCGTCAGCTCAAGCGAGAGCAGCTCCAGCGCATGGGGGCTTCCCTAGGTCCTGGGGCGATGAATCCTCAGGAATTGACCTTAGAAGCTGAGGCTGAGCATGAGGAGCACGATCATCACCATGCCAGTGAACCCCATGAATCTCCCCTATCAATGACCTTTCCGTTGATGGCCTTGGCCGTACCTTCTGCCTTGATTGGTTTGGTTGGGACACCCTTTCTGAACTACTTTGAGGCATTTATTCATGCCCCCGGAGAAGAGATGGCCGGGGTGGCCGAGGTGGCCCTAGAAGCAGGGGAAGCCTTCGATTGGAATGAATTCCTGATCATGGGCGGCAGCTCTGTGGGGATAGGCCTAATTGGCATTACCCTGGCCTCACTGATGTATCTGGCTAAGCAGATTGATCCCCGCGCTATCGCCAAGCAGATTGAACCGCTATACCAACTGTCATTGAACAAGTGGTATATCGATGACATCTACGACGTGGTGTTTGTCCAGGGCAGCCGCAAATTGGCCAAACAGGTGCTCGAAATTGATATCCGGATTGTAGACGGCATCGTCAATCTGGCAGGTTTAGTTACCCTGGTTACCGGAGAAGGACTAAAGTACCTGGAGAACGGTCGAGCGCAATTCTACGCGCTGATTGTGTTCGGAGCTGTACTGGGTTTGGTGCTGCTCTCAGGCGTCACTTAATCTGAATAGAGTATCAAAGTGGGGCGTGCCTTGAATATTGGGGCGCGTTCCACTCTATGTTGATTGACCTGGTGGGTAGCCGCTTTGAACTGGTCGGTCAAAAATTCAACCATCAGGGGTCAGCGAGATCATGGGCGCGATCGATCAGGCAATGCTACCTACGAGCTCTAGTTGGTTTCTAGATTTTTCTAATGTTTCAAGATTCCTATTCCGACTTTTATGGTTCGATAGCAAACAGGCTTTTGCGTCTTAAGTCGATGTTGATTGAGCCTTGTAGCGACAAGTTTTATATTTGAGACTTTCGACTTGCCTGCCTTTGTCGGTTCTCATTGGGCATTTCGCTTGAGCTATGTCTGAACTCTGAACGCCTCGCTAACGCTCAACTTCAAATCTATACCCTATTGCTTTCAAAGCATCCTTATGGATTTTGCCACTTTTCCTTGGCTATCAACTGCCATTTTCTTACCTTTTATTGCCGCCCTGGCGATTCCGTTTTTGCCGGATAAAGACGGCAAAATCATTCGTTGGTATGCCCTAATTGTGGGGTTAATCGACTTCGCCATTATCGTGACAGCCTTCTATACGAGCTACGACATTGGCACCCCCGGTTTACAACTGGTCGAAAGCTACACCTGGGTATCTGCCCTTGATCTAAAGTGGTCGGTCGGGGTAGATGGTCTCTCCATGTCCCTAGTGCTGCTGACGGGGTTTATTACCACCCTGGCGATTTTGGCGTCTTGGCCGGTTACGCTTAAGCCGAAGCTGTTTTACTTCTTGATGCTGGCAATGTACAGCGGCCAGTTGGGAGTGTTTGCTGTTCAGGACATGCTGCTGTTCTTCTTCATGTGGGAACTGGAGCTGATCCCGGTGTACATGCTGCTGTCGATTTGGGGGGGGAAACGGCGACTTTATGCGGCTACCAAGTTTATCCTCTACACGGCTGGAGGCTCTCTGTTTATCTTGGTAGCGGCCCTGGCTATGGCCTTTTATGGCGATACCGTCACCTTTGATATGTCAGCGCTGATGGCCAAGGATTATCCGATGAAAATGCAGTTCTTGCTGTATGGGGCATTCTTAATTGCCTACGCGGTAAAACTGCCGATCATTCCGCTGCACACTTGGCTACCGGATGCTCATGGAGAAGCCACAGCTCCAGTCCACATGTTGCTAGCGGGCATCTTGCTCAAAATGGGCGGCTACGCAATTATTCGGATGAATTTGCAAATGCTGCCCGATGCCCATGCGTACTTTGCGCCAGTGCTAATTATCTTTGGCATTGTCAACATTATTTATGCGGCGCTGACTTCCTTTGCTCAACGTAACCTGAAGCGCAAGATTGCCTATTCGTCTATTTCCCATATGGGATTTGTGGTTATTGGCATCGCTTCATTCACCAATTTGGGCTTGAGCGGCGCAGTGCTGCAAATGGTCTCCCACGGATTAATTGGGGCGAGTTTGTTCTTCTTGGTAGGGGCAACTTACGACCGGACGCACACGCTAATTTTGAGTGAGATGGGGGGTGTTGGTAAAAAGATGCCAAAGATCTTTGCCATGTTTACCACCTGCTCTATGGCGTCTTTAGCACTACCGGGGATGAGCGGATTTGTGGCTGAGTTGATGGTGTTTGTGGGCTTCGCAACCAGTGATGCCTATGATCCAACCTTTAAGCTAATCGTAGTGATTTTGATGGCTGTGGGCGTGGTGTTAACGCCGATTTATTTGCTCTCGATGCTGCGGGAAATTTTCTACGGCCCTGAAAACCAAGAGTTGACGGAGCATGAGGTGCTGATTGATGCTGAACCCCGTGAGGTGTTTATCATTGCGTGTCTGCTGGTGCCGATTATTGGTTTTGGGTTTTATCCCAAGCTGTTGACCCAGGTTTATGACGCTACCACGCTGGAAGTGACCGCTAGTCTGCGCGATCGCGCCTTTCAGTTTACCGATCGCCCGCCGAGTGCTGCGATCGCAGTCTTAGAGCCTTTATCGGCCCCGTCTATTCGACAATAGACCTTAGCCCACCTGTTTTGAATACCGCTATTCCCCCGGAGGTTGCTACCAAGCCACTCAGACTCCCCGGGGGAATTTTATGCATTCCAATGACCAGAATACAGGACTGAGTTGATAGGGGTTGATTGCTTTCTGCCTGTCTGGGTGTCCTTTTCTTATCCCCAACTCACGTAGTCTTAAGCCATGGGGTTAAAGCTATAGCTAGAGCGCTTTGCTGCCTATCGTGTCTAGTTTTTCTATTGTTTCCATTAAGAAGTTTTGGATGACCGGAATCCACTGATTCCAACGGGTATGTTTAAGAAAGAAGTCATCGTTCCTTTTCAGTATTGTTCTATGCGCCGTCAGATTTTCTCCCCCCGCACCACCCTGTTGGCTTTGGGCACAGCCATTGGAATTCATACTCTAAACGCGATCGCCCCGGTTGATTTGCTGCAACCCCACCGCTGGCACATGGGGCAACCCAGCCAAGCGCTAGCCCAAGATGCCGACGAAACCATTAGCATTAATGTCTACGAGCAGGCCAGTCCAGCTGTCGTGGCCATTGATGCTGGCGATGGGGCTGGCAGCGGTAGTATTGTAACCACCTCAGGCTTAGTCTTGACAAATGCCCACGTGGTAGAAGGGGCAACAGTCGTCACTGTACGTTTAGCTGATGGGCGGGAGTTTGAAGGTGATGTGATTGGCTACGGTAGTGACGGTCGAGATTTAGCCGCAGTTCAGTTGCGTGGCCAAGGCACTACTTTTCCCACTATTCCCATTGCCGCAGCAGGTTCGGTTCAGGTGGGTCAGCGGGCCTTTGCCATTGGTAGCCCCTTTGGTCTACAAGGAACTTTCACCGTGGGTATTGTGAGTCGTCTTGATGGTGAGCGGGGCCTGATTCAAACTGACGCCGCCATCAATCCGGGTAACTCTGGTGGCCCCTTGCTGAGCAGTTCCGGGGAGTTGATAGGGGTGAATACGTCTATCTTTACCACCGGAGATAATGGCGGTAGCATCGGCATTGGCTTTGCCATTACTAGCAGCGAGGTACTTAACTTTTTAACTGCTGTTGAGCAAGGCAACGCTGCCCAATCATCAACGATTGCCAGTGGTCCAGACTTTAGCAATGCCCAACCGATTGAAGTGGGTGAGTCCTTTGTTCCAGGGCAGCTAGATGATAGCAGCAGTGTGTTACCGGTTGATAGCAGTTACTTTAATGTCTATAGCTTTGAGGGACAGGCCGGTCAAAGTATCACTATTGATATGGTGAGTAGTGAATTTAACCCCTACTTGATTTTATTGAGTCCCGTCGGGCGGAGTATTGAGCAAGATAACGATAGTGGCGGTAATGGCAATGCCCGCGTCACAATTCAACTGCCAGACAACGGCACCTATTTAGTGTTAGCGAACTCTTATCAAGCTGGCGAAACGGGGAATTATCAACTGCGGGTTACCGAAGCGGGTAATAATACTAGCTCCACTGCGACTAACCCCAGCGACACCTACCTTTTGCAAGAACAGGGTACCCTTGCTGAGGGAGACGACAGACTTGGAGATGACAGCCTATTTGATACTTATACTTTCCAGGGGGAAGCGGGGCAGCAGGTAACCGTGACTATGGAAAGCCCCGATTTTGACACTTTTTTGGTGTTGCTCGATCCCTCAGGTCAGCCAATTGCGGATAACGATGATATTGTCGCTGGCAGCAATCTCAATTCTCAAATCACCATTACGCTACCCCAAAGCGGCGCCTACCGTATCATTGCCAATTCCTATGATGCCAGTGGCCAGGGACGCTATTTGCTGACAGTGCGTTAGCGTTAAACCATTTTCATTGCCAGAACTAGAGTTTCGGTTATGGAAAAACGCCGCACTCTAAGCTGAACCTGGTTTAGAATAACCCAATCCAGGTAAAGAAATCTTGATGGGTAAACAGTTCTAACAGCAGCAGCCCTAAAAAGCCAACCATTGCAAAGCGACCGTTAATTTGTTCGGCATAGGCAGTCCAGCCAAATTGAGGTTCTGGTCGATTCGGAACCTCAGCTGGGCTGCTTTTGTTTTCAGAGGTTTCGGGTAAAGCGTTAGACCCCATAATGCTTAGAAATCCTTTTTGTGTGCTGGTTTAGTCTTATGACAACTACCATAGTATTCTGTGTGGTTTAGCCTTATTGCTTCTTTTATAGTGTGCTTTGGCAATCCTTATAGTGTGCTTTAGCAATCCTCAGTGTCTTGGGCAATGGAGTCTAAGTTAATCCTTTGTCGCAACTACCCCAATGCTTTGTGAGGTTGTCAAGCTCTATTACTGTTGTGCCCCAGTGGTTCAATGATGCTCAGTGCATCGAGCAATAGAGCCAAACCTATAGTTTACAGTGCGATAAATCGACGACTTTGTCAAAAGCTTTTGAGGCATAGGTTTAGGCTGCCAACTGACCACCAGCGATCGCTGTTTCCAGTTTACTTAAAGTCGATACCTTGGCTGCGCCAGTTTGTTTAGGGTATTGAGATTATAGAGAGCGTAAGCTGTTACGGCACAAAATGTTGGGGGGTTTTGTTGAATGCTTATTGATATCGTGACTCAGGAAAAATGAGCCACGATATCAATTAAGCTTGCCTCAAACCAGTCGTTTCAGCTTATGATCTGAGCCAATTCTGCAAAAATAACTGCCTTTTGGGAAATTAAATGTCACTATTTCTCTAAAGGTTGATATCATCTTTAAGTAATGAACAGCTCGTCTTTATTCGGAAGCCTGTTTATACATTTTTGCCGTGATTCAGACCCACTCACGGTATTTCAAGATCTGGGCTTGGCGTGAATCATCAGGCGGTATTCTTCTTGGTATACCCTATTGACCAGATTTATTGATCAGGCTGTATTTTTTCCACCCGAGCGTTTAGTGTGAAGGAATTTCCAATCGATGGCTGATACAAAGGTTGCACCCTTAAACGGGAAGGCACTCTTGCAAAAAGTTAAAGAGCTTTCCCACCTCTCAAAAAAAGAAACTGCAAAAGAATGTGGGTATTACAGCTTGACTAAAGAGGGTCAGGTGCGGGTTAACCTCACAGACTTTTATGATGCCCTACTGGCAGCTCGGGGAATTACCCTGAATCCAGAAAGTGCTAAAGATGGCCGGGGCCGGGAACCGACCTATCGAGTCAGTGTGCATAAGAATGGCCAGATTGTGATTGGTTCAACTTACACTCAAGAAATGGGGCTAAAATCCGGTGACGAGTTTGAAATTAAGTTGGGCTATAAGCACATTCATCTGATTCAGTTAGATGGTGACCAGGTTGCTGAAGACGACGAAGACTAAGGGCTTCGACCGTAGGTAATTCTGTGGCCCACTTCAAGCACAATGTAAAGCGCGATCGCGCTCTAGATTCCTGATGTGGAAATCTAGAGCGCGATCGCGCTTTATTCAAAATTAATAGCGTTTGTTTAAGCTCTTCACTGCGATCGCGCCTAACAATCCTACGATTCAATCAAAAACCTAGATTATGAGCCGCAAACTAGGCGTAAATCACGTTCAATTTCAACACTTGAGTGAGTAAGGGCGCAGACCTCGCGCCCTTACAAAACAAAAGCTACGGAGCTGGATGCGGTATAAGGTTTAAATAGAAGCGCTTCCTTAATGGAGGATGCGGGTTGTCCTCACATCATATTCTGCGGCAGCCGGGTGTTTGTGTTCAGCTTGATTGAGGGCGGCTTGTCCAGCCGAGATCCGACTTTCAGCATTCACTTCATATCTCTCTGTAAACATACGAGAAGTCAAGCAAGAGAGGCCATTGCATTCTTTGATATCGACGAATGCTTCGTAAATGTGGCTCATGTCATCACCTCTGGGTTAACCCCATATTGGTCAACTTCAGTATAGAAATGGCAATCCACTCAAAAATAATAGCGACATGGTTCGCAAGATCCTGTAATATCTTGCGGTCAAAAAGCGTGATCCAATTTAAGCAATGACTCTTTTTCTCTGGCCACTAGAAAATCTCTAACGGGTGAATGAGACCCGACGTCATAGACGTGGAACGCTAGGTTAATAACGGATTAGCCTAGCGTTCCACGTCTATTGGGAAGGTATGAGATGGTCAGAAAAGGTCGCGATCGCATTCGGCAGGGGTTTACAGTCTGCATTGAAGCGTTATAAAGCTTTGCCTATTGTGGGTATCTGACCTTAAACAAGCGGTGTGGGGTTGGAGATTGTCGATTTAGAGGAGGCGTTAGGGCCAAGAATTGTCCATTTTGTTGATGAATCATGGGGATTCGGTCATCTCAAGGTTGTTGCCCAAAACTTATTTTGATAATCTCCTGATGATTCTTGAAATTTGTGGTGCTTAGATAACTCTGCTTAGGGTCTCAAAAGCTCCCAGACTACCTATAAGGAGTGACTATGGTTAGCAACAGTCGACGTGCCCGTGCTCAGGCGGGTGGCTTTATGCGTGATTTTCGTGAGTTTGCCCTCAAAGGCAATGTTGTGGATTTGGCCATTGCTGTAATTATTGGTGGTGCATTTGGCAAAATTATCAGTTCTCTAGTTGAAGATGTTCTCATGCCTGCTTTGATCAATCCCATGCTGTCTCAAGCGGGTACTGATTGGCGTGAGGCGGTCGTTGGCCCAGGGGTTAAAATCGGGTCTTTCTTCGGCACAATTATTGATTTCGTGATTATTGCGTTTGTGCTGTTTTTGATTGTGCGATCGATTCAAAAGGCGAAGCGTCAAGAAGAAGTTGAAGCGGCCGAAGCAGCAGAACCCTCTACTGATGAAAAGCTCAACGATACCCTGGAAAGATTAACCCAGGTATTGGATGCCAAGATATAGCTTCGGTTCATTGCTTGAGATGCTGAGTCTTGCCAAACTGCTATGCTAAAGCGGCCATGGGGCTTGTCGCGGGGTAACTCATTGCCGCAATCTATAGCTTGCTTGCCTACAAGCTCAGTACACTGCCTTCCTAAGCCTCGTGGGAAGGCTTTTTAATGGGATAATGACGAACTGCATACCTCTTCAGGAGCATAACGGGTGGATCAGGTCACAGCCCATAAAGCGGGACAAAAATCCAGAGATTTTTCATGGCCTTTTTGGCCTTTGCTGCCCTTGTATCCCTATGGGCAGCGCCGCACCCTGCGACGGGAGGTGGTGAAAAATACGCTGTGGACCTTTGACCAGATTCAAGGCATTTTTTACGTGGTTGTGCCCATCCGCATGACTGTGGTGAAGTTGGAATCTGGTGGGTTGCTGGTCTATGCTCCGGTGGCACCGACTCCTGAATGTATCCGGCTGGTGCAAGACCTTGTAGCCCAACATGGCGACGTCAAATACATTATTTTGCCTACGGTGACTGGGCTAGAGCATAAGGTATTTGTGGGGCCATTTGCCCGTCGATTTCCCCAGGCTGAGGTGTTCGTGGTTCCGAATCAGTGGAGCTATCCGGTGCAGCTCCCCCTAAGCTGGTTGGGGTTTCCCCGGGGGCGTACCCATATATTGCCGGCTGACAGTGCCGAAGCTCCCTTTGGCGATGAATTTGACTATACCTTACTAGGTCCGATTCATTTAGGCTTGGGGCCGTTTGGGGAGGCAGCGTTTTACCATCGGCGATCGGGTTCGTTATTGGTCACCGATACCCTGGTGTCTGTACCTGACGATCCCCCTGAAGTCCTCGAACTCGATCCATACCCGCTGCTATTTCACGCTAAAGACACCGCTTTTGATCAGCCTGAAGACACCCCCCAAATGCGGCGCAAAGGCTGGCATCGCATTGCCCTATTCGCCGTTTACTTTCGTCCTAGCGCGTTGGATGTGGTGACCTTAGGCAAAACCCTAAAGCACGCCCTGAAGGCCCCTGATCATTCTAGGCAAGCTTATTTTGGCCTGTATCCCTTTGCCTGGAAAGCAGGTTGGGAAACCTCATTTCAACGACTCCACAGCGCCGGACGGCTGTGGGTTGCACCCGTGTTGCAAACCTTGATCCTCAACCGGGCTCCCCAAGCAACCCTGGCTTGGGTTGAACGAGTTGCACAGTGGCCGTTTGAACGGATTATTCCTTGTCACTTGGATGCTCCCTTAGCGGCAGATGCCCACGGGCTTCGACAAGCCTTTGCTTTCCTTGGGGCAATCGATACTGTTGATGCCGTTACCCCAGTCCTGCCTGAAGCGGACTTTGACCTACTGCGAGAGTTGGAAGCAAATCTGACCCGTCGAGGGATTACCCCGCC
Organism: Cyanobacteria bacterium P01_A01_bin.123; assembly: GCA_039815185.1. GTDB lineage: Bacteria > Cyanobacteriota > Cyanobacteriia > Phormidesmidales > Phormidesmidaceae > JBCBZT01. The sequence goes on along the minus strand of JBCBZT010000030.1, from coordinate 20,953 downwards.
TGCCCAAACCCGTCTTTAACAGTTCCTGTCCGAATCTTGCTAGGTTGAACAAAATCACCGATCATCTGAGGCACTAACCCTTGGAAAGTCCAGGTTTTTCCTTGGTTTTTAGATGACAAAGACTGCTGAAATAAAATTGGGATTAGGGTCATGGTGGATTATCAAGTAGCGCTTAGATGTGCCCGTTTGAGCCAAGAAGTGTATCAAGAGTTTACCGATATTCAGTTTTCAAGCTTATCGAAGGCTAAGGTGACGCTGTTTGAAAGTGAAGCTAATAGTGGTGTTGACACTCAAGTGGCCCTGCTCCACGACACGGCCCAAGAGTTACTCTATATTGTCTTTCGCGGTAGTGACAAAGACATAGATTGGATAACCAATCTTCGGATGCGCCAAAAGGTTTATCCATACGGGGACGAAAACAGCACTGATGTACGGTTTCATCTTGGATTCATGGATGCCTATTTTGCGGTGCGCGAGCCTTTGCTAGACTACATTCGCAAAATTCCTCAATACAAACTAATCTTCACAGGACATAGTCTGGGGGGTGCCTTAGCCACCATTGCCATTTTAGATACGCAGTACAACATTACTCAACATAATGAGCAACTCATCGAGTCCTATACGTTTGGTTCTCCACGGGTGGGTAACGACGCCTTAATTGCATCTTTCCATAAGCGTGTACCACTCAATTACCGCTTCGTCTATGGTCGAGACATTGTGGCCCATGTGCCAAGGGTATGGCAAGGCTATAGGCATGCAGAGGTTTACTATTCCTTAGGTCCTTGGTTCAGCTGGAAGATTATTAGTCGTAGACTCAACGATCACCGCATCAATAACTATATCAATGCCCTAGCTGAAAAGGTTTAGTGTACGAAAAGTTTGGGACTTTAGAGCCTTAGGGTGAGAGTAAATTAAACAGGCTATCGTCTAGCTCATAGCCCAGCATTTGGGTCATTAGTTTGAGCTTACTGTGTCCCTCAAAGGAGCGTTGGCTCATCCACTGGGTAATGCTAAAGATCTTATGCATGACAAAGATTTCTAGAGCTTCAGGATTGTAGCGAATCCCTTCGCGGGGGCTAAATTGATGGGGCACCAGCATAGCGGCATAGCGTCCTAATTCTCCGGCTTCCCAATGAAGCAACAGCGGTATCCAAGGATAGATCGTATCCAAACGAATAAACCACAGGCGGATTTCAGGGATTTCCGAAAGTTCCCTCGGGTCACTGGGGTCGCGGGGGTAGTCAATCGCAAAGGTGATTTGAGTCGCGGGTTCAAAGGCTGCTTGAGATTCGAGCAACGGCTCCAATACAGCTGTTGCCGGGGTCAGATTCAGAGTGTGGATATCAGACTGATTCAGCGCAATGGTTAAAGGCATGGTTCACAAAAATAGGGAAGGCACTGTTCATGCCTTCCCTATTGTGACAATCAGAGGGGACGTTAACCTAGCTGGGGCTCAAAATGATGTGAACTCCCAGTGTAAATCCAAAACTATAGCGCTTTGTTTGGAGGAGTGCAGAACCTGGCACCCCTACTCAAGCACTTACACCGGATGCGGTTTGCTAGCACGCGCCTTGTCGAGTCAATAAGACCTGTACTGTTCTAAATACAAGCTTGAGGTCGTACAACGCTGACCAGGATTGCTGATATTCCAAATCCAGCTTGACAATCTCTTCAAAGTCTTTGATTTGCGATCGCCCGCTGACTTGCCATTGTCCAGTCATGCCGGGTTTAACAGCCAAACGTTGCCAGTGGTGAGGGGCATATTGGGCCACTTCATCTGCCGTCGGAGGACGGGTACCCACTAAGCTCATATCTCCCTTCAAAACATTCAAAAACTGAGGGAACTCATCAAGGCTAGTTTTTCTCAAAAACCTGCCTACGCGGGTAATACGCGGATCATCTTCGTTCTTAAAGATTAACCCCTGAGCTTTATTCTCAACTCGATGCTTGAGGGTATCAGCGGATTGCACCATTGAGCGGAATTTCCAAATCTTAAACGGTTTGCCCTGTAGTCCATAACGTGTTTGGGAATAGAAAATGGGGCCAGCGCTATCGATCTTAATCGCGATCGCAATCGGGATGAACATCAGCCCTACAATGGTCAAGCCCACTAGTGCGCCAAGCACATCCAGTGTTCGCTTGATCAGGCAGGAAGCTGAAATATGAGCCTCTGGGCAATCGGACTGGGCCGTTTGAGAGACAACCGCTTTGTTCAAACAATCGCGCTCTAATCTTGACTCACGCCCTGCCGATTGATGCTCAACCGACTCAGTAGAGATACTCTGATTGCCCTGCAACACTGATTGGTACTTCGCCTTAGTCGGTAAAAACACGTTTTGACCCCTTATATCCTACTAAGCTTATCCGTACTGATACGTAGAACCTACAAAAAAATCTCGAGAATAACAGTCGGCGCTGAGCAAATTTGCCAAATCTTTTTACTCCAACCGGAAGTAGGACGCGGACTGTGAAGTTATTGTAAAGTGAGTTCCCAGATGACTCAGAGAAAACTAGCAGCCACATAGAGCACTTTACTTGCTCTCTCGAAGAGGGCAGTAAAGGACAGAAATGATCATAAGGGAAGCGATAGTATAAAGTCGTTTATCGGTGAGGAATGTGCCTTGAGTGAGTTGCAAGCAATTGTCCAGAAGACAGCAGAAACGGTATTGGCCAGCACCGAAACGCTTGATCGACTAGCTGAGCGGGTTGATGCCATGGCCGTGCAAATGCAGCAGCAAGGCTATCAGATTTTTGCCTTGAGTGATGCGATTCAAACCCTGGCAGAAAATCAAGACAGTTCCCTTGATCAAATTAATCAGTTGACTCAAACTTTGCAACGACTTGCTGCAGCCTTAGAAGCCCAAAATAAGTTAGCGTCTTGAACGGCCGTCTGCAAAGCCTTTAATGTGCTGTGCCCTTCCCTTTGTGGGTATCCTAGAGGGCATTTGACCCCTAAATTCTGTGGGATTTTGAATTTCAGGAACTCAGGATTAAGCGGTCAACGAAGGCGGGTAAGGTAGCAAAAAGCACTTTTGAGCCCCCCTTTGAATACCTGTTGTGATTAAGATGCTGATTGATGATTTATCAGAAATTTAGTCCGCTTTTGGCAAGATTCAATATGATGAAGTGTGCTGTGTCGTCTGCCGCCTTCAATGAGGAGGGTATGGTGTTTGGCTAGATCGGAAGTCATAGGGGGAATGTATGTGGGGGACAGCTGATTGATGGCACTAGCTGACACATTAGAAAAAACTTGGCGCACAAGGCTTCAAGCAGATTATCCAAAGCAGTCCGAGGATACCTATAACGGGATTGTACAGTGGTTGCTTGGAGAAGATCAGGCGCGATTTGATGATTTGGATGCCGCAGCGCTCAAAATTGCTTACCAGGCGATCGAATATCGCTATCGCATTTTGCAGCGACGCTACTGGGGTATGAGTTCAGCTCGAGCCTACGAACAGCTGTTGCGACGGCTGGGTAGCTTGTTTCTAATCCGCAGCAAAATTCGCACTTGGATTTCTCTGAGTCGCGATCGCTATCGGTCTGTGCAAGATGTGCTGCAAGAGGTGATTCAAGAGATGTTGCAAAGCGATAATCACCTGCGTCAGCAAACGGCCTGGATTGCTCAATGTACAGCCAATAATAGGCTCCGCAATACCCTCACCTTGGCCAGTATTGAGGAGTACTGCCTGCGTCCGATTCGCAACCAGCCCCTACTGGTCTATCGATTTGTGAATTATCTGCGGCGATCGCAGCGGGGCGGTATGACCCAGGTGCCCACGGGTGACTTAATTAAGCTGGTTTCCGATGAAATTGCCACTGACAGTGATGATGCCTCTCTAAGTTTGCTTGATATTCAGGCCATGGTTGATTATCAGGCCCAGCAGGATGGCTTGCAGCAACAAATTGCGCGGCAAGAGGTGAAGCAGCAATTTATAAACTATTTGCACGAAAATTTAGACGCCACCGCTGCTGAGTGGCTAGAGCTTTACCTACAGGGGCATAGCCAAGATGCGATCGCTCAAAAGCTTTCTATGCCTGTTCAACAGATCTATCGCCTGCGCGAGAAAGTTAACTATCACGCTATCCGCGTATTCACCCTGAAAGAACAACCTGACTTGGTGTTTAGCTGGCTAAAAACCTCTCTGAAAGATCATAGTTTGGGGCTCACGCCTGGCCAATGGCAGCAATACTGGACTCAGTTATCGCAGCAGCAGCAGCACATCCTAGATCGTCTCAAAGGGGGACAAGGAATAGAGTCAATCGCCCAAGAGCTTAAGCTAAAACCCAAACAGGTCATCTCTGAATGGGCAAAACTTTACCTAGCTGCCCAGGATTTGCGTAGCGTGTCGTGAATTGCTTGAGTCAGGAGCCATTTTCTTACTGCTTCTTTAAATAAGCACTGTATTTCTATATAGATGCTTAGCATAGAGAACATGGGCACTTTGTTCCTTTTCTACCACCGTTATGTCGACAAAGTCTGAAGATCTTTCCCCATCTGCCCCGAATCGGTCAACGGATGCAGCCGAACGGGTTGACCTCAACCAAATGTTTGCGCTGATTGACGGGATCCTGCCCTTTGAAGCCTGTCTCTACTACCAAGTAGTGCCCTTATCGATTCAGGGAAGCCGCCTTAATTTAGGGATGGTTGATCCCAATGATCGGACGGCGGCTGATTATGTCCGTCGATTGGTGTCTTACATCAATTGTTCGATTGTTTCCTTGAAAATCTCTTCAGACTGGCATCGAGATACGCTGTCCCAATACCTTAGTCATACCGCTAAGATCCAACAAAAAGGCTCGCCACCGGATGCATCAAGCCAAGCAACAGACAATCGTGCCCTACCTGCCCCTAAAGTTAATCCCCCCCCAGACATCCAATCAACGCTGGTGGTAGACAGCCCAGAATCAACAGCGGATGATCCCCCCTTACCTGCCCCCAAAGTTAATCCTCCCCCAGACATCCAATCAACGCTGGTGGTAGACAGCCCAGAAGTGCTGCTGGACGAACTGAAATCCGTCTCAGGAGGCTCACAGTCCCAGCCTCAGACAGCGAAGTCGTCATTCGCAAAGGCTTCCCCATCCGTACCCCAAAGGACTCGCACAGCAGCCTCACCATCCAAGCTGCCTAAAGCTAACCTTCAAAGACCGCCTAACCCGGGCAATGTTGAACCACTGCGCTTGCAGGTAGATTCAACCTATCGCACCAGCCCGATTAAAAGTTTGGCGTCGTTGCCCCCTAAAAAGCTAATGCAGGCACTGCTGAGTCGGGTTTTAGAGCAAGGGATTGGCCGTCTTTATTTTGAGCGCCTGGTTAATAAAGGCAGGGTGCTTTGGAGTAAAGACGGGGTGCCTCAATCCATCCTTGATGATCTTCAACCGGCAGTGTTTCAAGGCGTCATTAACGAATTGAAGCGGCTAACCCACCTGTCGCTGATTTCTGTATCCAGCCCCAAACAAGTTGAAATCGAGCGCCTTTATGAAGGTAGCCGTTTGCTGTTGCGTTTTCGGGTGACACCGGGGAGCTATGGTGAAGAAGGGACGCTCCAGGTGTTGCGGGGGGCCGCCCTCAAATTTCATCAACAGCAACAAATCGACAGATTGGGTCGAGACGCCCTCGGCATTGCTCACAAGCTTCAGCAGCAGCTCAACACCATCCGCGATCGCACCCATCAAGATTTTGATCTTTCTATCAATCAAGTTGATGCCTTGCCAGCCATTATTGAGATGCTGAAACAGATGGAAACCCAAGTGGAAGATCTGTTGAGTACACAAGAACCAGATACAGTGGCTAAGGTCAAACGCAAGCGTTCTCGAGATGCCTAGTCGTCGGCAGGCAAAATTTTAATGGGTAGCTAAAGCAGCTATAGCACCCTATACCGTCCTATACCGTTGGGTACAGGTTTATAGTCCAGTGCTAGATAAGCGTTGCCCCCTGCCTCTCAGGCCACCAACGATTGCCGGTGGGGCGACGAGACTTGTGTCAAAGTCAAGGGGGCGTAGCAGTTCGCAAACCGGCAAGTCAAGCTTTAGAGCAGAGCACTTTACGCATGCGCGCCATATTGCCAGGAAGATCTTGCCGGAGTACCTGCTCAATTAAAAAACCCGGCACAGGGATTAAAGGAGTCGCTTGTACCGAGTAGGTCAAGAGGGTACCGTTGTGATAGTCCTGGAGGGTTAGATCAGCGGCAAAATCAGAAAAGGCCCCTCGCTCGAAACGAAATTGAATTTGCTGATGTAGTTTCTCAAACACCCTGAGGTAAATCTCGGCCTGGGCTGTCAACATCAAAAAGGTTTTACGGGCAAGCTGATATAGCCGCTTCCCTTGACCACCAGAACTCCCTGCTTCTAGCACCTTACTTTGGATCACATCGGGAAAGAACTGCACCCAGCGTGAGTAGTCGGTGAGTTGCCCCCATGCCTGCGATCGCGCCAGAGGTAAATACATTTGGGCCGTGACAGCTCCCCCCCCGGGCCGATAGGTGTTTGTGCCAACCAAAATATCACCCCGTAGCAGGGCCACTTGCTGTGTGGCCTGGGTCATGCTGTGGGGTTGAAAGTTCTCGACACGAGGCTTTTCAAGGCTAAGCATGCAGCGTTATCCTCCTAAATTTAGCTGAAGCTGTAGACGATACCGATTAGGATTCCCAAGAATTAGATTTGTGCTTCTACCTGCGTATTATCCTCAAAATTAGCTTCAAGACTGTGGTTTAAGTGTCATTGCCCAATAAAGTTTCAGTAAACTTTTCATGGTTTGCAGTTTGTCCTACCAAGATTTCAGAATTTAAGTTATGTACCCCAAAGTATAATCTTTTAAGGTTGTTGGTTTATGCACTGCGATCGCCTATGGCTACCCGAATCATTCTAAGTATTGTCGGCGTTATGCTAGTGCTAGCCGCTATCATCTTAGTGTTACGTGGGCTGGGCTGGGTCAGTCAAATCCCTGGCTATGTCATTTGGGCGATGGTTCTGTTGTCCCTTGGTATTGGTATTTTGGGTGGACTTCGTAGCAGCAAATAGTCTCGCTTTTGGTGAGTCCAGTCTTAATCCACCTAGTGGCATGCTTATGCATAGGCAACCTGCAACTCAAATCTTTCTGGCAACGTTGGGCATCACTGCGATCGCGTGGTTGCTGAAGGGATTTTCAATCCTGTCATTTTTGCCGGGTATTGTATTTTGGCTGCTGCTGTTGCTTTGCTTTGGGACAGGCATTTTTACTAGCTTGCAGCGCATGCGATAACGCCTAACCTATCTACCGATCAGGTCGCTTTAACCGATAGAGCCAAGAGCGCCGAGGGGAAATCATCGATGGCCGCTTTTTAGTGTTTTGCTGTTGACGTTTAAAGACGATAGTTCGACCCACACTGACATTCAGCTGATCGCCCAGTAGCAGCACTAGAGAACTGAGGTAGAGCCAGAGCATCAGCACAATAACCGTCCCTACAGCCCCATAGACTTTGTTGTAGTTGCCAAAGTGGCTAACGTACAGGCGAAATGCCGATGACAAACCGACCCAAGAAAATGCTGCTAACACAGCACCCGGTACCAGGGGTTTTCCCCGCGACCAGCGGCTGGGGCCGAACCGATAAATCAGGCTAAACGCCGATGAAATAATCCCCAACGCGAGGGGCCAAGTCAGCAATCGCCAGGTACTTAAAATCCAATGTTCAATCATGTCACCGCTTTGGAATGCGACGTGATGCACAATCGAATCGCTGATAAAGACCAGGCTTGAGGCAATAATCAACAGCAAAATAGTACCTATAGTGAGGCTTAAAGATACCAACTTAGCTTTCCAAAAGGGGCGTCGCTGCTGATTTGGAATTTGGTGAATCTGATCGAGGGCTCGCATTGCCGCACTAATTGCTCCTGATGAGGCCCAAAGGGCGATTAAGAAGCTAATGGAAAATAAGCTACGGTTCTGGCTGTTGCTCACCTCGTCTGCAAAGTTTTGAATTAAAGTTAGCGCCTCTAGCGGTGCCACTTCGCTCAGCCGCCAAGCCAATCGATTAAAGGTTTCCTGCAGGATATCTACAAAGCCGATGGCTGTTAAAACAGCCAGGATTCCTGGAAAAAAACCCAGCATCGAATAATAGGCCATTTCTGCCGACAGGCTAGGAAGGCGCTGAGTGAACGTACACACTAATACCTCTCGGACAGTGCGATAGTTGATGTGTATTAAGAACCGGACAAAGGCGGGGATTGACAGCGAGCTCAAAATGCGCCGCAACAATTTGGCACTCCCTTTACTCAGATAGGAATTCTTGTAGAGGGTCTTGCGAATTGACGCACCAAGTGCTGCAATCGAGTTATGCATGGGTTGCTGACACCCTAGAACATTAGTCAGATTAAGCTGAGGGGCAATGTCCGAATTATTCAGGTTGCTGTCGAACGATGAGCAAATCTAAAGATTACTTTGACAAGCATCAATATAACTCGGGTTATTAAGAATACTGCCCGCTTGGCTCTTGCAGATCACGGTTAGTAAGGACTTTAATCAAGCCGCCGTAAAATTTATTTCTAGGATTGAGTGATGAAAATGACTTAGAAATCACAACCCCTTCAGCAATGGCAGAGTCCGGTTACATTTCGTCGAGTTCTGTTGCTGAGCTTTCTTGATGATCGAGTGCTTGACCTTGATCGATATCTGCTCCAGCAGCGCTGGGGGCGGTTTGAGACTGTAGAGTATCCACAATACTCTCATGCAGAGGATTTTGCTCGGACGTCTCGCTTGCAACCCCGACGTCATCTGTGCCCTTGGCATCAGATATATTACGTTGTTTGTCGTTTGGGTTCGCGATGGTTCGATGTTCTTCTAGCCAAGGAGAGTCGTAGTGATGCCAGGGCAGAATGGGCTGGTTGGGCAAATTTTCAGTCAAGACGGTGATGTTGTCGGCATCGGGTTCTGGCAGGCGGATGCACCGATTTGCAGTTATGGTGATAGGGTCATCATTCATAAGAGACATCAATTCAGCTCAACAATTCGCTGTAGAGGGAGTTAACCCCTAGCGCAACATTCCCAAGTAGAGGTCGTAGCCACCGATCACTAAAAAAGTCACAAGGATATGAGCCAACATGACTACAGCAGTAGCCCAAGTTGCGTAGGCGGCATACTTGAGCGTTTGAGAGACATCATCTAGACGCTGCTTATTAGCATTATACGTCTGAGCCAAATTGACCAGCATTTGTAACTGGTATTCCTCATAGGAAAGTACCAGATAGGTCTCTAAAAATTTACGGTCTTCGAGATTAGGCGTGACAGCCACCTGGCGAGGCAAGAAAGCCCGCACCAATAGGGTAAAACTCATGAGAAACCCAATCACCTCAGCAACGTTGAATACGCTACCGCTGATAATCAACCGTGAGATACTCAAACTGGTCAATAAAGCCCCGTTGGTCACAAATAAGATATTCAGCTTGGTGGTCAAGATTTGCCCTTCCTCGCGCTGTTCCCGTAGCACCGTGCGGACATCTTGGGCTGCTAAATCGAGTGTTGCAAGGGCTAACATAGGCTGCTGGGCAGCTTGGATGCTAGTTGCCGATTGAGTATCTACGGACTGATCAGGTTGGCGAGAGGTCGTTTTCAACTGCGTATTTGCCCTTGCCATAGTGCAGTGATAAGTTTTTCCAATGTGTCTTACTGCTCCAATGTTAATTGCTTTCCATTCGGAACGGCAGTAATTCTAGCGGTCGCGATGCAATTGACTATTCATCCAAACTGGGCCGTAGAATAGGTTAAGAGCATTTATTAGGCTGTGCGGTTGCGATCGCGGTGCGGTTGCGATCGCCGCATTTACCACCCCTATTGTCTTTGAGCTGCCCTACAAAAGTGCTTGGATAGCACTATCTACCGCCTTTAGGAGGCTAAATCGGGCATCAAGATTGATTTGTCCGAAACAATTACGTTAAATTTAGTTAAGATGGGTCTCATAAAGAAAACCCTTTAAACCGTATTTGAGTCTGATGTCGCTGGTGATAGGGCTCGGTTGAAAAATCTTCTGTTGCTAACTTAAGAGGCTGCCTGATTATGAAATTTTCTTGGAGAGTTGCACTGCTTTGGGCATTGCCAATTCTGGTCATTGGCTTTTTCCTATGGCAAGGAGCTTTTTCCGCGAATGGCCCTGCCGACATGGGACGCAATGCGGCAAATACTCGGATGACCTACGGACGCTTCCTCGACTATCTAGATGCTGGTCGAGTGACGTCTGTTGACCTCTACGAAGGTGGGCGCACCGCCATCGTAGAGGCGGTTGATCCGGAGATAGACAACCGAGTTCAGCGCTGGCGAGTGGATTTACCGGGTAACGCCCCTGAATTGGTGACCCGTTTACGCGGTGCCAACGTTAACTTAGACTCCCATCCGCCTCGTAACGATGGGGCGATATGGGGTGTTTTAGGTAACTTGCTGTTCCCGATTCTCCTGATTGGTGGCCTCTTTTTCCTGTTCCGTCGCTCTAGTAATGTGCCAGGTGGCCCTGGCCAAGCGATGAACTTTGGCAAGTCTCGAGCTCGCTTCTTGATGGAAGCTAAGACGGGGGTGATGTTTGATGACGTGGCCGGTATTGAGGAAGCGAAGGAAGAGCTGCAAGAGGTGGTTACCTTCTTGAAAAAGCCTGAGCGGTTTACCGCTGTTGGGGCTCGGATTCCCAAGGGGGTTTTGTTAGTGGGGCCTCCTGGAACGGGTAAAACGCTTTTGGCTAAAGCGATCGCAGGTGAGGCTGGCGTTCCCTTCTTTAGCATTTCTGGGTCTGAATTCGTTGAGATGTTCGTGGGTGTAGGTGCTTCTCGGGTTCGCGATCTGTTCAAGAAAGCCAAAGAGAATGCCCCCTGCATTATCTTTATTGATGAGATTGACGCCGTAGGCCGTCAGCGGGGTGCAGGTATTGGTGGGGGCAATGATGAGCGTGAGCAAACGCTCAACCAGCTTCTAACCGAGATGGACGGATTTGAAGGTAACACTGGCATCATCATCATTGCGGCGACTAACCGGGCTGATGTGCTTGACTCTGCTCTGTTGCGTCCGGGACGCTTTGACCGTCAGGTGATGGTGGATCCGCCTGATGTGAAGGGACGTTTGGAAGTGCTGCAGGTACATGCGCGCAACAAGAAAATTGCGGATGACATTTCCTTAGAGGCGATCGCTCGTCGTACCCCCGGTTTCACTGGGGCAGATTTGGCTAACTTGCTCAACGAAGCAGCGATTTTAACCGCCCGTCGTCGGAAGGAAGCCATCACCATGTCGGAAATCGATGCTGCCGTGGATCGGGTCATTGCTGGCATGGAAGGAACGCCACTGGTTGATAGTAAGAGTAAGCGTTTAATTGCTTACCATGAGCTGGGCCACGCGATCGCTGGCACTTTGATCAAAGATCACGATCCGGTGCAAAAGGTAACTCTCATTCCTCGCGGTCAGGCTCAGGGATTGACTTGGTTCACGCCGAGTGAAGACCAAACCCTGATTTCCCGAGCGCAGATTCTAGCGCGGATCACTGGAGCATTGGGCGGTCGCGCTGCTGAAGACGTCATTTTTGGCGATGCGGAAGTCACGACAGGGGCAGGGAATGACTTGCAACAGGTGACTAACATGGCGCGGCAAATGGTGACCCGATTTGGCATGTCTGACTTAGGCCCACTTTCGTTGGAAAGTCAGCAGGGCGAAGTCTTCTTGGGGCGTGATTGGATGAGTCGATCTGAGTATTCCAACGGGATTGCAGCCCAAATTGATAACCAGGTGCGACATATTGTGGAGAAGTGCTACGAAGATGCCAAGCGACTGGTCCAAGAGAATCGGGCTGTAATTGATCGTTTGGCCGATCTTTTGATTGATAAAGAGACTATCGATGGCGATGAGTTTCGCCAAATCGTGTCGGAATATGTTGAAGTGCCCGATAAGGAGCAGCTTGTGCCCCAGATATAGGCACCGGACACATCTTGCAGTTTGACGAATAGGGCTCACCAACGGGTGAGCCTTTTTGCTGAGGCGATTCATGCCGGAATCCAAAATCTAAAATCTAAAATTGGCAAATGTCTCCTAAACCGCTTTATGTCTCTATTACCAACCATGGTTTTGGCCACGCTACCCGGGCAACTTCCGTGGCAGCTACTGTTCAGGCTTTGTGTCCTGAGATTCCCATCGTTTTGGCTACGACAGCCCCCCATTGGTTGTTATCTTCCTATCTGGAGGGGCCGTTTATTCACCATTTGGTTGCTCTAGATGTGGGGGTTTTGCAGCGGGACAGTCTGATGATGGATAAATCGGCAACTCTAGCTAAGTTGCAGCAGATTCGTCAGCAATCATCTGCCTTAATTCAGCAAGAGCAGGCGTTTCTACGTCAGCATCAAGTGGGATTGGTGCTGGCCGATATTCCTCCGTTGGCAACCGCTATTGCTGAGGCGGCAGAGATTCCCTGCTGGATGATGAGTAACTTTGGTTGGGACTTTATTTATCGTCCTTGGGGGGGAGAATTCATCGCAGTGGCAGACTGGATTGCAGGATGTTTTCAGCGCTGCGATCGCCTCTTTCGTCTGCCCTTTCATGAGGATATGGCTGCTTTCCCTGAGGTTATGGATGTGGGGTTAACTGGGGGGACGCCGCGTTATGACTTGGCTGAACTGCGATCGCGGTTTGCCATTAGTACCCCGCCAGAACGCACAATTCTGCTGACTTTTGGGGGATTGGGTCTGCAAAAGATCCCCTATGACACCCTGGATCAGTTTCCAGATTGGCAGTTTATCAGTTTTGATAAAAATGCTCCCAACTTATCCAATCTACGCACCATTACCGCCCGTCACTATCGCCCAGTGGATTTTATGCCCCTGTGTAGCCGTGTGGTTTCTAAGCCAGGGTTTAGTACGTTTTCAGAAGCGTGTCGTTTGGGGATTCCAATTGTCACTTTGACGCGAGAAGGATTTGCGGAGGCAGATCTGTTGCTAGATGGCATTCAACGGTATGCTAACCACCAAATCCTTGGGGTTGAGCGTTTCTTTGAAGGGGATTGGTCTTTTCTAAACGAAGCGATTTTGCCGCCCCAGCAGAGTGACCGATTAGCCACTAATGGCAATCAGACCATTGCCCGGGCGGTCGTTGACTTTCTTCAGACCGCTTGATTATCCAGTATTAAGCGTCGTTCTTCGGCCGCCGCCGCGATCGCTTTGGCATTGCTTTCAATTAACTGTTTCAACTCTTCGTCCGTCATGGCTTGAGGCTATGGCTGGAAGGGGCAATCTGACCCATACAACCCAATCCTAACCGCAGCAAACGGTAATTCCTAGCCTATGCTGTATGTAGCGCTGGCCAGATTGATTAATGCACCAAGTATCGCTGGGATGCTGAACACACAAGCAATCTGGCTTACCGTAGCACACAACGCTTTGTGACTACGGCTATACAACCCATGCTGCTTCATGTGACCCAAAGCTATGACGACTACCAAGACTGAAACCGTTCATTATCAAACCACGCTGACGCTGCAAACCCAGGGCAAAGCCTTAGGACGCTTCACTCAGAAGGTACACGATGCAGTGCAGGCATCAGGGGTTACCACTGGGTTGTGCTGCTTATTTTTGCGCCATACTTCTGCCAGTCTGGTCATTCAAGAAAACGCTGATCCTGACGTGTTGACGGATATGGCTGATTTTTTAGCCGATCTTGTCCCAGAACTTCGTCCCTATCGCCACAGCACTGAAGGCCCGGACGATATGCCAGCCCACATCCGCACGGCATTAACCCACACCTCTGAACAAATCCCAATCATGAATGGCCGCCTCGCCTTGGGCACTTGGCAGGGTATTTATCTGTGGGAGCACCGAGAGAGGGGGCACCGCCGCGAAGTCGTTGTGCACATCACCGGGCACTAGGGAATGACGTCAAGTTTTGCCTCTATTCCTGCGCCACCGGAGGGATTTCGTTCCGGCTTTATTGGCATCGTGGGACGGCCCAATGTGGGTAAATCAACGCTGATGAACCAGCTCGTGGGCCAAAAGATTGCCATCACCTCGCCAGTTGCCCAAACCACCCGCAATCGGCTGAGGGGTATTCTCACGACTCCTGCAGCTCAAATTATCTTTGTCGATACGCCAGGAATTCATAAGCCTCACCATGAGTTGGGAAAGGTGTTGGTGAAAAATGCTCGCCTCGCGATCGCATCGGTCGATGCCACCCTGTTTGTGGTGGATGGATCGGTGGCTGCGGGTCGGGGCGATCGCTTTATTGTTGAGCTCCTAAGTCAAAGCAAAACCCCAGTGCTGTTCGGGATTAATAAAGCTGACCAGCAGGGCGATACTGCGGTTGCGATCGATGACAGCTACCGGACTTTAGCTGAGGAACAAGATTGGCCCCAGTTCAAGTTCTCGGCCCTCACCGGTGAAGGATTAGCTGTGTTAGAAACGGCCCTAGTCGAACAACTCGATCAAGGTCCTTACTACTACCCACCAGACTTAGTTACCGATCAACCCGAACGCTTCATTATGGGAGAACTGATTCGGGAACAAATTTTGACCCAAACCCGCGAAGAAATCCCCCACTCCGTAGCGATTTCCATCGATCGCGTTGAAGAAGAACCCAGCCTAACCCGCATCCTGGCAACCATTCATGTAGAACGCGACTCTCAAAAAGGCATCGTGATTGGCAAAAAAGGTAGCTTGCTCAAAGCGATTGGCAGTGAAGCTCGTCAGCAAATTCAAAAGTTGATTGCTGGCAAGGTGTATTTAGAACTGTTCGTGCGGGTGCAGCCCCGGTGGCGACAATCGCGACTGCATCTCTCAGAATTTGGCTACCGGGTCGAGGAATAAGATGCCACCTATTCCTTCAGGTCGTATTTTGAGCTGCCCAACGACACCGATGAAGTTTTAGCATGTACGGTGTGGTCACGATCGGCAACCTCTGGATTTTCGGTGTTTTAGACGCCGCGACCCGTAGCATTGCCCAAGACATTGCCTCATACATCCTTCCAGATAATTTAGAAGCCTTGATCCGCATTTTGGTGGGTATTTTTGGAATAGCCCAAGCGAGTTCGTAGTGCTTATTGATCAACCCGCTCCATCTCAGCTAAGGATTTTGGCACCCCTGCCGTTAGAACTTCATGGCCTGACTCGGTGACCAACACATCATCTTCAATCCGAATGCCAATGCCGCGCCAGCGATCATCAATTTGAGGTTGACCTCCTTCGGGTTCATAATCAGGGGTGATGTAGATGCCAGGTTCGACGGTAACGACATTGCCAGGTTGGAAGGGCTTCCAGGTTTTATCGGGGTTGCGCAAAATGCCTGCATCGTGAACGTCTAAGCCCAAGAAGTGGCCAGTACCGTGCATGAAAAACGCTTTGTGCTTTTTCTCTTCAATCAGCGTATCAATCTCCCCTTGTAGCAACCCTAGCTCCACAAGCCCTTCAGTAATTATTCGGGTTGCTGCATCATGGAATGTGTTGAATGGATTGCCTGGTTGCACCTGCTCAATGGCTTTGAGCTGGGCTTCGAGAACCAATTCATAAAGGATGCGCTGTTCAGCCGTGAATTGACCGCCAACCGGGAAGGTGCGGGTGATGTCAGCGTTGTAGTAATCGTAGGCGCACCCTGCATCGATTAGCAGCAGGTCGTTCGTCTGCATTTGTCGATTGTTTTCGATGTAGTGCAAAATGCAGGCGTTTTGCCCAGAGGCCACGATAGATGGATAAGCTGGCCCCATACCGCCGCCCCGGCGAAAGATGTGTTCCATCTCCGCTTGAATTTCATATTCGTAGAGCCCCGGTTGGGTCATTTCTCGGGCAGCGTTGTGGGCTTTGACTGAAATCGCGATCGCTTTACGGATTGAATCCAGTTCTTTAGGATGCTTCACCCGCCGCAGGTTTTGCATCAGTAGCTTGGTATCTTCAATTGCGACTGGCCCGGTGCCTCGTTTGGTATAGGTGGCAATTAGGCGCTGCCATAGATTGAGGATGGTGGTGTTGAAACCGTGATCATTACCCAGGTGATAGTACAGCCGCTCAGCTTTTTCGACATACCCAGACAACTTTTCGTTGAGTTCTGCAATCGGGTAAACCTCATCTGCACCATAGCGTTCCTTGGCTTGGTCAACCCCAACTCGTGTCCCCGACCAAATTTCTCTTTCCTTATCCTTAGGACGAACGAACAGCACAAACTGATGCTCCTCGTGGTGGGGGGCTAATACGGCAACGGCTTCAGGTTCATTGAATCCTGTCAAATAAAAGAAGTCGCTGTCTTGGCGAAAGGGATATTCCACATCGTTATGCATCACCGCCATCGGCGCACTGCGAAAAATCGCAGTGCTGTGACCAATGCGAGACATCACTTCTGCCCGTCGTTGACGATAGACTGCGTTCATGGAGCTACCCATTTTAGATTTTAGATTTCGGCTTATGATTTCGGTTTCAGATTCCGACATGAGTCCAGTCGTTGACTCAGCCGCTCCCAGAGGGGTTAAGCTCAATTAAATGCCCAGTCGAGGGCTGACTTGGGGGAGGGCTAACCTCTAGTTGCCAATAGAGATTGGTCTCCAAAGAGCTGAACTTTTATACCGCTGTCTGGCAAATTAGCGCGGCTTAACGTTAGCCTAGCGCCATTACCCCGACTAACCTGTGACCCCTGCATCAAATTCAAAAATTCATCTACAGGGACGAGATCACAGGTCTCCTCATCCGCAGCCGTTGTCCGATAATGGGTCGGAATCACCAATCGAGGATTGAGGGACTGCACAGCAGCTACGGCATCTTCAGGTGTGTAGGCTTTAGGGCCATTGCCGACAGGAACCAGCATGACGTCAGGGCGGCCAATTAAAATTTGCTCATTAATCCCAATGGGAGCTGCGGCTCCCCCCATATGAACGATATCGAGTCCGCCTTGGGTCCATTTCCAGATGATATTCTCGCCGAAGCGTCGCCCCCCTTCTCGGTCGTGGGGAACTGCGGTGCCCTGAATTAAGAAATCGCCGAAGCGATAATCGCGCCCTTCATCGAGTAAGCGAGGATTGCCAGGAACATTGGTTAAATCACCTTCATCCAACAGTCGACTGCTGATCAATACTAAATCTGCCTCAGCTCGGGGAATGCGGTACCCAGCAGTACAGCCGATGGGGCGAAACGGGTTGACCAGAATACGTCGCCCGTCTCCGGTGAAGTAAAAGCAGGTGTGCCCTAACCACTGAATGACGACACTGCCACTTGATTGGGCTTGGGCAGCTTGCCATTGGGACGCAAGACCGATTCCCATTGCACCCAATAATCCTGCTCCTGTGTGCTGAATAAACTGACGCCGTTTCATAATCTCCTCACTGTTCCTGAACCCATTGCTTAGGGTACCTTAATCGCTTACCTATTCTAGGGTGAATTGCGATCGCCATTGGGCTGAACTTACCTCAAGTAGGCTCAGTCCGTTTATGGAATGGAAACCTAACTCAACGGTTCCCAGTCAATTTCGCAGTGGGATGGCTTTCTGAGGTCGGTCTTTGACCATCGCGCCTAGCCCAACACACACAAATCGTCCAAAACTCTGAACCCTCGTGGATAACGTTACGGCTAGCGCTATCCCTTAGACCCCGCATAAGCAGATGCATCAGAGCTCTCATCACCAGTCTCAGTAGGCGCGGGAGATGATGGGGGCTTTGACATCGCTACCCTATTCCCATTTTCCAAAGGCTTACGTGCCTTGATCAGCTCAATGGCCCGATTTACACTCTCCGGTAAAATCACCACCAATCCTCCTTCCGGAGCCTGATTTAAGGCAGTCTCAATCGCCTCAGTCTCATTCAAAATGGTTGTAACCCCTGTGTTCGCACTCTCCGTCACCCCCTTAACGATCAAGTCAGCCGCCTCGCCACTGGCACGCCCTCGCCGATCGTCGTCCTCTTTGACAATTACCTCATCAAACATCTGACCCGCAATTTGGCCCAGGGTTAGGAAGTCTTCATCCCGGCGATCGCCCGGGCCCCCCACTACCCCAATACACTGTCCTGGCCAGTTATTCACAAATCCAGCTAAAGCCTTGTAACTAGCCGGATTGTGTGCATAGTCTACTAGCGCATGGTATTGCCCCAAATTGAACAGATTCATCCGTCCTGGGGTTTTTTCTGAAGAGGCTTCAAAAGTCGTCAACGCCGTGCGAATGTCCTCAATGCTAACCCCTTGGGTGAAAGCCGCCAGGCTAGCCGCCAATGCATTGGCAATCTGAAAAGGTGCTCGCCCCATCATCGTCAACGGTACATTTATGGCCTGCTCAATCCGTAAGACCCAATCGCCCTTGAGAATCGATAGGTATCCATTTTCATACACCGCGGCTAAGCCCCCCTGTTGGGAGTGGGCTTTGATGATTTCATTGTCAGGATCCATTGAGAAATAAGCGACCTGGGCCTTCACCTGTCGGGCCATAGCCGCCACCAGGGGATCGTCAGCATTGAGAACGGCGTAGCCATTGGGGCGAGCGGTTTCAGCTACCACGCTCTTAACCTTGGCCATTTCTTCAACGGTATCAATATCGCCCAAGCCGAGGTGATCGGCGGCCACATTCAGCACAACACCCACATCGCAACTGTCAAACGCTAGTCCTGCCCGCAAAATACCGCCTCGCGCTGTTTCTAACACCGCGACCTGCACCGTGGGATCTTGCAAAACCATTTGGGCGCTTTGAGGGCCTGTATTGTCACCTGGCTCTACAAGATAACCACTGATGTAAACCCCGTCTGTCGTGGTGTAGCCCACCACTTGCTGCGTCTGCTGAAAGATATGAGCGGTTAGACGGGTTGTGGTTGTTTTGCCATTAGTCCCCGTAATGGCCACAATCGGAATGCGAGAAGGCTTCCCTGGGGCAAACAGCATCTCGATTAGGGGTTCGGCTACATTGCGAGGAATGCCTTCACTCGGTGAGAAATGCATCCGAAATCCAGGGGCAGCATTGACTTCAACGACCACACCATCCACTTCTCTCAAGGGGCGAGTGATGTCTGACGTGACAATGTCAATGCCTGCAATATCTAGCCCGATAATTTTGGCGACACGTTGGGCCAACCAGACATTTTTGGGGTGAATCTCATCGGTGCGGTCAATGGCAATCCCTCCAGTGCTTAGATTAGCCGTCGATCGCAGATAGCAGATTTCCCCTTCATCCAAAACAGTCTCAAGCGTATATCCTTTGCGATCGAGGAGCTGCCAGGTGGTGCGATCGACTTCTAAACGGGTGAGGATGTTGGCATGCCCTTCACCCCGGCGGGGATCCTGATTGGTTTCGGCAATCAGTTCATCAATCGTGGCACGCCCATTGCCAACAACATGAGCTGGGACCCGCTCTGCTACTGCAACGACCTTGCCATTAATCACCAGCACCCGATGATCCCGACCTTGATAGAACCGCTCAACGATCACCCCTTTTGAAACGGCTTTGGCAGCTTCGTAGGCAGCTTCTGCCGTCTCCCAATCGCTAATGTCAATGGTGATGCCTCGCCCATGATTACCGTCTAGGGGTTTAACGACAATCGGGTAACCCCCAACGGACTCAATCGCTTCTTCGAGCTCATCCATGTAGTGGATCACCGTACCGCGCGGTACCGGAACACCTAAGTCGAGCAAAATTCGCTTAGTCCCTTCTTTGTCGCAGGCCAACTCAACGCCTAAAATCCCGGTTTGGCTACTGAGGGTTGCCTGAATGCGTTTTTGATGCACTCCATGCCCGAGTTGAATCATGGCTCGGCTGCGTAACTGAAACCAAGGAATGCTCCGACTTTCAGCTTCCCGAATGATGGTTTCTGTACTCGGGCCAAGGGCAGCATCAGCCCCCAGCTCCCTCAAATCGGCCAAGTCTTTTTCAAGTTCATCTAGGGGGTAGCGACCAATATCAATAATGCTGTTGCACAGCCTGACGGCGGATCGAGCCGCATAGCGCCCAGCTTGCTCATCGCTGTACTGAAACACCACCTGCTGCACGCCAGCCGTAGAGGTCACACGAGTCCGGCCAAATTTGACTGGCATTCCGGTTAGCGTTTGCAGTTCCAGAGCCACATGCTCAATAACGTGGCCTAAGGAAGTCCCTTCCGCCACTCGCTGCAAAAAACCGCCTCGATAGCCGGGTGAACAATGATGCTCAACCAAGCTAGGCAGGATTTCGACAAGCCCATCATAAAAATCAGGGATCTCACTTGAGGGAACCTCTGCCATTTCCTCAAGATCCAGCCGGATCACAATCAGCTTTGAATAACGGGTGCTCCAGTAGCTTGGCCCACGCAGGGTTTGAGTTTTAAGAATTTTCATATCGATGGATAGCCAGCAGCAAAGCAGCAGATGTGATTATGGTATCGCCTTAGACCCTAGCGATTAGTGATGCCTATCCACTGTTCATTGAGAACAACTCGGCAGCACCCTGGCTAGGCAGAGTTCTTTTGCTAAAGTTAGCTGCAGGATAACTGATAGATAACTTTAGACGAGTGAGTCAAAGCACAACTCCGAGGCCAAAAGAATGGCACGGCACCCTGCCATTGTGCCAGTAAACGCAATGATCAGATCCCGGAATTTGCGGCAATTGAGTTGTCCTTGACTCTTGCTCAGGCCATTGATCAGAGACTTTAGCCATGGGCTACAACTATTCCTTCTTGGAGATCATAGCGATCGCCGTGGGTCAAAATATGCACGCGTAAGTTGTGAATGCCAATCGGATCAGTGGCCCCCACATCGGGTTGATTGGTGTGGCTGATTGCGCCAGGATCAACCACGGTCACTGTACCTTTGCCGATCACCTGAAATACGCCTTCATTTTCGAACAAGGCACAAGTGTCTTCGTCGATGCCGATGCCAATCCGATCGGGGTGGATCGACACCGCACTCATTAAGCGGGCCATCCGATTGCGATTGTGGAAGTGCTGATCGACGATAATGCTGGGTAAAATCCCCAGTCCTGTAGCCATGTCGACCAAGGAGCGGTTTGGCGATTCACCGCTCCCCCCCCCTGCGATCATGTGAT
>JBCBZT010000005.1:0-236720 GCA_039815185.1 Cyanobacteria bacterium P01_A01_bin.123 | reverse complement strand
TTTCGGAATAGTTGGAAACTATTGAAGCAGTTTACCAAAGTTTTATCTCAGGTCGAAGTGCCTACCGAAGGGTTAATTTCGGAATAGTTGGAAACTTTCCCTCCAGAAAAGCTTAGGATTTGGCCCAGATTCAATCCTACCGAAGGGTTAATTTCGGAATAGTTGGAAACTTGATCGCACTCCGCGTCTATATTGGAGAGCGAAAAAAAGTCCTACCGAAGGGTTAATTTCGGAATAGTTGGAAACCCCTCGTAGTACCCGTTTGTCCCTATGTCGCGATCGCGCCTACCGAAGGGTTAATTAATCGTCGTAAACCCCCAGCTCTGCTGGGGGACTAGTCAAGTTTGACAATTCCACAAGGTTCGGAGTTACGACGTCTAAAAGTCTCACAGGATAGAAGCTCTTAGGTTCGGACAGATCGGGATGTTTGCTTCTCATCCCACTTGCCGCTTTGAGCGGCTTTTTTCAAGCCTCCGGCTTTGCCGGAGGTAATGACTTCGGAATAGTTGGAAACACGACCTGATTCGGCAAGATTCTGAATTTCATTAGACAACCTACCGAAGGGTTAATTTCGGAATAGTTGGAAACCTGCATTCCTGGCCAAGCGATCGCGCCACAAATCAAAATAAATAAACCTACCGAAGGGTTAATTTCGGAATAGTTGGAAACCTGCTTTTCCAGTCCCGAGCCGCTGGGGTTGCCCATGAAGTTCCTACCGAAGGGTTAATTTCGGAATAGTTGGAAACTTCCCGTAATTAAGGGACGGCAAGCGGGCAAGGATTGTCCTACCGAAGGGTTAATTTCGGAATAGTTGGAAACGCGACCCTTGGTAGCCTCCCGAGTAAGCAAAAAAAGAAACCTACCGAAGGGTTAATTTCGGAATAGTTGGAAACTTGGCTTCGTTGGTGGGCACCATTGCGAAGGCTGTATACGCCTACCGAAGGGTTAATTTCGGAATAGTTGGAAACTTGCACAGAGGAAAGATCTGCCAGCCGGGAATTTCGCAGCCTACCGAAGGGTTAATTTCGGAATAGTTGGAAACTCGAAATAGGCTATGTGAAGCATAAGTAGATTCTGGGATTTGCCCAACAAAGGGCTCAATTTGAAATAGTTGGAAACACTGAATCAATAACATCTACTCAAACCATCAAACAAGAGCTAAATTCTAGCTGCCACTACAAAAGAACCCAGAGTTTTTCAAAAACTCTGGGTTCTACTCAACGAAACATCCTTCGTGCTCTTAAATCTGCTCCCTAACCCAATCCCGAAACTGCCTAAGCGTCTGCGTTTCACCCAACCTCAAACGCGCCTCCAACAACTCAGAAAGCTTATCAGCCGGAAACCACGGAAACGTAGAACTGCGATCTACAAGCGCATAACCAGACCCTTCAAGTTCAAAAAAAGAAATAGCGCTACCATCAAACCGCCAAAACTCCCTAACCGCCAAATTGGCATACAAACGACGCTTATCCAGCGAATTCGTACTGATGTCAATCTCAATTACCAAATCAGGCGGCGGATCCCCCGCATTCAAATCAAGACTCTCTCGACCCCGAACCAAAGGTTCACTCTGAATAACGCCTGACTACAATTGAACTAACCTCCCCACCGATCATCCCCATGGTTTCCCAGCCCATCCACATCACCCAGGCCGACCCGCCGCTCCCCCCCAAAGAAACACTGCCAACCATGTATGATCTGCCCAGCGAACAGCTAGAGGAGCCTGGGTTGCCAGACGTTGGCGCTAGCCTGTCGCGAGACTTATTTCATTACCTCCAACCCCAACTGCTGAGCGAAACCTTTCGCCTAGCAGACTACGCCACCAACCAAATCTTCACCGCCGGTGACCTCAACCTGTATTACGACGTCCGCCATCCCCGCTGGTATAAACGCCCCGATTGGTTTGCCGTCCCAGGCGTTCCCCGCCTATACGAAGAAACCGACCTGCGCCTCAGCTACGTCCTATGGCAAGAAGGGATCAGCCCCGCCATCATCGTCGAATTGCTCTCACCCGGCACCGAAGCCGAAGACCTCGGCCAAACCGTCCCCGCTCCCGACCAACCGCCCACTAAATGGCAGGTTTACCAAAATCTTTTGCGGGTCCCCTACTACATCACCTACAACCGCTACAGCAACCAACTGCGGGGCTTTACCCTAGTCTCTGGCGAATACGAAGAACTGTCTCTCGAAACATCCCGCCTTTGGTTACCCAAACTCGCCATCGGCATCGGGCTTTGGCAGGGCGACTATCGCGACATCCCCCGCACCTGGCTACGCTGGTACGACACAGCAGACAACTGGCTACCCACTAAAGCCGAACGCCTCGCCGAACGCCTCAGACAGCTTGGTGTTGATCCAGACACGGTCTAACCTTGCCTCCGCCAAAGACAACCATCGGAGTGTATTAGAGCGCAGCCGTTAGCCCTTTGGGGTGATCTGTTCAGTGGCCCACTGCCGCACAGCACGCCGCAAAGCCAATCTCCCTTGATTGCGATATGCCTCAATCAGGCGGGGCAACCCTTGAATTGCCAACGACGGAAAGATATCGCTCTCCTCAGCTTGCACGTACTGCTCCTGCTGGAGGCGATAAATCTTCAACAAGCCATCGTCGTAGCACCAAAGTTCAGGAATGCCTAAACGGGCATAAATTGGAAAGCGATCCAATGACTTACTCGTTACATCAATTTCGAGGGCTAAATCAGGGGGCGGATCGCGATCGAGATCAAAGTCAAGTTTGCCACGAACCAAAGCCTCGTTCTGAAAGTAAAAACAATTGTCTGGTTCAAGCCCCGCTTGTCTCACCTCCCGCCGCCAGGTGGTAGACCCATAGCTTTCGTAATCTAGATTCAGCACCTCGGCCATATCTTTGATCGCATCACCAATCGTCTCCTTAAAATACTCATGCTCGGGTAGCGGCGTCATAATCTCTAAAGCGCCCTGGTCATAAGCAATACGAGCGGTACGATGCTCTCCCAAGTCATTGAGTAGATTTTCAAACTGCTGCCAGCTGATGTTGTGTAACACCACTCGATCGGCTCGGGTTAAGCTGACTGACATCCGCCCATCTCCTCGCGTCTGTTGAGGCAACGCTCAATATTGTTCCAGTTTAGACTAAGCCAAAACTGTCATACAGCATCGTGAGCCTTGTCCATTTGAGCCAACCGCTCAGCCACCCGCGCCAACTCATCCGCCATCCACCCCGACTTTACCTCCCCAAAACACGTCGCTGCCTGCTGATAAAACCAAAGCACCTGGGCGCGATCGCCCTTAAACGCCCCCCACATTGCCTCCCCAAACTCTGCCCAATTTCGCAACAGCGATCGCCCATTGTGCAACTTATCGGCCAATAACACCCGCTGCACCGCAGGCAAAGCCGAGCGGACCTGTTCAAAATAGGCCCGCTTATGGTCATACCAAGACGGATACTGCGCCCTTGGCGGTTCAGTACATCCCTGTACAATCTCCGCCACCGCCTCTCCAAACCGGACTCGAATCTGAGCCAAGGTTGAATCACCCCCCTGGTCTTCCACCGCGTCGTGAAACAGAGCCGCGATCGCCTCACTTTCACTCCCGCCATCCTCTAAAACCAGCGCCGCCACCGCCAACAGATGCGACACATAGGGCGCTTCATTGACCTTACGCCACTGATGCCTGTGCAGCTGCACCGCATATTCAAGCGCCTTTTCAAAGGTGTGGGTCAATACCAGTCGCTGCATCATCAACTCATCCTGTAAACATTAGCTGCTACACCCTAAGCCTTAATAGGAAGCACCCACTTCATCCCCAAATTGGAAGCACCCACTTCCTATAACCGGATACACTACCCGTAACCTTTGAATAACCATCATGACTGCTGTTGAACTCCGACTGGCAACCCACCAAACCCAGGCGGGTCTGCCCTACCAACACCTCCATGTGCATATCAATACCCCCACCGGCATCCTCACCCCCGACGCCCTCAAAACTGTGAAAATGCCAGATCCGATCCTTTGGAGTCAAGGGATTGTGATTGAAGGCAAAATTCCCCTCTGGCTCTCCGGCTACCTCGTACACGCTTGCCATGCCGCCGCTTGGGTCGCCTGCTTTGACCCCCGCTTCGGCAACGATGTGCCCCATTCTGGCGGTGCCGTCGTCGTCGCCACCCACTCCCCTCAGGTTGCAGAAGGTGAAGTCCTCATTGTCACAATTCCCGATGCTGTCCTCTAACGCTTTGCACCCAGTCCAGCTCAACCTAACCCTACTGTCCTCCCACAGCGGCAGTCTCCAAACCCTTGCGATCACCCTCAATAGCCCAGTTGTTCACCCCGATTGTTTGCCTACCCTCAAATTGCCACCCGAGATTAACCTGACGCGGGAAGTGGTGTTATACGGGCGATCGCCCACCTGGCTCTATGGGGCATTGATCCACAAATGCCAAGCGGCTCCCTGGCTCGGCTGTTACGATGCCCGCAGCCAAGCTGTCATCGTTATCCACAGCCGTGTCGAGTCACCCGCCATTGGCGACAGGCTCCCCGTCACCCTCAACCGTCAACCCTGCCCGGCGATCCTAATTGGGGGACCGCCTAACAGCGGCAAAAGCGTGTTGTCCAACGCCACCCGACTCAGCCTGACGGCTCAGCTACCGAATGACACCATCTACCTGCATCGGGCCAGCTGGGACGGTGAAGGCAACTGGACCTACGAGACGGCGCAGCCCAGCTTTGTTGAAGCCTTGGTGCGCAACCACGAGTATCGGATTCATGAAGACCCCGAAACCGCCAAACTCATTCCCGGCTTCTTTCAATCCCATGCCGACGCAGTTGCCAATCTGCGTAACTTAGTCGATTGCTTACTGGTAGATGTCGGGGGGCTACCCCAACGCGAAAAAGTGCCCCTGGTAGAGCAATGCTCCCATTACATGATTATCAGCCGCCTACCTGAGGCCGTCGATGTGTGGCACCAATTCTGCCAGCCCCATTTGAAACCCATAGCCGTAATTCATAGCGTCTTGTCCGACGAATTTGAAGTTCTCCAAACCACACCCTGGCTAGAAATCAAGGCTGGCCCCTGGCTGATGGGAGCAACCCAAACCATCCCCGACATTTTGCTCAAGCATATTTTGAACGCAATTCAGCAATCCCCATAGGCCCTCATATCCCAAATGGTTGAACCGCTTTGGCAAGCACTCCCCACCGTTCCCCTACTGCAATGGCTGGCCAGGGGAGCCCTGAAACAAAACCTATTGCAATCCATTCGCCTTTGGGTTTGGCTACATCTGCTCTATGGCGAAGCTGGGCAAACCCTAGGGCTAACAAACCCATTTACCTATGCCGACTGGCGCGATTGCTTTTTCTCAACCACCCATCCCACCGAAGAGAAAAAGCCAAACCATCTTGATCCAAACTGTCCCTGCAATAAGGTCACTGCCGCCTGGTTATTTGCCCCCGCTTTCAGCTATACCCAATCCGATTGGGAGGGCCACGCCCAAACCCACTCAGCTGAAATTCAGACCCAGATCCGTCAATTTGCCCAGTCCCTCAAAACCCATGACCAACTCCCCTCTAACCTGGATACCCTGCTCAATACCTGCCTGTTTAGCATGACCCGGCGGACTCTCTACAATGACCTGCGCATCCTCACCAGTATTAGCTGGTTAACCCAACAAGGGCAGAGCTTTTATCGAGTGACCACCTGGCCGATTATCCCCCAAGCCGAATCTCAGCAAAATCTAGGTGCACCCAACGCCAGTGCCTTTCTCACCCAGCCTGACCTGGCCGCGATCGCCGAAAATCTGTCGCGAGAAATCCAGGGCGATCGCCGCTTTTTTGTCCACGTAGACTACGTGGTGCCACAACACAAACTCGATCGTGTTGATGATTGGCAAGCCGCGCTCTCTGACCTATGGCAGCAAACCCCCACTCCCCCCGTTCGGCTGCGCTATCAAGGTGCAGGACACACTCAAGCTATTGAGATCGTGGTGTATCCCGTCTGTATTTACTACTTTCGCCGGGGGCCTTACCTCTGCGGGTTTGGCCAAGTCCCTAATGCCTCTCCTGACAGTCTCGATTGGCGCAATTATCGCCTCGATCGGATTTTGGAAATCACCCCCCTTGCCTGGACAGACCCGACCATTCCCAAGACTTTAGCCGACCGGCAAACCACCCAAACCCTGCCTCACCCTGACGAAATTGCTACCCGCATGGCAGAAGCCTGGGGATTTGACTACTACCAGCCTGCCCAGCTGCTGCTGTTACGGTTTGATAAAGAGTGGAATGATCGCTACATTCGAGATACCAAACGCCACGACACGTTCGAGCAAGTCTCTTATACCCAAGCCCAAAAGCTGATTCGACAGCATCTGACAGGTAAAGCGCGGGAAGAACTATTGCGAATTTTAGACCAGCGATCGCCTGAAGATGCTTACTACAGCGCGATTTATCGCGAACATGATCCAAACGTACATCAGCGATTGCGGGCCTGGCGACCCAGGGTTGAAGTGTTGTTGCCCTGCTCACTCCGACAACAGTTTGCCGCAGCAGTACGTCAAGAACATGACCTTTACTGGTGAATTACCACACGCAGTTGAGAATGCCCGTGAGCAGATTTAGTCTGAGTCCCACTGATATAAATCTGAAGGTGGAGGTACTGGCCTAGATTTGGCCTAAAAGAGTAAACTGTCACACTACATTACCCATTAAGATCCTGATTTTCTCGTGAGACACCACAAAAACTTAAAACTGACTTAAATTCGCGCAGTCAAAGGGATTGAAGCAAGTCTCGCAAGGTTGAGTATTTGCGTCGCCGAGCAGCTAGTCTCATGCGATTGATTGGTTGTCAATTTCTTTACAGCTAGTCTCAAGAGGTTGGATAGTCGCTGATTTCTTTACATCTTCTCCGTGATGACTCGCAGCGATATCCCAAAGGAACTATTACAGACTGCCATAGTCAGAAAAGACCATATATCGAGAGTAAACCCTGTAGGTGTGGTCGGCTCCATCAACTCTTTTCTATTGGTGCCTCCCAATGTTTATTTCCCTCTCTAGTACTAGTCTCAGACGCTGTCGTTCTGTAACTATTACGGGACTATTCACCGTCTTGCTTAGCAGCGCCAGCCTCGGTAGCTTGCCCTCCAAAATAGCTATTGCCCAAACCGCCAGCCCCACGATTAAGAACGTCACGGACACATCTGGCGAACCCCTCACCTTCGAGCTAAGTAGTGACAACTTCGATGCCTATCTCATCCTGCTCAGCCTGACCGGAGAGCCTATTGCTGAGGATGATGATGGTGGTGAGGGCACGAATTTCCACCTCACTCTAACCTTGCCGACTAAGGACACTTACACCTTAATAGCGAACAGTGATGGGGTGGGAGATACTGGCAGCTATCAGCTACATACCCGCCCTGCCACGGCACCTGAGCCAACCCTGGCGCAGATGAATCAACTCAATCAGCAAGTCAATAGCCTCTACCAAGCTGGTCATTACAGCGAGGCGATACCCCTCGCCGAGGAAGCCCTGGCGATTAATGAGGCCGCCTTAGGCCCTAACCATCCCGATACCGTCGTCAGCCTGAATAATCTGGCCTTGCTGTACGACTCACAGGGTCGCTATGAGGAAGCAGAACCCCTTTATCTACAGGCCCTAGAGATTCGAGAATCCGTCTTAGGCCCTAACCATCCCGATACTGCCGTCAGCCTGAATAATCTGGCCTTGATGTACGAGTTTCAAGGTCGTTATAGGGAAGCAGAGCCCCTCTTTCAGCGGGCCCTGGAGATTCGAGAATCCGCCTTAGGCTCAGACCATCCCTATACCGCTACCACCCTCAATGGCCTGGCCTTGCTGTACGATGCACAGGGCCGCTATGGGGAAGCAGAACCGCTCTATCAGCGTTCCCTGGAGATTCTTGAATCCACCTTAGGCCCGACCCATCCTAATACCGCCCTCACCCTGAATAATTTGGCCGCGCTGTACCACTTACAGGGCCGCTATGAGGAAGCAGAACCCCTTTATCTACGGACCCTGTCAATTCAGGAGTCCGTCTTAGATCCGGCCCATCCCGATACTGCTAACAGTCTGAATAATCTGGCCGCGCTGTACGAGGCTCAGGGCCGCTATGGGGAAGCAGAACCCCTCTTTCAGAGGGTCCTGGAGATTCGAGAATCCGCCTTAGGCCCAGACCATCCCCTAACTGCCAGCAGCCTGAATAATCTGGCCGCGCTGTACGACTCACAGGGTCGCTATGAGGAAGCAGAACCCCTCTATCAGCGTTCCCTGGAGATTCGAGAATCCGCCTTAGGCCCAGACCATCACTATACCGCCACTGGCCTGAATAATCTGGCTGCGCTATATCGTTCTCAGGGCCGCTATGGGGAAGCAGAACCCCTCTTTCAGAGGGTCCTGGAGATTCGAGAATCCGCCTTAGGCCCAGACCATCCCGCTACCGCTCAGAGTCTGAATCAATTGTCCTTGCAGTATCATATCCAAGGCCAACTTCAGTCTGCCCTCAGCTACCTAAGTCGGGGGATAGCGGTGGAAGAAACTGTCCTCAGTCGTAATCTAGTGGGGGGGGATGATGCCAATAAACGGGACTATCTGGCTACAGTCTCAGGTACAACTGATACGGCCATTAGCCTTCATCTGAATGACCTACCGACGGATGAAGAGGCCGCCCAACTGGCATTCTCGACGCTGCTGCAGCGCAAAGGCCGCATCCTCGACATCTTCACCAACCTGCGCAATCAACTGGATGATGACCCGGCGGCACTGGTGCTATTCGATGACTTAAATGCCGTCAACAGCCAACTCTCCGCCCTCAACAATAATCCACCCAATGACCCATCGGCCCTGGCTGCCTATGAAACTCAACTGCGTGAGCTGCAACAGCGCAGTCGCGACTTAACGGACCAGCTCAGTCGGCTTAGCCCTGACTTTGCTGCACTGGCGGCTTCTCCCACGGTGATGGACATCCAAGCGACCTTGCCCCCCGCCACCGCCCTAGTGGAGTTCATTCGCTACCGGCCCTTAAACCCCACGGCCCCTGAACAATCTCGCGTTGGGGAGTATCGCTACGCCGCCTATGTGCTGCAGCCCGATGGCACGCTCCAGGGCATCGACCTCGGCCCTGCTGCCGCCATTGAAACTGCTGTCGAAACGTTCTCCAGAGACCTAGCCACTGCAGGGAGCCCCATTGGTCAGGTCAAAGCCAGCGCTCAGGCACTTGATACCTTAGTCATGGCCCCAGTGCACGAAGTGCTGGGGGATACCACCACTGTCTTCATTGCCCCGAATGGCGTCCTCAACCTGATTCCCTTTGAAGCCCTCGTTAATGACTCTGGCAACTACCTGGTGGAGCAGTATCAGTTCCGCTACCTCACCTCAGGCCGTGACCTGATGCGCTTGGATATCACCCCCGCCAGCCCCAGCTCCGCGCTACTGGTCGGCAACCCCACCTATGGTCGTCCGGGTGCACTCGCGGCCCAGGCTGATACCCGCACCATTGATTTTGCTAACCGGATCTTTCCCGCCCTACCGGGTACCCAGGTGGAAGTGGAGCAGATTGCTACCTTGTTGGGAGCTGACCCCTATACCACCACCAACGCCACCGAAGCGGTGATTAAACAAACACCGCAGCCTAGCATTTTGCACATTGCTACCCATGGCTTCTTTGAACCCGCCACAGAAACCCTCAACCCGCTGCTGCAGTCCGGGTTGATTCTGGCGGGGGCTGCAGTTGGGGGTCAAAGTGGGCCAGAGCAGGATGGCATTCTCACGGCGTTAGAAGTGACGGGATTAAATCTGCGTGGCACCCAACTGGTGGTTCTCTCGGCCTGTGAAACTGGGGTCGGTACTCTAGCCGCTGGGGAAGGGGTCTATGGCTTGCGACGGGCGTTGGTGTTAGCGGGCTCTCAGAGCCAGGTGATCAGCCTCTGGAAGGTGGATGACACCGCCACCCAGGAATTGATGGTGGCTTATTACGAGCGCTTACTCACGGGTAGACATCGAGATGCCGCCCTGCGAGAGACGCAGTTAGCCTTTCTACAATCGTCGGAATATCGGCATCCCTATTACTGGGCAGCATTTATTGCCTCTGGCAATTGGCGTCCGTTGCCACCCTCAGCAGGTTTCACCCCCTGATTTAGAATGAGTCCACTGTTCCCGGTGTCGAGTCATGTCCTTGAGTGCTGTTGGTGCTGCCCTCACCGCTTATCGTGCTGCCCTAGTGGCCTGCCTCAGTGAGCCAACGCCCCAGACACAGAAAGTCTTGCAAGTCTTGAATGCCCGGGATACCTTACACCTGGCCTTGGGGGAGGAGACCGCGCCCGGAGCCCATCAACTGCAGGCAATTTATGACCTGGATCAGCAGCTGCGTAAACAGGCGGTAGTCCTAGTGAGGCAATTGGATTTCAGCACCTATCGACGAAGCTTTCCAAAATCCCGAGAGCAGTGGTGGTGGTGGCTGGATGAAACGGTGAAGTCACCCAGTGACTGGTTCTTTAAGGGCCTGACAACTCTCGCCTGGGCAACCAGCCTTGGCCTGTTAGTGACCATTAGTAGCCGTTTTCTGCTGGGTGGGGCTGGCGTGGTCGGACTTTCAGCCGTGGCCCTCTCTAACTTGCTGACCCTTTTAAAGGCCCGCAGTGACTTGACCGAGGCGGGTCATCAGGGCTTGCAGAAACTTTTAGATCGCGCTCAGGTGCCTCAAACCTGGCGGGTGCGCGCTCAGTTTGGCTCCACTGCCCTGCTGACGAGCGTGCTCGTAGCCTTTTGGCTGGCACTCCCCACCCTGTCCAAGCAGTACAGCCAACGCGGCCAGAACCAGCAAGCTGCTGGCAAGTTGGGTTCTGCCGAGCAGAGTTACAACCTGGCGATTTCGCTGAATCCAGACAACGTTAATGCCCACTATAACCTCGGCACCCTCTACGAAGATATCCAGGACTTAGAGCAGGCCCAGACCCAATATTTAATTGCGATTCGAGGCGATTTCCCAGAAGCCTATAACAATCTGGCCCGACTTTATCTGCAATCGCCTGCCGCCGATGTGAATAGGGCCATAGCGCTCTTATACCAAGGCCTAATATTGGCGAATCAGCAGCAGAGTTATCCGGAAACGCGCTATAGCCTCTACAAAAACTTAGGGTGGGCGCTCTTGGAACAGGGACAGCATGCGGTCGCCCAGTCTGCCCTGGAGACGGCAATTGACATTAGCCAAGAACCAACGGCTCAGGACTATGTCAATAATCCAGGTTCCGCCTACTGCCTACTGGCCCAGACCCTGGAGGCTCAAGACCAAACCGAGACCATACCCCAGTGGCAGCGCTGTTGCCAATTAGGACAGATTACCAACCCTGAAGAAAGCACCTGGCTGCTACTGGCTCGGAACCGTTTGGAAACTGCCAACCTCGACTACGACGAATCATGCCGACCTACCGCCCCCCCACTCTAATCACCCCAATCGCCCTAGCCCTGAGCGCGATCGCTGCGATCGCATCACCTGCTTGGAGTCAATCTCGCAGCAGCCATTACCTCAGCGATGTTCAAGGCACTGTCGAGGTGGGTCGATATCTCATTACTCCTGACCGCGCCTTCAACGGCCTATTGGTCTCGAACGGCCACCAAATTCGGGTCGATACCAATAGTCGAGTCACCCTCAACTGCAGTAATGGCAGTCGGCATACTTTCACGAGTTCAGACACTTACCGAGTCGCTGATTACTGTCCACGGGAGGCCAGCAGACGCTCGGGAGCGATCAACAATCCCACGCGAGATCCCTTCAATCCGACCCTGCCCTATCTGATCAGTCCTCGCAATACAGTGCTTCTGACTGCAGAGGAGATGATACTGCAATGGCATCCAGTTGAAGGCGCGATGACCTATACCGTCAGCCTGCAAGGCCCAGGTGTGGACTGGACGACGACCGTGAGCGAAACCGCAGTTATCCTACCCGAGACCGTAACGTTTCGCCCAAACTATACCTATAGCGTCATCGTCTCGGCAGATACGGGTCTCTCCTCGGCAGGTGATCTGCCGGTTCAATTTGCAGTGCTGCCGGTAGCTGAAGCTGAGCGGGTTCAAAGTCAGGTGGCAGCTATTCAAGCCCAGACTTTAGAGCCTGACGTAGAGGCGATCGCCCTAGCATTAGCGTACTTAGAGTTTGAGCACAGCGATCCTGATTGGGACAGCTATGCCCTGAACCAAGCGGCATTGGATGTTGTAGAAGCCCGAATTGAGGCAGGAACCGAAAACCCCCAGATCTATCTCTTGCAGGGAGAGGCATACCAGATTATGAGTCTCCCCCTGTTGGCCCAGGCGGGCTTCCAGCAGGCCTTAACCCTGGCTGAGGCCGCGAATCAGCAGGAGCTGCAGGCTCAAAGTCATGTTGGCCTGGCTAATGTGGCGATCCGACAGACCGCATATGGCGAAGCCATGTCGCATCTGCAGGCGGCCCAGGAACTGTATAAGACGTTAGGGGATACGGAGTCGGTGGCAGCTTTACAGGTTCGCATCGATGAGATCGATGCCCAACGTCCCAACGCGTCCTCATAGCCTGGGTTACTGACCCGTCGCTGTAGGGTCTCTAAGCTGGGGACGGCTGTCGCCTCAGCCACGGAATAGAGATTGTCGGCGTCCTCGGTCTCTAAATCGGGTGAGGCGAACAGATCGGTTTGCACCTACGGCACTTGCTGCTGGGGCTCCGGTTCGTAAGAGCGCTTCTTCCGTTGATAGACCATGGATTTTTCTCTTGCCTGCGAGTGGGTTCCTGCGACTAAGCTCCTCAAAAGACAGTTGGGTCACGCGAACATCCGCATGACCCAGCAGTTTCAAATCTTGGCGATGACGAGCAATGGTTGAGTCATCCCTAGATTCACTAGGCTCTCGCATCCCCCACTTTTGTGGCAATCCTCTGTTCGTATGATTGTGGGCATTTTGCCCTTTGACAGCCGGTTACAGGTAAAGATGAGATGCCTCAACCCCGCTCAATCCGATTGATTCATTTGCTGATTGGGGACTGAAAATCCTCTGCTCCCAGAGATCTGAAAACTACGATTAATAAGGCCATATTTAAGGCAGGATTTTTTTTATTAAGCTTGAAGAGCCCTATCAGCAAGGCTTTCAGGTTCTGGCAATGAGGATTGCAAATCCTTTATCCCCAGTTCGAATCTGGGTGCCGCCTTTATTTATGCTGTACTTGAGGGTAACGCTACCCCCAACCAGAAACACACCCTATCAGCAGCGGTTGGATTGATAAGGCAACCTATCGGGCTATCTATGCCAGGACGATCGGCGAGCCTAACAGACCAAAACCGCCAACTGTCACGCACTCTGCTACATATAGCGATGGCCAGATTGCTTAATGCACCTAGTATCGCTGGGATGCGCAACACACAGGCAATCAGGCTATAGCCTGATGTTTTCTAAAAATGCACGTTGAAACAATTGATCTTTGTATATCTAAGGACTAGCGGGGGCATTTGAACAGAAATTTACGGTTTCGTCATAGTTTCTCGTTACCCAACTGCTGTGCAATAATTCTCCGGGCTCTTTCCGAAATTTTATCAAGGAGAATGCTATCCGAGGATTCATCAATTAGATTCTCCTTCCTCATCAGCTCAATCATTGTCTGATAGATGGTATCTTCCGCTTTCTTTGCCTGTTCAGCAAGCCAAAGATGCGTCTCTTTGTCCTCTGGGAATTTTTCAATACAGGAAGTCGTATAATCACGAAACGCACGCACCTGCTTCAAGAGCCGAGCTAAGTACCCTGGGCATTCACAGGCAATGACTTCAGCCGCCATACAAACTTCAATCAACCCTTCATTAGATAAGTTCGAAATTGGGAGTATATCCACACCATTATCCCTTGGAACAAATCGTGTCTGCGCTTCTAAACATTCAGTACTTTGCACAGCATCATGGTGGCTACTGTGATTGACTGACGAGCTTGAGCTACTCATCATCTGTCGAACCGGAATTTGAATGACGAATTCTGTCCCCATACCTAAGGTAGAAAAACACTCCAACTTACCCCCATGTTTTTCGGTCACAATCTGATAGCTGATAGCCATCCCCATGCCTGTTCCTTTGCCAACGGGCTTAGTCGTGAAGAAGGGATCAAAAATGCGTTGTTGGGTTTCTGACGGGATACCGGGGCCATTATCAGAAATCACAACCTGCAACCATTGATCGTTTGTTAACGAGGTTCGCAGCGTAATCTGACTGGGATTATCTCGACCATTCTGGTGTGTTTGCGTCTTCATTGCTTCTTCCAAGGCATCGACGCCATTGGCAATGACATTCATAAATACTTGGTTCAGCAGCCCTGGATAGCATTCAATCTTTGGGAGATTAGCATAGTCTCTGATTACCTGAATCTCTGCTCGGTCTGACTGAGCTTTGAGACGATGATTCAAGATGATAAGGGTGCTCTCAAGCCCTTCGTGGATATCGACCGCCTTGACCTTCGCTTCATCCAGGCGAGAGAAATTACGGAGAGACTGTACGATCTCGCGGATACGATTGCTACCCATTTCCATTGAAGATAAGGTTTTGGGTAAATCTTCGCGAATATAGCCCAACTCGATTGCTTCAGTTTCGGCTTGGATTTCAGCAGTTGGATTCGGGTAACGTTGCTGATACAGTTGCAGCAACTTCAATAGGTTTTGAGTATATTCTTGAACGTGGAATAAGTTGCCGCGAATGAAGTTGACTGGGTTGTTAACTTCATGGGCAATCCCGGCCACCAGTTGTCCTAAGCTCGACATTTTCTCACTTTGGAGCATTTGCATTTGGGTTTGCTGTAATTTATCCAAAGTTTGCTCTAATTCACGAGCTTGCTGTCGGTAGCGACCTTCAGAATCTTCCAGTTGTTGGTATTGTTGCTTTAGCAAATTCTCTGCTCTGCGAACAAAGAGGAAGAGGATGCTATAAAGCAATGCCAGGATCAGCAAACTAATCAGGATCGTTTCTCGCTGAGATCGATTGATCAGCTCCAGTGAGGGGGTGACATCAGTGTAGAGTTCAAACACACCGACAACATCACCTGACCCATTGGTGCGAATCGGAATATAGCTAGAGAGTAGGTGATGATCTTCTAGTGTGCTCTGCAAGGCTTTGAACGTGTCGCGGTGTCCTAGTTGGCTGACGATTTGACCAGACCTAGCTACTAAAAAGCCTGTTGATTGACTTTTGTCATCGCCCAGTTGTGAAACATCCGTTGAAAAGATAGTACGTCCCTGCAAGTCAAAGATTTTAACCTTAGCAACGGGTGACCCTTCTAGCTGAGTAATCACATCTTCATAAAGCTGCTGGCTCCTGGGGTGCGCTGCTAAGTCTTCATCACTGAGTGCTTGGGTTCTGGACAGAAACGGCCCATATTGCGGCCAGAGTTTGTTGGACAGCACCTGTGCCAGGATATCGTTATTCCTTTCTGTCAGGGTTGCGAGGTCACGCACTGCCCGTTGACGATACAACAACGACAGCAGCCCCGTTGCCAGGATGAATGCACTCAAGCTAACGATTGAAAAGTTACGGAGCAATTCAAAGCGTTTTGGGGAAGCAGAGCGATGTCGTGCTGAGAATTTCTTTAGCAACATAGTCAGCCTGGGTTCTCGCTCTGCTTAATTTTGATGAGACGGTGTAGACTACCTTATTTTTCCCTGAGCGCTCTATTAGCTAACAAATATCAATTATTGTGGCGAATTGAAGCCTCTAAAAAAAGGCCCTAATGTCAACTGCGTTCATTCTTCCCCTACTTAAAAGTGCCGAACGGGCAATACAAAGAGCCTCATATCTGGGATCTAATCAAGTGGGCTTGCACTACCCCTTGCAGAAAAAGCTTTGCAAGCGACACCGTAACTTTCTATAACGCTACTGCGAGAGCTTGTAGATGGAGACTATCAGCAGGAAAGTACTTTGAAGCAGGGCAGCATAGCGGAATTCCTAGAAGCTACAATAGAAGGCCGCGTAGAAACGGCATAGTGATCTATGACTGACCCCATCACAGCTCCTCAACCCGATGCAGCATTACCTAGCGCTGAAGCATTAGCGGCTTTAGACGATAAGTTATCCAAGCGCTTTATTGAGCTAGATCCCGCTGGCTACTTTTTGATTTACCTTGATCGCGAACAACAATTGATTTGCGCCAAGCATTTTACGAATGTGATCAATGACAAAGGCCTAGCCTGTGACCCAGCCACTGGCAAGCCCCTGCCCACACGTGGAAAACCAGTGCGCAGCCACACCCGGATTTACACAGGCCACACAGCAAAAGAGTTGTGCATTGCCATCTTTGAAAATCCAGATCACCCCTGCCCGCTCTCTTATTTAGATCATGCAGCCTATCTGGGACGGGAGTTTGTACGCGCAGAAGTGGCCTTGGTCACTGGTGAAGATTACGTTCAAGATTAGCGCTGTATTGGTAATCAGTTCACCCAGGATTTGACTATCCCGTTAAAGGCTGGGTTTAAACAGACACTCAGTATTTTGAGGGCTAACGACTCGATTCACGATCAGTTTTCTGATTCACATGTCGATATAAATGTGAACAGAGCACAATTTACGCGGATTACCAGTGGCCGTTGAGAAGGTTTAGAAAAGCGCTATTGAAAAGTGTTCAAAATGTAGAAAAAAAGGAGCAATCTTTTGACTGCTCCCCATCCAGGATAATTTCGCTCGATACTTAACTATTCCCCAGACCGTCGTTTTTCTAACCTGCCCCTAGATGGGATTTAGCTTCAATCTGCGATCGCAGTTGGCTCATTTTCTCAAGCTTCGAGCCACTTGTTAGGGCGCAATCAGTTTAGAGATATGCAGTGACGAAGCTTGTAGTTTTGTAAAAAACACAACTCAGTATTTTCCTCGGATCACAATCTGACTCTCACAGATTAATCCCCTTGGCCTAATCGACTTCATCGTGTGACCTCCCACGCAAGCTTTTATTCCATACCTTGATCATGAATCAAGCTTAGAAAAGCGGGCGATCGCGATAACCCCGCTTTAATAGTCGAAACAACCGTCCAATATAGGGTTCATCAAAGGCTCACGCCGGCACTACGACTGCCTGGGTTCCAGACAAACCGAAGGCGTTATGGATAGCTTTTAGTGCATTGACGCCTGCCACTTCATCCACCACGCAACTAATTTTGATTTCAGAAGTCGCAATCATTTGAATGTTGATGTCTAAATCGGCTAGCGCCCGAAACATCTTTGCCGCCACCCCAGGACGGTAGATCATGCCCACGCCCACCACGCTGACTTTAGCAATTTGAGTGTCAAGTACGACCTCCCGATAGCCAATATCAGCCCTGACCTGATCGAGCACCTGTTTGGCGTTTTCAGCATCGCCTAGCGCCACGGTGAAGGCGATATCTCGGGTGGTGTAGCCATCTAAAGGACGGCTGCGCTGAGACTGAATGATCATATCAACGCTGACATTGGAGTCGGCCAGGAGCTGAAAAATCTGAGCTGCCATCCCCGGTTGATCGGGCACTTGGCGAATGGCAAGGCGAGCCTGGTCGCGATCGAGGGCAGCACCGCGAACGGGGGGTAAATCTTCTGGATTAATCGGGGCACCTTTCGCTTCAGGTTTGACGGGTGAAGAAGTAATGCTAAAGGCTTCGCAAAGGGCAACAATAGCGCGATCGCAGTCTGTATTTTCGACTGTGCAACTAACTTTGACTTCAGAGGTCGAGATCATCTGAATATTGATACCAGCAGCCGCCAAGGTTGAAAACATTTGCGCAGCGACCCCCGGACGACCAATCATCCCCGCACCTGCAATGCTAACCTTAGCCACGCGCCGATCGATCATCACCTCGGCTTCATCGATGGCGTCTGGGGTATTGCGTAAGACAGGCGCGATCGCGGTGGCTACCGCCTCTGCCCGGGTCAGATTACCGTGGGTAACCGTAAAAGCAATATCGTTGCTATTGCCATCGTGAATGGATTGAATAATTAAATCTACATTTAGGGTCTGCTGGGCAATTTCGCCAAACAGTCGCGCCGCTATCCCGGGTCGATCGGGGATGCGCAGTAGCGCTACTTTTGCCTGGTCAGTATCAAACTCCACGGCATCTACCGGATGGGCAATTTCCAAACCATCCAACGGGCGCGGGTGGGGAATAGGAGACACAACTTTCGTACCGGGTTCATCAGTCCAGCTTGAGCGTACTACCAATTGCACCCCATAGTTGCGAGCAATCTCCACCGCCCGAGGATGCAGCACTTTCGCTCCTAAACTCGCTAACTCCAGCATCTCATCGGAGGTAATCTCCGGCATCAACTGGGCTTCGGGCACCAAGCGCGGATCGGTCGTTAGAATGCCCGGTACATCGGTGTAAATTTCACAGCAGTCTGCTTGCAGCGCTGCGGCCAAGGCCACGGCTGACGTATCGGAACCTCCCCGACCCAGGGTAGTAATTTCTAGCTGGTTTGATTGGGCAATGCCTTGAAAGCCAGCGACGACGACCACATCCCCATCTTGCAAGTGGCGTTCAATCCGGTCGGTTTTGATGTTGAGAATACGGGCGCGGGTGTGATCGGCTTCGGTGACGATGCCCACCTGTGCCCCTGTGAGGGAGGTGGCCGACTGATCCAGAGCTTGCAGGGCCATACTCAGTAGTGCGATCGAAACTTGCTCCCCAGTGGACAACAGCATGTCCATCTCGCGGCGGCTGGGGTTGCGGGTAATCTCGTTAGCCAGTTTGACTAAGCCATCGGTGGTTTTGCCCATGGCTGAGACCACCACCACCACTGCATTACCCGCCTGTACCGTTTTGAGTACGCGTTTAGCCACGGCTTGAATGCGCTCTACGGTACCGACCGAGGTTCCCCCATACTTTTGGACAATCAGCGCCATGTGGTCACTCGTCTTCAATCAATGCTGCTAGCTTTGCAGTGTAAGGTGTAGAGCCCGTGCGCGGCTACCTCACTTGGCGTAGGCTTAACAAACTTATACAGACTTGGGAGGACAAGGCGGATCAGCAGCTAATCCAACTTGAGTCAGGCCAGCGGCAGCAAGCAGCGTTGTATTTGCTTGGGGGGGGTACTTCGTGGATCGCGTTCGTTGAACG
This sequence comes from Cyanobacteria bacterium P01_A01_bin.123, assembly GCA_039815185.1. GTDB lineage: Bacteria > Cyanobacteriota > Cyanobacteriia > Phormidesmidales > Phormidesmidaceae > JBCBZT01. Next base: position 217,675 of record JBCBZT010000005.1, on the reverse strand, counting down.
GGGCTACTGGACATCTGTCGCACTGATGTTGGCGAGATTTATCAGCGAAGATCAACAACAGCAGGGTTAGTCAGCAACTCATTGACATAACGTTGAATCACAAGCTGCTGCTGGTCAGGGCTCAGACGTTTAGCCTGAATCAGTGAATCGAGGCTGACACCATTCGCCAGCGCTAACAGGGCATTGGCTTCAATCTCAGGTGCTACATCTGCTCGAATCAGGTTGGCAGACTGTAACGCCTTCAACTCTTGAATAATCACCTCTCGAAGTTGAGCTGCACTTTGTTGATGCTCAGACATTAGGGAATCACGCCCAATGGCATACCCCAAGAAAGCAACCCAGACTTTGAGAATATCCTGTCGTTCTGCATCGAACGGTAAAAACACAGTCAATAGTTTGACCAGTCGATCTGTTCCCGAAACATCCTCTAAAGCAGTTTGCATCAGGACTTGCAACCGCTCCGTCACCTGATTTAGCGCAAATCGAATCACTTCCTGCTTATCGCGGAAGTAGTGAGTGACAACCCCTGTAGTACAGTTCATTTCTTGAGCGATCGCGCGCATACTGGTGCGATCTAACCCCTCGCGGACAATGACACGCCAGGCGGCTTCAGACACTTCAAGGCGGCGATCGCGTTGGGGCATCGACATATCAGCAAAACAATAAATGGGGAGCAGCCTTTGACTCAAGCTAGACGGCCTGTTGACACATTATCACAACAGTTGTTATATATTTTGCATAACAACTGTTGTGAGGTAATGGTATGAACGCGAATTGGACTCACCCCTCGCCTCGTTCTGGCTGGAAAGGTTGGCTCGACCGCTTCGTCGGCCCAGGGGCAACCCCCTCAGAATTGCTCGTGCAGGTTGCGCCGTCTTTAATTGCTGGGGTTGCCGCCCCAGCCTACGCACTAACCCTGCCAGTGCAGTGGTCATCACTGCAATTAGGGCTAATGGCACTGTTTGGATTTGATCTAGTCGGCGGTATTCTGACCAATGCCACCGCCAGCGCCAAACGTTGGTATCACCGACCAGGGCAAGGGTGGCGTCAGCATTTAGGATTCATTTCGATCCACTTGATCCATATTTTGCTGGTCGTGCTGCTTTTTCGGGGGGCAGATTGGGGGTTCTTTTGGAGTGTGTCTGGTTATCTGCTGGGGGCATCTATTCTAATTTTGCAGTCTCCCCTCTATCTACAACGTCCAGTAGCGCTTGGGTTATACGGGTTAGCATTGGTGGGCGATCGCTATCTATTTGTCCCGACGCCAGGGTTGGAATGGTTTCTGCCGCTGTTTTTTCTAAAGCTCTTGGTCAGCCATTTGCTGTATGAAATGCCCTATCGGCCTGGGGCCACCCGAGATGCACTCTAAACTGTCTCATCATTATTTCCCAACCATTTCAACAAAGCGTTAATCCTCATAAAAACCGTCATCAAATATTTTGTTTCTGGTTTTGTTTCTGGACTTTTGCTATTGCCTGCGATTTTGCTAAGCGTGTTAGTGCCCGGCGGGCCAATTGAAACCTGCGTGTCATTGTCGGTTTTTCCTGAGTGCGAAATGATACCCCTGCCCAAATATCCGCATTTCCCACAAGTGTCTTCTGGTTAGCGCCTGGGTGTTCTAACTGTGGAGAGGTATGGGTAATGAAACAGTCACCCCAGCGACTTGCTGACAAAATCTACGTTTGGTTACCCCAACTCCCTCAAACTCAACCCAGGAGCTAGCGATGATCGTCAATTGGACAAAACTCACTGCCCACTTTGGCCTTTGGCTGATAGCTGAAATTTTCTTGACCCTGGTTGGGCTCGATAATCTAGCCGACTATGGCGAATACGCTCTAGCTCAAAAATTTCGTTCGACGGTAACACTAAACTCAATTGAATTCTAATATTTTTCCCAGTGTATTGATAGCTAAAAAAATTGGTTCTGCTGTCCTCACAACCTTCTAAGATCAGGCCATTTAACACTCGCTAAATGGCCTGATAACCTCTCGGTTTTTCCACCCAAATAGTACATCAAATCGGGCCTTAATTCTTCTGGCAGAGGATGATTTTTCTTCGGGGGACTTCGCAATACTTGTCTTGATTTTTGTTGCGTATCTATCAAGTTTTCTGCAGCTTTGCCAAGCTTAAACTGCATTTATAGCGCTGGTCGGCACTGGTCTCTAAAGAGGTAACAAGTGGTCAAAAGCCGCCGCTTGCAAGGATTTGAGCTGTTTTCGGAAAAATCTCCTAAAAATCTTGTCTGATAAGGCTTTTCGGATTTCATCACTCGCTAACAGTCCAGTGCCCCAGGGCCTGATGCTAAGGTTCGATATGAGTGGTTTAGTCATGATTTAGCTCCTAAAAACAGAGTGCATATACACGTATTCAAGAGGAAAATTAAGCTCCCAGCTTGCGGGTAATTTCGCTTAGTTCTGTCAACAGTTTGCTGACTTGGTGTTTACCGAGTAATTCCTCCGTTTTTGTCTGCGCCTGTTTCCAGTGGGGATAGGCTTCAGCCAAGCGTTGATGTCCCTGAGCAGTCAGGGAGATTTCCTTCACCCGACGGTCAGCTCCAGACTGGAATTGAACCAAGCCCTGTCGCTCTAGGGAGGACAGGTTACGGGTTAGCGTGGTTCGATCAGTCACCATCCTTTCTGCTAGGTCGGTCTGCTTAATCGGTTCCCGTAGCCGAATTGCGTTTAAGAGGGTGAACTGGGTAGCCTTGAGCCCATAGGGTCGTAGGGCCTCATCATAAATCTGCCTGATGACCCGATCTGCCTTGCGCAAGTGATTGCATAGGCAATAGTCTCGCGCCACCAAAGCTGATTCAGCTGGAAGTGTTTCGGTACTCAACTGTAAGCGTTTTAGCATTCAACTCATCTAAGATAAATGTATATACACTCTTTTCTGCGAGCCAATCATATTTACAGAACGAAACACATATTGTGATTTTCGTCTGCTCGTCAAAATTGTCTAAGTCAAGCTTACTAACTTGGGTAGAAATCATCGCCATGGCAAGCAAACGTTGTAAGTGGCTCTATTCTATAAGTTTGGAATTGTGGGTGCGCTCTTCTCGTCGGGGCGTATGCCATGAATTAAAGATCGTGTTGCCAACTCCGACAAAGCAACGACATCCTGCTCATCGACAATCGGTAACTGTTGCTCAATCAACAGCATAGCCAACCCATGAACTAACGACCAGGTAACCCAAGCCAAGTGGTGAGCGTCGCCCCCCTTAATCTTGCCAATCGCCTGGCCATTTGCGATCGCATCCAACAACACCGCAAATGCTGCCTGCGCAGCCGTATTCAGCGAGGGATAAGCAGAATTATTACTGGGCTGAAACGCACTAAACATGACGCGATAGTGCGAAGGATGCGAACGTGCAAATTTGATATACGCGACCCCACTTGCTTGCAACTCACGCAACGGATCGTCAGGCGTCTTGTCCACACCGCCTTGTAAACAGCGCGTGAGGATGTGAAACCCCTCTTCCGCGACAGCCGCTAACAGAGTGTCCTTATCAGGAAAGTGGCGATAGGGCGCTGCATGGGATACCCCAACTCGACGGGCTACTTCCCGCAACGACAACGTGCTTGCATCCCGCTTCTCTGCAATCAACGCTAATGCAGCATCGATCAATGATTGACGCAGATCGCCGTGATGGTAGGGATTCTCACCGGAGGATTTAGCCATCAGCAGAGTAACTCCAAAAGGACTTGGTGAAGATTTTAGACGCTCATGTTTACGCCAGCAACATACTGGGCTAAATTAATGTTGTCGGCGTAAACATGCTGGTGTTTAGCGATTAGAGGTTTAGCTAGGAGACTCATCTAATGCTGACGATTCATCACCTGAACAACGCCTGTTCCCAGCCCATGATCTGGCGGCTGGAGAAGTTTTAGAAATTCGTTTCAATTTGTGGAGGTCACCATGGAATCTATCGTTCGAAAAGACTATGACTTGATCTTGATCGGCTCTGGTATTGGCGCATTGACCGTCGCTAGCCTCATGGCTCAGCTGCGCGGGCAGCGAGTGCTTATATTGGAACGCCACTTTGTTGCGGGTGGATTTACCCATTCCTTTCAGCGCAAAGGCTTTCATTGGGATCCAGGGCTGCACTATGTGGGGCAAATGAATGAAGGGTCTAGCATTCGCAACCTATTTGATCTGATCACGAACCACCAAGTGCAATGGCACAAGATGCCAGAACCCTTTGAAAAGTTTGTCTATCCGGGGTTGACCTTTGATCTCTATGGCGACCCCCAACGCTTCCAGGCTGATTTGCTCGAACGATTCCCTGCTGAAGCCGATGCCATTCGCCAATACTTCAAAGATCTTGATAAAGGAGCAGCGGCGTTGTTTCTCGATGCTGCCAAACGCAACGGATCGTTTTTGTTTAAAGGGTTGGGTGCGATCGCTAAGCTCTGGCACGGCATCAATTTAAGCCTGACCACCCAAACCTATCTAGATCAGCACTTTCAAGATCCTCAGCTCAAGGCACTGCTGGTATCCCAATGGCTAGACTATGGACTGCCACCCGAGAAAAGTCCCTTTGCCCTCCATGCCACCATTGCTAGCCACTACTTACAAGGCGGCTATTATCCTGTCGGGGGCTCCGGCAAGATTGCTCAGAGTGTTCAGCAAATTGTGGAAGCCCAGGGGGGCAACGTCTTGATCAATCGGGAAGTGTCCGAGATTTTGCTAGATGGTGGGCAAGCTGCTGGGGTACGAGTGCGCAACTTGAAAGCAAAAGATCAAAAGTATGAGGAATACTACGCCCCCATTGTGGTGTCCAATGCTGGCGCCTACAACACCTATCTGAAATTTATTCCATCTCGCTACCCAATTCCTTTCCGGGAGGCTTTAGAACAGTTTGTCCAGCATCAATCTTTAGCGACCAATGTCGGTCTATACATTGGCTTCTCAGGCGATCCGCGCCAGTTAGGGTTTAAAGGCGAAAATCACTGGATCTACAACACCTTTGATCACCAAGCTGTCGATCACCAGAAGCGGAATTGGATTCAAGATGGCGAACCCCTCCAGGTTTATCTCTCCTTCCCGTCGCTTAAAGATCCTGATGCTAAAAAGCACACGGCTGAAATTATCGCCTTTGCCGACTATGACAGCTTTGCCCCATGGCGCGATCAGCCCTGGCTGCACCGAGATCACCAATACAAGGCCCTGAAACAACGTATCCAATCAGTCCTGTTGGCGATGGTTGAACGAGAGTATCCAGGTTTTTCTGATCTGGTGGATTATTGCGAAGTATCAACTCCTCTGACAAATGAGAACTTTACAGCCCATCCCAAAGGCAGCATCTACGGACTACCCATGATATCGGCCCGATTTGCTCCTGAGAATCGCGCTTGGACACAAGTCAAAACACCGATGCCGGGGCTCTATATGACCGGCAGTGATGTCTACATGCCGGGTATTGCGGGCGCCATAATGGGAGCGCTATTAACCACCAGCCAACTACCTAATGGGGTTTCGATTCCCCAAGGCTTTACAGCAGCTGCCAGGGCCAAATCCCAGGTCACGCCAGAACATACGCTGCTCAAGGTTGACGGGGTATGATTGAGCCATCTATTTCATCACGGATAATCCGGTGCGGCTGCAACAGGTACTCTCAAGTACAACTGCCTAAACGGACAGAAACCCATGAACAACCTTATTGGTTCCGCACTCCAACAACCGTGGACAGCAATTTACGCCAAATTGATGGCAGTCGTTCTCTTATATGGGGCTACCGTCCATATCGGCAATATAGCGGGGTTAACCGGAACGCCTTGGTTATCAACCCCATTGCTTTGGCAGGCCATGGACGTGTTGCTGCTGATATTTGATGTTGTGGCCGCGATCGCGTTATGGCGCGGCTTAGCGTGGTCAGTGTGGGCTGTCTTTAGTGGAATTGCACTACTCCAATTTATGCCCTACACCTTGCTGCGATCGCAGTTTGTCCTTCAACCCAGAGATGCTCAAACTTTGAACAGTTTACTGGGCACAGAAGCAGTCCTACTTGCTATTTTTGCACTGCTGATTTGGCTCAGGAAATAGTTTGTTAGAGAGCTCGCCTTAACTTCTGACTTCCTCCATCGCAATCGCATCTGTTGCTGCCGTCCGCATGGGATAGCGATGGAGCAGACTTAAAAAGCGATTAGGATCAAAGCTGCGCGGATCGATACGAGAACCGGAGCGATCGACCGATCGATGGGTCGTGATCCGATTATCGGGAATATCAGTACGGGCCAGCAGCCAGGCCAAGGATTCGTACTGGGCCTGGGTGTAGCCACTGTGAGTGCTACCCCGACCCCGACCATCGGCAGGTGACTCTAAAGACACGTGATAAGCAAAATTATTGACCGAGGGGGGCAGGGTGGGATGGGTGGCGACAGTCTCTAAGCCATCTGGGCCGTCGAAGACAGAATTACCGGCACCATAGGCTCGATTCTCTGGCGGCACGATGTAAATCACAGTACCGTCCTGTGCAATTAGGGTGTGATAACTCACCTGATCGGCATCATTCGGATGGGGGGTTTGAAACAGATTAATGGCGCTGCGGGCAGACCCCACGGTTTCATGGATAACGACAATGAAGCGGTTAAAAACGGGGCGGCCATTGATGTCTGTGGCGTAGCGATCGCCGTAGTTAGTCGGATGGGCCAAGGCAATTTCTTCTAGGGGCTGATAGTTAGGAGCACTCTGGGCCAACGTCGGTGCCGTTGCCGGAATCAAATCTTGGGTTGACTCCGTATCATTAGCTGCTGCGGGGACAAGGGCAGCTTCTGTAGATTGCTCCAGCAGTGGTAATCCAGTGACACTTTCAACAGGTTTGAGTCGATTAAACCCAGGGGATTGAACAATACCAAAGGCCACCATACAAAAGACAAGGATGCTGCTGACCCATATCCACAATTGCCGTCCCATAGACCACCTAATTTTGCTGCTTTTAGAAATTTAGCTCAGGTTTACAAAGTTAAACGATCAATTTTCTACGCAGATAGATTGATCAATGCAAATACACTGAATCAATGCCATCTAGACTTAATGCTTTGAGCTTAAGATGACCAGCGATCGAGCGCGCGTTTACCGCCCCAGCGAGCCACAATTTCGTCATCATAGTCATCAGCCAACTGAATCACGGTCATCACGGAGTGCTTTAGCTCAATCTGATCGCAGGTTGACCCCACTAGACTATGCTCGAACACAATATCGTTTTCGCTATCAAGGGCGAACCGTCCGAAATAAATACCGTTATTTTCTCGCAGCATGTAATAAGTAAGGTCTGGCGTAATCTCAACATCAGTCACCACATAGGAACGGGTGGTAATCAGTGCTTCGTCTTCACTCCAAGCCACTACACGGGTCGACGCCACTGCTGAGCCGAAATTGACGATAAACAGCGGCTCATCTTCAAAGGTCACCACAGCTCCCCCGAACAAATCATGCATCCAAGGCGTAATACGGTCGTAGCAGATTTGCTGTGTCTTTGTCTTAAACTCCATCTAGACCCACTCCAGGCATCAGAAATATTGTCTCATTCTGCTGTTGTCGCTACACCTTTGGGCAGGCCTATTTCAGACAAATGGCTAAGGTGACATCAACTTGCTTGCATTTAGATTAAACCGTTTCTTGACCGTCCCATATAACGGATTACCCCCCACCAGCTTGGAGATAATCCCGTACCTTTGATATTGGTTTTATGCCTGCAGTCGCTTTCACCCCTATGGGTGCGGAGACAAAGATCTGAACCAGAGGCAAAAGTTTTTTGTCCCACACTCCTCATGGCGTCAAAGGAATAAGACGCAGTCAATTTTCCCTCCCGAGGTCAAAAGGCTGACAGCGGGCTCAATACCAGGGATATTAATTTTTTATACCAAGTGAAGTAAGCAAAAATACTTAGATCCCATTCTTTTCTCCACAACAGGAAGTAGATTTCCCGGAGAACCACTATCTATGATTGTAAGACTAAGCGGAATTCTCTAATCGCATGAGTCGGAAGTTACCTTAGCCTTAGCATCATGAACAGGATTTTCAATCACTATTCATAATATTTTGACAGCGTTTGTGTTCTTTGTCAATGGCAATTTCAGTCAATAAAAATGCCGATCACAGGTTAAATTTAATTGGTTATCTGAAAATTTCAAAAAGCTTTTTGAAATTTATAGGGTTAACTTAATTCAAAGCTTTTCTAAGGAATAGAGCTGATTTCGACTTTTTAATGTGCGGGATTAAATCGATAGTGTAACAATCCTATAGCTTTTGAATATTGTTTCTGGGGTTTCAAGCATCTATTTTTATTGCCTCTAGCAATAAGAAGAGTTAGATCAGTTCCAACAGGAATTTCTAAAGGTTTGAAGAGATTGTGGCTTTCAAAGATATTATATTCACACTAATAGTGTTGGCTTTTTTAGGTGCTTTAGTCGGTATGTTTGGGGAAGGTAACTCATCAACGACTGATGGTGATAGCAGTCGAAAGCCACAGGTAGGAAATGATACGTGTCGAATAGTTAGCAATGCCTTAGAGATTGAAAGGCTTAGTCTCTCCTAGAGGCGCATTGTTGCTGGCGTAGCTTTTTAGACTCGGTACTGCTTCAGTCCCGCAAGGTCTCATAGACAATATAGATAAGCTCTAAGAAATCAGCAAAGCTCAGTTTTTTGAGTACCTTAGAATTAGGCGCTGGGGTCGTTATTGGCGATCAGCAAACTGATATCTGATGTAGAGCGCTACTGATAGAGCAGTGGAACAAGGGGCCAATGTGGATTTTCAACAAGACCTGACCAACGCGATCGGAGAATTTGACGATATTCAGCGTGAGGTTCAGTATCAGCAAGCCCAAACAACGCTGCGTCGTCTAATTGAACGGCTAGATTTGAGCGATCGCGAACGAACAGGCCTAGAACAAGAATTGCAGAGTCTCAGCGGCTTATTGCAAAAACTAGAGCAGTCGGTCATTCACATTGCGGCCTTTGGACTGGTGGGGCGGGGCAAATCGTCACTATTAAATGCCCTAGTCGGTTATCCCGTATTTGAAACTGGGGCAATTCATGGCGTCACGCAACAGATCGAAAGTGTGCCCTGGGAAGTGAGTCGCGAAACCTTAACCGCAAACACAGAACCAGAGCAAGACGTTTTGCGGGTTTCTCTCGGTGGCTTAGGCAACTCGCAAATAGAACTGATAGACACCCCTGGGATTGATGAAGTGGGGGGCGAAGCTCGAGAAATTTTGGCCAAGCGCATTGCCCAACAGGTGGATTTAATTTTGTTCATCATCGCTGGGGATATGACCCAGGTTGAGTATGAAGCTCTACAACAGTTGCGCCAAGCCAGTAAACCGATACTACTCGTACTCAACAAAATCGATCAATACCCTGAAACCGATCGTCAGGCGATCTATCAAAAGCTACAGGACGATCGGTTAAAGGATTTGATTTCCCCAGATGAGATTGTCATGACGGCGGCAGCGCCCCTGGTTGTGCAAGCCAAAAAGCACGTTAATGGCTCCCTCATGCGCCAGGTCAATCGGGGGCAACCTCAAGTTGCCAAGCTAAAACTCAAGATTTTGGAGGTACTACACCGGGAAGGCAAAGCATTGGTGCTACTGAATACCCTGCTCTATGCCGATGAGATCAACGAGCAAATCGTCGCGAGAAAGCTACAAATTCGCGATCGCGCCGCCGATGATGCCCTCTGGACGGGAGTAATGGCCAAAGCGATCGCGGTAGCCCTTAATCCGATTACCGCCCTGGATTTGCTGGGTGGCGCAGCAGTAGATGTCACGCTGATTGTCACCCTATCGCGGTTATACGGCATCGAAATGACCCAACCAGGAGCCATAAACCTGCTTAAAACCATTGCTTTGGGTATGGGAGGGCTCACTGCCAGTGATCTGCTCGTTAGTTTTGGGCTGAGTTCGCTCAAAGGCCTACTCGGCGGCACCACAGTGGCCACAGGAGGACTAGCATTACCGTCTTATGTGTCAGTGGCGATTACCCAGGCAGCTGTTGCAGGGGTAGCGACCTATGCCATTGGCCAAGTGACTAAAACCTATTTAGCTCAAGGGGCAACCTGGGGGCCAGAAGGGCCAAAAGCAGTGGTGAACCAGGTGCTAGATTCCCTCGATGAAGACTCAATTTTGAACCGCATCAAGGGTGAATTGCGCGCCAAGATTATGATTGGTCAAGACCTTTGATCAATGGTATCTCATTCATCCTGTTAGAGAGACTATGCCAAAGCCTTTGAACTATCTCGATTAAACCCCTAGATCTTTGAGTGCAAAGCGAATTTGCTCTAGGCGACGACGATTAACGCCGAGGTCGGATTCGCCTAAGCGGGCAGCGGCTCTGAGATGAATGACGGATTCATCTTCAGGCAGGTAAAACTCGGTGTCGTCGACAAATCCCATCAGACGGCTGGTAGAGATAACACGAATATAGTCGTCGGTTTCGGTGACGATTTCAGTGCGGGGGACGACGCTGAGCACTTTGAGCAATAATTCGCGAACTTCGTCGCGATCGCCCTCGTAAGTAATCGGTTCAATTGCATGATCGGCATCAGCCCCCTGGCTAACAACACAATTAGGCGTTGCAGGACAGGCAGATAGCTTACCATCGGTAATCCCTAGACCTGGGGAGGTGCCGGTAAAGACCCCTTTAAGGCCGGGTAAAACGGCTACGAGGTTGGGGGCAGGAGATGCGATCGCAGCAGGTGTAAGTCCTGGCATAATCAACAGCGCGATTGCAAGCAGACCAGCAATGATAAATGACATAGAGATTGGATTGGTGGGAGAAAACTTAGGAACCTATCCCTAGATTAAATCACGGTGGGTAAAGGGTTTGGCGTCTTGCCCTGAATAGGTAGCCGCGATGTGGCCGTTACCCACCAGTTGATACTTGTAAGTGACCAATCCTTCTAAGCCGACTGGGCCACGGGGCGGCATTTTTTGGGTGCTGATGCCGACTTCGGCACCAAAGCCATAGCGGAAGCCGTCGGCAAAGCGAGTAGAGCAATTGTGGAACACTCCAGCCGCATCTACCTGGGCAATAAACGTGGTTGCAGCAGCGTCATCTTCAGTGACAATGGCGTCAGTGTGGCGCGACCCGTAGGTGTTGATGTGGTCGATGGCTTGCTCCAAGTTGTCCACCACGCGAATAGACAAGATCAAGTCGCTGTATTCCGTTGACCAATCGGTGATGGTAGCGGCGTCAATCTCAGGCAAAATTTGGCGTGTTGCTGCGTCTCCACGCAATTCAACCCCATGAGACTGTAAGACAAAGGTAACTCGGGGTAAGACCTGAGCCGCGATCGCCCGGTGAACCAGCAGGGTTTCAATCGTATTGCAGGCCGAGGGATAGTCGGTTTTAGCATCGAGGGCAATGGCCACGGCCTTTTCGACATCAGCAGCCTGATCGATGTAAAGATGACAAACACCGTCGGCATGGCCCAGCACGGGAATGGTGGTGTTTTCTTGGACGTACCGTACGAAGGCATTAGAGCCCCGGGGAATAATCAAATCCACATAGGTCTCTAGCGCTAGCAGTGCCCGCGTTTCTTCTCGCGTGGTCAGTAGCTGCACCACGTCTGGGTTAACCCCAGCATTGTTCAACCCCTGTTTAATCGCAGTCACCAACGCCTGACAAGAACGCACGGCTTCTTTACCGCCTTTAAGGATGACGCCGTTACCTGACTTTACGGCCAACGCAGAAATCTGCATGACGGCATCAGGGCGAGATTCAAAAATTACCCCCAATACTCCTAGCGGACAGGCAATGCGTTTGAGTTCTAAGCCAGTATCGAGCTCTCGATGAATCTGCACGGTGCCTGCCGGGTCGGGTAGTTGGGCCACGTCTTGAACCCCAGCGATCGCCCCCTTGAGCTTGACTGCATCCAGCTTTAACCGCCCATACAGGGGCTTGGCTAGGTTATCTGCCAGAGCCGCCTCACAGTCTGCTTGATTGGCCGCCAAGATGTCGGGGGTAGCCGCCTCTAGAGATTCGGCAATGGCCGCGATCGCGATATTTTTGGCCGCACTGGATAGGGTAGCTAGATGACGAGCCGCTTGTTGGGTGCGTTGGGCGATCGCCGTCAAGTTATCTAGTTCAGTATCCGATTGGGCGGTGGCTGACGCCGCAGAAGAGGCAGTTGAAGAAGCAGTCATAGGGGATTGCAGCAGTGACAGTAAATCAAGTGAAAGACTAATTTGATTACTATTGTGATCGTCAGTTTAACAAAGTCTTCAATCGACCTGATCGATAGGGATTTGCGATGTTATCGAAATAAGCTAAACCAAGCTCAGCTCGGGATCTAAAGTTTCCCTACAGACAAAACTCCAGGTTTGGACTTGGACAAGGGATAAGCCTGAGTTTAAAATCAATCTGCCCTGCTATGGTTTTGTTTCACGATGCCCCTAATCAAAGTCCAAACTTCCGTTGCCGCTCCCGAGAAGCCCCAGGTTGAGGCGATGCTCAAAACCCTATCCGCCAGTTTAGCCAAGCACCTTGGCAAGCCTGAATCCTACGTGATGACTGCTTTTGAGGCTGATGTGCCCATGACCTTCGGCGGCACTACTGACCCCACGTGCTTCATCGAAATCAAAAGTGTAGGCACTATGGGGTCAGCCAAAACTCAAGCCATGAGCCAAGACTTTTGCCAAAAAGTGAACCAGGCCCTCGGCGTTGCCGAAAACCGCACCTACATTGAATTTGCTGATGCCCAAGGGGCAATGTGGGGCTGGAACAGTCGCACCTTTGGCTAAGCAAGTCGCTTCTATCCGTAATCCAACTCGATCCTCTCCTTTGACTTCCCCAAAAGCCTGCTCAGAATTCCCTAGGCAACCCACAATCTATTTTGCGATCGACGGTGAGGGCACTGCCCAATAGCCAAAGCGGTTTCATGCCAGGATGGGAAGGGTAGGACAACATGAGTTAGGTACTAGCGATTACACTTAGCTTAAAATTCACGTTATCCGGGATTTTACCTATTTTCTGTAAACTTATCCGAGAACCGCTTTCTCTGTCTTTGCATCTGAGCCATCCTGGAAACATCAAGTGCGCTGAACACTTGCGACCAATATAAAGCTCACTATAAAGCTCTTTATAACTAAATCGCCCCCGATGCCCAGTGCATCGGGGGTTATTAATTAGAGGTCGATGCTCAACCCGCGTGACCTTAACCCCAAGGACTCCTATCAGTGGCTTTGGAGAATAGGGGATAAACCCTGCCTTCCATACCCTATTCTCTGAACATAGGATTATGTCTCTCTAGTGATAGCAAAATTGCCATAGGTTGATGTCAATAATTAACCCAAGAAATACCTCAGCATCTTGGCTGTAAATTCATAAAGTTCCTGATACCTTCGTAGTTCCACTGGGAGTTATAGAGATAGTCCTCACTCCCGTATATCCTATGGATTTGGAAAGCATCCTGCAAAGCATTCCTTCTGATGCTGATGAAGCTGTTGTTGAGCATCAGTTCTCTAAAAAATTCTTAGAGGCTCTAGGCTATGAAGGCCTAGGGATTTACCCTCAATTCCCAGTTAGCAAAGGTGCTGTGGATTGGGCCGCACGAAAAAACACCCCTGAAGACATCTTCTTGGAAACGAAAAAAGACCCATATCTTTACATGGAGGTTAAGGGCAGAACTAAAAACCTGACAGAAGGTCACCCACACTACAACAAGGCTGTTCTGCAACTGAAGCAATACCTTTTAGACCCCGCCTCAAAATCTGTTCAATGGGGCATAGTCATGAATTCGATCAATGCTCAACTCTTCTGTAAGCACGGCAAGGTAGTGCATCCAGTAACCCCTTGTTTATCCTTTGACAATGTCAAGCAACTGGTCAAAGAGTTTAAAGGGCGCATCGAAGCCCCCAGAAAATCTCTGGTCATCGCTGTTTATAACAACAAAGGCGGCGTAGGGAAGACCACAACAACCCTGAATCTTGCAGCAACACTATCAATGCTCAAGAATCGGGTATTAGTTATTGACTTCGATCCGAACCAAAGCGACTTGGGGGATGCACTAAATCTCCCTCCGATCCAGGGAGGAATGCGAAGTGTTTTGGAGGACAAGAACGCTGACGTTAGAGAGGTGATTAAGCCCTACAAATTTGAGCACCCCAAACTAAAGTCACCACGAGGATTCGATGTCATTCTTGCTGATGAAGAATTGGTCAGCAAGGTCGATGAAGTTGAGTTACGGCAGAGAGTTAAACCTCACGCGCTACTCAGGGCACTGGAGACCATAAAGACTGAATACGACTACATCCTGATAGACGCTCCCCCTAATTGGCGAATTTTTTCTCAACGCGCCATCTATGCTGCTGATGTTGTCTTGATTCCCGCCAGGCACGATAATCTACATTCTCTCCAGAATGCTGCAATGGCAATCACCAAGTTCATCCCAGAGGTTCAGCAAGAGCGCAATAAGTCTGGCGATGCTGGCCCAGTAGCACTGCCAATATTCATGAACAACGCCTTTAAGACGTCAGCCCCTCAGTTGCAGCTCATGCATAGTGCAATTGAGCGAATTATCAAAGACGCGAAGAAAGAAGGTTTTGATCTGACACCGTACTTTTATCCAAAACAACGGAAAGGACAGCGGGGCACCGGAAGAATGATCAGTATCCCCTACATGGCCTATATCTCTAAGGCTGACTTCCTGCATGTTCCTGCGGCCTTTGCCTTTAAAAACGCTCGTGACCAGTATTTGACCCTAGCAAAGGAGTATTTTGTTCAATGAGTTTTTCAGACGTTGGCAATCTGATGTGCCTCCCATTTGATGAAATTGAGCCTGGAGAACCCACAGATGCACCAGAATATTTGATTCAAGCTTCAGCAAAGTTGCTTGGCCCAGAGGGGCGCAACTGGATTCCCCTCATCGTCAAGGAGACAGGGCAAGATGAATATTTGGTAGTTGGCAATTCGTTCATCTATGCGGTAGCAGACGAGGCTGGGCTTAAGGAGGTCTGGTGCATCATCGCGGATGATTCGGAGGAAACTCAATCCATCGCGAGAGCCCTGGCTGGAGAGATGGTACCTAAGACCAATCTCTCCAAGGCTAGTCGAGACGAAATTTCTTCGGCCCTGGACTACCTCATCAACCAGCCGAGTAGTCCCCTCAAGGGTGTTAGCTTGGTTACTGCAACAACTCGCATTGATGAAGCCCCTAGGCAATACTGGGATAGCCTAAAACCGATCACAAAGCTCGGATGCAAAATCACGGCGGGCAAGAAACTGAAGGCTCTAGAGCAGATCTTCTATCTAACACCTGAGCCTATGCCTGAGGTGATTCGCGATCGCAGTCTTTTGGAATCGTTCAACACCACACAGTTAAAGGCTATGGCGAAGAAGCGCAAATTGACGGGAATTACCAAGATGTCTAAGGCTAAGTTGATTGACGCGCTAGTTGCAGCGTAATCCCTGGACTAAAGTGCATGGTCGAGGACTAGCCTCCAGCTTTAATGCTGGGGGTTTTGTTGGGCGCAGTGCTTCCCAACTTCTTCCCGATCGCTCCTTAGAATACGACACATAGGTAAAACCTAATCGTTGCCCTCTGTGCAGGATGGAATGGTGTGACCAAATGATTTTTCTTTATGTGTGGGTTTACGGAGTCGTGATCATTTCCTTGTCGATCCCCTATAGACTAGGTGCTATCTTTCCTAAGCAGTTGGTAATTTTACTCTGGCCCCTTTTCCTTCCGGCATTTGTATTAGGGAAGCTTATTCGTTTCCCTTAAGATCAGAGATCAGAGGTGCTTTAGTTATGTGGGCACTCTAGCGGTATCGAACTCAAGTCTAGTGAGATGAAACCGCTGCAAATTGCCCTATATTCCATTGCGATCTTGGGCGGATGTTTCTTGATCGCTCAGTTGAGCCAACCTGCCGTCCAAATGGCTAATAAGGGCAAAGAAATCTCCCTCGAAAACGCAGTCTGGTCTGCCGAAGCTACTCTCAGCAGCTTGGGAGAGAGTGGTTACATCCAATGGACACCCTCCACCTCTGTCGAAGAAACGATGATGTCTCTGAATGCGGCTCAAATCCCCATGCCAGAAGATTACGAGGAGTATGATCGCTCTTTGCCTGACCCGGTTGAGTATGTGCTGCATCAACCCAACGCACCGTGGCAAGTTGTCCTAGTTCCCTTGGATGATCAAAACCTGGTGCGCATCGAAGCCTATGGCGAAGATTTGAGTGTGCCGCTAATCCAGAAGGAGTTTCCGTGCTGTTGATTCAGCAGGCGATCGCGCAAGTTTAATCCGTCATTTTTTGGCAGATTTTTGCCAATCTTCAAGCATCAATCGCTGTAATAAGGGCGAACGACGGGGGTCGAACCCGCGAATGGTGGAATCACAAACTACTGCCAGTGCCTTTGTAATAGGTAAATGTACAGTAGAAAGCCTGTAAAGCCTTGATATACCGTTCACTTTATTAGAGTAATTCGAGTCAAATGCTTCTATTCTGTTAAAAAAGTTGGCAGGATTTTGGCAAATGTCAAAGGCGTTTGATGCTAAGTTGGCAATCACTGAAATTAATCGTGGACTAAAGCGCAGCAAAGCTGGTGTCACTGTCGAATTGCAAGGGGCCAAGCTTCGTCTTAGAGGTACCCTACCACCCAAGCCAGAAAGTAGTAAAACCAAGCCCTATTCTCAACGGATATCGTTGGGCATATATGGCAATCCGGCGGGAGTGAAGCGGGCTAAGGCTGAGGCGCTGCGATTGTCGTCCGACTTGGCAATGGAGAAATTTAATTGGGTTAATTGGATCGAGCCTGAGTTAAGAACAAGAACCTGTAGAGATTGGGTAGAAGCATTTGAGGCTCAGTATTTCCAGCAGCGAGAGCGAACCGCCAAAACTGAAACGACCTGGGATAAAGATTACGCTGTGCCGTTTCGGCGACTACCATCTAATTCAGAGTTAGACGGAGAGGTATTACAGCAGGTTTTACTTAGCAGCACAAAGCCAGACACGAGGGCACGGCAGCGAGCAGTGACAGCATATAAAGCACTTGCTAGATTTGCTCACATAGAGATCGACCTTGGCCCCTACAGAGGCAAATACAGAGCAGGTGAGATCAATCCTAGGGACTTGCCTAGTGACGACCAGATCCTTGCCTTCTACGAACAGATTCCGTTGCGCTCATGGCAATGTGTCTATGCTCTAATGGCGACTTATGGCCTGAGAAACCACGAATGCTTCTATCTTGACTTGGAGGCATTAAAAAAACCGCCAGGAGTGGCGATCGTTGAGGGCGGGAAAACTGGACAGCGTAGAGTGTGGCCCATTCCAGGCAAGTGGTGGGAGCGTTTTCGATTGTATGATGTTGAGCTGCCCCAGCTCACTGTGCGACGCAACAGCGATTATGGGCTGCGGTCGGCGCAGTATTTCAAGCGACAAGGAATGCCATTTGTCTTGTACGACCTCCGGCATTGCTGGGCTGTTCGCTCGGCAGTGAAGGGGCTTGACCCAGTGATCGCAGCGAAGATGATGGGCCACTCTCTCACGGAACACTATCGAACTTATCAGCAGTTCATCAATGAGAACCAATTCCAGCAAGCCTGGGAGCAGCTTCAGTAAGATCAAGAATAGGTCTGACGCTTCTCGGGTGGGGTGCTGTAAACCTTGCGGAGCTGAGCAGCCTTTACAGCGTAGTTTGGCCTACTGCCGTTACTGGTATTGATGTAGTCGCGGCCATACTTAAAAAAGCCAGCATTGATGTCGTCAACTATTTTGGTGGGGGTAAAGGCAGTACCTAGCATTGATGCCGCCTCCGAAGGCTTTACCCACTCGTGTTCTTTGCGGTTGCGCTGCAAGTCTTGAGCCATTCCCAAAGCAGCCTCAGTAAGCTGCCTAGTGGCCGCTGCTGCCTCAAGCAGCAAAGCCACGGTTTCGTCAGTTGTCATTACCCATTCCTCTCCACTCTGATGGCCATCGTTGGCAGAGACAGCACCCACCCATAAGGCTTTTCGATGACGCTCACCCTAGGCATATCAATTACCTGCCTAGTGAGCCACCGAAAACGAACACCCAACCGCCATAAGTGCGACTCGAAAAACTGCACTCGATAGCGCCCAATTGCCCACTCGTCAAAGGTTTCTCGACGCGTTGTGAAAATCATTGTTCGCCCTCCTCCACTCCGATAGTCATGTCAGGCATTCCAGGCATCCCAAAAACCCTGACACACGCAAATGGCAGACGTAGAGACCATCCGAATGGTCTGTATTCCGGTATTTCGACGGTGTAGTTTGCGAGGAGTAGTTCAAATAGCTGGCGCTCCTCCGGCGAGACCTTTTTGCGGCAAGGCTTGAAGCGGCAACGGAGTGCCCATAGCCGAGGGGGCAACAGAGTGGCTGATAGTCGCCCGACCTTAATGCGCTTCATCATTTACCTCCTCACCAAAAGGCTCGACTCCCTGGGCGTGCCTTGCCAGAAAACCTCGCATCTCAGCCTCTGACTCAAACTGATCAATCATGACGGAGATGCCCATCTGTTCTAGCTGGCTCTGGGCGTCCTTCAGGCACTGCCAAGCATCATCCTGGATGTTCTTTGAGTATGGCTCTGTTAGCAATATGCCTAGCATTGGCTCATCTCCTCGTTTGGGTCTACTCCGTAGGGAAAAACTTTGCTATTGGGATGACTGGGTTTGATGCTTAACCCCATCCGTCCGGTGTACGTCCAGCGCTGCGTAGATTCCCACCAGCGCCACTCACTGAAGACTTTGATTGGGGCTGGTTCACTGGGTACCTCCATAGCTTC
The DNA here is from genome assembly GCA_039815185.1 of Cyanobacteria bacterium P01_A01_bin.123. Lineage (GTDB taxonomy): Bacteria > Cyanobacteriota > Cyanobacteriia > Phormidesmidales > Phormidesmidaceae > JBCBZT01. The sequence continues at coordinate 198,938 of JBCBZT010000005.1, read as the reverse complement.
TGTAGGCTCACAGAGGCGATCAGAACGACATGGATAGGGATGGCCGGGAACACCGAAATCGACCAAGGCTGTGTCGCCTTCTAAGCCTTTGAGGGTGCCTGCTTTGCTCTTCCATGGGTGGATTGTGCGGCCTTGGCAGGTGATGGGCTTGATTGAGACGCGATCGCCTGCTGAGAAGCGGACTGATATAGGCGCTTCGGGTGTGGGAAGTTCTGGGACAACAGATTTAGGCGGTGGGTTTTCAGCGAGGTGAACTGCTTCGATCGCGGCCTTTGCAGCGGCCATGTATTCAGGGGACGGGACTTTGTCTACCTCTTGGCCAAACTTGTAGGTGCGATTAACCTCATCCCGCAAGTCTTTGGGCACCATTCTCCAGTGCTTTCGGCACATCAGGAGGATCCGCAAAACCTCTTTTTCACAGCCAATTGCGTGGCAATGATGAACGCGCTTAGGCGGCTCAACTGGAGGTACATCTAGGAGGCTGAGTTGCTCAACCATGACTGACCTCCCTTGTAATTTGAGCGAGTAGAAGCTGCTGTTGGGCAACGCTGAGGGGCCGCAATGCTCGCCTGATGGCGGCTTCGGCTGCTGGGTAGTCGGGGGGGGGTAGGACGTTGGGTCGCTATTCACCGGGCACCTCCCAATCGCTCACGACTTCACCGTCAAAGGCATTGGCAAAGCTGGCAACAGATTGAGCAAACTCCATGCCCTCACTTGGCAGCTTCACCCGATAAATCTGCTCACCCCGAGCAAGGGTGACGATGTTGCCTTGCAGGCTTAGCAGCCAGCAGGTTCCGTCTTCGCCAATGTAGCGAGTGCAGTTGGAGAGGTCGGTCAGGGTGGCTATCCTGCATTGCGCCAAGGGGTAATCGGTGTCGTTTGCTGCCACCAAATGAACGCTAGGTGTCTGGGGCGGCTTTGTTTTGCGTACCTTGGATACGGCGAATATGGCCGATCCGGATACAGCAAGGACGCCGGGTTTTAGCCAGGTGGGGAGATCTGTCATGCGGCCTCCTGGCTGTATAGATCTTTATTACCAGGGGTGTGCACGGCGTCGGCGCGAGCCGAGTCTGCCATTGCCCAGCGAGCCAGTATGGGATCTCTGCCGTCCTTTGGCTCTGAATAGCAGTAGTAGCGCTGCCGATCGCCTCGGCCACCTTCTTGATGAACAAACTCCAGCTTTAGATCGAGTTTTCGCAGTAATGACTGAACGATTTGGATGGGCGACATCTTCTCTGAGATGGTGACACCCAAAATGGCCTTCACCTCCCATGCGTATCGCCGCGCTTTTTGGGTGATTTTCCAGAGTAAGGGGTGGCAATTGTCGTAGTGCTGTCTAGAACCTGCTTCAATCTCTCCGTCGCTAGCGCGGTTGCCACCGTGCAAGAGCAGTTCTGGGCTGCGAAGCTGCTGAACACCTAAATGTCTGAGCAGATGAACTTTGAGGCCCATTTGAGAACCGTTGAGGGTAGGGAGCCATGCCCCACCACTTTTAACTTCGGATTCAAAGTTGCCTTGGTCTCGTTGCTTAAGATACGGACGGCCAATCGTAAGGTAGTAGAACAGTTTAAGCTTGGGATACCATCCGTCGCTGTCTTTGGAGACTAAATCGGGCGTAACTTCGACTTGGTAGCGATCGCCTACTTCATGCTTGCGCTGAGTGTGCCACTGTTGCTGGGTCTTGGCCTTCTGGGCTTTGAGCCGCTCATACTGCTTGGGCGTAATCTCTTCCGCGCCTGCAATTGCTTCGCATTCAGCTTTGTGGTTGACAGTCTTGATCTCGTCTAGCTCTTCTTTGAGATCTAGCACCTCAAGCTCAGTATCAAGGTACTGATGATCGCCATCTGCCGTCGGCATGCGCAGTGCCTTGGTTATGCTGCATCCCACCACTTCAACAGTGTGGATATGGTGACCTTCCCGCCGTAGTGCCGCCATCACAGCCTGTCTGTAGTGGATAGCGCCGGAGTTGATCCGGCAACCCATCACGGCCCAAATGTACAGAGTGCCGCTAAAGCTTTTCAGCATGTCTTCGCCAAAAGCCGCATAGCGCAGTAGGTTGGCGTTTTGCTTGGCTAACTTGTACTGACACGCCAATAGCCCCTTGATAGAGGTAGCTCCGTTCGCAATCCGACCGACACCAAAGGATTGACACCAAATGTGTCGGGGTACAGGATCTCGTAGTCGCGCCAGGAATTGACGAGTGCTGTTTTCGCTCAATACCCCCTGACCGCAAGCCCATAGGCTATGGAAGTGGCCCCGGATATCAATACTCACCCCAGTCTCAATGGTGGGTGAACAAATCACCACGTCATAGTTAGGCAAGATTTCATTGAGGTGGGCAGTGCAAAGGTAAGCAGGGTGCTGGGGATCTGAGACGCTCTGACTGTCAATGCGCAGTACCTTTCGGTCTGGGTACCGCTTTGCAATGAGGGCTTCAAGTGTAGTAGTGCTCCAGCGAGACTTGGTCTTTTGAGACTGGGTGCAGATCATAATCCGCTGCCCCTCGTCAAGCGCTCTGAGCATTGCTGCCCCCCACTGTTCGGGCTTGCTCTGGGTATAGTTGTAAACCTGCCAAGGCTCACTCGGTTGCCAGCTATTGACTACGACGTAAGGCTGAACTTCGGTCTGCCGATCGACCAAGTCTCCAATAAATCGAATGGACTGATCGGATAGGTCGGCATCACTGAGGACGATGCGTCCTCGATCTGAGTTGAGTACCCCGTCGAACAACACCTGAAGCTGATTGAGCACTTCTAGGCGGTGCTGCCTGATCTCTGTGCGGCCTTCAAGCAGGTGCCAAATCACCTGTTCGCATTCGTCAATGATGATAAGCGCGTCTTTCCAGTCTTCGGCATTGAAGTGAGCTTGGGAGTTTGGGTGCAATGAATCGACGCAAACACCATAGCCAAGTAGATCACCTTCAGCCGTAGTCCTCAACTCAGTAACATACGGCAGCGCAACGCGATCGCAGATCGCCTGCCCCAACTGCACCCGGTGAGTAATGAGTAAGGTTCGTTGGCCTTGGTCGGTGGCTTGCTCGACAAGGTGTTTAAAGCTCTCGGTTTTACCAGTGCCTTTGGGCGACTTAAGGGCTATCAGATTGGCTGTTTTTGGGATGTTGAGGTCGCCTAAGTATCGCTGGTTAAGACTTTGGGCGACAGGATAACTGAGGCGGCTGTAACGCTGCACCGTCCACAATTCAAAGTTAGGGGCAGCGTCGTATAGCTCCACAAAGGCATCTGCACCATGGGCAACCCCAAAATCATCAACGCCCTTTTCTGGCCCTGGTAGCTCTAGGACTCGGGTCTTGGCCTTCTCATAGCCAAAGTGCTGTTTGATTTTCTCGATCTCAGAGTCAAGCGCACGGCGTTGCTTGACTCTGGTTTCGTGGTCAAAACACACCGTAATTTCTCGATCTTTGGTGGCAAACCGCTTGAGGTCTGGCACCAGATAAGGCTCGAATAGTTTGCACCCATCCGCATCACGAGTACGGATGGCGTTGTGGACACCGGGGAGCGCGATCGCGCTAATACCCTGACTGAGCAAAAATCCCGCCTTCTTTTCCCCCTCAGTAATGGCAATGGGTAGGTTGTGGCGTTCTACCCAGGGCCAATAATGCGGATCTTCGATGGGAGGTAGCGTTTTTAGCTTTTTACAAACTTCCGATAATCGACCTCTGGCAAGGGCAAATGCGAGATCACAGCCCTGTATCTGTCGATCGCTATCACCTCCAGGAGCGGACTGTTGTGCACTTTTAGGCTGCTCTTCCTGCGTTTTTGTCTCTGGCCTCGCCTTAAAGAAATCCTTGAGAAACCTTTCCCTGAGCAGGACGTATGCTGTTTCATGAGTCTCCTTTATGCGTTGTGCGGTCAAAAGTGATTCAGCAAGGCTGGTTCTCAAAAAAACTGGCCGTGCCTCGGCTTTGGCAACGCCCTCGTATTTGACAGGGCGCTGTCTGTTTTGGTCGTAGTAGGGATGATCGGGCTTGAAGCGAAAATGCCCATCCCTCTCCCAATTGCTCTCGGGGGCTAAGCTAAATACGCCCCATCCCCCTCGCGCTGGGCCTTCGTAGCGCCTAAGAACGTTTTGAACACTGCGGGTGGCGTATTGCTGAGCATGACTGCTCATAGACTCCAGCAAATTCCCTGCCAGCGCTTCAATGACTTCTTGGCCTTCGTAGTAGCCTAGGTTGAGCGTCGTTAGGTGGGGCGAGACGCCACTCTCATCAACCCACTCTTTCCAATGCTCTGGCTTGATGTGGGATGGGCAAGGTGTAGTAACAGGCATACGAAACCTCAACAATGAATAGAAAAGCCCCGACCGTGAGTAAGGTGTGGAGTCCGGGGCAAAGCTCGGATTAACTTTGATTAGCGATGCGTTCTAGGTGGTTCACCCACGCCTCCATCAGCGCTAGCGTGTGGTCAGCGTCTTCACCCGCTGACGCCTTGGTGTCCTGTACGATCGCGGCGATGCATCCCTGATTCATGCTGTTGATAGTTAGCGCCAAGTCGAGTTTTCCTTCCCTGGCATGGGTGAGGATGTAGTGACTCAGGATGGCCAGGGATAGGGGATATGGCTCGTTCTCGGTCTTGAACCAGACTGGAGTCAGTTCCGGCCAGTGGAACCAGATGGAGCCGCGATCGCCACTGACAACGAGTCCTGGTTCCAGCTTTTCCCAGCGCTTTAGGAGTTCGAGGTAAGTCATGCTGCACCTCTTTCGCTCAAGGCTTTGACCCGTCCTAGCGCTACTGCGGCAGCCTGAGGGGACACTGAATTTCCGAGGCTTCTAAGTCTGTCCACCCGATCGGGAAGCCCATTAGCCACTCCTGGAGGGCTGGGTATGGCCCCTTGCCAACAGCTAGTGCCCTGGTGCGAGTGGCCTTGTTGTAGGTGTTGGCTGTGTGCTCTCGAAACGGCCATCCGGCCCGCGCCATGCTTGCCGTCGGGGTAGGCCACAATGAACACCCTTTCCCGTGTGTGTGGCGCACCCAAGGCACAGCACGAAACAACGCTCCACTCCGCATCAAGCCCGATCTGGGAAAGCTCCCAGAGAACTGCTCCCATATCCCTGCCCCCTCGATGGGTAAGCAGGGCTGATGTGTTCTCCAGTACGAGGTATCGGGGTCTAATTTGGCGAACCAGTCGAACGATTTCAAAGAAGAGTCCACTGCGATCGCCTTCAAGTCCCCTGCCTTTGCTGTTTGCGGCGCTGATGTCCTGACAGGGAAAACCACCGGTGATAAGGTCAAACTCTCCCGCTGCTGCGTTGAAGGTCTGGATGTCGTCATGGATTTGGACAGATGGGAATCGAATCTCTAGAACTTTCTGGCAAAATGGGTCAATCTCTACGAACTGAGTGGTTTTGATTCCCCCCACCATCTGGGCTGCAAGGGTAAAACCGCCAATCCCTGAGAACAGATCGAGGTGTTTTATCACGCCGCACCCTCCTCTTGCTCAGCTATGGCCCGGTAGAAATGGATCGCACGCCCATTTCTCTTTCTGGCGGAGAATTCCAGCAACCCATCCTCAACGAGCTGCTTGCAGGCCCTTACGATCACTGAGCGGGCAAATTCACCGTACCGGGGCCGCATGAGCTTCAGTAGTTCGGTGATGGCTGTTGCCTTGCGGTTGGTCTGCAAGGTAATTAGCACTGCATTCATGGCGACCTGGAATCCAGACTCGGCTTGCGTTAGCTCATCCTGGCCAAAGACATGCACCTCGGCGGTGGCTGTATAGGTGACTGGAACTACATCTGCCTTATTGCGATTGCTTTTCGGGGCTATTTTGAAAGAAGTGCGATCGCCTTCAGTTGTCGGCACAGTAGTGATTCGACACCGCTTTAGCCTGGCGTTATGGAATGTGAGAATCTCGTCCCACATTTTGAGGTCTTTGGCGAGAGTCATGCTGCACCCTCCTCGCCAGTAATGCTCGACGGAGTCTGAGCAAACACCTGAAGCAGTGTCCCTTCCCATCTGTCCGCACGGCATTGAGCGGTTTCTCGATGGCAATCCTGCACGAATTTGGACGCAGCGATTACGGTTGTGATCTCTCGATGCTTGACTCTTATGCGGGCCATAACCAATGGCCCGACTTTCAATTCGTTTGCTATCGTCATTTCAACTACCTCCTTGGTAGGTAATGAATGGCTAAGCGGCTTCCTGTGTGGGGCCGCTTTCGTTTGGGGAAGCTTCTAGCTCCGCCTCTTGCTGATCTCTCCACTCGTAGAACCACTTGTAAAAAGTCCTTCTGGCCAAGCAAAACTCTTTGCTGTGAAACAGCTCTATAGGTGTTCTGCCCTTTATGAATTCAGCTATGACCTTGGGCTTTAGCTGGTTCGTAAGTAAGCTCATCTCAAACTCCTTAACGTATGTACTAATGCATCTCGCACCGTGATCATAGATCCAATCTCCAAAAAGCGGCAAGTGATTTTGAAGAATCCGTGCCTCGATTCTTGGTGCGAGTTAAGATATCGGGGAATTTACCTCGAATTTTCAATGCTTTGGACTAAAAAAGGTTTGGCCAGGGTCGGACGACTTGTTAAGCGCTCGTTTCAAATGCACTACAGAAGCAACCAGAGCGAATTTATGCGTCGCACTGGATTGCACCACGGGACACTGAAAGGGGTAATGGCTTTGTCAGATATCACGAGGTATGACTACATCGAGGAGTGGCCATCAAAATTGCCGTCATCTGAAACGCTTGAACAGATGGCCCCATTCATAGAAGTCCCATTCCTGGGGGACTCACGAGATTTTGTGCCCAATGGCTATCAGGCATTTTCCCCAGATGAACTCCTAGGGGTGGCCAGGGAACTGCTTTCCCCTCGTGTAGAGCCAGAAGACCAAGCATCCTTATTCACTCGAACAATTTTGGCTCAGGCAGAGGCCTTGGATGTGACGATTGAGGGCATTTCCAATGAATCAGGCATTCCAATGGATAGGCTAAATCGCATCCTGGCCCTTGGTGGATGGTCTAGTTGGTCGCCGGAGATCTACGCAGAAATAATCCGCCTCGGGACTTGGTACGGAGACGTAGAGAAATTAACCAGGGCGTTGGGTGCCCAGGAATCCAAAAAGCCTGCACCGCAGCGGGAAGACAACGGAAAGACTATTGAGGCTCAATAGCACCAAGGCTTTCCGGCATAATCAGTTTCTCAACCTCTTGGATATGTCCACATGGGATTGAGTATGTCAGACGTGCTCCGATCTTGATACCGATCATGCTGCATCCCATTTGCAAAGCAAGAGAAGCTAGTTCTGCCGTCCTCAGTAGGGCTGTTTCCCCCTGCTGCTTCTGGCTGCATTGAACGATTAGTGTGTTTTGATCGTGCTCTATCGAGAGTGGTATTGCTGTAGTGCCGACTTGCAGGTGTAGTGGAGTGGCCATAGACGGAAACGGAAGTGTGACGAGCAGGAATCTTGATAGATTAAGGTTCCTATGGTTTGCAGAGATGCGGATCTATGATGCTTTTGAGACTGTACCTGAGTGTCCCTGCGCCGCAGGATTCACTTGGTGATCTGAGTCACCCATTACGTCAAGCTTGAGTGAAAACACAAGCCATTTAGCCAAGGGTTTATAAAATCCTTGGGCATGTAAAGAGTATTACTGCAATTCCATCTCACTACATAGGCAATTTGGCTTAGGTTAAGCGGTGCTCCACATCGATCGCCAGCGGCAGCCTGCTGGCGATCGCGCTCGTTCTTTATTCGATGCTTACCCCTGCGTATGTTTCCGCTACTGGTCTCGTCGCAGGCAGCTCAGCCTTGATCTCATCCAGCCTGACTAGGAATCGATCGCGTAGATGAGCGTCAGTCACGTTGGGCTGTTGCTTCTTGATGGCGACGATTAAGTCTGCGGCCAGAGCAGGCCCAACGTTTCGAGTGCTGGCGTAATCAAGCAGCAGTCTTTCAATCAGCGTTGTGCACTCTTCTTGACTTAGTCGCTCTGACGACTCAACCCCGGATAGCGCTCGAATTTGCTCTCGGGTATGGCCTGTGACTGAGGTAATCTCCCGAATGCGATCGCGGTTGATCGCCCCTAAGTCAGGACTGTCGGGAGTCACTTCAATGTCGTCGGCCCTGCTCATGGGCTGGGCGTTTTGGATGCTTTCGACTGGCTCCCAATCAGGGTCTAGAGATTCAATCTCTGAATGCTCAACACTGAAGAAGTTAGAGGCGTTGGCTGCAACAATGACGGCACCAACAAATCCGCGTTTCTGAGCCATCTTGTCAATGGTATTGATCTGGTCGAATACCCGATCGTTGCGCACCTTGCCCATTGCTTGGTCAGTGATTCGCCGATCGTCTGCGGCAAATTTTGCCCCACAGCCTCCCGCTTTTTTGTTGCAGTAGAAGCCACCAGCCCCATACTTGCTGGTCATTATGGTGGATGTATTGCACTCTGGGCAGGTGCGCTGAGTTGTTCTGAATCGGTATTTTTCTTCCCAGCTATTGCAGCTCCCGACACATTGAGCGACCGTGTCTCCACTGCGACTTTTGAGTGTCACGAGGTACTCAAAACTGAAAAACGGCTCTCCATGCTCGTTGCCAGTCCAGTCCTTGACAGCTTCTAGCCTTTCGATTTGCTGCCAATAGCCGAACAGGGTGCAAATTTTCTCGGCACCTGGCTTGAATAGGATGGGTTTATTCCCGCATCCTGGAATAGTCCCATAATCAAGTCCATCTCTTAAGGTGTGTCGAATAAACCAAACCAGCGTGTTGTAGTGGTCAACGGCGGCATTGACCTGTTGGATTTGGTTGGAGGTAAGTCGCGCTAGTCCTGGCATACAGATGCCTCCACTAGCAATTCCTCAACAACATGGCCCCAGCGTTGCTGAAACTCGTCTGCGATCGCCTGTAAGGTCTGTCTTTCGTCGCTACTTCTTAGTGTTTGCTGGCTCTTTTCCTTGCTGCCTGTAGCCTCATTTGCAGCCTTGAACTCAGTCGCAGCCGCAATCAATGCGTTTAGGCTGCCCTCGTTGGGCTCTAGCCCGAATTGGGAGGCGACAGCAGCGTATCGTCTCCCAGCCTGAATCTGATTAACTATTGTTTCTCCCATGACTATCCCTTTTGTGGTGGTTTGAGATGATGTCGTCCTCAGGTACCCACCAAGCTTGCAAGCCATCGCCTATCTCACGGCGAACAACGTACATGTAGCCATCAGTGTCAGAGGCTTCGACGCTGGCAGCCGTAGGCGAAAGGTATTCGAGGCCCGTGATGATGCCTGTTATGGATTTGGTGCCGTCACTAAATCGAATGCGCTCAAAGATTCTGTATTTGGCTGGCCCAGGAAGCGCTGGGGCTTGTGATAAGACTTGCATGTTGGTTTTTAGGTAGAGGGCAATAGGGGCGTTGCCGCCCCTAGGTGGTACTTGGTTTCTAGAACTCGTCTACAGGCTCAGCAATCCACCAGTCACTGTGTGCAACTTCAAAGTGGTAAACGCACCACTCTGAAATTCGCTGTCCTAGCGGCTTGCCGTCTCGCGGCATTAGCAGGTCAACAATGTGGCTAACATTCGGGATGTCCACATAGACCCGCTGCGTGTATTTGGCTCCGATCGCTTGCGGATGGGTGCCGTAGATGTATTGCGGCAAGAAGTCGGTATCAATGCGCTCAGAAATTGTGCGCTTTTGGGATGTCTGTGTTAATGTCGTGGTCATATTACTTCCTTAATAGGTAGTTACCCCCGTGCTGCGCGATGCCCTGAGAAAGCCTCGCAGCCGGGGGTTTTGCTTTGCATATTGATGCACCCTGGGCAGTTTTACGCCTTACCGGGCGATGAAAAGAGGAGGGTGCACACCTATGTTGCCTCTGGGTGCCGTTCGATAGCGATAGCGAGATTGGGTGCCCCGGTCACCGGGCTATTGGGTTGGCGAGGGGTGCTTGGCCGTACTGTGTGACCGATCGCCTAACCCCTGGTGGGTGGCTGCGTACCGGGTGCTGACTGCCTGACCCCTCGCTTGAGTCCATTATGCGTAAAGTTCTTTGCGGTGTCAATAGTTTGACGCAAAGAACTTTACGCTAACATACTGCTATAAGCAGTCTTATGGAAGGCGTACCAATGTCACATGTAGCGGAGCTGCGAAAGCAGTGCGATCTCACTCAGCGCGAATTGGCTGATTTGGTGGGTGTCACTGAAACAACTGTCCGGAATTGGGAGAACAACAGAAGTGGAGTGGAGTGGTTTGTAAGAGTCGCCAAGCTCTGCGAGGCTTTGAAGTGTTCGCCTAATGATTTGGTGAAATTCGTCGATATAGAAGGAAGGGCTAAAGATGACGCTTGACCCCTCCAAAATCAACCCCAGCACTCTCCCTTCGGTAGCGCTGAAGGATCGACAAGACCTTCCCGAGGAACCCTGCATCTACTTCGCAATCGACAGTCAAGGTACAGTGCAGTACATCGGGCAGTCGGTGAATCCCAAGCGCCGATGGAATCGAGAGTATCACCATAGATATGAGCAACTATCAGGATTAGGTAGTTGTCGAATCGCTTATCTGAACTGCCCTAGTCATTGCTACCTGCAACTGCTGAAGCTCCCTGACCTAATTCGGGGCCTGACTCAGTTTCACTGGTGGCCTTCCGTCTCCACATCTGATGACAGGTAAGCTTCCGGACTTTATATAAGCTCCTTTCTCCAATGACAATGAATTAGCCCTACCCAGGATTGAGGGGCTAGGGGGGCCTGGATAACTTTTGAATGGCTAATTTTGAGTGATGTTGGGTTTCGCTTTTTGGTATAAATGCCAGTTTCTTATCAGAACCAATAAAGCGCGAAACTCAACCTATGGCGATGGATTGAGTAGTTGGCCACCATTTGATCTGGGGCAGTAGTATCTGCTGTCAAACAGATTAACCGTCGGTTGAAAATCTCGGGGTCTCAGTGGAAAAATGTCAATGCCATGCTTTCCTTTTGCTGTACTTATCTCAATGGCTCCCTGGAAATCTGATGTTTTTTCACATTCGGGATGCTCCCTTTCTTTACTTATCCCAAACTCAGGTTAATTAGCGTACCCATAGCTCTGTGTGTTTACTATGCAACGCACCTTACAAGATCGGTCGCGATCGTACTTAAAATCTCTAAAATTATTCCTTCCATTCTGTATCCCCCTTAATAGCTACAGAATCATCTCCCCAATCATCATGCTGATCATCATTATTTAATTCCTCTTTAACACCTATAAATTCCTCTTTAACATCTATAAAATCATCTGGCCACTTATCGTTGTGCTGGGGATTATCGGACACTTTATTTTTCTTGCCGGTCAGCCAATCTGTATCGGTACTGATTGACATCGCACTCTTCCTATTCCACTGCTTTTTCTTCGGCTTTTTCCTTGATTTTTTAGGCTGTTTTTCTGGGTTGCCCCAGAACTTGAATGCATCTTGCGCTGAATCTGCCCACAACTTTTTTTGTGAAAGCAGCTTTTTCTTCCACTGGGGATTCTCGTCCCATCCGTCCACGTTACCCTTCAATTTCTGCGTACTATCCTCGTTATTTGCCTTCTTTTTCTCGGCTTGCAATTTTTCAAAGCTGGGTAAGGGTCCCCATTTTACAGAATCCACTAGTGCTCCATAGGTAGCCACTAACTGATCCTCAATAGTTGTTAGCCGGACATCACTTTTTGTATTGTCTACCTTGTCGCCAAAGTTCTTTGGTACAGGTTCGTCACATTCCCATATCTCATGCCCATATTTAGATCGCATTCCACGTTTCTTCCATTCCTTGATCTTAGTTATAGGGCGGCGGCGGCCCGTACTCATTGCTACATGCTTGCCACCCTCTCCGAATAGCACTACGTATCCTGCTGGTATGTCGAAGTTTGCTAAATTTTTGAAGACTGGCACAAGATGCTCTGGTGCTTTATTCCATGTTGATCGTGGCCACACTATTCCTCTGGTCTTGTCGTTTTTTAATACCGCCCTGACTATCATCGGTGCGCGTTGCCTTTCAAGATCCCTTATATATTCGACATACTCATCGCTTGGTGCCTGCCCCTTCTTAGTATCTTCAGATTCTTCGAAGGGCAAGTGTTTGCGCTGATCATTTCCTATTTTTAGGTATTTCAGCGGTCTCATGCCCGCTTTTACTACTGCATAGCATACTGTCTGCCAGCAATTCAGCGCCTCTAGTTCCGATTTTTGATTGTTGTTCACCCACTCCCTGATTGGCTTTTTACCAAGACCAAAACCTTGCCACTTAAAGGGAGGGGCTTTTTTTTGTGCCAGATTATAGAATGCACGCATAATGCGCTGGATTCCCCGCCGTTTTACCTCCTCAACTACTTCCCCCCAACTCTGAAATTTCATCCTGGTCATGCCCTGTAAAATCTCGTCAAGGGCTGGGACTTCTTTAAGAGTTATGCCGAAGTTAGCCAATTTTGCCTTAACTTCCTGAATCTCATGAACTCCCTTTACGTAGATTGCCCCGTTGCCCAACTTTTCGTCATCATTCGGTTGCCATTCTTTTGGTATTGGATCCGCGTTCCCTTTTTGTTTTAGAGTGCTTTTCTTGGATCCTTTATGTGTCTTCGTATCTCCCAATTGGCTATTTTCTTTTAACTTGTTGATATCCTTTTTACCCGTATTTTTCCCAACAGTCTTGCCACTATAAGGTGCAAATCCCTTATTGAGGGCCATTTGATATACGTCACCTATGTTATAGGTTTGTGAGTGATCCTGTTTTGAGAACCAATTCATAAACAGACGAGCCTGGGTTGACGTTAAAGGCCGTGGCCTATTCTTATGCATCAACCATGAGAAAACTTGCGGCGGCTCGAAAAAATTATTTCCAAGTTTTACATTTGGCATATCCTTGCCTCGCTGAATTCCTTCTTCAGCTTTTCCTACCTTTGAACCTCCAGTCTGCTGTACTACGTGGGTGAGTTCATGGGCAATCAATGTTTGACCAGTTTTTGTATGAGGGTTGTAAGCTCCTTGCTTAAAAAACAGATCTTGTCCTGTTGTAAAAGCCTTTGCCTGAATGGTTTTGTTTAGCTCATTTGATTCTGCATCGGTATGAATCTTTACATCACTAAAATCAGCCCCCATGGCTTGTCCCATACTTTGTTGAAGGTCTGGGGTGAGTGCTTGGCCTCCGCTTTTGGCTCTGTGTATTGTATCCTCCAGACCTTCGTCGACTGTGCCCGCTTCTTTTCCTTCCCAACTTACTTGCGGCATCTTCTGGAGTTGCGACACCACTCCAATCGAAATCTTTTGGGTAGTATTTTGAGGCTTCATTTGCAAATCCTCTTCTTCGCCCATCTCCTTCCGCTGGATGTTCATGTGGGACGGCATTTGCATCATATTTTCTTCGCCTTCACCTACAGCCCTTTGCACGGGGGCATTGTCTTCAGGACGATTGATGATTTCTACCACCTTGTTTGCCACATGATCTGCCTCTTGCTCATATTTATCCCCCACTGGCCCCACGGACATCTTGGCCTGCATCAACGGCGACATGGGTCGTCGCTGGACAGCGCTACTGGGTGGATAGACCGGCCTACTGCCAACAAGATTGTCAAACGTGTAGAATGGCTTGTCGGCTTGCTGCCAGCGCATTTCAAGAGTGGGAGCGGGCTGAGAACTATCCACTGAAAAAGAATTGTCGGTCTCATCAGTCTCCAGATCTGGCGAGGCGAAGAGATTGTTTTGCGGCGTGTTTACCGGCAGCTGCTCCTGCTGCTCGTGGATGCGCTTCTTCCGTTGGTAGACCATGGGATTTTGCCTCGCAATTTGTTTTTTACGACTAGAGATCACCCGCAATGCAGAGTATGGGGCACGTGCATGCTGGCGTAACTCATCATTTTTAGGTCATGCAAATGAAGATGAAATGGTGTGGGGAGACCTAACCCGATCACAATATGCTGTCCTATAACTGAAAAGCGATCCTACTTTAGTAGGGTCATTCCTACTAAAGTAGGATTGTTGGACTTTGCACCTTTACAGGCTGTTACATTTACGCTGTGCCAGACGACGAAGCCCCCAACCGTAAGCGATCAGGGGCTTCAGTGCTATTTGGTTGTGAGCTGGTTAGGCGATTTGCTCCAGCTTTTTCCAAAATCTCAACTCATCCTCTGGGTCTTTGCCGCCCTGATGTAGGTAAAGGCAAAGCGCTAAGGGAATGAGCTTCTCGGGCGGCAAGCTGCGGCGTCTGCGGCCTGTATCGTTGGGATCATCCTCCCAGAGATAATCGCTAAAACTGACCGCTGCCAGCTTTGGGTCAGCGGACTGGATGCGATTCATGATGGCGTCGTTGGCTCTAACCCTTTCAGGCAGTGCCGCCCAAACGTCATCTATGGAAAGCGATCGCGCTTGCTCGATCAGGTCTATCGGCCTATCGATTGTTGTTGCGGCGGTCATCCTGATCTTCCTCCAAGTCCTCTAGGTATTCTTCGGGCGTCCAATCATTGACGTGCGTTGGCTTTGGCTCTTTCCCCGGCTCAGGCACGTTAGAGCGTTTTTTATCTTTGTCCTTGTCTTCAGGCATGTCGTTTCCTTTGAATTGGCAGTATAGCTACCTCGAACTGAAAAGTAAATCAGGAAGTTGGTACCCTCCCTGATTTGAAACAAAAGCGGCCCCATTCCCTGGCTGAGGTATACCGGAGGCCGTCTTTAGGGCGCGGCGCTTCCCGTTTGGTTGTTGGGGTTGTTTGCTATATTTCTAAAGTACACTAGTAGTTAACAGTTGTCAACTACTAGTTAACGGCTTATTGTAGTAACTATCAGCTAACTGTTTACTGGAGGTGGAAATGCTAGCGACCAAAGAACTAGTGAGAGTTCGGCAGATTAGAGAGGTTGAGGTTGAAGGACTCGGCGAGCGCATATCGAAGGCTCGCAAAACATCTGGCAAGTCGCTTGAGTGGCTGTGTGGCGAGGTGGGAGTTAGTCGTACCTACTGGTACGACTTGGAGAATGAAACCTTGAAGGGCGCTTTATCGTTGGAAAATTTGCGCAAGATTGAGCAGGTTTTGGGGATTGACTTTGGCGTGAAGTTCAAGGATGGCGAGGCTGATGATTAACCCCTCTGCCATCAACCTCGCAAGCCTCCCCTGGCTACCCCTCGAAGCCCGATCCGCATTTCCCAGGCAACCTGCGATCTACTTTGCGATCGACCCTGAGGAAACTGTTCAGTACATAGGGCGAAGCGTTGACCCTAGGCAAAGGTGGTCTCAGCATCATTGCTATGAACAGCTTTCCGATATGCCAGGTGTCAGGATCGCCTATCTATTTGTTGATGCAGATCTACTGACTTCGGTAGAGACAGCCTTAATCGAATGGTTCGATCCCCCGCTGAACATTCTGGGTAAGCCTGAAAATGCTGCGTCTGGGCTTGACGTTCTTGGTGGTTCTGGTGAACACGTGTCTAAAGTTGCTGAGCTGAGAACAGCCAAAAACCTTACGCAACGGCAGCTTGCGGATCTGGTTGGGGTTGACCCTTCGACCATCCGGAATTGGGAGCGCGATCGCGGCGGCATTGAGACGTGGGTCAAGATTGCAAGGCTTTGTGGGGTGTTAGAGTGCGATATCTCTGAGCTTTTTGCGATCGAAGATCCTGTTGATGAGGGCACCGACGACGCCCAACTCGCCTAGCCAAAAGAAACCCCCGCTAATATATGACCGATAAAGCAAAGCGAGAGACAGTGCCGATTGGGAGCCTTGAGATTGAAGGCTTTCAGATGCCCGATGGCAGTTATCGGATGAGTCAGACGCAGGCTGCTGAGGCAGTGGGCAAGCCCGAAATTAACGCCCGACGCTTTTTAAGCTCAAAAGGCATAAAAAGCTTACTGGGCAAAGGTTATACGCCCGACAGTATTGAGGTTGAACCGTCTGATCAATCAAGAGGGCAGACGCGTATCAATGCACTCCCTCTGGAGGTTGTTGCTGCTTATTGGGTGTCCCAGTGCAGCCAGGGCAATAGGCCCGCCATCGCCTTGGTTATGGCGATGACAATCGAGTCCCTAGAGCGCCGTTTCGACGACGCCTTTGGCGTCGCTCGCAGTGCAGCCGAGTATAACCAAAGTCTGTCCCAGCGCATGAGTCAGTTTGAAGTAGAGCTGTCGGCCCTTTCAGATGCCTACGCAGAGCCTGATGTTGCTCGGGAGCATATTGCGCGACTAGAAGATCAACTGCGGCAAGCAGGGCTTGAGCCTTGGCAACCGCCAGATGAGGGCGGTGAGGCTGGCGATCGCTCATGAAGCCTTTGCAAAGCTTTGGTGAATATGCGTAGAGGTGGCGAATAGGCGATTAACCGGGGAAACCTGGGGTTAATCATTCACCTCACTAAAGCCATGTCAAAGCCAAAGTTGAACTGGCCCTTGCTCGTTGGCGTCATAGCCGTTATTGCTGGCGTAGGCGTTTTCTCCTCTGTGCGTAGCGGCATTTTTAATCCAGAGACTAGGCAGGCTGAACCCCCACCTGAAACTGCTAGTACCCCAGTAGCAAGGTCTGGCAGCGAAGCTCTTTATGAGGATGCATTGGAGTCAGGACTAGAAGCGGCTGAACTGGCTCAAACTGCGCAAACTGCCGACGAATGGCAAGAGGTTGTGGTGAAGTGGAAAATCGCGATCGAAACACTGGATAACTCCAATCACCTAGATGCCCCCGCCAAGATTAATGAATATCAAGAGAACCTAACCGCAGCAAATCAGCGCTTAGCAGCAGCAGGCGGCGAAGTTGCTTCAGCCCCAGCCACGTCCAATCCTGTGTCAGGCTTTATGGCCACATTAAATGAGTCCGAGGGTTCGGATCTGCTGGTCGAAATCGGTAGCATCCAAATGACCGACGAAGGCGTTGTGGTGCCCTTGACGACTCAATGGCCTAATTTGAACTCGGCTCAACAAGAAAAGCTGGTGACTGACCTGGGACGGATTTGGCGGACGAAGGCTGGGAAGGACGCCAACCTCTTTGTTTCCCTTAATGGTGACTATGTTGGGTCTGCGACAGTGCACGGCGATCGCGTTGTAGTGCAGGTTGACTAGCTTGGTACGGGACTTCAAGAAGCCTGATGCTGAAGTGATTGCGGACGTTCAGGGTATTTTGGGAGACGAGGGTGATACCTAACCCGCGAAACGAATAAGGGAGGCTGCAATGGCTGTTTGTCGTATTTGTAACGGAGCCGGATTTACTTTCGGGGCTCAAAAATGCGAGGGTTGTGGAGGCTCAGGAGAGATAGAGTCGCCTGAAACAAAAGTCCCTTACGGATGTCCTAATTGTGGTGCTCAATTAGTGGAGATATGGGAGCCTGATTTCTCTGTCAATCGATGCGTTAATTGTGACTACTCTGAGGACTTGGGATACAACTAGCGCCTCTCTTGGCTACCCCTATGACAGAAACTCTAGGGGTGAACGCTGTGGCGATCGCTCTGCGTACTCACGTCCTAGCGGGAGAAGTCCCATCTGCTATCAGTAGTAGCCACACCGACGACGATCAACCCGCGTAAGCCCTCGCCTGTCTCATGTGAGATAAGCTTCATGTCTCCTTTGTCTAACGTTGGATGTAGATTAGACAAGTATGGAGAGGGCGAAAACGATGATCGACTCATCTGGCAATAACGGCAACAGCCGCCTAGACCGTATTGAGAAGCTAGTCGAGGCCAACGCTTTAGCGATCGAAGGGCTGCGAGTGGCTCAAGAAGCGGATCGCCTGCAATTGCGTAGTTCCATCGAAGACCTGGTGGCAATGCTATCTCAGCAGTCCGAAGAAGCCGCTCAAGAGCGGGCTGAGGTGACACGACAGCAACAAGAGTCGGATCGGCGGTTCGAGACGATGCTAGCTGAAATGAGAGCCGATCGCGCTGAGATGCGCGAGGCCAATGAGCGCAACCGCCAGGAGCATGAAGAATTTCGGCAGGCCATTCGAGCGCTGCTGGAGCAAAACAGGTAATGAGCGCGTCCGATTTTTTGTGCTTAAAAGCAATCAAAGGCTTATTGGGTAAGGGTTATACGGGTTCGATTTCTGGGTAGAGGCAACATACCCAAATATAAAAATTTCAGCGTTTCTCAATTCATGTAGCTAAATGGAGGCACAGGACTCACCGTAAGGGGTTGTCTTCATGAGTTATTGCATTAGTGCCTTAGCCTTCGATCACCCTGACGCCACGCCAGCCTTTGATATTCTCCATGCAGAATCACTGACGCAAGCCAAAGCTGTGCTGGATACATGGCTGCATTCACCACCAGGCGAGATTGCGCTGCTTGAAATTTGGCAGGGCGACTATAACGAAGGTTTTCCGATTGAGTCGGTCGAAATTGGCTGCGAAGGTATGGTACAAAGCGGCGATTATGTACCATACCTCGCTACCGAGACAGATATGGTACAAACTCCCGGCTTTGTACCATATGAGTAAGACGAAATTAGAAGCCATTATTCGCAAAATTAGGCGGGAAGGATTTGCGCCTGACGGGGCTTCAATCTGCCGCGCTAGCAAAAATGCGTTCAAGGTCAACTTTCGGAAAGACTTATTTGAAGGCAGCCGCACTCTCTACGTGGGTTTACCCGACGACCCGCGCTATCGGCACTGGAAGGAGATGATCGAGCGCCGCAATAAGCTAAAGCAGTGCGTGCGTGCCCTGAAAACCCTTAAGTCTGTGAATCTCGCTAAAGAAAAAACTTCGGTTGAGTGGTATACCCCGTCAGAATTTGTAGAGATGGCCCGCTCGGTGCTGGGTGCTATCGACCTTGATCCAGCGAGCAACCCAACGGCTCAGGGGTGGGTGAAGGCAGGGCAGTTTTATACCAAGGACGATGACGGACTAAAGCAACCCTGGCATGGCCGAGTATGGTGCAATCCTCCATATAGCAAATTCAGTCGTCTCTTTTTGGAGCGAGGTTTGCAGTTCTATAGAGCTGGCGACGTTGCGGCTTGCATCTTCCTGCTCAACCGCACCGGAGCAGCTTGGTACGTCGATCTACTGGAACAATTTGACGCGGTATGTCAAGTTAGACGGCGGATCTCATTCATTTCCCCAGGCGGCGAACCCAAGAAGTCACCGCAGCACTACAACGATTTCCTGTACCTTGGCCCAGACGTGAGAGCTTTTGAGCAGGTGTTTTCAGGGATCGGGCGGGTGACTGGTTGAAAAGCATTCATAAAGCTTTGGCAAACCTTCCATGGCTTTGCGTATATCCCGCGAATGAATGATCAGCCTAGGAAAACTGGGCTTAACCATTCGCGGACTGCAATCCCATGAAAAACTCAATAATTGGAATCGCCGCTCTCGTGCTGCCATTGGCTCTCGTCGCTCCATCAGCCTT
Source organism: Cyanobacteria bacterium P01_A01_bin.123 (assembly GCA_039815185.1). Classification (GTDB taxonomy): domain Bacteria; phylum Cyanobacteriota; class Cyanobacteriia; order Phormidesmidales; family Phormidesmidaceae; genus JBCBZT01. Next base: position 179,686 of record JBCBZT010000005.1, on the reverse strand, counting down.
GGCTCACGATGATTTTTGCTATATGGAGATGGACGGCCAGACTGTCAACCTTGACCACATGTGCGGTTCGCCTGATCGAGTGCCCACTCAGGAGCCAGTGACTGCTCGTCCCACCACGTCATCTGCGGGATACTATCTCGAACGCAGTACCCGCGACTCGATCAACAGCAGTAGTGACTCGTGGGTGCGACTCAGCCGCATACAACTTCAAGATGGCTATCTGACAGGCACTGCATTCAATCAAGGTGAGGTTTTAGCCGAATACGTGCGGATTGACTATGATTTGCTGGATTCCGATCGCAACGTAGTGGAGAGCTTTTTCAACGTCACTCAGCTTGACAGCCTTGCCCCTCAACAGCGACAAGACTTTAGGATTTGGGTAGGGTATTACACGCAATACCAAGGGGCTACTACGCCTAGAGCGCACGCGTCCTGGAGCGAGTGGGTTCAGGAGTGAGATCCGCCTCAATCATCCGGGAACGATGGAAGCACCCATTGACGATGCCCTTAGCAGCGATGCTGGGGGCTTTTTGTTGGGCGCTGCACTTCCCAACTTCTTCCCGATCACTCTCTAGGGTGCCTGGTATGGGCGCAAGTTCACCAGTCGTATCCTTGCAAGGGATAACTCTAATGAAGAAACAAACTCAAGGAATCAAATTGCAGACAATTCAACCTGAGGCATCCAAAGGTTTCTGTAGAGAGCTTTCAGAAGAAGATTTGATGGGAGTGAGTGGGGGCCCCGGCTCACCAACAGGATTACCTGATCCACCCCCCAGATACCTGTAAGACGTGCGCTCAGACCTGGCTGCTCTGGTATTCGTGGCGGTTATTGGTTGGGCGCTGTGGCACGACTGGAAGGCAGGGCGGTTGAGGTGATCCTGTGGGATTGGCTCTTCTCATCAAGCTAGTCGCTGCCAAATACGGGACACTTCTGCGAGCAGGGTTTGAAAGGTCTCTCTGAAGGCTCGGTGCTCCATCTCATTGATGGCGCGATCGCGGTCTCCCCGCTCCCTATCAGCACGAGCGTCGGCCAATGCCTGATCAATGCGCTGCATCGCTTCAGCATGGTTCTGATCCGCCCGTTCTCTATCTGCCTGCGCATCTGCTCGCAGATGGTCAAATCGCTGCATTGCCTCGGCATGATTCTGATCTGCCCGCTGCCTATCAGCCCGAGCATCGGCTAGCAGGTTGTTGAAGCGCTGGTCTGACTCAGCCTGTCGAGCCTCTTGCTGTGCGGCCAGCTCACCAACCATTGCCACCACTTCAGAGACGCCCTCCAGCATCTGCTCACCTTGTTGGGCAGTGGTTACCCGTAGCTCAGCGATCGCGCTGGCATTCGCTGCGATTGCCCTTGCGTTTGAGTCCGTGATAGCCCTCGTTTCTGAGATCGCCTGTGCGTTGCTGGCCACCAGGGCTCTCAATTCGTCATCAGTCATTGGTCAACCTCTCACTTGCCTGACTGTGGCTGCTGATACTTGTACTTGCTTGGGAAATGCTGCTTGACGCAATTCTCAACCAAGTAAGCCGCCAAGTTAGCAGTTGGCCTACCCTCATTTGCGGCCCATTGCTCTAGATCATCATAAACGCTGTCTGGGAGCGTGATTGTCGTGCGCTTGCTCATTCTATTTTGGGCTGCTGATTTTGGGCTCATATTAGCTTCTTTGTGCTTCTCAGTGATATTAGCGAGTAATTAGCACTTATTCTATGCTTATCAGCATTAATTTTGTGCTATAAGGGTACCCATGAGTACCCAAGGGGGGCGTCATGAGTACCCAACTTGTTGAGTATCTAACGCCTGCCGACCAAGTCAAAAAAGAGCTGGAGCAGTCCCTTGGACGGCGGTTAACCAAGTCCACACTGCAGCGCTGGCGAAAGCTTATAGGTGTTGCGTTGGTTTATGACCAGGGGCGTTGGTGCTACACCGCTAAAGATCTGTTCAAAATGCATTGGATTGGCAGGCAGCTTCAGCAAGAGCGAGACATGACAAAAGCCCGAGTATCCCTATTTCTATACCTTTCGGAGAATGACGATGCCTTTAACCGATAAAGAGAAAGCAGCATTCCAAGACCTGAAACCGAAGCCCCAACGACCCAGCAGTACCGACTGTACCCAGTCGTCCTCACATAGGCCCAACTCCAGCGGTGAAGCTGCGAGTATTGCGAACGTGGTCACCAATCAGGCCAGTACATTGGCTCTTCAGATTAGTGGCGCTCAAAAGTTTGCCCAAGATGCGGGCGTTGCATTGGCGCACGAGGCTCATGCCGTTGCAAGCGGCAAAACCCTGCAAGAGAGCTTTGCCTCAGAGCTAAATCGCCTGTGCGTCGCCGATCATTTTCAAGGCTTCGAGAATCCCGACTGGTCTGATCTGGAGGCGATTATCGCGGAGGCAAAAAAGCCATTGCCGTCAGCGCCCAGTCTGAACTTGCTGCCGAACAGAGACTGACGATGCTACGACGACTAATCCACCTACTGCTACAGCCACCCCAAGCCCCAGAACCACTCTGGGCTGGGGCGCTGTATGCCTTTTAGCCATGCCCATAGCTGCGGCACTTGTCTTCTGTTTCTGTTTAGTCATCGCTTGTGGTGGCCTCAGCTTCAACTAGCCCCAATCCAGTTGCCATAAGGATTTCCCACCATGCCCGATCACAGCGCGATTGAGCGCATCCCTATCGATATTGAGCTACCGTCGCCAGCTCAGCAGCCGCCATTGGCGATGACCTACTGCGACAAGCATGGGCGATCACTGTCAGTCGTTTACCCCCAATCCCAGCAGCCACCTGTCGCCCATTACAAAGCGGTTGAGTATGACCCGCTCAAGGTGGCCATCGTTTGGTTTCTGCTGGCGATCGGCTTAGCACTTCCAATCACGGCTGTAGCGATGGTCTTTGAAGCAATGAACCCCACCGTGGAGGTACAGAACTATGGCCACTAAAACACAACCGACTGACGCACCTAAAGTTCAGGTGCAAACCACTGGGTTGCTAGGTGAAACCAGAGTCCAGCAGATCGCACTGGACACCAACCGCCTACGGGTCAAAACTGAGTCACTGCAAAGGTTTAGCAATTTTATCGCTATCCCATCACGAGGAATCTTGCTGGATGCTGTGCAGTGGGTTTTGGGCGTTGCCGTACTAATTCGCTTAGCGATTGCTCTTGGTTTCCTGACCCAAAGTTATGCCGCCCTGGGTATTCGGATGGGGGCTGCTGGCGTTGATGTCTGGATTCCCACTGGTGTCTGTGTTCATGCAAGTGCCCGACATGCGGGTGGACTGCTTGTTTCGGTTCTGCCAAATCAACGCGGGGGTTTGCTTAGCAACTCAGTTTTTCTGGTTCAACGAATGGTGGCCGCTATGAGTTTGCAGCAGTTACACCCCAGCGAATTCCAAAACCATCTGCACCAGCGCTTTAGGATGGGCGCTTTAGTGTGGCTGGCCACCGGGCTAGCTGTTGCATTGGCCTTGGCAACCTTCCTGAATGACGAGTATGGGAAGGGTCGTCGCCATTGGATAAGTACTGGGCTAATTGGGGCTGGGTTCATGGTGGCGTTGCTGGGTAGATTGGCCCATGAGAACGCAGTGGATACTGCCCGCATTCTCTTAGACCATGCCGACATTAGCGCCGCCAGTCGTCAGCAGCGACTCTATGAGCAAATGAAGCCTGATGCATTGGTGGCTACCGTTACCCAAGTTGCCGACATTGACCCTGATGAATACCTGAACCGGGCCGCGTCGTCCTGGCGTACTCATTTGGGCGTTCTGAGCCCCACGGACACGGGCAAAAGCTCAATGCTCACCTACCTTCTATCGAAGTTGGCTAGCCAAAAAGAAACGGTGCTGATTGCCTTTGAACCCAAGGGGGCGGCATGGCCGGGTGTACCGACTCAAAACGTGATCCGGTTGCCCTTTCGTCCCACCGTCGAAAGCGCTCAGCGCATGGTGGGGATTCTTGGTCGCGTTTTGGAGCTGGCCCAAACCAGGGTGGATACTGGGGGCACCGGGCCGCAAGTCATTGTGGTGGTGGAAGAATGGCTGGCCCAATACACCACACTCAAATCGGTGTCTGTACTCAAACCCTTGGCCGAGGAATTCAAGTCGTTGATTACCGTCTTCGCCGCTGTTGGCCGGGGCGCTGGTTGTCAGCTGGTCTTGGTTAGCCAAAGTCCTAACGTTGACGACCTTGGCATCTCTGGAGGTGTCCGCCGCAATTTCCGTTATCTCATCCTAGGTTCCCAGCTTGGCGGTTTTGAGGCTATTGATGCCGCAGTAGACAACGGCAGCATTGTGAACCGCAGATACAAAGACAGGATCGATGCAGAGTACAAAATAGCGCTCGGCAAGCTGCAAGGCGATCGACATCCCTTGATGATGTCCAACCTTATCGGTGACCCGGTTATCTTCCCGTCGCCCTACCTATCACAGTCGGAGTTAGACGGACTGAAGATTGAGAGCCTGCCTGCACCACCCAAGCTGTTGGGCACAGGTGATGCAGGCGAGTCTATGTCTGATGTTAGTGACGCTTCACTGAAGACTACTAAACCGAATGGTGCATCGCTGGCAGAGATAGAAGCGGAGATCCTTGACGTGTTAGCGAGTGCCGATGCTCCACTGCTGGCGTCAGAGATTCGTCAAAAGCGTTCTACGTTGAAGGCGCAGTCCTTGGACTTGATCAAGCTCGTCCTGAACGGAATGACCAGCTCTGGCCGGATACGAGATGACGGAGACAAAGACACCCCTCGGTACTCTCTGGGGGATGTTTCCTGAGGCCATCTGGCCACCATCTAACCCATCTCGTTCTAATTAGGGCAAGGCATCTGGCCATCTGGCGGGGTTACATCTGGCGAGATGGCCAGATCTGGCGAGATGGTGGCCAGATGCTGACCAGATGTATGACCAGATGGTAGCCAGATTTGATGAAGCTGAAGCCGATCGCAACGCCGATCAGAAACTTTTTGACCACTGGAGAGATGAAGCACCCCTGAGCACTGCGGTTAGAGTTCTCAGGGAGTAACATGAATCAGCACGGAAATTAAGCCCGTAACACAACCTAACTGAGGGCTAATCCAGCGTTGATGCAGTGGCTTAGTGACATATGGCAAAGCAGCAGAACAAGGGATTTCGGATAAGGCAGCTTTTCAGCGGAGCTAAACCACTCACTGATAGAGCAAAAATCCTAGCCGAGCGACTCAAGCCTGCTGCTCCGTGGATTGGTGGTGTAGCTGGGATAGTGCTTATACCTCTCCTTGGATGGTTTCTATTGACACAACTTCCGCAAAGGAATGTCCCTCCTGTTGTTAGTGAGGCTGAAAAAAGGCGAGCTGATGTGATCAACAGCAACCGGGGGAATGTCTTAACGGTTGTTCAAACGGTTGCGGGCCTAGGTTTCATTGCCACAGCCTATTTGGCTTGGCGCAACTCTCAGCTTGCAGAAGACAAGAACGTGACAGATCGCTTCAGCAGAGCCGTAGAGATGCTGGCCGATGAAAAGCTGGAGATGAGGCTGGGTGGCATCTACTCGCTTGAGCGGATCGCGAGGGACTCAAAAGAGGATCACCCGGTCGTCATGGAGGTTCTGACTGCTTTTGTTCGAGATAGAGCTGGGAAACCCGAGGATGTGCAGCACGGTTCATTCGTGAGCAGTTTCATAGCTCAGCAGTCACAGGGTGCAGGTGAGAAGGCAGAGAGAAAGCCAAGCCAAGCCATTCAGAGTGCGCTAACTGTCATCGGGCGTCGCAACATTAAAGATGACCAACAACGAATAAACCTAGCTGGAACAAATCTGCAAGGGGCACATCTTGAGGAAGCCCATCTAGAAGGGGCAACCCTTTGGGGAGCCCATCTAGATGGGGCAATCCTTTGGGGAGCCCATCTAGAAAGGGCAACCCTTGGGAGAGCCCATCTAGAAGGGGCAAACCTTTGGGAAGCCCATCTAGAAGAGGCAGACCTTGAGGAAGCCCATCTAGATGGGGCAACCCTTGGGAGAGCCCATCTAGAAGGGGCAGCCCTTGGGGGTGCCCATCTAGAATGGGCAAAACTTATGAACACCCATCTAGAAGGGGCAAACCTTTGGGAAGCCCATCTAGAATGGGCAAACCTTTGGGAAGCCCATCTAGAAGAGGCAGACCTTGAGGAAGCTCATCTAGAAAGGGCAACCCTTGGGAGAGCCCATCTAGAAGGGGCAAACCTTGGGAGAGCCCATCTAGAAGGGGCAAACCTTAGGAATGCCCATCTAGAAAGGGCAAACCTTAGGAATGCCCATCTAGATGGGGCAGACCTTTTTGACGCCCATCTAGAAGGGGCAAACCTTAGGAATGCCCATCTAGAAGGGGCAAACCTTGGGCATGCCCATCTAGAAGGGGCAGACCTTTTTGACGCCCATCTAGAAGGGGCAGACCTTGGGGGCGCCCATCTAGAAGGGGCAGACCTTGGGAGAGCCCATCTAGAAGGAGCAAACCTTGGGTATGCCCATCTAGATGGGGCAGACCTTAGGGGCGCCCATCTAGATGGGGCAAAACTTAGGAATGCCCATCTAGATGGGGCAAAACTTATGAACACCCATCTAGAAGGGGCAAACCTTTGGGAAGCCCATCTAGAAGAGGTGCAGAACTTAACCCAATCCCAACTCACTCAAGCAAAGCTCTGCCGTACTGCCTTGCCTGATTACATTACTCTAGATCCAAACCGCGATTGCGAAGAACTCCGCATTGATCCAGAGACAGGGAAACAGATTGGCAGAAGATAGGAACCCTCGTAGCGACACCACACCTGCTGCGCCGTGCAACATCACACCGCCCAAACCCTTCAACCCTACTCAGTGATCGCCCAGGCCACTGATGGTGCTGGCATCACAATCCCGCTTGAGGCAGTGTTGCTGGGCGGATTTGGCGTGCTGTTCGCGGCAGGAAAGTGGTTGCTAGGTCGTGAAATTAGTCGCCTGGATCAAAGCCGTAAAGATACAGATCGACGCCTTGACTCATTGGAGCGTCAATCGGCTTCCCAGGCCGTAGAAGCAGCCACCATCACCCGAATGGAATCCAAGGTGGGCCAGCTCGATACTGATGTTCAGGCGCTCAAGCAGGCTCTGGCAGTCTTGCCCAAAATTGAGAGCAAGATTGAGTTGCTCGATGAGATCCGAGCTGCTCAAGCCACCCTGGGGCAAAGGTTTGAAAACCTAGCGTATGCCCTCAATCAAACCCAAGAACTATTCCACGGGCATCAGCGAGACCTCGCAGACTTTCAAGGTAAAGTCGCCAGGAACTATGTCCACAAGCAAGATGCGGCTACCTTCTTTAAGGCTATGGGCCACGACGGCGACCACGACGGCTAGGAAAGCGCTGCTTCAATCTCGGATCGCAGCTCTGAGGGCAAGTACTCTAAGCATCGGCTCAGCAACTCACGATACTGTTGGGCCTTATCTCTAATGCTGGGCTTAGTCGGCTTGGGTGGGAGCGGTTCAGTTGGCTCTACTTGTGTGGGGTAGAAGAGGCAATCATCCTCACTCACCCCCACCCCATGCTTAGCTTCAGCTATCGTCACCACATCACCAAAGCGGTGATGGGAGGGGTCGATAACCTTGTATGACTTCCCAACCTCCAGTGCTGCAGCCTTACGAATGTCCTCGGCAGTGGGCTGTCCATCTGATTGCTCCCGAGCCTGCTGCAATACGTCAGCACGCTGCCCTGGCTCTACCTCATCTAGCGCCTGGTAGTGGCTATTGCTGCTGGGTAGGCCATCTTCGTCCACCCCGGCCTCTAGTAGTTCATTGGCAATCTTCCCAGACAGCGCGTGCTCATAGGCACTGGTTTGAGACATGCCCCAGCGAACCTCGCAATAGTGGGTGAATGACTGATAAATTGGCTGCTCAAAGGCATCCCTTACCTCAGCCCATAGCCGCCGCTCCTTAATCTCAAAAATCGCCCGCTGAATCCTGGCTCCACCTTCACGAATCAGGGCCAGACCATTGTCAATCTCAGTCTCAAGCTGCCCGAGCTGGTTCACTGGCACCACATCAATCGTCTGCATAGCGTCCCTCCGCTTCAATCTTTGCCCGCATTGCCGCCAGTCCTGTCGAAATCAACCCGGCCACGACAGTAGGATCTATCCCACGCCGCTTAGCGATCTCCTCGTGACCGAAATCGCTAAAGACTGCTGCAACAATGCAATCGCGGGTCGCTTTGGGTAGCTCGTCTAGGTAGCCGTAGACCCAGCTCAGGTCTTCCAGCGTTTCTGAACAGTCCTCGATCTCGATTGACGAATCAGGCTCGTCCAAACTAATGGGCGTGGGTGCTTCCCGAGCTTGCTTAATGAACTCCCAGCGCCGCTTTGGGATGCCCAATCCTTTGGCGACTTCATCAGCCGCTAGGTCTTGCCCCTTGGGGTGCCCCTTCTCAATCAAAAAACGCCGAGCCCCTTGGACTCTGGCGTATTCTTCTAGGGCCCTAACTGGCGGGCGTACATCCCCCCATCCTCGCCGTCTTAGGTAGTGTTGGATAGCTCCACGAATCCAGGGTACTGCAAAGCTGCTGAAGGCATTGCCGCTATCAGGGTCGAACTTGTCGATCGCTCGAATCAGTCCAATCATGCCGACCTGACATAAATCCTCAAACGGTTCAGGGCATTGATGCGCCCAGCGTCTCGCCTCCTTTTGTGCAAGCCCTTGGTTTGCTTCGACCAAAGCATTGCGGAGCGCTGGCGTCGGGTTTTGTTTATGTCTCTGAAATGGGGTAAGACGCGACTTTTCTTGAAGTCCACGCCGTTGTTTTGAAAAGGCGCTCTCAACTGTTTTTGGCTTGGGCACGGGGATACCTCTGTGTCTATCACCCACCCCGGCCAATACATCTATATTGCTGTTTGGTGAATCATAGCAGTTCAGTAAAATCGCTGAGCACAAGTGATTTCACTGAAATATCACACGGGTGTGAAGTCAGGGCAAAGGCAGTTTTTTGGGCGCTGGGAATATTCCCTCAGAATATTAATTCTGGGTCTGAGACATGCCAGCGCCATCAACCAACGAAATCCTTGAGCAGTGGTTATATGGCCGCCCCAGGTCAACTCAAGAGACATACCTCAGAGATGCGACACTTGGCCTTGAATTTTTGGGTAATCCGATTCTTGAAAGCATTGTCCTGGAGGACTTGCAGCGCTACCAGTCGCACCTAATCGAAGTGCGACATTATAAGCCACGCACAGTTAACCGCAAGTTGTCGGCTCTCAGGTCGCTGTTGAAGTTTGCGCATGAGCAGGAATTCATACCTCGTAACCCCGCCGTGGCCTTGCGTTCGCCTAAGGTTCATGAGAGTTTTCAAGAGCGCATTTTGACTCCTAAGCAGGTGAAGGCGATTGTTGTTGCGGCTGAACCAGGACGAGATCAGGCGCTACTAAGCTTTGTCTACGCCACCGGATGCCGCGCGTCAGAGGCTTGTCAGTTGCTTTGGAAGGACATTACTCCCAAACCCGATGGCTCTGCGGTGGTAAGGCTGCTGGGCAAACGGGAAAAGTGGCGATCGGTGCGTCTACCCAAACTGGTGTGGTACCAGTTTGAATCCCTGCGAGGTGAAGCGCTCGATGATGACCTGGTGTTTGGCTTAGCCCGCAGACAGGCCCATGATGTAATGAAAGCGGCAGCAGTAAAAGCTGGGGTACCTGACGCTTCAATGCACTGGCTGAGGCACTCTCTGGCGAGTCACGCCCTTGACGCGGGTGCCCCCATCAGTGTGGTGCGCGATACCCTGGGCCACGCCTCAATCCAGACTACAGACAAGTATCTGCACAGCAACCCCGATGAAAGCGCTGGTGATTACCTAGACCTGTAAAAAGCCCAGCCGCCGAGGCGACTGGGCATCCCAAAAAGGGTTAATCTCAAACTCAGGTTCAAGATAGCGTTTTACTTGGAGATCGACGCCAAAAGAGCTTCAGCAAGCTTTTCTTTGGCTTTTTCGGTTCTATCACCTTTGCGCTTGTTGACGCGATCTCGCACGTCTTCCATTGCGCCTTGGGCAGCCGCAAACGGTATGGTTAGGCATTGGCAGGGCTGAAGCTCGCCGTGTGCAACAGCTTCAGCAACAGAAGCTTGGGCAACAGCTAGAGCAACTTCAGCGGCCCTGATCATCGCAATCGCTTCAGCTTTTTTGGTTGTATCGATTGGGGTTTCTGGCTTGGTCTGTGTATCAAACATGGGTTTTCTCCGAGAATATCGCCCTAAGCTTGCCACAAGAATTACAAAATCCTTGAAACCCTTATAAATCAGTGTTAAAACAAGCTCGTATCGTTTCTCTCAATTCCTGAACCCCTTATGAATAGAGGCGAACTGGTAGAAAAAGTGGCTGAGAAGGCCAGCGTCACAAAGAAGGATGCTGACGCTATGCTCACGGCCTTCACAGAATCAATTGTTGAAGCCGTTTCCAGTGGCGATAAGGTTACCCTGGTGGGCTTTGGCAGCTTTGAGCCTCGCGATCGAAAGGAGCGTGAAGGCCGTAATCCCAAGACAGGCGACACCATGATCATTCCGGCGACACGGGTGCCTGCGTTTTCGGCTGGCAAGGCGTTTAAGGAGAAGGTGGCCTCGTAGTTTTCGTTTTCAAGCTCCCTGCTTTATCCCCGTCGAGATTTCGATGGGGATTTTTTCGTGCGTTTGAATCCCTTGCCAGCAACGGAGCGCCTTTGAACGCCTTGGAGCCTCAGTAACTCCTTCTCTACGAGTGGAACCAAAAGTATGTCGTTCTCGCTGGCCCAATCTCTTAGATCTGGGTCGATACGAATGCTCACAACTTCTCTGGGCTTACCGCTGGGGCTGTTGGTTTTGCCTGCCATTTCCACTATTCCGTAAACGTTTACGTCGTGAGGGTTCCTGTGCCCTGTGGTAGTGGTGCTGCCACCCCATCCCCAACCCCTCAACCCCAAATCCCTGCTCCAGCGCTGTGGGACATCTCGCGGGACACATGACCCCCAAACCCTTGCCCATAGGAACTCTCGTCCTGAGACACCGAAAGGGACATGGCAAACAGCAAGCGAGAACAGGCGAAGGCGCTTTATATGCAGGGCATCAGCATCAGCGACATTGCCCAACAGATTGGCATGTCTCGTAAGCAGGTGGGCCGATGGAAGGCGGCTGACCACTGGGAAACCCTACGCAATAGCCTCCCGAAGCCAGAGCCCATCAAGGTTGTCAGCTTCGATCGCCCGCGTCAACCCAAGGCAGCACCTAGAGCACCGCAGCGCACCATCGAGCCTGGTGAATACGACACTCTAGACAGCCTTCTCAAGCTTGTTGATAGCGCTATTGACGAGTGCAGGGGCGAGATTTCCACTCATGTTTTCCCCGGCAGTTTTGCTGCTGGGGTCAATGGCCTAACCAAGCTGATTGAGCTACGCCTGAAGCTTAAGCCTATTGATGACGAGGCTTTGCTGGCCCTAGTGCTTGAGCGCTACCGCAATCCCCGTGAGCTAGCGAAAGGGCTCAGGGAGATGGGATGGGGACAAGGGGCTTAGATGCTCTACTGGAGGCGGTAGAACAGGAATTTGGCCTATCTGAATCGCACTCTGTAGACCCGGCTGTAATCGAGGCGGCGATCGCGGGTCTGGCACCTTGGGCTAAGCCGCTATTAGAGCCACGCCGTTACAAGTGCCTATGGGGCGGGCGTGGCTCTGGGAAATCGTATGCAGCAACTGACGCCCTGTTGATTGAAGGTGCGCAGCGTCCGATCCGTGTGCTTTGTGCTCGTGAATTCCAGAACTCAATCAAGGACTCGGTTCATCACCTACTCAAGCGACGCATTGAAGCCCTTGGGATGGGCGACTTCTACACCGTTTTGGACACTGAAATCAGAGGCGCAAACGGCACAAGCTTTATCTTCAAAGGGCTCCGGCATAATGTCGCTTCAATCAAATCAACAGCGGGTCTCACCCACGTCTGGATAGAAGAGGCTGAGACGGTTACTCAGGAGTCTTGGGACGTGTTGGTGCCCACCATCCGGGAACCAGGCTCTGAGATTTGGGTAACCTTCAACCCGCGCCTAGAGTCAGACCCGATGTATCAGCGCTTCGTGGTCAACGCTGAGGCAGAAGACTACACGGCGCGGGTGAATTGGAACCAAAACCCCCACTTCACCGCTGAACTAGATGAAGAACGGCGGCGGATGCAACGCACCGACCCAGACCGCTATGACAACATCTGGAACGGCAATTGCATCAAGTACTCCAAGGCCCAGATCTTCCATGGCAAGTGGGTCGTTGATGACTTTGAACCGGGTGCGGATTGGGCAGGGCCATACTACGGCGCAGATTGGGGTTTTGGCCCAGACCCCACAGCGGCAGTCAAGGTGTGGCTGCATAACCGCTGCATCTACATCGAGCATGAATCCTATGAGTGGGACTTGGGGCTTGACGAGATTGGACGGCATTGGGTGCGCGACGTTCCTGGTATTGAACGCCATGTGGTGGAGGCGGACTGCTCACGCCCGGAAACCATCAAGCACGTCCGTAAGGGTAGGTCGCAGAACATCGGCGATCTTGGGGCAACACCCATCCCTCAGCTACGGGGTTGCAAGAAGTGGCCTGGGTCAGTTGAGGACGGCATCGAGCATCTGCGTAGCTACGAGAAGATTGTCATCCACTCTCGCTGCAAGTACATGACTGAAGAAGCGATGCTCTATCAGCGCAAGGTCGATCCGTACACCAATGAGGTGCTCGACAAGATCATCGACAAACACAACCACTTGTGGGACGCCGTCCGCTATGCCCTGGCCTCTTTCATTAAGCCAAGACGGGAGCGGACTCATCGGGCGCGATCTCAGATGAATTGGTGATAGGAACCATCCCCGCGACTCAGCCACAACCTCGCCGGGATGCGCAAAAACCTGCCAAACGCCCATATACAAGAGCATTTGCGCTATTTCCAGGGCGACCATTTTAAGTCGTGGATTGGCCCAACGGTTCCTCAGACCGCCCCTGAGTACGCCGAAAAGATGGGGCATTTGGAGCGGGTGTCAAAACCACTTGTGGGGACATTAAGATTCAGGTATAGCCGCTCAACCGAGCCTTGATATGCAAATCCGAGAGCTTTCTGATCAAGAAATCGATACAGCCGTTGAATGCTCAGATTTTCCCAATCTTCAAGCCCCAAGATTTCACAGAGCTGACGAGGGGATGATCTGAAACAATATACCCCCTAAGCTCATCTCCCAATCTTTTTGCGACAGAACCTGAATGGGGGTGAAGCAGACATGGGGGGCAGATGCGATCAGCCTTCCCATCAAACGATCTACTCCGTGGTTTTGAAACAGAGCCCCCTATCCCGATTAGGCCTTATATCCAAATAAAGTTAGAGTATCTGCGAGCTTTCTATTAAGAGTTTCAATAGTGTCTTCTTCGAGCTTATGCCTGAAACCCTGAACATGTCCTGAGCGGCGGTGAGATGTCTTGTCTTCTGTCATTTTAGGGCGCGATCTCTCATAACAGCCCTGAATGATGCCATCGCTAAGAGAAACATATCTGAGGAGTTGCTTAACGAACGTATCAAAATCATTGATCATATCTTCATACTTAAGAATGACACTACGTTCACAGGCGTTAGACAGATCATAAAGAATGCTGAATAAATTGATTTGATTTTCCACTGACTGCAAAACATATTCATCTAGCGTCTGCTCGCGGATTATTTTTCTACGAGCTTCTTGCCGTTCACGTATTTCATCTACTCTGCTCAAACCATGTGTAAAACCAAATGAATAGTAAGATGAAACCAAAATATCACGTGGATCTCGCACAAAAAATAACGCGATTTTATCTCGTATAAAACCGTGATCAGTTGTCGGCTTTACTAGCACCTTTCCAACAGGATCTGTCTCGTCGGCAGAAATTCGGATCGGACCATAAATGACGCCCCTTTTTGTGAAAGTTAATTTTCTTTGCACATTTCTGCTACCTGAATATATCTGAGATGCGTAGTCTATATTATGCAGCCCATCTATGTTCTTCAACACATACCTACTGAAAAGAGTGCTTGCACACTTGTGAAAGGTATAAAAATACACTGACTCGGGAAGATCACTATTAAACACACTGTGTCGAATATAAGAATATGAGTGTCGGATACTCTTTATTCTGTTTAGAATTCGGTTTCTTTTCATAAGCACTTACAATAGATGAGGCATAACGTCATGAAGTTCAGCTACATCGGCCGCTGAACAAGTTGGGTCAAGAATACTAAGAAGCAGGACACCAGAGGCCTCCCCAACCCGAGTAGGCTCAAGGGGTGCCGGTGTCAGATGCAACGACGTGTTAAACGGCAGGCCTGTTCCTGGCTCGCGGCCCCTGCGGTGCTGACCTACAAAAACTCGTCACACCCCGCAAATGTACCCAGCACTTCGTCGGTCGTGACGAGGATTTGCAACAACTCTACGCGCAACTCCAGCAGTCTCAGCAGGTGGCGATCACTGCTATTGCAGGCATGGGTGGCATTGGTAAGACTGAGCTGTCCCTGCAATATGCCCGTACCCATTGGCAGCAACATTACCCCGGTGGCGTGTGTTGGTAGAGGCGCGGGATCAGGATATTGCCACTCAGATTCTGGGCTTTGCTCAAGCACGGTTAGAGTTAACCCCATCTGATGAGCTAGGTTAAGGGGCTGGAAAGGTCAGGCGCGGACTAGAACGGGATGGCATGGCGTGGCCGGGAAAGGATCGGAGAGGGGTGGAATGGACGGAACCCTCACAGTGCTTATACTGTGGGGGTTTCTGCTTGACTAGGAACCGTTTCTTTTGCTTTGTCCAAGGGATTCATCAACGGCTGATTAGGGATATCTGGATTCAGATCCCTCGATGCCGATGCCTCAGCCTCTTCTTCCGCGATTAGGGTCAGCTCTGCATCAGGATCGCGAACAGAGCCCAGCTTCGAGATGGCAGTGGTTTTGCTCAACAATCCCGCCTGAAATTCAGCAATGACGGCTTGCTGCTCTTCACTGCTTAATTTGCCACTGCTGGTATTCAGCGAAAGCGAAACCTCATACCCCTCATAGCCCAGCACCCTGAGCACAATATTGAGCGTGTTTGAGATCGCGCTCTCCACGCGACGCTTCCAACCCTTCAAGTTCAGCTCAAACTGAGACCTCATTTGGATTCTGGATTCACCGCTCAGTGAACCGTCCCCCGCACTCAGCAGATGCCCCTGGTTGAACTGCATGTAGATTAAGCGTCTGTAGGTCTCAATCGCCGCAGTCAGGCTGGCGTTATCGACGGGCTGCGATTCATACACACCCACTGGGGTGTAGCCAGGATTAGTAGGGTCTCCGGTCGGCAAGCCATAGGTGTAGGTGTCGATGCCTGGGCCACGTTGCACGTCAATGGGGTTGCCGTCGTCATCGGTTGGGTATTCGGCATTCATGAAGACGCGCTCTCTGAAGCCCGAAATTTCGGTATTTCTAGTCAGCATAGTGACGGCATGACAAACAGCCGATTGCAGCCGCTTAACCGACGACGACAGCAAAGACGGCGCATTCACATACTGGGTTAACCACCGCCCTCCAGTGTCGATCGCGAGGGCATCATCACCCATCGTCACCATCACGCGATCGCCTTCCATCGTCTGTACTTCAGTACCGTTGTTGTAGCTATAGGAAATCTCATCAATGAAGCCATCCGCGTCATTGCGTTTGATGGCGACGCTGCCTGCTTTGGGGACATGCAGATGGATGCGATGGATCGGATCAGCCGCATCAGCATATCGAGCGGGTTGCCAGAGCCTGAGTGCTCCTTCTCCAGTGACACCAAGGGATAGCACGAACTCTGCCCAAGGATCAGCCTGCTGAAAGTTGCTGCAATGGGGGTCAGCGATGATGGCCTGCTGCTCTACCCAGTCAATCCAACGCTGTAGCTCAATCTCTGCTTCTGCTGCGGTGGTATCGCTTTCAGAATCTACCCGCTCTCCATCTTGGCCTTTGAGATACCAAGTGAAGGGCTCTGAAATCAGCCCATCTCGCCAGTTGTTGACGCATTCCTGGATGATATTGGCGGACTGGAAGACCCGCTCCAGCTTCGCCATCTTGTCGGTGTAGTCTGGGGCAGATGGGGGAACGGTTGGGCCTATCCAGAAATCAGGCCAGAAGTCGCCTTGAAAGACTTTGATGTTTTGCTGGATTTCCCTCTGGCGTCTGACATCCATGCGATTGGGTTGGTTTGGACGTCAGGAGGGTTCCTATATTGGGGTAGGGTTCTACTAGAGCTTCAACAACCTCTCCTCAAGAGCTTCCCAGGCTTTGCGGGAGATGCCAATGGCTGCTAAGGAAAGGCTATCGTAAGTATCAGAGTGCCCTTCTTATAAGTTGATGCGGATGTTACACATAGGGAGACAAAGGGCTGGCTATGAAAATACGGCAATATATCAGAAAGAAAGAACAAGATAAATCTATCTTGTCAGCCTCAAAGCTATTACAAACAAGACCTTTTCAAGATAACAGCATTCAAACGTCACAAGGAAACGAGACTCAAGCAGGCATAGAACCTACATCAAAAGGCTTTGATCTAACCAAACAGCAAACTTTTTCTATTAACCATGAGCCAATTCCTGCCATGGGCCAACCACTCCAGGCCAAGTTGATGATTGGGCAGCCAAATGACAGGTACGAGCAGGAGGCAGATCGGATAGCATCCCAGGCAGTGCAACAGATTAACGCTCCTGCCACAGTGCAAGATATGCCAAGGCAGCAGGAACAGCATCAAGCAGGACTAGAGAAGGATGTACCTGGCCAGAATGAGCAGATACATGCGAATAGCCAAGTTCAGCAAGGGGATGTTATTCAGCGAGTTAATTGGACGGGCTCACCTGAATTGGGAAAAATTGATTTAACTACCGTTGTCAGTTCAGAGACGCTGCATGCCAATGACGAAGACGGATACGTCCGCCGAATTAAATTATCTAAAGGTGAAACCTATATTCTCAAGCAGTCAAGTGAGGACTCTAAGGCAGAAATATTTGCAACGGTACTCGCAGGTCAACTTGGGGTAGAAAGTTCGGGAATTGCCTTAAAGAAGGTCACTGAGGCAGAAGTAAAAACGATGTCGGAGAAGATAAGCGACTGGAGTAAATCTTCGTTTGAAGAAGGAGATGAAGTCCTAGTCATGCAGGATCTAGGCGGAAAAGACTTAGATAAGCTCAAGAAAGATAAAGAGAAGCCTGTCCTTGGATATGAAGAGCTTAAGGCGATGGGCAAGATGGCTACTGTCGATATGATTATCGGCATTGGAGATAAATTTGGCTGGAATGAAGGTTCAGGAACTGGAAGAGTTAATTTTGGAAATATTGTGCTTGGTAAAGACGGCAAGCTTTATCCGATAGATTACGATATCGGCCAAGCAAATGCAGTAGGGGATTCAGAAGCATTTGATAAAATTGTTGAAGAGACCATCAAATCTAAGGGTATGACAGTAGTAAAGATTGTTACTGACGCAATTACCGATAAAGATGACGGATTGCCTATAGAGATGCTGAAAGACAAGAAAATTGACGAAAAAGCTATCCTAGAGGGATATCAAGAAATCATTAAACATTTGAACGAACTTTCTTCTCAAACACTATCGGAAATCAAAAAAGCAGAAGGGGAAGATTGGGAAGGATATGGTGCTCAGGTTCATAAGCGAATAGGAGCCTTAGCAAAAATGAAAATATAGTAGATTAGATTTATTGCGAAATATTAATACTGTATCTGTCTGTATCTGAACTTAAAAATTAATTCGCTTTCGATAGCCAACCTTCAGACTTAGCCTCAACACAAGTTCCCCTGCTAGGAACCCTCACAGCGCAACACCGTGAGGACTTCACTTGGCTGATGGGGCAGAAATCCTACAGCTAATCGACCGCTTTGATCGAGCCAGCGACGGACTCGAATCAGACGCGATCGCCCGCATCCATGGCATTTTTGACGCCTCCTTCCGAGCGCTGGAGCGTGAGCTAAGAACCGAATATCCAAGGCTCACAGCTATCGGCGGTCTCGTCGCAGCTCAACAAAAGACCCTAATCCTGGATCGGATGGGTGGGCTACTGCAACTGCTCAACCCGAATCAGGCGGCAGACTATGACCGCCTGTTTCAAGAGCTTCTCACCCTTAGCAACGAGACCGGGGGAGAGCTGGCGGGGCAACTCATCCAGGCTTACGAGGATGAGAGCCTAGAGCCCTTCACTGGCATACCTGTAGAAGCGGTTGTCAACCAAGCCACCGAAGGCAGGCGACGGCTCTACCGTTACAGCGAGGACTTTCAAGATAAGGCCAACACCATCATCGGCATGGGCCTCTCGCAGGGATGGGGTGTGCGGCGCGTTGAGTCGGCGCTGCGCTCTGAGTTGGGTGTGGCCAAGGGCAAGGCCGAGACGCTGGCCCGCACCGAGGTGATGTCGGCGCTGAACCAGTCGGCGGCGGCTCGGTACAAGGAAAACGGGATTGACTTCGTACTTTGGAATATCAGCCCAAGCGAAGGACTGTGTGTTTATTGTGCCGATCGCAATCAGAAGGTCTTTGAAATTGACAAGATAGTTTATCCCTTGCACCCTCGGGACAGATGCTTTTTGAGCCCCTATAGGCCTGAGTGGCAAGAGAAGGGACTCTTTGATGACAAGTTCGCGGCTGAGTACCGGCAGCAGGGCATTGATGAGCTAGCCAAGCGAGGGCTCACACCCAACTCCGGCCTTGCACCATTTGAGAAGGCGGCGAAACTGGATAAGCCACCGACGGCTATTTGGCAACCAGGCGACCCACCAGCTAAGGCCCATCCCAAGGCGACTAAGCCCACCCTCAAAGCCCGCGAGGTCAATCCTGACGCTATACCCGATCTGAGCGCTCGCGACTTCCGGCGATACCTTGCAAACAAAGAGGATATTGCTACTCAGAACGATCCCGGACAGGCATGGAATCAAAGCTTTGCGGAGTATAAAGCCGCGACAGGCAGAAACAAGTCAGCCTATCAAGCCGATGTGATTGATGCAGTGAGAGATGGTTTTATCCCGTCAAGCAATACCTTGGCAGACCTTAAGCTCAACAAGACCCTGAATGCCCAAATTCAACAGAATCGCCAAAGCGCTGAAGAGCGAGAGCGGTTCCAGGGTCTTATCCAAAAGGCTGTTGATCAACCATTGTTGACTAACCGAGACGCCGCTGGGTATAAGCCCAGAATGACCCGAGAGGAAGCGGCGCGGTATACCGATGGCAGCTACTTTGGTAGCACCGAATTCTTCCACGGCAACGGGAAAACAGTAACGGATTCAGTCGCAAACGATGGAGCGCAGCCAGAGCGCAATAGGCGAGGGCTTTATGGCATGGGCTTCTATATGGGCGTTGATCGCAGTATTGGCGAGCATTATGCACGCTATGCTCATGGAAATGACATTGGAATCGTAACGGCTGTCACAAAAGTTCAGAACCCTTATGTATCAACCGTTTCCGAAATGGCAAGGCTTGGACAAAATTTTGAGGGTGACCAGTCAAACGGCATTGATGCGGTCGCGGTACACCAGTTTCTGAGGGCCAAAGGTTACGACAGCATTTATTTGAAAGACAGCGGATACTCAATCGCCTTCGACCAAAGGCAAGTGGTGATAGTCGAATATGAAGATGTCAGCGATCGCAGGGATGAGTTAGCAGACTACCAAACCGATACTGAAGAACGGGAGAATGTAGCCCGTAACCCTAACGGAGCAAGATTTCTGCAAATCGATAACTCAGAGGTCATTAATTACACTGAGCAATGGTCTGAGGAGGAGGACTTCTAATGGAAGATTGGCCGGGTTGTAGTAGCTGCAAGCACCTTAGACCAATGCAGCGCAACAGCGACAAAGGGTGGACTTGCGAGGCTTTCCCGAATGGTATTCCCATGCCCATTGCCTCAGGGCACATAGATCATATTCTCCCTGTAGAAGGTGACAACGGTATTCAGTTTGAGCCGATCGCGCCTGGCTCCAGCTAACGATTCATGAGCCATCATGGGGCTATCTTCACTTCGACCAACGCATGGGCAAACGGCAGAAAAGACGGGAGCGAGGGCGATCGCGGGCACATAGAGCCTCGAAGCCTTCAACCCTGCTTATGGCTGCCCCAGAGATGTTAGCTGCGATTACTAGAGCCAGCGAACAGTCCAGGGCGGCGATCGCGAGCCTAGGCGTAGCTTTCTCTGACCTTGGTGCGGCTATGTCTAGCTTTGGAAGTATTGGCGCAAGCGGCATACAGCGCATGATCGAGATTGAAGAACAGGCGATGCGGCTCAGTACGCTAACTCCGCTCGTCCCAGAGGATGCTAGGGCACTGATTCTTGAGCATGGCATCGGAGTAGCTGAAGAGGTTAGTCGCTATGTTGCAATGGGGTTCTCTATCAATGCTGCTTTGGAGAGGGTGCAGAGCGGTGTCTTTATCAATGCCAATTCTTTTGAGGGCGGAATTACTGAATTTAGGAGTGGTACCGTCTACGGAAGGGGCTTTGGCTCGTTTCGGCGTGTTGTTCAGGAAGTACCTATCGGCATCGACGAAGATGGAAATATCGAAACCCGAGAAATCGTAGGCTATTCAGGTTTCGATGTCAGTGGTCAGCCGCAGTCGCCCAACCCCTGCCAGAGCTGCGCCAACTATGTCGGCGGCAAATACCGCTCAGATGACGGCGATCGCCATCCAACACTAATATGCGGCATCCATCCCTACGGCCCAGATGGGGACGATTGCCCCGATTGGGAAAGCACGAAAACCCCTGAAGCCCAGCGGCGTAGTGAAGAGGCAAAGGAGCGATCTCGCAATGCAGAGCGGGAAGCGGCTCTGCATTGGCAGGGTTGGCGACGGCCATCGGCAAGAGATGTTTTTTGGGATGAAGTTGAAGAGGCAGAACAGGATCTACCCCGAGTAGATCTCACGGGACTAGTTGATATCGTTCCAGTTAACGGTGAACTTCAAATAGAGCCCAGACGTTACTTTGATCCAGCGTTTATGCGCTGGCCTTCACGCATCCTAGTGAGGCATGAATCGCCAATAGGAAACAACTACATTGTCGAATTTCCACAATGCGTTTGGAATTATGCGGAGCAACGCATAGAGACATTAACTCCCCGTGGGTGGCGTCATTCTTGGCGCATGACAGTGGCTGGGTAGGAATCATCCCCGCGACCTACTGAAGCAGTATCGCAATGGATTACAAGGAAGCCCTAAAGCGCATCAAGGCTCTGGAAGTTGATGATGCGGCAGATCTGGTATCTGCGGTTGAAGGAGAAGTGGAACGCCTCAACAGCAAGAATTTCGAGATCATTGGCGAAAAGCGTAACGCCACCACCAAGGCCCAGTCGATGCAGACCGCTCTGGAAGCGATCGGCAAGGCGCTAGGCATTGAAGGCGATGTCGATGCAATCCTAGAAAACGCACAGACCAAAGTAACGGGGCTGGTCTCCGAAGCTGAAAAGCTGCGAACGGATAAGACCGCACTCGAAACCCGAGCCACTGAAGCAGAAGGGAAGGTAAAAACCGCCGAACGCCGCACCAAACTGTCTGAGGTTGCGACCAAGGCAGGGGCGAGTGTTGAGGTGCTCGAGAAGCTGCTTGGTGACAAGGTTGATGAGCTGGCGATCGCAGACGATGGCGTCAAGTTGGGCGATAAGCCACTGCGTGAGTACGTCGAGGGCGATGACGCGCTGAAAGCCTTCATCCCTGCACTGTTCCCCACAACTGAACCACCCAAGGGCGGCAACGACACCAAGGGCAAGAAGACCCAACTGCCCAGTGGCTCACCCAAGGGTGGGAGTGACTTGAATCCTCTCACTAGCTACCTGAGCAAGCACAGGTCAGGCGCTAAATCCCTTGCCACCGAACAATAACGCCTAACAAAAACGAGGACTTTAACCATGCCTGGAGTGACCTGGGAATCCCAAACCATGCAAATGCCCGAATGGGCGGCTGAGGAGCTTACCGACAGATGCTTGGTGCCAGCAGGTACCCAGGCAGAGATTAGTGAATTTGGCTATTCCGATGAACAGACGCTAACCCTAAGTGGCGCGGCAGTGGCAGGAAGTGGCGTTGAGCTAACGCTGACCCAAGCACTGCAGGGCAACATCTTGAGAGGAGTCATTCTAGATTTTGGCAGCGGCAAGCTGCTCGCTCTTGAGAAGCGTGCCAACCGAGGGGCCACCACCCTAACGGGCACCTTGGCAGCTAATACCGCAGATGGCGATAGTTATGACTATCCGGGCTCCAGTGGGCGCACTGTTGCTCGCTCCGGGGTGCTAGTAGGTCGCACCTATACTGAACGCGCTGCAGGTACAGGCTTTGGCGTGGCTGATGTTGCCAATGATGATGAGATCCATCTCGTAGCTTTCCAAAACGAATATCTAGAGCAGGATGCAGGCATCACCCTAGTGCGTCATGACACCCAGATTTACGAGAATAAGCTACCTGGATGGGCTGATATGACAGCGGCTCAACAAGCCAAGATTCGAGAACTTTATGATTGCCTGGTCTACCCCAGTTAAGATCAACGCTCGATATTGACAAAGTAACCCCGTGAGCAATCACGGGGTTTTTGCGCATAGGAATCCTCTCGCTGACATCACAGGCGCGAGAGGCCGCAATGAAAACCTTTTACGAACTTTATGAAGAGTTGCAAGAGGAGCGTTATTTTCAGCGCCTCGCGCTCGATCCTCAAGCTCAATTTGGCTCCGAGCGTCAGCCGCTACTTGGCGCACGAATCCTCCCTGAGCGAATTGTTGAAGAGAACGCCTACGAAGAAACTCAGGTTCGTTATCGGACTCGCCCTGCCCTCGACAACAACCGTTACAGCCCAACTCAGAAGCAAAAGAACGGCCATCTGATCGGCAGCTTCCGCGTTGACCTGGGCCATACCGACACTCAAAAAGACTTAACTGGCAAGGACTACGATGACTTGCGCAAGCTGCTGATGCGCGGCGGCGACATGGAAGCGATGTCGCGGGTCATCGGATGGACTGACCTCGAGCTGCTTCAGCCTCATGTCATCAAGAATGAGATTCAGCGTTGGCAGGCACTCCTGACAGCAGTAACCACTCGCCAAACGATCAATGGCCAAATGGAGCCGATCAATTACTATCGTCCTGCTGACCACGTCGTTACGATTCCTGGTGGCACCCAGGCTGCGCCTCAAGGCTGGAACCTGAATACCTACGATCCATTTGATGACATTGAAGCAGGCTTAGAAAAGCTCAATGGCCTAGGGTATGACGTGACCAGCATGTATGCCACGCCTTATCTTGCAAGGACTCTGCGGCTTAACGCTGAGGTGATCAAGCGCACCTCATTCGTGGTGGTCAACTCCAACAGTGAGATTGTCAGCTCAACCAACCGGGTGAGCAATCAAATCCTGGATGATGTGTTCACAGACGAAGGCTATCCGGTGTTAACCCGCTACAACGGCGGCTACGAAAGCGAGGTTGGCTTCAATCGTTACATGGATGTAGAAGCGGGCTACGACTATCTATTGATGGTCGGTAGCACCCAGCGCAACTACGAAATCGCCAGCGACTATGTGGGGGCCACTAATACTGATATCAGCGGCTTTACTGATGGCTCCATCGTCCTCAACGACACCTTGGGCTATTACGGTGTGGGTCGCAACCCTGGCAAAGACGCCAGCGGACGCACCATTCACACTTGGATGAATGAGAAGAAGCCGGTCGGCATGGGGGGTGAAAGCTATCAAACGGGATTGCCGGTCATCACTGACCCACAAGCCTATTACGTGATTCGCGTGCAACGCCCGACTGCGTAGGGGGGTCAACCAATGAGTTTTGTTGAGATACCACCCCTCACTGAATCAACGGGATGGCGCGGGAAACGTTACCCTGCTGGCTGTACCTTTGTGCCTCAGGATCTGGCGATCGCGCTGGGCCTGGAGGCCACGACCGGAATTCCGGTCGCTGAACAGGGTAAGCCTGAGTCGCCACAGCCAACTCAAGATGCCCTGCTAAGAATGGCGGCAGAACGCCTTGAAGAACTGAAGCGCATCTATGACGCTGAAGGCAAGCGCGACTGGGCAGCTATCAAGGAAATCGGCGATCGCGTCGGAGCCCAAAAGCATCCTGATGGATGGGATGCTAGCTTCCTGCGAATCATTGAGAAGGAGTTCAGCCCCGAGATTGCTCAAGAGCTTATCGAAATCAACCTAGAGGAACAACAATGAGCACACCATTGGATTTTGGCGACGCATTACATGCCCTGAAGAGGGGCGGACAAGCTCATCGCGCCGGATGGAACGGCAAAGGAATGTACTTAGAGCTGCAACGCCCAGATGAACACTCAAAAATGACCCTGCCCTACATCTTCATAAAGACCGCCCAAGGCGATCTTGTTCCTTGGGTAACATCTCAAAGCGACGTTCTAGCTGAAGACTGGGTAGTGAGGCTCTAGCAGGTGACCACCTACCTTGTGATAACTGACGCCCTCGCCCGTGCCAAAGAACGTAGTGGGGCCAGTGCTGCGGATGATGCCTACCTAACCGAACTGCTGGTGATGAGCGCGGGGGTAGATGTCGGGGCCGTAACTCACTACCGCCCCTTCTACGTAGCCGCCAAGTGGTTAGAACAGAACCAAACCGCGCAGACCTTAACTGAGGCGGATGGGGCCAAGTTCACCGGGTTAGCCAAGCCTATTGAATCGCTACTGGCATTGCAAGCCTCTTACGATTCAGCGAAGGGGCTGAGCGTGCCGACTGGATTTGAAGCAGCAGCCCTTGACTGCGTTAAGTGCGATGGGGTTGCAGCGAGGCGACGGGGGACGCGATCATTCATCCCGAGCCTCAGACCCTAGAATGTTCGCCGTGAACTTTTACGGAATTCCGGAATTGTTCATGGCGAACATTTTGCGATTGAGTAATGTAGACGCCGCGCCAGCCTTCGATCGCGATTTCTGGCCACGACTTGCCGTTGTATTGAAGGGGGAAGCCAAGCCTCAGGTTTTCACCCTCCGCAATCGTCTCCCATGGGCCAGCGTTGCGTTGCCAGATGAATACAGGGGACACATCGAACCTCAACGATCGTCGGCCCAATCGTAGCGCTTGAATTGATGAGACACCTGTGAGACGAGGGATTTAGCCTAGTCCAGGCTGATAATGTTTGCTTAACAGGCAACTAGTCAAAGCCCTAAAAGTACCCGAAAGCATTGATATGAAAGAGGCTTGGCGTTTTGCTGTCCTCTTCGTGGACTTAATGAGATTTAAAGGGGTTCAGCCAACTGGCACATACCCCCAACTGTCACACTTAGTCCTAAAGTAGCCCATCGAATTTCTTAAATTGGCACACTAACCAGCGGGCTAAAACAGGCGTCTCATTTTTGTATCGATTTGAGACAACGTCATGGGCCAGGGTAACCAATCGGGCTACCACCGTTATACACCTGATCGAATTCGATGGTCGAAAGCTTTCGACCCCACAGAATGACTTTCCTGATTTCGCCGATGAAGCGATTACCCGGATCAGCAATCTGACCTAGGCGGAAATCGGAAGTAGAGGTGTTGATCACGGTGACGCCAGTCGTAACACCAAATGCCCCATCATTCACTCGGATGGCGATCTGATCGTTTTCAGAATCGTAGTAGCCCTGAACTGTGTATTCAGTGTCCAGGCTTATACTGGTGGCAACGCTGACGATGTTCAGGCTTCCACCACTTTGCCCGTTCTCAGAGGTCAGGAACCGAGCCGTGGTGTTGTTCGGGAAGTCAACAAACCATCCCCGGCTGTTCCCTGACGCTCGATAAACACTTGCAACAACGCCACTGTTGCTAAAAGTTGAACTGCTCGTCACCGTTACAACAAGAGAGAAGCTAAACGAAGATGTAGAGATGGTGCGCAAGGCATCGTTCGATGTTGAAGCATGGTAGTTGCTTGTGCTGCTGCCATAAACGGCAGAGCCAGCGCCATCATCTGCTACGGTTCCAATCATTGTTAGGTCGTTACCGCTGCTATGGCTATCGGCCCATGTTCCTTGACTGTAGTTCTCTGCCCATAACAGAAGATCGGTGAGTAGTGGGCTAGCAACTGATGCTTGTTGAGACGTGATCGCAGCAGGTACCGTCAATACGCTCATCAGCCGAAGTCCTGTGCATAGAAGCCTTTAACTGTCGTACCATCCGCCGACTCAAAGCTGATGAAGTCCTCGGCATTGGCAGCACTGGTTATTGTCGGCGCTGTCCCCCCAGGCCATTTAAAGGCAGCAGCCCAACCCACTACAGTACGCCCACCAGTCGCATCCTGGGTGATATGCAGGTCGAAATTAGTGCCTGCCGCTAAGTTGCTGAGCGTGACACTGGTCACATTTTCGGTGAGGCTTAGGGTAAAAATATTTGAAGCGCTGGCGTCGATTGCGACAACACCGCTACTAATGGATAGAGCGACAGGCGCTGATCGCTGCCCCTTAGTGAATGCTTGAGCCACATTGAGAGCCGCCGCCGATAACGCCGTCCTCACAGCAGCCGCATCGGCAGCATTCATCAGCCCTTCAAAGTATGTCGAGAGTTCAACGCTGGCTCGACGGATGCCGCTTGCTAGCTCAATCAGGGTCTTGGCCATACTTATGAGATCGCGGTGTACTCGTTATCTTCAAACACCAAGCTTGTGGTGCTATTTGCCGCGCCCAGATACTGAACAATTTCCCCTGATGCACTGGGGGCAGTTGCCGTAGCGGCCCCGGCAGTGCCCAGGTAATAGCGCGTACCTGGCGTTAAGCTTGTTAACCCAGTGTTGGCACCGGAGAGGTAGACGGTCGCGTTAGCGCCGCTAGTAACCGAGCTAAGGACAAAGCCATGAGCAGGGCGAGTGTTGGAGTTGTCGGCCTTGCGAACCCTTGCCCCGCTTACATCGTGGATATTAATGAAGTCGCCGGCACTCAAGTTCTCGCTTGCCTCAATACTGAGGGTATCTGCGCCAACCCCAGAAGGCATAAAGGTGATGTCGATTTTGCCACTACCGTCAGTGGCGATAATTTTATTGGCGTCACCCGCACCAGCCGAAGTTGCAATCGCGGTTAGCAGGGTTTTGACCCCGCTAACGACACTGAGAAATCTGTTTGAACTCACAACGAAATACCCTCCTGTGGGTTGAAGTTGATTTGAGTGGGGCTAACAATCGTGGCGAGTTGCCTCAGAAACCCTGTCGTTGGTGGAGTCTGGGTTAACAACCCATTGGCACCAAGCCACAGGAGGGTATCTAAAGACCAGCTCCAACTGCTATCGGCGACCAAGCCTTGCAACACCGGACGGACTGAGCTGCCAGAGTTGACTGCTGTAGTCAGCAACGCGATCGCTGTATTGATATGACCACTGGTGTCTTTGTCGGCATAAACCCATTGATTGCTGCTATTGAGGGTTACGACGCGCAGGGCCGAAAGGGTTGCTGATGCCGGGTAAGACGGCGCTAAGAACGTGCCATCCTGAGTGCTGCCATTGATTTGGATTGGGAAGCCATGACCAATCCTGACCCCAGCAACCTCTGGTGTGATTGCAACGCAAACGCTCTGCTCAGCCATTAGACCCCCTGTGGCGAAACGAGGACAATACCCTGAAGCACGCGCCGGGTAATGGCATTCGTGTCAGTTAGCTCAAGCTGCCAGAGGTATTCTGAGCCACTGTACTTGCGAGATTGAATCTCTGTCTCGGTCAGGAATTCACCAGCGGGTAGATTCGCAGCAAGCGATGCGGTCTGAGCATCAGAGAGACTCAACCGGATCAACCCATCTGTCGGGGCATCAGTCAGGTTTGCGGTAAGGGTCACCACTGCCGTTTGCCCCAGGTCGCTATAGATTTTAGCCTCTGCCGTTTGCCCTGTGACGTCAGAAACCTTCTGGCCCTTAGTGTTGCGGGGGATATCAAACAGTAGCGGGGAAATATTCAGGGATTTTGACCCCAGCCCTGCATCTGCCGTAATGGTTCCGATCGCATTGCCGAACGCCACCTTATCATTCGTGCTGAGGGAGATAGAGAGCTGATCGATTAGCTGAATCTGGTTTGTGCCCGCACTTGTGGCCAGGGCCCTAAATGATGGGCCGCCTGTCACAGTCACCGCTAGGGTGTAATCCGTGCCCTGCGGAATATGCAGATTGAAAATACCTGGATTCATCTCAGCGTTGACAGAGCGGGCAAAAAACAGGAGTTCCTGCAGGGAGAGTTCCTGATCTGCAACAACCGATTGAAAGCCCAGCGCGATTGCCAGGTATTGAGTCGCGCCGTTGCTGAGGTATCGGGCTAAGACCGTCATGGGGCATTGGTGACAGTGACGTTGTCGCCCTGGATGTCGATCGTCTTATTGAGGATGACCGTTTCGGTGCCTGCCTCCTTGCGCTGGTAGGTGGTTGCGGTTTTCACTTCATCGGCTTTCACCTGCTTATTGGTGTCAGTGATAAGGGTGCGATCGCTCGCGGTGAAACCACCATCAACGGTCACGGTGACGTCGGTAGGAGTTGCAAGACCAGACTGTACGGCAGTAACCCCAGCAGCGCTCAGGCTATATCCCTCCTTGCTTTGAGGCAAAGCACCTACGGCAGTCAAGATGGCTTGCTGATTGGCTAAGGTTGCATTACTGGGGGCGGGGAGACCATTGATGGCTAGGAGTACTTCAGCTTTGTCAGCCGTCAACTCTGCTCGTGTTGGCGGGTCATAGGCTGTCAGAGCTGCTGCGGCTGCGCTCTGAATTGCCGCAGCATCGAGCGGGGCAGTAGTCGGGATATCACCGATCGGAGCATTCAGGTTGTTTAGCCTCATATCCGTAGTGAGCAATGGGTTGGTAGGGATATTGCCAACTGCCGTCGTCAGTCCCGACAGATCAGCCTGAAAATCCCCTGTTCCAGTAACAGCATTGCCAGCGACCCTGCCGACATCAACTGTCTGAGTTGCCGGGTCAAACGTGCTCAAGCCTGAAACATCGGCCTTAAAAGTATTAGGTGTTCCCAGGGCGGCGATGTTGGTTGCCTGGGAACCCGTTAGAGTGCGATCGCTATGCGTCCAAATCTGCTCGACAGTTGGGGCACTGCTGCCTCCGCCCGCTGAAGCAATACTTGTCACAAAGAACGGGACAATGTGAATCGTCCCAGACTCAGTAGCTACAACAGTTGAGCCTGTTGTTGGCTGAACATTGCCGTATACCGTCAGTGTCGTAGCAGGCGAGTTCCGGATGCCATCAGCAACATTGTCAATGGTTAGACCTGAGTTAAACCGGAAGTCCATCAGCCCAACCGCAGTGAATTGGTTCCTGATAAACCTGATCCCCATCTCTGTGGAGCGCATATAGACCATCCACAGGTAGCCGTCTGGGAAAGATATGACGGCATCTGTAATGGCGTTCGCATCAACTTGAATGTCGCCACTCAGGTCAAATGCGAGCCCAGCAACCGTCGCCCCGTCGCTGGTGACAGTGACCGCAAGACCACTATTGCTTTGAATAGTCGCCCCAACCAAAGCGTTATGCAAAGTGTCAGGGTTGTTTGTCGCCGAAAAGGTCTCTGTGATCGCAGCCCCATCACTCCCCCAGGAAACCTGTCTTTCAAACAAGGTGCTAGCAGATGCTGCGCTTGGGCGATGCTGCGCTGCAACACTGAGAACTGCCCCAGTGGGTAGTGTGAGCGGGCTGGACAGTCCATCCCCCCCTGACACGACCGCATTAATCAACTCAGTTTCGGCTTTGAGCTGAAGGAGTTGTCCACCACTTTCGGTGCCAGCATCCGTAAACGCAATTGCTGTTCCGCCTTCGGTCTCTGAAATCTGGACGACGCCAGCAGTGTTGGCAACTACGTAGTACAGGTTGCCACTCTCGATCTGAGGGCTGGTTGTGGGGATTGTTGCCCCATCAGCCAGTGTCAGCAGCAGAAGCGTTGCGGGGCTTGTGGTCTGCCCCGCAAAAGTCGCTCCAGTCTCGTCATCGGCACCTAGAGTGATTTCGTTTGTCCCTGTATTAATGTCAGCGCTGTTGACTCGAAAAGTTTGCTGCCGAGCCGCAAACACACGAACACCATCGGCAAAGTTGAGAGCTGTCAGTGCGATTTGGGGCTGCTGAACCGTCACAACTCCACCCGTGTTATTGGCTGTTGTAAACGTCTGCCCCGAAGCGATCGTAATAGTGATGGCATTCGATGTCAGATTAACGACATCCAAAGTCCCCGTCGCAGATATACCAGTTAAAGCAATGGCGCTGGCACCTGCGCTAGAGGGGTTAAGGGCAAGCTGGGCATTACTCCCTAATTGAAAGCCGACCGCACCTAAGTCCTGACCTGGAGTGCAATCAATTTGCACCTGAGTTGTTCTGCCAGATACGCCAGAAACCTGGCGATTACTAATCGAGCCACCAATGTAGTGAACAGTGTTGAAGCCAGAATCGGCCCCGCCAGCTACCACTACTGGCGATCGATAAGTTACTGTTCCACCACCCGACACGAATGAGTAACTCTCAATCTCAATGGTGGCCGAAGCATGAGCTAAGCTCGACACCTCAACGTCAAACGCTTCGGGAGACGACAAGGATCCAAAAGCATGCCTTTGATAATCGGTCGCCAGCGAAGGCTCAATTAAATATCTTAAAAATCCTGACTTGTACCGACGCTTGATGCCGTCGCTTTGCTGGAAAGCTAAAAACTCTCCCTCAGAATTAAAGTAAGCTGCTTGATTTTTTAGAGGAAAGGGTAAACTTATTTGCCGATCAGACCCAATGTTTGATGAAAGCGCTGGAGTGAGATTGTCAATCTCTGATTTAAGCCACAAAAATGAAGATGGGTTTGCTATTTCTCCGTCTAACAGA
Organism: Cyanobacteria bacterium P01_A01_bin.123; assembly: GCA_039815185.1. Taxonomy (GTDB): domain Bacteria; phylum Cyanobacteriota; class Cyanobacteriia; order Phormidesmidales; family Phormidesmidaceae; genus JBCBZT01. The sequence continues at coordinate 148,934 of JBCBZT010000005.1, read as the reverse complement.
GTTAAATCGTTTACCCAGTAGACCTGATCAAATATCCAGTTAGGGGCAGTTCCCCCACTCGCGAGGTTTCTACTCGCCCCGAAAATAGCTTGAGTTAAACTCCCTAGGTTTGGCGACCCTTCCGAAAGATCTGGGGTAATGCCACCAGACAAAGCAAAATAATCAAAAGGATCTCCTTCTGGACTCAAATCTAGTCCACTAATCGAAAACAATTCGGTCGAAGAACCATCACTCCAGCCAACAATTAGGCCATTCTCGGCTTGCGTCGTTGCACTGTTATCAAAAGACAATCGAAACATTCCAACCAAGCAACCACTGCCAGACATGTCAAAGCTAGATGCAGGCTCATACCGAGCTGTCCCTATGTTGGGTAAAGACGTGCCAGCAGACCCTCTGAGGCGTGGGCCAGTCCCATAAGTTGTTGTCGAACTGGCAACCGAATGCACTGCAAATCCTGATGAGTAAGCAGACCCTGGGGTCAAATCACTTTGAGTGGTTACAAAAGCTGTCAATCCAGATAGGCTGGGTGCTGCCATAAAGCGATCACGCGGGGAATGCGATCTAAGAATTCCTAGTCCAATAGGAACTCTCGCAGCGACGCTATGCCACTACCCAAATGGCTTCTGTCTTTCCCGCAAACGCCACTCTCACATTCCAGGTGCCTATAGGCGAGAAAAAAGAAGACAACCTGGGGAACCCCTCGACGATCACTCAGCCGCTGGTAGTGAGTGCCTACTTGGTGCCGAAGTCGTCACGCGCTCAATCCGACAACAGCAGCGAGCTTCACGAGGTTCAACTTGAAGGGCGTTGTATTGATCCATCAGCGCTACCTCCCTCTCTACCGCCAGGGAGTAAGGCCACGGCAACGATTGACGAGTTACAGGGTGAGTTTTACTTGGCTGCCGTAGTGCAGTCGCCGTACACAGCAGTGACAGCAGCGCTCGGGGCCAAGCTGAGCGGCACATTTAAGGCTCGTGTGATTTGGGGGGAAAGTTCCGATGTTTGAACTTGAAACCGAAGCCGACGCAGTGCTGCGGGTGATCGCTGATGTGGAAGACCGGACTAGGGATTGGACGCCTGCGCTCAACGAGGCAGCGCTTTACATGGAGGCTCAGACCAAGGAGAACTTCGCCAAGCAGCAAGACCCAGACGGCAACCCATGGCAACCGTTAGCGCAGTCAACACTGATCCAGAAGCGGAAACGCAAGGCTCCATCTGCCATCCTCAGAGACACCAGCTCCTTGGTTTCTGGCATCACAGCTCGCCCAGCCAGCGCAACGCAGTCAAGTGTAGAAACGACGGCTAATCGAACCGCTGGACTCTGGCATCAGCGAGGGACTAAGCGTATGCCGCAGCGCCGATACATGGGCTTTGCCCAGCGGCATATCGATGCAATTGAGCAAATCCTGAAGAGGCACGTAGATGGCTAATCCCAATCCTGTTGAGATCGAGCAAGCAATTGTCGATCGGCTTGCATTCCTGCGCGACACCGGGCTGATCGTCCATGCCTTGCCCGAGAAGCCCAAAGAGTACGGCGAGCTTCTAGAATCCACGAGTAAAGGGGTTTTGACCCTGGTGTGTTTCGACGAGAAGCCACAGGGCAAGATTGGGGCCAATAGACGAATTCAGGCTATTACCCGCATTGCCACGATCTACGGGCGGGTACGTGGACTGAGGGGCGACGGTGATTTGTTCGACCTACAAAACCAAATTAGCCAATATCTGATTGGATTCTGCCCGCCCAAATGCGGGGCAATGCGCTACAGCAGCGGCTTCAAGTTCCTTGGCCGAACAGATTCGGACTGGGAGTTTGAAATAGGCTTTCAGTTCCCCATGATGATTCGCGGCGTCGGCTAGGAATCCTCGCAGCGAAACGTTTCAAGGATTTTTACTATGCCTACAACCAAGAAAACTACGCCCGTTGAAAACGCCGAGTTCGTCTGCAAAGGCGACATCAACTTTAAAGACCTAGGCGGGATGAAGTACATGAACGATCGCGTCACGCTACCTGCCGATCACCCCGTCACCCAAGCGCTACTGGGCCAAGGCAAGATTGTGGCGTTTGTTGAGCCTGAAGCTAAGGAAGACGCCAGCGAATAGGGCTCGCCCAGCATAGGAACTCTCCCCGCGACCAACCATCGCGAGAGAGATTCCTATGCTTTCCGGCCTCGGCGATTGCTACGCCCAAACCCTAAACCTCAGCGGTGGGGAAGTGGCACAAAGACTGATTGAGCTTTTCCTATTTGACTTCACCTTCACCAGCGAGTCTGAGAACCGCGAAGCCAAGGGCTACGTTAAGGGCGTCCGAAAGACCAAATCCTCAGCAGAGAGCGAGGTGACCGACACGCTCACCCTCAGCACTCAGTACACCGATTGGGCGCAGCTCGGCTTTGCACTGAATGAGTTTCCCAAAACTCAAACCAACGTTATTTTGCCGTTACTTAAGCAGGCTACAGTGCCTGCCAGCGCAGCTTTTGAGATTGCTGATGCCGCCATCACAGCAGGCAACCTCAACTACATCAAAGCTTACGTCAACGCTTTTGGGACTTGGGGGCAACCGGAATCGTTAATCCACACCGCCGATGCCTCTACGGCACCAGCTAGCGCTAGCGAAGTGCAAGTGGATGCCACGGGCAACAAGCTGGTGCTTCACGCCGACCGAGCGAATGCTCCCATCAGCTATAGCGTGCCCACTAACTACACCAGTATCGCCGCCTATGGGGGCTCTGGAACTGCGACGAAGTACGGCAAAATCAGCTTCCTTGGGAAGCTCCACACCCCTGAGTCAACTGACAATTGGGTAATTCACTTCCCTTCCCTCTCTCGTAAGTCACGCCCCAATATCGACTTGAGTGAGGACGTACCGACTCTGAGTGTTGAGTTCGCAGCGGAAACCCCCAGCGGATGGGAGCAGCCGTTTGAGATTTTCAACCTTGATACTGGGGTAACTTCCTAGTGCCCTGGATTGAGGAGAGGAGAGAGCACGATTATTGCTTCCTGCGCTCTGGCGAACTTGAGTTTCGCGGGCGCGGGGGGCGCTACCACATTGCCAGTGGCTGTTCAGTCACTGGCATTTTCGAGTTTGAGGATCGACTGGAGGAAATCCGGGCGATCGCCAATGATGCCCCGAACGAGCTAACCGTCGATGACCTTTACCGTGAACACCAGCGGTTTCAGTACCTCTGCGATCGCATCCTGGAGCTAAACGGCATCAGCTTGGACTGGGTGACGCCGCGTGAGATGAGCTGGCTCATCTTTCATCGCCGAGAAGGCGGGGAAATCATCGAGGCTCCTCTCCAAACCCTCAATCGACCGCCCAAACCGCGTCATCCCAGCAGCGAAAAGGGCGACAGTGGCAAGACCGACCGGGTGACACTCATAGCCGCGATCGCCTCCCACTGCGGCGGCAATCTGGAACTTGCCTATCAGGTGGCAACGGCTAAGCCATTCCGCGAAGTCCTAGCAGTCCTAGAGGAATCGAACTGGCAGCGAAAAACGCCAGAAGAGCGGCGTAAGGCCGAGTTCAAGAATTGGGCCAAAGACCAAAGGGCCAAGGCGCGGGCCAAGTATCGAGCAGCGCCCCAGACTCAATCGCCTAGGAACTCTCGCCACGACACATCCCTTCAGTAGTCGTGGTAGACACCGAGCTAAAGATCAAGGTCAACGCCGACACTGCCTCAATCGGCGGAATAAAAGGCGTTGAGAGAGCGATCCAAAAGGTCAACGCGGAAACCGAAAAAGCTAATCGATTAGCGGGGTTGTTGGCTCAGGAATACAAGCTGAGCGATAAAGAAGCGGCCCAGGTTGCGGCAGAACTGAAGCGGGTACAGGCGGAGACCTCTAAGGCCAAGCAAGAGGCACAGGGGCTTAGCGGGGTCTTTCAGGGCATTGCCCAGGGGATTGGCCAGCAGCTCACCCAGGTCGCGGTGCAGGGCTTTCAGGCGGCGATCGCCTCTGTCGCCAATACTCTCAGGCAGGCAATCACAGAGTTTGAGGCGTTTGAGACTGCATTAACTGAGTTCGACGCCAAGTCAGACGCCAGCGCTGAGCAGATTGGGCGAATTGGGGAGCAGGCCAAAGAGCTTGCGGCTATCACCAGCCAAACGCCTGCTAGTGTTGCGGCTCTATCAACAGCCTTACTGACGCTAGGAGCCACCGCCAGCGACGTAGAGACCAACCTAGCGGGCATCACCAAGCTGTCCGATGTACTGGGCGAAGACCCGGTACTGACTGGGCGGGTGGTGCAGACGGGCATCAACAACTTTGAAGAGTTGGGCGAGTCGGCAGATAGTATCACCGACAAGCTGAACACGCTGATCAACACCACGGCAGCGGGCTCGGCGCAAGGGATTGAAGAGTTTTTCCAGTTCTTTCAGGATGTGGGGCCGCTGGCCGGCACTCTGGATGCTGACTTCGACCAACTTGCAGCGGGATTTTCAACGCTACGTGACGGTGGATTTTCGGCAGCTACCGCAGCTACAGGACTAAGAATCTCCCTACTAAGGCTATCAGCCCCCAGCGGCGAGGCTGAAGAGTTGCTAGGTGGGCTAGCCGCGAAGATCGACGGGGTCGATAACCTAGCATTCAACGCGGACGGTAGCTTCAGGGGTTTTGAGGAGACTATCCGCAACTTTGCAGCGGCAACCCAAGACCTGAACAATCAAGAGCAGCTTGAGCTAGCCAAAAAGATTTTTGGCGACGAAGGTGCGCCAGCCATCTTAGCCCTACTCGGTCAGGTTGATGGCAAGTATGCGCAGACTCTTGAAAACCTGAGCAATTCAGCAGGGGCGGTTGATGAATCACTTGAGATCATCAACCAATCCCTAGAGCGCCAAGCTGAGTTATTGGAAGGTCAAATCAGCGCTGCGCTGACGGAGTTCGGGCAAGCCTTAGCACCTATCAAGCTGGCTGTAGTGGAGTTCTCTAGAGACTTACTTGAGGCCACAACCGACGCTAGCGAAGGCTTTGACGCGCTTAACCAGGCCGGGGAGAGGCTAGGAAGTGTACTTGAGGAGAACCCGGAGATTGCAGAGCGACTTGGGCAGGCGATCGCGTCTGTTCTCGACACTGCGACAAATCAACTCGCTGGGCTGGTTGATGCCTTCGCCGACTTCCTGAGCAATGACGCCAATATCAACCAATTTGCCCAAAACATTGAACGTATTGGCACGGCGATCACGGTCGTTGGAGAAACGGTGCAGTTTCTGTTTGACCTGATAACCGCCTTCAATCAAATAAAGGACGCAGCCGAAGGGATTCCGGTATTTGGTGAGCGCTTTGCCGCTGCCATGCAAGGCCCGATCGGCCCCGTCCTTAACCTGATTGACCAAATTGGGGCTCTAATCAAGTTCATTGATCAGGTCAGAGAAACCGCAGCCGACATCTTTGGGCCGGCCATCGATCAGATCACTGGATTTATTGACAGCATCCAAGAGTTACGCGCCCAAGCCCTTCAAGCATTGGGCGTTCTAGGTCAGTTTCCTGAGGTAGTTGAGACTGGGGGAGTAGCAGGCACTATTAATGAACTTGCCAGGGCATATCAAGGACTGAGAAACGTTGTTAGCAGCAGCACAGCAGCGACGTCAAATGACCTAGAAGACTCCACCAGAAGCCAAGAAAACTCCCTCGAAGAGCGACTGAGGCTTTTGAGGCTAGAGGAGCTAGCAGAACAGGAGCGATTGGCCAATCAAGATGCCAGTCAAGAGGAGCGATTGGCCAGCGAGCAGAGCTTCTTAGATAGAAGGCTGAGGCTCAATCAAGAGCGACTTAGTGAGCTGCAAGCCCTTGCAGACGCCGGAACAATTAGCGCCGACGATCAAGAGGAGCTGCTACAGCTTGAGGAAAATATCGCTAAGCAACGGGTAGATGTTGCTGAATCCACATCACAGGCGAGAATTGAGGCCGCTCAAGCTGCGGCCAAAGCGGAAGCCGACTCCCTCCAAGAGCAACGCCGTGCCGCTGCTGAAGCTGCCGAGCGGGCTTTCGATGATTCGGCCCTCCAGCGAGAACGGGCCGAGGAAGCGCGAGCACGGCAAGATGAAGCCCGATTTGACGAGGAGCAAGCGGCTTTCAAAAAGCAAACCGAGGAGCAGGTTGCAAAGCTCAGGGAAGATTCTGAGGCCAAGATAGCCGCCCAGCAGCGTCGGGACGCCGAAGATGTTGCCCAGCTCCAGCGCCGCCTTGACCAAGAACGCCAGAATGAGGAGCGGGCGTTTCAGGAGGAGATCGCCGCTATTCGCGATCGAGGCAACCGTGAATTCTCTGCCCTCAATCAAGAGGTTGAGCGCCGCATTGCCTTAGACCAGGCTGCTAATGCTGAGGAGGAAAGGGCCCTTGAAGAACGCTTCGCTGCCGAAGACGAGCAACTACGGCGACGGCGAGAAATTGAGCAAGAGGTACTCAACAATTCAGGCAGTGTCCTAGCCGAGGCAGATCGCAACGGTCAGCTAGAGCTATCTCCACTAGAGCAGGCCAGACAAGACTTTGAGGACGGCTTACAAGCCCAGCAGGAGGCGTTTCAGGAAGCCCAGCAACAGAAGCGTATTGCCGATGAAGAGCAGCTCCAACAGCTCAAAGAGGCCCAGGAACTCAGGCTGAATGACCTGCGCGAGCAATCAGCCCAACGCATTGCAGACCTTGAAGAGGAACGCCAGCAGATAGCCGAGGATGCCCAGCGAGCCTTCGAGGATGAGCAACGGGCGCTAGAGGAAGCCTTTGCTGATGCAGAGCGCGATCGGGAGCGGGAATTCAAGGATGAGCAGCGGCGGCTTGATCGCCAGAATGCTGAGCGGGTGGCTGCGATTCTGGAGAGTGCTCGTAGCGATAGCTCAGCCCAAAGCCTCAGGTCTGGAGGCGTGGCCGAAGGTGGCTTGGTGCAAGTTCACAAAGATGAATTCCTGGTACCTCCACGTGGGACCCGGGTGGTCAGCCAGCAACAATCCAGAGCTTTGGTCAGAGAAGCCCTTAGCGCTCGTGATGCTGCCAACCTGATGGCCCCCATGGGTAGCTTTACCGCTGGGGTGGCTGCTCCGGTGGCTATGAGTACCGCAAGGCTTGAGCGGCAAATGCAGACACTGATTGATGAGGTGCGTAGCAATCGATCGGCAAAGCTACCGCCAGCCTATTACACCCTGCAAACCCAGCAACCCCAACAGGACGTTGTAGGTTTGGAGATGGAGCGTATGGCCCAGATGGTGAGGCGATCGGGGCTCTAGAAAGGCGGGCCAATCAATCGCCATTGCTCAGGGTATGCCAAATTAATTGAAACGACTTGATAGCGCTCGTTGCCCTGACACTTTACTTCAACGCCAACCTTCAGTAATGGGGCGGCATAAGCCATAACAATGGCGTCAATCCATTTGCCGCCTTCCAAGTATTTGATAGGGTCTTGGGGCTTGAAGTCCATACTTCCACGATAACAAGGACATCCAAACTCCATAGGAATCTTCCCACCGAAGCAATTGGGAGGTTCCCTCGATGGTCGCAGGCGACCTCACCCTCGGAATACCTGGCGCGGGCGCTTCCGACTTCGCGACCACACCAATCCCCTCGATCACCCTCAACCTGTGGCCTGATGATGATGATGCAGAGCCGCTGAGATCGGAATCTGGCTACGCAGAAGTTGAGGAGCGTTCATCAGAAGGGACACCGCAGATTATCGGCCCAAGCTATGAGCCCACCTATCTGTGGACTGTGCCCGTCATGCTCACCCTGGACGAGGCGATCCAGCTTGGAGCATTAGCCAAATGGCAAGACGCCGAATACAAAGCCTATCGCGATGGGGCGCTGCGGCTGATTGACGAGATCGACTACCTAGATGCAGAGCCATCCCCCCATAGCCGCACACTGCTGAGCGCTCTCAACCCGTCCTGGAACGCAGGGTATGAGTATGGCTTTGGCGTTTTCAAGGTCAAACTTCAGGTGCCAGGAAACTGGCGACGAATCGCTGGGCGATGGACAGACTCGGACGAGGAAGCGCGGCGCGTCATATTCCAGCTTGTGGAGGCGTGACCCTTGGCCCTTGCAAACCTCATCTCTCGCCGTCTAAAGCTACTTGTCGGTAGCGACTCCCAAGACTGGAGCGGCAGTCGGGTTAGCGCCTCACTCGGCTACACCAGCATTGACGAGAGCGGCCTAATCAAAATCGAAGGTCAGATTGAGATTCAGGAGGATTTAACTAACCCTGAATCGATTGACCCTCGCACCAATTTCACCCGCTGGCGACCGGGTCAATCAGTCAGGCTTCAGATTCAACGCTCAGATGCCAGCTACTCAGATCATCCGCTGGGCTACCTAACGCTACTGAGAGAGCCCGCCCCACCCCAGCAGAACCGCATCACCCTAGATGTGGGTTGCTGGTTAGCCTGGATGGACGTACAGGGGCCAGACGGCGACCAGAGCGGCGTTAGCGTTGGCACCAGCACTAACACCGCAACCATCGCCCAAAGCCTGCTAGAGGCCGATGACGTTCCCAATGCATCGATCAATCTGGGGAGCTGGCCCTATAGCCTTGCTGTACCGGTCGCCAAAGATGGTGGCAGCTACACCGGAGTCGCCGGGGAATTGGCCTACAGCAATGATTTTCGCTACCTCTACGTAGACAAAGCAGGAGTAGTGCGCTCACGGCAGCTATCGTTCACCCCAGGCAATCCGACGGTGACCATCACCCTGGGCACAAATGACAGCGTCTTCAGGCCACTTGGGAACCCGGCTAGCCCTGCAGAGGTTTACCGGGCTGATGCAGTGGGGACGACACTATCGGCACTGGCCAACCCCATCACCGATCAGAACGTGGAGACGGGAGACGCCTCCACCCTTGGCCCAGGCAAATCGGGCAGTTACACCGTCACCACCAATTACACCGACAGCTATACCTACAACCCGCCAACAGCCGTATCGAGAACATCACAGGTGCAGGTGCTAGCCCCACCAGAGCTGGTGTATCTCGATCCAGAAGGGGTGAGCGGCAACACTCAAAGCTACTTGGTGACGGAAGTCAAAACCTATGATGCGTCATCAGCTCCACATCGTCTGCTGAACATCGTCAAGACCATCAGGCGACCGCAGGGGGCATTCAACCTCAACGCCAGCCCCAAGACGAGCGATCGCACGCTCACCACCATCACCACGACCTACACCTACACCAACGACGTGGTGAGCAAAATCGTGGTTGAGCAGGATGATCTTGAAATCCTGCACGATGACCTCAGCGCTAATCCGTACAACACTCAAACTGTACGGAAATCGACGCAAACTTGGACGCCCTTGGGCAATGGTGAGTTTAAGTCCAACACCTCAAATCAAGTAGCCGCGATCCTCTCAAATGCGGCCACGGATACGACCCAGACCAGCTTATGGGCCTTGATGGTGGCCCCGCCATCTGCACCCAGTCCAGGGGGAAGAGGCGAGAATGCGCCACCCGCAACCGAATACTGGGAAGGCCCATTTGTAGAGGAAGAACAACAGTACATCGGGCAGGCAACGTTCACCCACCCAGGCGGTAGCAGCGGACGTACCCGCACATTTCCGATCACCGTACCCTTCGGGTTCTCTAATGCCCAATGCACCACGATGGCCACACTGCACCGTGATTTAGCGGTAGGTGAGTATCGGGGTATGGAGATCAAGATACCCATCACGGATGCCTTGATTGACGCTGATTTTCCGCTGTTCCAGGTGGATGTGATTGATGGTGGCACCACCTACAAATTCCTTGCCAACGGTGTTTCGTGGGAGCACACGCCAACTGAGTCAGCCGTTTATTGTCAAGGCATCTGGCTCTCAGGGGGGTATACCCCATGATCCAGAGTGCCAGAGATCGGCTAGCAGGTGTTCTCTCCCGTCGCGTCCAATCTCAGGTCGTGCGGGCCGAGCGAATCCGTGCCAGAACTGCATCGACAGTCTATGCCGGACAGAATAGGGTTCAGCCCCTAGGCGCTGAGACCTCTGTTCGCCCTCGTGGATTGCAGACTAACTCAGGATTGTCGATTGGTAGCCCCATCCAGTTCAACCAAGGATTAGCGGCTAGTACACCACGACTAGGTAATGGTGACGGCAGTATAGGAGCAGCACTGGAAGCTGCTAATGAGCGAAATGCGGGTTTTCAACGTGGTGAGGACAACCCAAACACTAGTGGGCTACGGGCGCGATACCCAAATGACGGCTATGTCCAGACTGATGGCAGTGACAACATTCTGGCGCTGTGGATTTGGGATGCAACGAACCAAGTTTGGGTAGAGTTTGCCGGGGGCGGTGTAACGATCTTAATGGGTGATGGCCCCCCGCCCCAGTCCTTAGGTTCACTCAACAATCTTTACGTAGACGTAGGCTACGAAGGTGGCGCGACAGTTCCCGGCGTTGAAGCGTTGCAGTGGTATATCAAGCTCAACGATTATCCCACTACCACTAAGCCACAGTGGTATCCCATTGGGCCTCGTGCTGTTTTAGGTGCCCCAACCGTCAATGGCCTTCACAACGGCCAACTCCATATAACTCGTGACGGCACAGTTTATGCATGGTGGGATGGTGTCTGGCGTCGGCGAAATAGAATCACAACTGGCCCCGCGCCGCCAGATATAAAGCAGGTTGGAGATATTCATGTCATAACCCAAGAACTGACAGGCCCGCCCGCGTCAGAGATTGAGTGTGCCTACAAATATAACGGCATGGGATGGGCGCTAGTTGGGTGCTGCGCAGACTGTGATCCTTCTCCACCACCAGAGGAACCTTATCCCGAAGATTATGACGTTAGCTGTACAGGTGGAGCAAACGACGGGGATGACGGATTCAAGCCTAATCGACCATATCCTGACGGCTCTGGCGGATACATTTGCACAATTAATCCAGTAATTTAATGCTGCTCCAATTTTCGGTCGAGACTGACCTACTCATAAAGGATCCACAATACAAGGCTCATGTTGAACGAGGACAGGGCTTTAGACTGAAGCAACTGCATCAGAATAGGGTACACACCCGCAATGGACTTGATTTGAGTTCTATTCAGCACGCAATTGACTGGGCAGACAACAAACTCACCCACGGCGGAGCGCTAACAGCGCCCAATGCCATCCCTGAATGGGTTCGCAGCCTATACCGAAACCCTAGTGAAGCATGGGAGGCGCAGAAACAATGGATTCAAGGCATCGTAAGTGCACTACCTCAAGTCAAATACTGGGATGTGGCGAACGAACTATGGCCTACTGGTGTCTGGATGCGCAATGTGCCTTGGGCAAAGCAGCATCATTATTGGTGGATTGATGAATCATTCCACCTTGCTCGTGAAGCGAACCCTAACGCGACCTTGCTTATTAAGGAGCTAAGGCCACAGGATACGAGTCGATGGGGGGTGCTACTGAATTACGTTTCTATGGCTAGGGCGAAGGGTGTCCCCATTGACGGGATCGCGGTTCAGCTGCACAACCAGTGCTACCACCCGTTGACTATTTCTGCCATTGAAACCTTGCTCGTTCGCATCAAGAAGCTCAGTGGCCAGTTCGTAGCGATGGGTCAAGAGCCGCTGAAGATTTTATTTGACGAGACGATCGCGTGGGACACCCTCGTTTGGTCAAACAAAATAGCTGGAGGGGGATACATTCAAAATCTCAGAAGATTGTTTGAACCTTGGCAAGCCGCCACATACCAGGGATGGCGTGACCTTGCCGAAAAGTACGATGTCGAAGTACTGGGTTTTTGGTGCCCGACCGACATACTTGAAGACACTTGGCACAACAGCAATCGTAAGTTTTTATTTGAGGGACGCGATTACTGGAGTGTTGATGCTATTCGCGCCAATCCTGAAGCATGGAAGGTTTGGCGATCGATCCCATCCGACAAACGAGAAACTCCTAGGAAACAAAAATGTACGCCGGGGCTGTGGCGAACCGACTGGGGCGCGAAGCCTGCGCTTTCTGTATTTCCAGAGCTAGTAGGATGAGAGTCTGCGGGTAGAAATGTAAAACCCCACCGGAGTGCGATGGGGATGCCGGGTGTGGCGCCACCATCATAACCAAAGGTTTGAATATGGAACTAATTGAATATCCGAACGCGATCGCCGAAGCCCAGAAACTAGTAGTGGACGCTCGGGAGCACGCAAGGATGGCGACCGGGGCACTAGAGGCTTGCAAGGCCCGGATTGCCGTAGAGATCAGCGAGGATAAGAGTCTGACCAATGCCGACAAACGTAAGGCGGCGCGACTTGAGATCGAAGCCACTGACCCTGAATACCAATCTTGCATGGGAGAGCTACTCAAGCATAGTCAGGTGCTGGCTTTGGCTGAAATCGAGGCCGAGAAGCTACGAAACCTCTTTAAAGTTGAGCAAATTCTATCTGCACAGGTGACCGCTTAACTTTAAACACGGGAATTCCCGTGTTTAAAGTTCAACTTAATCCTCTGTGTCAACCACCGCAGGCGTGCTGGCTGCTGGGGCTTGCGGCTCCTCCGTAGTTTCTACCTCAGGCTGTGCAACGACTTGAGGGGATGGCCTGAGAATCAGGGCCAAACCCAGGGTGGTGCTAACAAAACCCAGCACCACGACGATGACGATCGCAGCAATATTGTTCTTTTCCATGGAGTCCTCCCTAGATTTGCTGGCGACGCACCGCATCTAGGGGATTATGCCTACTGAACCTTAAAGCGCTAAAAATTGCTTTTCTAAGCAACTTTATCAGGCCCAAAAACCCGCTCATTTTTGGCAAGATTTTGGCAAGTCTTGAAACCCGATCGCTGTAATAAGGGCGAACGACGGGGGTCGAACCCGCGAATGGTGGAATCACAATCCACTGCCTTAACCACTTGGCTACGCTCGCCATGAATCGCGTTTCTTAATATAGCATTTGGCGTTTGTCTCTATCAACGGGTGACAGATAAAGTGCCCACCTGATCAATTCTACAATTGATACTTGCTGTAAACTGCTGCAGCGGCTCGATGCAGCAGGGCGTGACGGTTTACCAAGGCAGTCATATCTTCTGCGTAGCCGCCGCCGATAACGCAGGCCACGGGATAGCCAGCGGCAACACAGGTCTCTAGAACATAAGTTTCCCTTGCATATAGCCCCATATCAGTCAGCGCTAGTTTGCCCAGGCGATCGCCGTAATGGGTATCAACCCCGGCATCGTAGAGCACTAAATCGGGTTTGATATGGGTGAGCAAATCGGGTAAGTGATCACGCAATTTTTTTAGATAGATTTCATCTCCGGTGCCTTCTGCTAGGGGCACATCCAAATCACTTTGTTGCTTGCGTAGTGGAAAGTTAACGCCGCAGTGCATGGAGAAGGTAAACACACTGGGATCGTCGCGAAAAATCCAGGCGGTACCATCCCCTTGGTGGACATCGAGATCTACAATCAAGATTTTTCGGACGAGCTGCTGAGTTTGTAAGACTCGAGCCGCGATCGCGAGGTCGTTAAAAATGCAAAACCCCGCACCATAATCTGGAAACGCATGGTGAGTCCCCCCAGCAGTATTGCAGGCAATCCCCCGTTTTAGGGCCAGCTTCGCCGTTAAAATCGTCCCACCCACGGCAGTACAGGTCCGTTTGACTAGATTTGGACTCCAGGGTAAGCCAATGCGGCGTTGGGCCTTGGCCGCTAAGCTGCCGTTGCAGTAAGCTGCCACATAGTCAGCCTGGTGGACAAGTTCAATCCACTCAGCGATGGGGGCACCTGGATAATAGATGTCGTGGGTGCTGACCACCCTATCGGCAAGTAGCAAATCACAAATCAGCCCAAACTTAGCCATCGGAAACCGATGACCCGGCGGCAGTGGCGACACATAGTCAGGATGGAAAACAACGGGGAGGGGAACCAACTTACTGGCTATAGCAGAGAAGAGAGCGATCGCCGCTGGCGCAAATCCATTTGGTGGGCAATGCTACCCTCTGGCCAGTCAAGGGCATGGGTAGCCTCTTCAGAGACTAAGCTGGCTTCAGCCCGAGTTTCCGTCTCTGGGTTGCCTGGGGTTGATGCTGTGCCCGATGGGGTCGAGGGAGATGGAGAAATGGGGGGATAAGGGGAAGGGGGGGGTGAATTTTGCACCTGAGGGATTTCAGTTGATTGGGACGACCTAGGACTAAAGGCCTGGGCAGTTTTCCAGGGCAATTTACCGTCTGTATAGAGTGACGGTACCTGAGCTGAGTCAAACGGCTTCAGTCGTTTAACAGGGGGTTGAATAGCTACTGCGGCGGAGACGGTTGGGTTGGCTTCGGGTTGAACAGCGCGAGATTTCCGCTGGCGCATCCGCGCTTTAGGTAAATGGCGTGGGGCTTGTAAATAACGAGATAGCAGCCAACAGCCACTACTACAAATGCCGATGAAGGCAAGCAAAACGGCTGGGCTTAATTTAGCTTCTAAGGCAGGTTCGATTTCTGTACCCAATGGGGTTTCAGAGGTCGCATCAGCACCATCAGGAGTCTCAGCATAGGTCGTGAAGCCTTCTGGATCTGTAACGGCCCTAGGCCCAACAGTGGTGGGGATTTCAACAGTAGGGGGCGCTTTTTCTGCCTCAACCCCAGGATCGAGCAGTCCCCCCATGGCAACCATTGAAATTAACAAGCAGCAGAACCAAAGCGCCCCTAACAACCAAAACGGTCGATGGCGCAAAAGGTTATACCAAAAGGCAGGCCTGAGTGGGCCTGTTGGCGATAGGGCGAAGTTTCCCCCAGAGAATAGGGTTCGCGTTAAATCAGCCGATGGCTTTGGGGGTTGGGTCATAGGCGCTATCCCGCATAGGCCGCTACTGGTAAGCGTTAACGGCAATTGTAGGCGTTACTTGACAATAATGCTACAAAATTACTAGTGCTTATATTTAGCGCAAGCCGAGTTCAGGGATATAGCGTTGGGGGTTTTGGGCAACCCAGCCCAGCTCAGAATTGGTACGCACTTCAAAATAGAGTGCCGATCGCTGCCGATCACTCCCCTGATTTGCCTCCCCCAACCGACCCAACTGAGTCCCTTGGCTGACCCGTTGCCCCACCGAAACGTTGACCTCACCCAAGTTGGCGTAGCGGGTTTGTATCCCTTGGTCGTGGTTAATCACTACCAAATTTCTTGAGGAATCATCGGGCTGGGCACCCGCAAAGGCGACTACCCCATCCCCCACAGCTAACACGGATATATTCGCGATCGCCCCCAAAGCTACACCGCTGCTAAAGATCGGTTGATTGCCTGTGGGGTCCGGTTGCCAACCGTAACCCAAAATAATGGGTGCTCGCTCAGGTAGTGGGTATCCGTTTAAGCCATGATCCGTGGGCGCTGTGGCAGCAGTACTGGTGGTTGCCACCCCTGGGAACCAATTCACCCCAGGCACAAAGATATTGGCTGGCACTGTAGCGCCACAGCCATTCACCTCAAACAACACATCTGCGCCAATCCCATAGGCTTCGGCGACTTGTACCCAGGTTTGCCCGCTGGGTACCTGCACTCGAATGCCGTTGAACGGTGGAACATCTAAGCGATCGCCTACCTGGATCTGCCGTTGTTGCAGCGCTGGGTTAAACCCGAGTAGCGTAGCGGGAATCAAGCGATATTGCTGCGCGATCGCGTCTAAGGTCTCTCCCTCAGCAACGGTATGTTGGCGCACCCGTTCTAAGGCCGGGTCACGACAAAGTTGAGTGCCCTGATTGTCCCTGGACTCGACAGGTGTGTCAGAGGTCTGCTTGGTTCCAATCGGGGAGGTTGGGGCCAGCATTAGGGCCATGACGCTCGGTTGGACAACGCCGAAGCAGATCATACTGCTGGCTGCGATGGTTAAAGACCGGGCCAGCGACAGGTATCGGATAGGAATCGATAATCGGACACGCATGGGAACAACGAGAATAATACAGAGTCAGTGGGGGAGACTGGTCTATCGGTGCATAATGGCGATGAGCCACGTCTAAAAAAACCTTTAGAAAGACCTCTGGCCCTAGCCTAACGCTGACCCTAGAGGCTTTAAACCTCTAACTATCAACGTTGACGCAAGCCCACACCAAAAGATTCAGTCGCATCAAGTTTAAATCCGCCAAAGTGGAGGAATTCGCTAGAGTAGAGGCAACATATCAACGCAATTGGCTATAGGACGGTTTAGATGGCTCTCTCGTTAAAACAGTTGGGGCTTTATGTAGGGTTATTGGCGACGGGTAGCGGACTAGGCATTGCCAGCTATCAGATCCTGATGTCCCCATCTCCCGAAACGTCGAGTGACGCAACGATTCCTCAAGCGGAGACCATAACGACTGCCTTGCAAACTGCCAACCAGCAAGAGCCCGCCTTGGCGCAAAGTCGGTTGCCGCTGCAAAGCAATCCTAATTTTATTGCTGAAGCCGTTGAACAAGTTGGCCCTGCCGTCGTTCGGATTGATTCGGCTCGTACCGTTAGCGGGCTACCTAATGCCTTTCAACAACATCCCCTGTTTAAGCGCTTTTTTGGGGATGAGGCGCCCGCAGCCCCCACCCCTGAGCGCATTGAGCAAGGCACTGGGTCTGGCTTTATTCTCACTAATGACGGGCGTTTGATTACCAATGCCCACGTAGTTGAAGGGGCAACAGAGGTGATAGTCACGCTCAAAGATGGCCGTACCTTTGACGGTAAAGTCATGGGGTCAGATCCGGTCACTGATGTGGCTGTGATTAAAATTGAAGCGACTGATTTACCCACAGTGCAGCTCGGATCAACGGAAAACTTGGCTCCAGGGCAATGGGCAATCGCCATTGGTAATCCCCTTGGCCTCGATAATACGGTTACGGCAGGCATTATTAGTGCCCTGGGTCGCAGCAGTTCACAAGTGGGTGTACCTGACAAGCGGGTTCAGTTTATCCAAACCGACGCTGCGATTAATCCTGGTAATTCTGGTGGCCCACTGCTTAACGACCAAGGGGAGGTGATTGGCATGAATACCGCCATTCGCGCTAACGCCCAAGGATTAGGCTTTGCCATCCCGATCGAAACAGCCAAGCGGATTTCTGATCAGCTATTTGAAACTGGAGAAGTCCAGCATCCCTATTTAGGGATTCAAATGGTCAACCTCACCCCTGAGATGAAAGAGCAGATCAACCAAGACGAAGAGCTGGATTTCAAAGTTGAGCAAGCGGAAGGGGTGATCATTGTGCGGGTGATGGAAGGCACCCCCGCCGAAGCATCAGGATTGAAACAGGGAGACATTATCAAGCGCATCAATGGCAACTCGGTAAAGGATGCCAGCGAAGTGCAAAATCAAGTTGAATCGAGCAGCATCGGCGAAGTACTAGAAGTGGAAATTGAACGCACTGGTGAAACAGAAATCTTAGAAGTTCGACCTACGGCGTTGCCACAAGAACTACAAGAGTAGACAAATACAGCAATCAGAATTTATGTTGGCCTTCCAAAGGCTACTTTTTCACGTTTTAACGGCCACAAACAGAGAGGCTACAACCTCTTGGCAAAACATCTAAAATTCTAAATTGGTAGCGTAGACCATTGTGAACGAAGTGCTGCCCGTTCGATTAGAAACATCACTGTTGGGAACTTTTACGAAACCCAACCGCAGATAGAGCCTTAACACCGGATTATCCTCGCGGACGCTGAGGGATACGGTGGTGTAATGGGGGCGAGCTTGAGCCAAAACCTTTTCTAGAAGTTGGGTTCCAACACCCTGACCCCGATAATTAGGGGCAACCGCGATCGCGAGTTCGGGCGTCTCTGCATCAACATAGCCGTATCCCTTCTCACTATCGGACCACAGTCGCAACCACGCGGCTCCGACGGGTTGTGTGAGGGTTTGGGCCAAGATCCCCATATCCCCGGGTCGGCCCCAATTGAGGCTGTATCTTGCTAGCTCGGGATTTTGCTGCACAGCTTTAATCGATGGCTCATGGGCAGCGTACATCAGCATTTCCCACAGGATGGGGGTATCCGTGGGTGATAAGAGGCGGTAGTCAATAGTCATTGTCCGTTGACCGGGGAGTTAACCGGACATCACTGTAGGGTGGTTTTTGAGGCAATACGCGTTTGTTTACGATCGCGTTCCGACAGAGCTTCTCCAGATTGCAGGCGAGTGGCATTTTCTTGCAGCACGGTGGCAGCGTTTTGGTCGCCCATTTGCAGCGCGGTTTTGGCTGCCGATTGCAACAGGGTAACTGCGCCCTGGCGATCGCCCGATTGCAGTTTGGTTTCAGCAATTTGAGTTTGTCGATACTTGGCTAGCGCCAGCACATGCTGCTGTACGTGAGGATTAGGCGTCGCCTGATACTGGGCCTGTCCCGTAACCTCAACCCGAATTGATTCTGAAGTCAGCTCAGTTTGGCCTAAGGCGGGATCGTCGTAGCGCACTTGCACGGTGGCAATGGGATGGGCGCCGGGGGGCAACTGGTGAATATAGAGATTGGCCAAGACCACGCGGGGGGCATCCACCATCAAATCTCCCAAGCGGACTAAAACCTGATTGGCTTCTTGAATTACCGATAGCTCAATCGTTTCTGGCGCAACTTGGGCAATGGGTTTGAGTTCTGCCAGACGAGCGGCATCTGAGAGCTGAATACTGAGGTAGGCATTGGTCAACCCGACGGACTGAATGCGTGTGAAGAGGCGGCTAAATTCGGCGATCGCGTCTTCGGGTTCCTGAATATAGGTCAGACTGCCACTGCCCGCATCAGCGATCCGCTCAAGCACGTCTTGATTCCAGTGGTCGCCAAAACCCAGGCTGTTGAGGGTAATGGTGTAGTCAGCGGCAAGTTCAGCCAGCTTCAAACAGCGCAAGTCGTCGCCGTGTTCGTTTTCTCCATCCGTCAGTAGAAAAATTTGGGAAATCGTGTCTTGTTTGCCTTTGGCACATTCTTCAATACCCAACTTCAGGCCATCGTCAATACAAGTGCCGCCAGAGGCTTTGAGGGAATACAGTTTGCTTTTGACTTCGATCGGATCGGCGACGGGGGCGTTGGGAATCAGCACCTTAGCCTTATGGTCAAACACAACAATCGAGAGACGATCGCTAGGAGAAAGACTTTCAACAATTCGATTTGCCGCTTCTTTCACCTGGCTCAGGGGGGTGCCCTGCATTGAACCGCTGTGGTCTAGCACAAGACAGAGGTTAAGGGGTGCACTCCGCCCCGGCTGATCAACGATGGCAGAAATCGCCATCGATAGCTGCCGCTGGCTATTCGGTTGGGCTACATCAAGATGGGGATCACTCAGCGAACACTGTAAGCCCACACGCATCGGTTAAATCTCCTGACTAAAACTCTGAAGTTGAACAAGCCTTGCCAACGTCATGATATCCGCCTGGATGTCGGGATTAGGCTAGAACTTGATCAAATCCTAACGCTTGGCAAAGATTCTCTTTTAACTTCAGCTCAAAGAATCTCGATTCCGTAGGGCAGGATTTGGGGTTAGCCATGAGGAAGGATTGTAGTGAGCAGGTTGTCGCGACCGTATGCACCTGAGTTGTGGATCGTTTGGTAGTTGCCCAAGATTATACGACCATCGCCACCCTTGAAAGCTTCAATGGGGCTCAGCGATATGCCATTCTTGAAACGGTAAACGTCGATGACTACAGCTCAGTAGTGATTTGGTGCGCGCAGTTTAACGTTACCTTCGGCTACGCGGCACTGTAGGCGATCGCGTTCAATTGACAAGAAAAAGCGATCGCTCAATCGGCTAAAGTCTCAATGAGCCAGCGGCTGATGGCACCGTCATCTTTAGTGCAGGATCGCGAAATGGCTTCTTCGAACAGTTGAAGCTGAAGCTGAGGCAATACCTGAGACTCTCGAACCCCGCCTTCCAACTAAGCTGCGATTTACCCCTGAGGCACCAAACTTCCCTCACTTTCCACGTTAGGCACTTCCACTGGCGGTTCTCCACCAGTCGGGGCCGTCGGCTGCTTGAGCTCTTGATACACCTCTTGGGAAACCCGACGAATCAATTCCCTGGCCCGACCATCATTATCAGGACGAGTCGTGAGCACAGCTAGGGCATAGCGGGTGCCATTGGGTAAATCGATTAGCGCAACATCCCCCAGCGTCGAGGCAATGTCGCCAGTTTTGTTGGCAATTAACGCCTCAGTACCCACGCCAGATGGAATTAGATTGCGGCTCTTGGTACGCTGCATGATGGAAAACAGGCGATCGCGCGATCTCAGTTCTAACAATTGCCCCTGATCAATTCTGGCCATCAAACTGGCTAAATCCTGAGTACTGGTCGTATTTGTACCTGATAAGTCGGGTAGCGGATTACGCAGTACTGTTTCGGTCAGCCCCCAATCGCGAAACTGACGATTGAGCCCGTCTTGCCCCCCCAATAACTGAATGATCATATTCGTAGCCGTGTTGTCACTGGTAATGATCATCAGGCTAGCGACTTCCAGCGCCGAATATTGACTACCGACGGGCTGGTTTTGCAAATCGCCTGAGCCCGTTGCCAAATCTTCTTGATTGAGGGTCAAAGACTGATCCAAACGAATGGTGCCCCGGTCAACGGCCTGCAAAAACGCAACTAAAATCGGCACTTTGATCGTGCTGGCGGCGGGCATGGACTGGCTCCCGTCAACATCTACATAAGCTCCCGAATCTAGATTCACCATAAATACCGATTGGGTGAGACCAGGGGTGAGGGTTACCAACTCTTCTAAGGTGTCTTGGACATGCACCAACTCTGTACCCAGGGGTAGGGCATTAGCACTGAAACCGGGAGACTGGGATGTGTTTGCTGCCTCGGTTGCCGCAGCTTCAGCCGAGGGGGGCGGTGCCCCAGTATTTTGGGCATAGTCTGCTTGCTCGGGGCTCAAAATGGAGAGCAGTGTACCCGCGATCGCAGCCAAGCCGACTCCTAAAATCAATAACCGGATGGGAATCAGCAACGGTCGCGGCAGTAGCGGTTGGGTTCGACGGGGCGTCCGACGGGGGAGGCGATCCTCACGACTGCGATCGTCACGGCTGCGATACGGCGAGGCTTCAGGCGTCGAGAGTGGCCGCTCCCCCCGAGGCCGCAGGGGCGTTACTTTGTTCTGAAATTGGGGTGCCTGGGGTGCAGATGCCTGGGATGTAGGTGACTGGAGTGCAGGTGGCTGAGGCGACAAATGCCGATGGCGATTGGGTGACGGTTGAGCCGTGGGTGCAGGCGAATATGGGGATGGGTATTGAGGGGATTGGCTTTGCCGATATGGATCACCATAGCGGGGATCTTGATAGTAATTGCCATTCCCTTGGGTCTGGGGGGATGGGGAACCATTAGCGAGCCCCACTCGCGTCCCAGTTGAGGAGAGATCAAACGAAGTTGCCGGTTGAATACCGCTGTTTGGATCGCTTTGGGGGGCCGCTGGAACTTTGAGTTGTCGCCGGGGTGGGACAACCGCAGGGGGGCTTTGGCGCATTGAATTAACGCGATAGCTTCCCTGGGCTGCCCTCTGGCCATCGCGCCCGTGAAGATGTCCTTCTGGATCCGGTCTCTGACCATCATGCCCCAGGCGACTTGAATCGCGGGGTTCAGAGCGTCTGGGGCGCTGGGTCGGCTTGCCGCCTGCTAACCATCGCCTCAGACTGAAGCCAGATGCCCCTGCAGTTTGCCTAGAAGAACGCGGATAATCTTTGGCGCGTCTGACGGGCACTTTAGGCGGTGCAGTAGGGGGAGGTGCACCTTGATCTGGGGTTAACCCGTAATTGGAATTCGTCCCGGGGGGCCGACTGGGTTGGGTTCCCTGACTATTTCTCTGGTGGGCTGCATAGGCTTGATCGTAGCGACTCGCGCCAAACTCAGACCCTGTACCAGAGGACTGTTGAGAATCGCCACTATAGGGATGAGAATCGCCACTATAGGGAGATGATGCCGATTGTGATCTCGGCAGGGGAGGAACCGAAGGGGATCTAGAAGGGCGCATGCCTTGGGCACGATGGTCAGAGACCGGCCTTAGGGGGCCATCGCCGTAATCCGACATAAGAGCAACCTTATGGAATAACAATTGTCAAGGTAAACCGTTGGGCTAACCCCCGGTTTCAGCCTCATCAACAGTATCGACAGCCACTGATGAAGCCCTATCGAGTGCCCATTCTACCTGTCGTAGAATGCCACGCAACATTGAGACTTCTTGTTCAGAGGGTTCAGCTCTGTACAGAAGTCGCCGCAGCTTTTCCAGGCGACTCGAAGCGGTATGGGGGTAAAGATAGCCGATTTTGAGCAAAACGGCTTCTAAATGTTGGAAATATCCGTCAATTTGATCAATGGGAGCCGTCAGGACAGTCTGGCTAGGGGCTGTTGGAGCCGCCTGGGAATTTGGCAGAGTGCATGTACTACTTACAGCATGCCTGATCTGGGCTAATTTTGCAGCCCCCCCACCCGCATCAGCACAATGGCGCAACACATAACCACACACTGCCACCGCCTGGGCCAAATTGAGCGACGGATAGGCTGGATTTGCGGGAATCATTACGTAACGCTGGGCATAGTTGAGTTCGCCATTGCTTAGCCCCCGATCTTCAGGCCCGAAGATCAAGGCCGTTTCTAAAGGCACATCCGAATCAGAATTGAGCAGCCAGGGAAGCGCGGCTTCTGGGGTTTCTAAGGGCATGTCAGCGCGGGGGCGAGCTGTGGTCGCGATCGCTCGCTGACACCCGACCAACGCCGTCGATAAGTCAGCCACCTGCTGCGCCTGATGCAGCACCCCATCGGCATGAACGGCCATCCGCAATGCCTCCTCTCCCAAGGGATCACAGTGGGAATTGACCAGCACCAATCGCGACAACCCCATATTGGCCATCACCCGAGCAATAGATCCCACATTCAACGCCCCTGCTGGTTCAACCAACACAATCCGAATGTGATCTAGCAATCCAGCCATAGGCTTTGAAGGGATAATCTTAAGAGGTTTGTTAACTTAACCCACTCCACCCTAATCTATGGCACGCCAACGTTCCAAATCTGACTTACCCACCAAGCAGTGCCCCGTTTGCCAACGTCCCTTCACCTGGCGAAAAAAATGGGCCGACTGTTGGGATGAGGTGAAGTATTGTTCTGATCGATGTCGACGGCGGCGATCGCAGGGGAGCGGGGAGTTGGGGGAGTGAGGGAGTAGTTGAGGTGGAACAGATGGGGAAGGTGGGGAGGAATTCGCCAACGATTCTACCCCACCTTCCCCATCACCCGATTACGCCATCACCCCATCACTGCCTCTCAACTCACCCAAACGCGACACAGCGACGTATTTGCCTGGTAGGCATTGGTTTGGTTAAATTCTTGAACGGGTTCACTGTAGATGCCTGCAAACTGATAGCAGGGAGCAACTGGGCTAAAGCCAATGCGGGGAGAAGGTTGATTGGCAAATTTAACAAACTCGCGGGATTCGTTGGCTAGGCTATAGCTAAAGCTAGGCGCACCATAAGCTTGGACACCTTGCTGCAGCAAAACGCCGGGACCGACCCCTGCGGCGGTGCGGAAGTTCGGATTTTCGGTGACTAGGCTTTCAAGGGTATCGACGTCGGTTAGGGTGGTGCTGGCTGGATAGAGGATGTAGAAGAGGTCTTGGCCATCTAGAACGACAGCGATCGCGTCGAAATCGACGATAAAGGGCGATCGCACCTGGAAAGTTATCGCCTCGCCCAATTGCTGTTTGAACGCGCCGTAGGTCATACCCAGCTGAGCCAAACCAATGCCTTCTGCTGAGATCAAACGGTCGGGCGATACCGGGTTGAGGTTGCGCCAGCGTCGAGCAAATTCTGAATTATCGGCCAGTAAATTGGGCTGGGTGGCTTCAAGCTGCTGTTGCAGATAAGTCAGTGCTTGATCTTGATGGGATTTGCCTTGGTAGTAGCGGGTAACGTTGATCAGGGAAAGCGTCATAGTATTCAGGAACACAATGGAGCAAATCGGAAAAAGCGATAGATTCTGGTTATCGACGGGGGTTATACTTGCCCCCATTGTGTTTGGCAGATGGGGCCACTGACATTACCCCCACGGGTAATTTGCAGGGCACTCAAACAACCGAACTCACAACAAAGCCCAGAATCCCAAATCGATACCTATGTCCCTGGCCCGACGAAACGTAGCTCTTTTGGCCCTATGCCAAGCCCTGGCGATGTCAAGCAACACAATTTTGATCACCACAGCGGCGCTGATTGGCTTTGGTTTGGCTGAAGACAAATCTTTGGCGACGTTGCCGCTGACCCTGCGGCAGGTGGCAACCATGGCCCTAACCATCCCAGCGGCCCTATTCATGCGGCGCTTAGGGCGGCAACAGGGCTTTTTGATTGGCTCGGGCTTGGGGGTAGTGGGTGCTGGGTTGGGGATCGCCTCGGTGCAGCAACAGAGCTTTGGGTTGTTTTGTCTGGCGATCGCGCTCTTGGGGGCATTCAACGGGTTTGTGGGCTACTACCGCTTTGCCGCTGCCGACGCGGCAACCGAAGCTTTCCGTGCCCAGGCGATTTCTTGGGTGGTGGCGGGGGGCACCATTGCCGCGATCGCCGCCCCTTGGCTAGCCCGAGTTTCCCAAACCTGGTTTGACTCGACGCTATATGTTGGGTCGCTGGTGGCGATTTTGGGGCTCCAGTTACTGACGGTGGTCTGTTTGGTGCTGATTCAAACCCCGCCCCCCCTCGTGCAAGAAAATCAAGACACGGGGCGATCGCTGCTGACAATCATGGGTCAACCCGTATTTTTGGTGGCGGTGATCGGCAGCATGATTGGCTATGGCGTGATGACGCTGGTGATGACGGCAACCCCTTTAGCGATGCAAGCTGTGCCTCATTCCTTTGGGGCTACTGCATCGGTGATTCAGTGGCACGTGTTGGGTATGTTTGCGCCCTCCTTTTTGACTGGGTCTTTAATTCGATATTTTGGCGTCATTCCGATTATCCTGGTTGGGATTTTGCTAAACCTGCTGGCTTTAGGGACTAACCTATTGGGCCTGAGTTTTGAGCATTTCGCGATCGCCTTACTGCTACTCGGCATCGGCTGGAATTTTATGTTTGTCGGCTCCACCACGCTGCTGACAGCCGCTTATACCCCGGCAGAGCAGGCTAAAACCCAAGCCGCCCATGACTTTTTGATGTTTGGCTTTGTCACATTAACTACTTTTCTCTCCGGCCATTTATTCCACCGCTTTAGCTGGCTGACAGTGAATCAGGTGGGGTTACCGCTGATGGCGATCGCGCTGATGGCCATACTGTGGGGTACCCGCCCGCGATCGCCATCAAAAGTAGGGCTTTAATATCGCCGTACCCACAAAGCTTTGGGTGCTACGGCAAGCCAGATTGCTTATGTATTGGGCATCTCAGCGATACTCGATGCATTCAGCAAGCTGGCCAGCACTATAAACTCTGGGGAGGAAAAATTGTTACGATTTAGATACAATCGCGATCGCCCTTAGTTCTTAAATTCATGTCCAGACTCTTCTCCATTGCCCTCTCCGTTTTGGTTCTTTGCCTCATTTCTCTTACCTCCATAGCAGGCTTTGCCCAAGCTGACAGCCCCCTAGCCAAAGCCACCTTTGCAGGCGGCTGTTTTTGGTGCATGGAGCATCCCTTCGACGAACTCGACGGCGTTGTCTCGACAACATCGGGATATACGGGGGGTGACAAGGAAAACCCAACTTACTACCAAGTTTCTTCGGGAACAACGGGCCATGTGGAGGCGATGCAAGTGGTTTATGACCCAGACAAGGTCAGCTACGAACAACTGCTAGATGTGTTTTGGCACAATGTTGATCCCTTGGATGACCGGGGTCAGTTTTGCGATAAGGGGAGCCAGTATCGATCGGCAATTTTTTACCACGATGAGCAGCAGCAAGCTCTCGCAGCGCAGTCCAAGCAAGATTTGGAAACGTTGAAGTTTGACCAAGAAATTGCCACGACAATTCGCCCTGCGACCACGTTTTACGAAGCGGAAGACTATCATCAAAACTATTATGAAACCCACCCCGTGCGCTATAAGGTTTATCGATTTGGCTGCGGTCGCGATCAGCGATTAGCTAAGGTTTGGGATAGCGATTAGTTTTAGATAGGTGGATCAGGAATTATCCGGTTCTATGGACAACTCTCCAGCAGCCAGGATTTGGCTAAAGGTTAAGGTCAGTCTATGGATAACTCTCCAGCAGCCAGGATTTGGTAAAGGTTAAGGTCAGTGGAGTTGATTCGCTGTCGCCGCCTTTTCCCCGATCAACCGCTTCAATACAGCAGCTCTAACGATTTGTTTTACTGCGCCACCACTCTGATGCAAAATTTACGAATAGACATGAATTGGTAGGCGGATAGAGAACTCAGTACCTTGCCCCAACTCAGACTGCACCTCTAGGCTACCGCCGTGTTTTTCCACTACAATTTGTCGAGCGATCGCCAGCCCTAATCCAGTCCCTTTACCAACACTTTTAGTTGTAAAAGAGTGATCAAAAATCCTGGATTTAACCTCTTCTGACATACCTTTGCCGTTGTCAGCAATTCGAATCTCGATAGCACTTTGGTTGGCCGATATAGCAGTTTGAACTGTGATTTTTTGAGAATCCTCTTTCAAATCTTCAAAAGTAGTTTCCTGGGCTATTTCATCGAACATATCGATCGCGTTAGCGAGGATATTCATAAACACCTGATTGAGCTGGCCGGGGAAACAGTCAATCTCCGGTAGCTCACCATAGTTTTGAACCACTTCAATCTTCGGGCGCTGATCATTGGCCTTGAGTCGATATTTCAGGATCAGCAACGTGCTATCGAGACTTTCATGGAGATTCGCGCTGACTTTGTATTCAGTATCAGCGCGCGAGAAGGTACGTAGGCTAATGCTGATGCCCTTAATGCGATCTGTCGCCTCCCACATAGACTCCAGCAGTTTGGGTAAATCTTTTAGCACAAATTCCAAATCAATGTCTTCAGCGTTTTCTTGAACTAGATCATTGGGAGGATGCTGCTCTCGATAAGTTTCTAAATGCTCAAATAAGTCTTTGACATAATCTTCCAAATTTTGGATGCTACCATTGAGGAAACCAATAGGGTTGTTGATTTCATGCGCCACCCCAGCGACCAAGTCACCTAAAGTCGCCATCTTCTCGTATTGCACGGTTTGCAGCTGCATTCTCTGGAGTTCAATCAAAGCCTGTTCAAGGGCATTATTTCTTTCAATTATTAGTTCTTCTGCCCGCTCTTTTTCTACGACCTTTTGCTGTAAAGCACGAAAAGCATTTTGAAGTTGATGAGTCATTTGTGAAAACGACAACGCAAGCTGGCCCAATTCATCTTTGCGATTAATTTTGAGATCTACTTCAAATTCACCATCCGCCAATTTCTGACTTGCCGTCATGAGATAGTGGAGTGGATCAGTAATCTGATTTTGCAAGACGGAAAACAGCAAGATAACTTCAACCAAGAGAGCTATAAAACTAGCAGCCAGAACAAATTTAATGGTGTCCAAAGCTGCTTCTGAAAGGAGTGCTTTCGGATAGACTGTTACGAAGAGCCAATCTGGGCCAGCCAGTTGTGTGACTGCCAAGAACTCCTGATCTCTTTTATTTTCAATCACACCTGTTGGCATAGCCAGGCTCAGTTGGAAAATTTCTTGAAGATGGTCGTCGTTTAAGTTATTTATATTTAAATTACCCTGGGCCTGTTGAATTTCCTCAATGTATTGAGGATGAGCAATTAATCGACCGCCTCGACTAAAGATAAGATTATAAGCTCCTGGTAAATTATTATTAATGGTTTGCTCTATCAAGTTATCAAGCTGAATGTCGTGGCCAAAGCCACCGACAAAGCGATCTCCCTCATAAAGAGGAACTACAGCTGACACCATCCAAACCCCAGTCACAGTATCAGAATAAACCCCTGTCCAAACAGGCTGTCGGTTTGGATTATGCTGGGGGTCTGCCGCATAAAGGTACTCATCTTGAGATGGTTCAAAATCAGATTTCGCCTGTAATCCCAGCGGAGTGCTGCTCCAGTATATTGTTGTCGTGTTTTCGACTGTATTCAAATAGGTATTCATAAACCGATTACTCCATGCTATGCCATGGCTAGTAATCAAACGTTGAGCAATTAATAGTTGTCGTTTGAGCGCTGGAGTAATCTCCGTCCATTTATTGACAAATGAGGTGGCTTGTCGAATGGTATCGAATTCTGACAGCGGTCGGTCATTGTGAAAATTACGAGTTGTACCATCATCCCAAGCAAAAAATTGCTGATTAAACTCCGCTAAGACATTCTGCTTAGAGGGTTGGCCTATTTCCTGTAAAAAGCGATCCCGCAAGGCAGTTAAATTATCTTCTGCTAGTTGGAATATTGAACTTTCTCGTTGTCCACGCTCTGTTATGTAACTTTCTAATTCCTGAATCGTTTGAGCTTCTAGGTTATGCACAACGTGGAAATAGCTCACAATAGCTGACACCAACACCACCAATGCAACCCTCAGCGACATATTCAGCAAGGTTTTTGCTGTAAGGGAGGTCTGATAAAGGTTGATGGCCCGTGGCAATAAATTCTGCATAAATCAATGGACTATAGTTTCAAGGATTAGTTTCAAGGATTCAGAAAGACTACGAGTGAAGCATTGCAACCAGATCAATTAGTATTTCCAAAAACCGTTTTAGCCGTACTTATCCTGAAACAGGTAGCTTCATAATCAATTTGCTGCTTTGATCTATTGTGATTTTTCTATCTAAGCTGCCCCTATAGAGTTCTGTGGGGCTACTAAAACCAAATCCTACTAGTTCTACTGGAGAAAGTTTTGTTGACTGAGATGCCCCGACCAAATTGTCTTGTAGCGTCATTGTCTTGTAGCGTCTGCTACCAACAAGCTCTAACCTAAATACAGTGACTCAACAATGGCATAGCCAAGGGGTTTCAGGCAATGTTTGAGGTGAGGTGATGCGAGTTTGAACGCTCATAGGTTTAGTTGGAATCTGGGGTTCAATTGGATCAGTTTGTCCCTTAGGGTTCCCTCAGATTTTGGCAAGCTAACCATGCACGACGAACAGGACAGCGATCGCCTGAGCAGTACAACTATTAAACTATTATTAGACTGAATAACCCTGGACGTTCCGCTGATTTGGATAAATAGGCAAAATTTTTCCGTATATCGCGGTCAACATTTTTGAGTAATGCCTGGGTTTTTTCCAATCCGTCCACTCCTGCACAATATTATGTGGCAGTATCATGACTTTTTCAGCAACTGATCATATTCAGAATAAATTCCAATCCAGAATCAGTAGGGTGGCGAGTAGTTTTAGATGGATGGTTTAGGGATTTTCTTGTTCGCCAGGTAATTTTCCAGCAGCCAGGATTTGACTCACGGTTAAGGTCAGTTCTGGAAATATGGAAGAGACGATCGGTTGAACATCAATACATAGACATTCGTCAACCGCAATTTTTTGAGATCCGTACGGATGCCAGCTACGCGAAAACAGAGCCAGTTCAAATTTAAGTGCTGATTAGCTACACCACCAATACCTAGAAAACATTTCGCCGCTATGTCACTTGAATAGCTGTGAACGTCAAAGCGATGAGAGACTTAAAAGTCTCAGATCCCTGGGTTTTCTGAAAACCCAGGGATCTTGGCCCACTAGCAGCCCCAAAGACTGTCTCAGCCATCACCGCCAACTCCAGAAACGTAGCCGAAACAACGCGATCGCACTTCCAATATCCTTAACGCCAACCCATCAAGATTTCGCGTCCGCGCTTTGAAATATCATTCTTACAGCCCGACCCTCTTCACCCCATGGGGCAATATTGGTCATTTGGAGAACCAAACTGTCATCTGGCCTCTGTGATAGCTTACTTCTCCAACCCCAGTCAGGGCTTGATGGAACTGAATATGAATATTCAACGGTGAAGAGCCCCCAAGCACCACTAAGATATTCACAATGCCTAGGTTCTGGCTGATGCCAGCTATCTGTCCACGTTGCACCACCATCATGAAATGTGAAAGAACCCGTTTTTGTTTCGCCTTTGTAAACCCACGTGTAAGCAAGAACACCTGAATTGATAGCTAAAGTACATTGACTAATATCAACTTCATTACCTTCAGGATCAAGCCACAACTCAGCTCTACCTTCCCACTCACTTCCCTCGAACTCGTTAATCCACGATTGCAACATTCTCTTTTCCCTTGGTAGTTACTTAAATAATTTCTCTTGCCCAACGCCCACTTCAGCAAACCATTTCTATATGGCCACGCTAGCAAAGTCCGCAATCTCCTCCCAGAATAAGTCGGGCCAAAATAAGGCGGGTAGAATGCGTTAAGCATCCAAATCAGATCACCCCATGGCCAATCCCCCCATCGCCAACAGATGGCCAGTCTGGATCGCACAATGGCCCAACTCGCCCTACAAGCCGTCAGTGATCGGGCCGAGTTTGAAGCGTTTCGCCGCACTATCCAGACTACTTTAGATAGCATCCAGGCTGCACTAGATAAGATCGACCGGGTGCTTGACTATCTCATCGGACGCGATAATCCCCAATCTGAAGAAAACTGACTGTCTTGCCCCTGTAATAGCGCAACTGTTGCGCCACTAAGCACTCTAAAAACCAGCCGCCCCAAATATCGCCTCAGCCGTCACCGACAATTCCAGAAACGTGGCTGAAATAACGCGATCGCATGCCTGAAATTGCCTTAGCTGATATTCACCCCCAGCCAACACATGCACCGAAGAGGATTCTCAGCACCAAGGTCAGCTTGACAAACTACTCTGAAAATAGAGTTGGGCATAAAACGCTAAGGAGTCTTGTTTCCGCTGGAGTGCGTTCAGCCTGAATTAAAAGTTGGGAAAAGTTCTTAACGATACGACTACAGCGCTGGATAAATTGATACATCCACTGCCGTAGTTCTTGCTGGCGCGTCATATCTAGTTTGTTAAGCCGTACCGACTTCAGGATCAGCCGACGATCTTCGTAGGGTTTAATTAAAGCCAGCCATGGCTTTTTCGGCATGGTTTCTTTCCAGAGTCGGATCACGACAGTTTTGCCTAGAAAACACTGAGCAAATTGACTCAGAATGTTCATCACTATGACATAAGCCATCAAATCTTTGGGCTGTTTTTTAACCTGCCAGGAAATCAATTCAGCTGCTTGACGTGCAGATAGTAGCTCTGAGAGGAAGACGCCTTGAGCAGCTGTGCAACCTAGGGATTTTATGGCATCTAATTCAGAAGCTTTCTCAATTCCTCTGGCCGCAACTTGAATACGAGCGCTTTTCGCTACCAAAATGATTTCTTGAAAAGCGTTCTGGAAATCATAATTATTTGGCAGCTGTCTGATATAATCTTGCTTGATTTTAAGAACCTTAATGGGTAAGCCTTTCAAATCTTCGTAAGACATATATGATGGATCGAAGTCATCAACGCAAATTGAAATTCCTATCCGCTTAAACCGATTGAAAATAGCTTTTGCGGCTGACCAATTTTGCAATGCCCATTCTGCAGGAATCTCTAACTGTAGATGAGTAGGCATCAGCTTAACTGAAGCGATTAAATATTCTACAAACTCAACAATTTGCTTTTGGTTTAATTGTCTAACAGACAAATTAACGCTCAAGGACAAAGGAATATTAGCTAAATAGTAAATCTGCCAAAATTTAAGTTGCTGGCAAGCTTCATAAAGTATCCATTGATGTAAAGGCACATCTAATGTAGAGTCCTTAAGCAAATCAAGCAAGTTCGATGAATAAAACTGCGCCCTACTTGGTTGCCACCAGATGAGGGCTTCAAAGCTATGTAATCTTTGATTTTCAAGTGATATTATCGGCTGATAGTAAAGCTGAAATTCTCTCTTGAAGTAAGACGACGGGTCAACCTGTAGCTCTGTTGCGAATTGGGTTGCCTCAAAGCCTGCTTGATGCACCATGAAATTATTGCCTTTAAGTTACACTCGCACAATTGATATCAGGTAACACTTAGGCTATGGTTCCCTATAACTACAACAGAAACACAGTCCTCAGTGATTTTTGATCTGTGTTGACATCCTCATTGAAGGAAATTCCAGCAGAGGCTAATGACTGCCATGTTTCGGTTGTAGGTGGCTTTGCGGCGGGCTCTTCGAACCTGTTGCTTCAATAGTATAGAAAGCTACAAAGCATTGCCCGATTAATGACTGAAATCGGGTGATTTTGCAGGATGAGTTTCCCTTATTAGCGCGAAGTTAGGGGATCCTTGGGCAGAGGCAGACTGACTGCTTGCCACGCCATCATCGTTTAATGATTGGACAACGCATAGGGACACTCCAACCCATGGGCCTCCATCAGCGAACCGTTGCCCATAATCTCCCGCGTTGGCCCATCGGCAATAATCTGCCCCTGGTCGATCAACAACACGCGATCGCAGACATCCAAAATCAGGTCTAAATCGTGGGAACAAACCAAAGTGGTTTGCTCCGCATGCTGCAAAAACTGAATCAACCGTCGTCGCGCCCGGATATCCAGATTGGCGCTGGGTTCGTCATAAATAATCAACTGGGGATGCATGGCTAACACGCTCGCGATCGCCACCATTCGCTTTTGTCCCCCTGACAGATGGTGGGGTGGCCGATCGGCAAACTCAACCATCCCCGTCAGATACAGTGCCGCCTGTACCCGTCGCTCTATCTCATCAGCAGAGAGCCCCATGTTGATTGGGCCAAAGGCAACGTCATCGCGAACTGAAAGGGAGAACAACTGATCCGCAGGATTTTGAAATACCAAGCCAATTTCAGAGCGAAACTCCCCAGGGACGACAGCCCGTTCAAACAGGCGGATCTCCCCCTGATTGGGAGTCAACAGGCCACACAGCAGCATAAATAGCGTCGTTTTGCCCGCTCCGTTGGGGCCAATCAACCCAACTCGCTCTCCCCATTGAATCTCAAACTCTACCGCCTGTAAAACCTGGAGACCATCAGGATAGGCAAAACACAATTCTTCCACCGCCAGAGCATGGGTGCCCAAACGCAATAGAGGTGATGAGACCGTAGAGGCAGGATTCAGCATAGACAAATTCAATTCCGTAGACGGCAAGCAGAGATGCTTTCATTAAGCTATCGGATTTTGCAAGGAAATCGGGTTTCCCTCAGGCTTTCCAAAGAACTTGCAGTCAAATTTTGAGAAATGATAAGTAAAATTCTTTTTTGAAAAGATAAGATTGGAAATTAGCAAATTAAAAGTTCAGTGCGATCACTTACACTTTTAGGATAGATCTGATTTCTTCAGCCAGGTTTTCGAGCGAACCGTTAAAGATGGCCATAACATAAGTGACTTGAGTGCAATGAAACTATGGTTAAGCTGGACGCTGATTACAGCCCTTGGCTGGCTTATCAGCGCATATCTTGGGGCATTTATCGGCTTCGAAGACGACACCGCCTACATCGCATCGTTTTTTAATGTTGGCAATAACTTTGAATGGGGCATCGTTTATGGCCTCATCTACGGTCTGATTGTGGGCATCTCATCATGGGTTTTCTTACATAACCGCATCCGCTTATCTGCCCTCTGGATACCGTTAACATTCCTCGGGTTTGCAGTAGGCAATGGCCTAGGCTCTTACTTGAATGCATGGGCCTACGACAATATCGAGGCTGTCGATTCGGGAGTCCAGCTATTTTTAGACAGTTGGTACGGTATTGTCAATGGCTTTTGGGTCGCCCTGTGCCAATCCTCTGTCCTCCGGAATACACATATAAATGCCTACAGTTGGTTCAAAGCAGCTTGGCTAAGCATTGCATTAGGTGAGTTCTTGGGGTGGGCCATCTTATGGCAAATACTTCCAATTGCATTACTAGACTTCTCCCCTGCTTTGGCTGACATGATGGCCGGTAGCCTTGTCGGTCTAATCGTAGGCGGCATTACAGGTCTAGTCTTGATTGCAGCGCCCCAAGAGACCGATCTTTTTGATTAGTTATCTCAATAAAGATAGTCACCTGCAAATTCAATCGACTTTAGATACCCAAAGAACTACCCGTAGCCGGATATATCGTTCGCTCATGAGCAAATATTGAAAAGTAAGCGAACAAATATGCATCCCTGATCACCGCTACTCGCTCAGGAAGAAGTGGTCGTCAGCTTAGATAGGCTTGATCTTTGTTGATATCTCTCCCAGAAAAACCCGGCTACATTGGCAACTTGGGAAAGACAGAATAATCCAGATAGGTTCCAGGATCGCCATCCTTCCAATTGAGAGAAGGGATAAATTAGTAATTTGGAATAGAACGTGAGCGGTTCAACTTTGATTGGTTGAGATTGACGTTGGCTACGAATCTTATGAAAGTAAAATGCCCCGCGACCATAGTTAAAATGCTGCCGCCAAAAGGAAGCTAAACTGAGGTTGTGTGCATGGTGAACCTGCATAGCCGCAGCGTAGTGCATTGAGAATCCTTTATATCGCCAGCGATCGCAAAATTCTCGATCTTCTCCAGCAGCTAGAGGAAAAGTGGTATCAAATCCGCCAAGCTGTTGATAAAGCAAGCGAGGCATTGCAAAGTTATTAGATGCAAAAAAGGTCGCTTCTCCTTTAGCATAATTGTAATAGTCGTAGATATAATCAATCAATAATTGGCTGGCAGTGGAACAAAGATTGTCAGGTAAAGCATTGACCGTATGTCCCCCGATTAGAGCATCCGGAACTTCAGCAACTGCGGCTGCTAATTCCTTGAGCCAGCCAAAATCAGGTTGGCAGTCGTCATCGGTAAAAACCAAATAGTGGCCCTGGGCCGCCGCGGCTCCAGTGTTGCGGGCACTAGCCGGGCCTGCATTGTTTTGGCGAATTAGACTTATCGAAAGATGGGTTTCAAACCGAACTGCGATC
Source organism: Cyanobacteria bacterium P01_A01_bin.123 (assembly GCA_039815185.1). Lineage (GTDB taxonomy): Bacteria > Cyanobacteriota > Cyanobacteriia > Phormidesmidales > Phormidesmidaceae > JBCBZT01. Next base: position 114,260 of record JBCBZT010000005.1, on the reverse strand, counting down.
GCGTCTAGAGCTATGTGACTGCCATCATCCACTATGATAACTTCAAAGCGATCGCGCGGATAATCCAACTGAGTCAGACTTTGTAAGCATTGAGCTAATCGCTCGGGACGGTTATAGGTTGGAATAACAATAGAGAATTCTAAATTTTGAGGATTCATGATTCAAAAGTTTTTTATCATCAATTAAGAAGGTTTCTCTCGTCGCTTTAAAAAACCGATAACGACCAGTTCCCAAAGTTCTTGAAAAAGCGCGGGAGCCAGTAATCGAAGGCAAAAAGTGTATAGCATGGCTCCTAAAAGAGTGCAGATCAGCAGAACTATTTTGGGTTCCAATATTTGTGCTAGGCCATATTCTGCCAGCCAAGTCAACACCATCATCAAGACAGCACATACGAGGGGCGAGGAAAGTTGCTTAAAATAAACCCTTAAAGATAGGGCCGTCAGCTGCCTCAAAACTAGTAAGCTAGCAGGCACGACAAGCAAATCGCTCAGGATGTATGCAAACGCCACAGCTACAATGCCCCAGCGCACAGCCAGCATACAAGCAGCAATATTTAGAGAGACATTCAATATTTCCAAGCGCAGTCGCCAAAAAGGTTTACCGATTGCAACAAAAACTGAGCGGTTAAAGAAAAGAATAAGATGAATAATCCCTCCAATTGACAGAATTTGAATAACGGGAATAGATGCCTCCCATTTCTCTCCAAAGACAGTGATAACTAATTCAGCTGCCAGGGCAATGACACCAAGAAAGATTGGCAAAGTCACTACGCTAGCTAGTTTTATGAGTTTATAAAATCCCTTTATAAATCGTTCAGAATCACCTTGCAATCGAGAGAGCATTGGCATAGCAACCTGATTGCCCGTATGAACCAGCAACTGGGTCAAGACTTGTAATATACGATAGGCAACCGCATAGTAACCTAGTGCAACTTCTCCCAGGAAATAGCCAATTAGTAGATTGTCTGAATTTTGGTTAAAGAACTTTAGAATATTTGAGAAGAATATTGAGATGCCAAAACCAGAGAGATCCTTCAAATGCCGAGTTGAAACCCGAAGTCTAGGTCTCCAGTCACTCAAGCTCCAAAATGCAATAACCCCTACCACTTCAAACGTTAGTTGTTGGCCTACCAAACTCCAAACTCCAAAGTCCAGTAGTGCTAGTGTAATGCCAACTGAACCACTGACAAGAATACCCAACAAAGCTCGAATTGCAATTTTCTTAAATTCAAATTTTCTTCTTAATATAGCTTGCTGAACGATGCTGAGGGATCTCAGAAATGCCAGGGTAGAAAACCACTGCAGAATGGGAGTCAAAAGCGGTTGCTGAAATATTTCAGCAATTAGATTAGCACTGACTAAGCCGAATATTGTAAAACTTAACCCTAGGCAAATCTGAGTCCAAAAGGCAGTATCTAAGTGTTCTACTTCTATCTCATGTCGCTGGATAAGCGCTAAGGAAAATCCTTGATCGACAAAAATATCGAAAAAAATTAAAAAGGTATTAGCTAAAGCAACCAATCCAAAATCTGCTGGTAAAAGTAGGCGAGCTAAGACAAAAAAGACGATGAGCGAACCCGCTTGACTTCCCCAGTTTTGAATTCCAGACCATATAATGCCCTTAATGGCTTTTTGCTTAAGACTCATATTTCTCAATCCTAAACAAACTCATTAACTGGTCGAGTTTAAGGTAGTCACCATATCTTGATTAAATCTTTAGCGCAAAGAGCAGACTTGAAATCAGGACGGACTTATATTCCATTCTTTAAAGTCGCATTCTGCATATGATTGGAGTCTCTTAATATCATCAGCAAGATATTCCAACAACCTATCCCGTAGAGCATCACTCATTCTCGGGCGCTCAATTTTCTGAGAAAAAGGCCTATACATGACCTTCTCGAGGTGACACCTCAACTCAGGAGGTAGATATTGAAGCGTCATAGCTAAAGCTGCCATTACTGAATTATGTTTAGGCATTGTTATCCTTCTCTTTCGAGAAGACTCATGAAGTTTCATATTGAACTGGAAGTTTGAATTAAAAATAGCAGGGCCAAAACGTAAAAAATCCGAAAGGTTTTTGGCTCTAAACTTGAACTGAAAACTATCATCCACCTCTAGAAATTGAAAGACTTTTTTCATCGTTTTCTGAGGATAATTCAGAAGCTCTTCAGAAGTAAGAATTAAAATATTAGCATTAGAAAAATAACTAAAGTATTGTTCTAGCTGGAAAAAATACTTACTGCGATCCACATATAAATTGCCATCGAACTTGGCCAAGGCTTCATCGATGCTTCGATTTTCCATATTATTGGAATAGAAGTGTATATAGTGAGAGATGATTCGCTCAATTGGATCACGCACTAGGTATATCAATTTTGTTTCTGGTATCACTGAAAAAATTCTATGCGGCACTCCTTTCCATTTAGGATATCTAGTGTAGTTAGGTGATGATTCCCCATAGATTTTTGCTTGCCCTAGGAAGTGAGATCGATACCACTGTACTCCTTGATTCCAATTAAATTCTTCAATGAAGAAGTTTAGTTCTTTTGCCCGAGACATACATATTTCCGGATGCAAATCTAAATAATAATGAAGGCTGGTTGTGCCAGACTTCATAGCACCAATAATTAACAAATTAGGCAAATTACTACTCTTACTCATTTCTCCCAAATCTCTTTGTCATCCAATAGGATTTGACTAAACACCCATACTTTCTGACAGACTTAAGCTGTCTAATTCATATCGATAGTCAACAAAAGCGCTATGCACTCTCAGCCCATTGCCTCATTTTCTCAGGGTTAGCCAAAGTTGCATACATTCCAATCATTTCAGAACTATGGGCGATCAAAGACAAGATAACTAATAGTGGGAAGGAAGCCCACCGACGCAAAGGATTTTCATTTAAGGCTTTGCTAAATCTCAGCCATCTTGGTAAGTCCAAAAGGACATGCCACATTAGTGTTACAACTGGCTCTAGAATTTTCGTTTTGCTAATCCACTGATTGGGATAAGAGGCGTCCAGCCTTCTTAAACGATAAATCTCGTAACCCAAACGATAATGGTACTGAAACAGCCACCACTTCCAGGTAAATGAGTGAGCCGCTTGTTGTTTCGGGTTAAAAGCAACTTTCCGGTTTGAGTGAATGAGGGTTTTGTAAAGCAAAGCTGGAGAGCAAGTTCTGCCATAATCTGTCGTAAATTGAAACTCGCGAAATGTGTCGGCGCTAAAGATGACGTTATGACTTAGCATGTTAGCCGCGATCAAACAACCCCTGCCTTTGTCTTCACCAACTACAAATCCCCATGAGACAGATGCTGCCACCCTCATTAGCATCGTATCGGGGCCCCATTCTTCGTTTTGAAAAAGGCTTGGCCCCACAACCGCCGCTGCTCCTTTTTGGATTTCTTCTACACCAGATTTAATCCACTCTGATCTGGGAGTCACATCCGAATCAGTAAAGGCGAATACCTGACCTGATGCAACATTGAGGCATAGGTTCTTAAATTCGTAATAGCCAATCCCATCATAGGCAAAAGGTTTAACAGCAGAAAATTGAGTATCAGAGAACTGCTTTTCCCAAACCTCTACCTGTGCAGATGTGCCAACTAAGATAACTTCTATTAGGTTGAGTGGATACTGTTGATTGGCAAGTGCATCTAAAGTATCATTAGCCGTTCCTAAATCATTTAACTCGTTGTAGCCTTCAACGACGACAGAGACAAGCGGATGCGCTTTAGACATTTCAGCAGCAGCCACTTCATTAGCGTCCGTTTTAACTCCAATGCTGGTGCTCATTTTATTTACCTCATAAATATCAATTGAAGATCAAAGTTGGACTAAACTGCCACCTTTCGGTAAAGGTTCAAAAATTTCTGGACAAAAGACTCTTCACTAAAATCAGCTAGTGCAATTTTACGCCCCGCCTCGCCCATGCTTCTAGCAACAGCTCGATCACTTAAAATGCTTGTGATCGAACTCGCCAATTCCTGAATATTATTGTGCGTAAACAATAACCCAGTTTCACCTGGACGCACAATCTCAGTCAATCCACCCAAGTTACTTGAAATCACGGCCTTTCCTCTCATCATGGCTTCTGCTGCAACAATTCCAAAGGGCTCTTGCCATTGAGAAGGAACAACCTGAACCCAGGCCTCTTTAAATTTTTCCTCCATATCTTTACGCGATAGATGGCCTAAAAAGGTCACGCTATTTTGGAGCTTTAAGTCTGAAACTAGGCCAACAAGATTTTTCCTTTCTGATCCTGCGCCCGCAATCAGTAACTTTGCATGGGGAACTGCATCGGTCACAAGGTTAAAGGCTTTGATCAACACATCGACACCTTTTTCAATCACCAATCGCCCTGCAAAAACAGCCGTTGGTGCTGGTGAGAGCTCTAAGCATATGGGTTGATAGGGAATGCCATTCCATATAACTTCTGTCGCATCAACACCTTGGCCAACGAGTTGCACTTTCACAAAGTGACTGTTAGCTACCACCAAATTAAACGCATGCTTCCAAGCATCCCAACGACGCATCTGAAACATCAGGGGAAGCCAGTCATGAATTGGCAAACAACCCTTTTTATAGCATTCAGCTCCCACTGAATAATGACAGCTTTCACCAGTAGGTAGCCGTTTAGTTCCTAACGGACAAATGGGGCGATACCAGGCAACATGGTATATGGTTGGGATATTGACTAAGAGCGGCAGAATACTGGGCGAAAGTTGCGTTAAAAAAATCCTGACATGGACAATGTCGGGCTTGAAATCAGCCAATACCTCGGCAAGCTTTTGGGAGGCCCAGGGATTATTGGATTGCAATAAAGTCCGAAATCTTGAGGTGGTTCCTAGACATTCATAATCGGCTTCACTCCTTTTATTCAAGGGCCTCGCAGAACTGGCAAAAAGCCTTACGTCGTGTCCGAGCACTCTTAACTGCTGGCGCAGGGCTAGCATAATCAACTCAGCGCCCCCAGTCGGCGTGGCATAGTCATTGACAAGCAGTACTTTCACTGGCCCACTGCTCCAAATTGACGACCTTCCCTATTTGAGCCGATTTTTCGGCTGCCTCAACAACCAAAAAGCTGTAGTATCCATCCCACAAATCAGGGCTTGGCGAGATTCGGCTTTTGATCGCATCTGCAAAGCGGTCAAAAGCCAATTTATATGAGGGTTCTCTTCGAGGATTGCTTAGTTTTGAACGCAAAACCGGACTGTTAATGAGTTGCTTGAAGTAACGCGCTATAGCGGGAAAGCGTGAGGGTTGAATATCCGGCTTGGTAAATTCCAAATTCAGTGAATGGTATCTATCAATAGTCAATTTACCTGTCTTTTGATAGAAATGAAAAACATCTTCTCGAACAGCACTATGAGAAAAGAAAGATTGAGTCGTAATGTTATTGTCTAAGGTCATCTGCAGCCAGGCGGTATCTCCTGGATATATTTGGGTGCTTATTTTAGAAAAGACAGTTCTCACTTCAGCGCCCAAAATGAAGCGAATCAGATCGATATGATGAGTTGCCAAATGAAGCAGAACACCTCCACCACTTTCACGTGAATGCTGCCATTTCGGCAGTTCCCGTATGGGGGAAGAAAAACTTGAAGTGACATGAAAGACATCTTCAAGTTTATTTTGGCTAAAATATTTCTGTGCCAGTTGATTTAGGGGATGAAATCTGTAGTTAAGACCTATCATTCCGGCACATTTAGAACCTTTCCAGGATTCGATAACGCATTTGGCATCTACAATATTGGTAGCGATAGGTTTCTCAAGATACACATGCTTGCCGTGCTGAAAAGCAAGTATACTTGCCTCCGCATGAAGATTACTGGGCAATGAAATAATGACCGCTTCTATATTAGGTTGTAAAATGAGTTCCTGATAACTTTCAAGGATTTCTACATCTTTGGTAAGTTGCCTAGCTAGGTTTCTTCGTGCCTTTGAGGTGTCAGCAATTGCTAGCAAGTCCCAAGGCGATCGCATCAGGATATTAATCAGAACCAATTCTGAAAATCTTCCAAAACCTGCTAATCCAACCTTTATCCTTTTCAAAGTTTATCTCCTCACCCCCCTTAAACTCCTCACTCTTTAGTGAAGCCTAGCTTATTCGACCATTCAAAAGTTTGATTCCTGAATTTGTGGGCAAACTTTTGACTCCAGCGGTGGTGATCAAATCGATAAAGTATTGATGCATATGTCTTTTTTGTTAAATATAGAAGATATGGCTCTGTCGGAACCAAATAAGAATAGTCATTCGAAATATGAAACCGCTGTGGAACCTCTGCTTCTAAAGTTTCTTGAAATGTTTTTGAAAGTCGATCAGATAAGCTAGGAAATCCCAATGCATTTGCCATATCAACTATTAGGGAACCGCTATTCCGGATATACGCCAGTCGCCCTTCTAAATTACGGCAATACAAAACCCCCAAGTCGAGGTGGTCTTCTAGTTCATTAGCCAATCTGACGAGTAAGACTTGACCGCCAATTTCATCTTTTTCTAGGCTTGGCAAGCTGTTGAAAATTTCAGGGATCGTTTGCTCGTTCCAGACGAAGGTAGAATACTGCGCCACATAAGCCTCTATTTTTTCACCCACGCGCTTTCTCAACCACAAGCGTTTATGAGCAGCGATTGGGCGATCGCCCGTATATCGCCCAAAATTATAAATAGCGTGGAGCAACCCCGCCGCCACTGTTTCAATTGGAGCCTTGACTGAAGCTAGAATACTAGCCGTGCCAATTAAATGGGCTAGAAAGGGTTTTCCCGAGCCCCGGTAGTAACCGGAAAAAGAACGGGCTGTCAAGTTGTAAGCTCTGTTGATACAAACGAGATCAGCTTCTGAGTAGTTGAGTGCCTGAAGCTGATTAAATAGCTGAAGGTTAGTTTGAGCAATACACGCCATAAAAACCAATCTCAGTATTGATCAAGGAAATAGGTGAGCTATGGTCTCTAAATCATCCATCTCTAAGCAGCAGGCGACAAAGAGCGAGCATCTGCAACAGATTCTTTGGGCTGTTGCTTAAGTTTTGACCATTCTGCGTCAGTAAAGTTTTCGTGATATGACCGCTCAACATTCACATTCCATAAATCATGGTTCTCGCCCAGAATATTTTTAGCCGCCAGTAGCGCTGTCAGCATTGAGTGATCTTGGTTGTTGTAACGGTGCATACCATTACGACCTACTGTTTGCAGATTTTCAAAGGTTTTCAGATAATCTTGCAGTACCTGTAGATGTTTGCGATATTCACCGTCATAGACTGGATAGGCTTTACGTTGACGAATCACGCAGCCATCTTCAACATCATCAAGTTTCACGCCTAACCCTAATCGAGTAATCTCTTGGGATGCTACTTCAATTAACTTCGAGTCTGACATTTCCCATATGTCATCACCTTCACTACAAAAATATTCCATTCCTAAGCAGGTTTTACTGGCATCAGGAACCATGTGAGGGCTCCAGTTTTTAAAGTTTTGAATACGGCCAACCTTAAACTCGGGACTATGAATATAGAGCCAGTTATCAGGAAACAGGTGATCTTGATTGACAATCAGCGAAACAATCAGAAAGTCACGATATTTAAGCCCCCGAGCTGCTGCTAAGACAGATTTGGGAGGCTGTGGGTTGAGACGACGAACTAAAGCACTGACCGGCATAGAGTTGATGAAATGTTCTCCGGTCAAGGTAAAGGTATGATCGCCCTGTTTAGCAACAACCTGAGTAATGCGAGTGCCTTCTCGCTCAACACGCACCACTTCGGTATTGAGGTGAACTGGCGACCCGTGAACTTCAAGTAACTCCTGGCATCGCTCCCACATCATGCCTGGCCCTAAACGGGGATAGTCAAACTTCTTGATCAAACTTTTAGCATTTTGACTACCAAATACTGCATTGATCACAACTTGTTTCAGGGACATATTTTGAATCCGCTGAGCGGCCCAATCGGCACGAATTTGGCTGCAGGGAATCCCCCAAACCTTTTCGGTATAGGTTTTAAAGAACATTCGATAAAGCCGTTCTCCAAAACAGTCTGTGACCCACTCTTCAAAAGTTTCTGCTTCAAACTCGGGGTTTAGTTTCTTCCGGAGTTTAGCCTTAAGATAACTGGCTATCACTAAAGAACTGTAAACGGGACCAATATTTCTCAGGGTCTTAAAAACAGAGATCGGATAGTCGTAAAACTTACCCTTATAGTAGATACGAGAGAGTCTAGGGACTTGAATAAAGTCATCGCCTAAAATTTCTTTCCAGACGGCTTTCACCTCACCCACCTTTGTGAAGAAGCGGTGCCCCCCAATGTCAAACCGATAGCCCTTGTAGGTTTCCGTGCGAGAGATTCCACCCACTTTATCAGCTTTTTCAAGCACAACTGAAGTGACACCATGTTTCATCAGTTCATATCCCGATGTTAGACCAGCAGGCCCACCGCCGATAATTACCACAGGGGAGGAATTATTAATCACCATGAGACTCCAGTTATTAATGTTCTGAGCTTTAGTGGCATAGACACCATCTCGATTTACGAACTCCCCAGTCCACCATGGGCTCGGGTAGATGCAAGCGGTCTAACGTAGTACCTCAAAATGCTATAGGCAAAGGCGGCACCGCCATAGAGGAAGTAAAACCAGTGCCAAGGAATCACTCGCAAAGTAAATAGCAGTCCCCGTTTATCGTAAAAAAACCGATAGACATCTAGGTTGATCACCAGTAGCCCCAGCGCTGAAACCGCAGTAACCAACCATAACCAAGGGATCATGACACCAGCCCCTAAACTCCCAACCAGGGCAAATACAAGTAAAACACTTACACGATTGGTGTGGCTGAGATTCAGGTCAGCATCCAAGCGGCGATCGCGCAGAATCAACTCTGCCCAAGGTAATGCTCTGTAGAAAATCTCTGCCCTTAGCAAGGATATTGGCTCCCATCGCTTCAAGTGCTTTACCTGAATATCTTTGCATAGGTGGATCGTGTAACCTGCCTGTTTGAGCCGATAGCCCAACTCAATATCCTCAATGCAGGGTTTGCGGTAACTTTCATCAAATCCACCCACTGCCTGAAAGGCCGACCGACGAATCGCCCCACATGCCCCCCAAAAAGTAGAGGCAACTTCCAGAGATGCCTGATGGGTGTAGTGATGAAACAGATTTTTGTACTGAGAAAGAAAGTTGCTGGCACCTGGCGCATCGTCATAGGAACCAATCAGCGCGGCCAGGTCTGGCTGCTGCTGAAACCGCTGTTCAATCAAACTCAACGTATCGGGATAGAGCGTGACATCAGCATCCACGAAGAACACAATAGCCCCTTGAGCTGCCTTGGCACCAACATTTCTAGCTCGGGCAGGCCCACCTTGATCCCTTAGCCGCAGTACCTTGGCGCCAAATTCCTCTGCCACACACCAAGAGCAGTCCGTATCACCATCAGACACCACAATAAGTTCATCAGAGGTACGCAGGCTTGCTCGGACGCTGGTTAAACATAGTCGAAAATCTTTCCCGCCGTTGTAAACGGGAATCACAACTGAAACACTGATTGAAGACATTACTATGGTTGGTAAAAGCTAAACCATCACTTCAAAAAAAGCAAAGAATGCCTTGGTGCCCTAGCCTTAAAAATCCCGTTAAAAATACGCCAATAGGCGTTTATGCAATTCAACACTAAGGTCTATGGCTTGTATAAAGATATAGCTAAAACTTTTATCTGGAATTTTGCAAGATATTTCTCCGTATATTCATCGAAACTTTACGTAATCTTGATGGGGCAGGTTATTTATTTATAACTAGACGGCAGATCTCCAGCTTCCGTAGTGGTTTTGTCAGACGTTATAGCAAGGTTATTGCAGTATCGATAAGCAATTTCCCGGCAGACGGATTTACTCGTCATTTTGTTCCCGTCAGGGCTGTCTCAATATCGATGTAGTCTTGCTGCCTGACAAGTTCATGAGCAGACTTGGTATAAAACTATGCTGAAGCTGCTAGAGATTCGTCCTTGATAATCCAATGAGATTAGACTTGGTGGTTGCTATCTAGGAAAAATATCTCTGATTTAACAAAACCAAGTTTTTGAAATTAAGGGCTTTAAGCAAGTAGATCTTATTTTAGTTGAGGAGTTTTGTTACACCATCCTCTTTGATTAGCATTTTATCTTGTTGTTTAAAGATATTAAGTTCTTCTGCAAGCCCCGTTGACTTTAGATACCAGAAAACGATCACCAGGGGTAATATATATCGATCCCAAGAATGCGCCTTCATCATTACTAAGCTATTAAATAAAACAACCGTTGAAATTAGATCGGGCTGGGAGAATCGAATGCAGGCTAGCAGAGATAGACAATAGTAGAAGATGAGTTTCAGAATGTCATAAGGCAATAATCTAGCAAGTTTATTGATATTGCCTGAACCGCCAAATAATGGGGGAAATACAAGTAGAAATAGCAACAAAATTACTGCAATACAGATGACTTTACGCCATTTCGGCTTCAACGCTTGGAGTCTATTCTGAGGCTGAAATAGAATGAATTCTGGAATGACGATATAGACACCAACGAAGGACAAAAAATTGATGATGCCACCGGGTGTTACAGCCCAAATTGTTTCTTGTAGTTCAGGTGTATCACGAACCGTTATGCCCGTTGCAGGTGCCAATCCTCCAAATAAATAGAACCATCCCAAAATTGACGCAGAAGCTATTAGGGGAGCTAACCACCTCCACGGTTCAACTAGAATAATCCCACGACGGCGGATGATTTTGAGTATGGCAACCATAAGCTCATAAGCCATAATTGCAACGGGAAAAGCTAACATATACTGCCGCGATGCGATCGCCAATATGAAGGCAACACAACTCAGAAAATGCCGATTTCGAACGTACGCGACAAATCCCATCATCACCCAAAAGCTGGTGATCATCTCCGTATATAAACGCCCACTCAACCAGAGATAATAGGGGCACAGGAATAGACCAATTAGACACAAAATAGCTCGTCCACCTTTTCCTCGAGCAGGCCAACCGATAATAAAGACCATGCTGAGGGATAAAATCAGGTTTAGCAGACGACCTGCAAATATCCCTTGATGGAAGAAATACTCTAGAGCACCAAAAATAATGAATGGCAGCGGCGTATTCAGCTCGCCATAATCTCTCAAATCATTAATGCTAGGCACCAGGCGATCGCTAAATGTTAGGCTCGTTTCCCAGAAGTGTTTTTCATCCCACCAGGTAGGGCCTTGTAAGAAATTAAGCCAGGCTACGAGTGTTATATAAATAACTGCAATACTCAGTACAAATAGAAATTTCTGTTGGTCACGATTGAGACTTGGAATCTTCATACAGGTTAATCGAGTACTGAAAAAGACAATGGTTCAGAACTTGAAGAAGCCCTTACCGCTAGGAGCAGATTGCCATAGCTGTAGACCTGTGTTTGGATTACACCGATGGTGTACTGCTGCTATCACTATTGTCCACTACATCCTTTATTAGAATCATTATCCAAGTAAAACTTCTGCTAAAAGTATTGCGATCGCACTCCCTACGGTTACCCCCAATAGCGCCCAGTCTTGGCTACAAAAGCGAGCACGCTCAGCTACGCTTGCCCCTTGCCCATACCCCCGCATCAGCATCGCTTTATACACTTGTTCAGATTGCTCATAGCTGCGAATAATCAAACTCCCCGCCAGAGCTGAAAGGGTTTTGAGGGTTTTGAGATTGGGGCGATCGCTGCGGAAGCCCCTCAGCTTCACAGCCTTCCTCATGGATTGGAAATAGTCACCAATCTCATAAATATACCGATAAGACAGTAAAATCATATCGGCTAATAGCGGCGGTAAGCCCAGACTGCGTAGGGCAGTAATCATGTTTAAAAAAGGGGCCGTACCAAACAAAATTAACCCTAGGGTGAGAATACAAACAAACCGCACAGAAATTAGCACAACAGCCTGGAGACCTTCCCCATAGAGTCGTAGAATTCCCCATTGAAAAATGGGCGTTTCCCCCGAAATGAAGGGCAATGCAATCACTAATCCGATTAAAAATAACCCCGGCAACTTCAACCGCTGCCACCAAAAGGTCAAGGGCAACCTTGACAGGCTAAATAAGCCAGCTGTGATCACCATCATCCCTGGCAGCACGATCAAAGTCTGCACACTGGAAAAGGCGAAAATCAACGTTCCTAAGCCTAGCAGTTTAGGCACTGGTGCCCAGCGGTGAATGGGCGAGTTGAGGTGGGCAAAGTGTTCGAGTCCTAGCTTCATGGCGATGGCAGCAACTCTGGCTTGACTCGGTTAAAAAACGTCACCAAAAGGGCTGTAAAGATCCCCTCAAGCATCACCACAGGAATATGGGCTAGACATAACCCAATAATCGCTGCGGTTTCAGTTTGAGCGTCTAGCCCTGCTGCCAGATGCGTCACCAGTAATCCAAAGAAAATAACAACGGCTAGCCCCAATCCTAAAGCCCCCGACAAAAAGCCAAATACCCCCAAGCTCCAAGCTGGCAATGACTTAAACTGATACCGGAGTTGAAAAATATGGTGGGCTGCGATCGCCGGTATGCCCATCATCAACGCGTTAATCCCGAGGGTGGATAACCCCCCATGCTGAAACATAACGGCCTGAAATAACAGTCCAGTCAGGATAGCCGGAAAGGCAAAATAACCCAGTACAGTCCCCAGCAAACCATTCAAAATCAGATGAACACTCGTGGGCGGCACTGGAATATGAATCCAAGAGGCGACAAAGAACGCGGCTGTCAGCAGCGAAGCTTTGGGAATTTGAGCCTGGGGGTTGGGTAGCTGATTAATTTTGCGGAGGCTGTACCAGGTGACCAATCCAGTACCGGCATACCCTGCGATCGCAATTTGGGCGGGCAAAATCCCGTCGGCAATGTGCATCTAAGCTGACCTCCGGGAGAAAAACAAGGCCGTCCCCACAAACCCCCAAATCCCTGCGGCTCCCATCAATACCAGCTGAGCTGGGGTATGCCCACCACTAGCTTGCACAACACTGGCCTGCATCGTCGTCTCTGCCGTTGAGGTGATGGGAATCGTCACGATATCCCCGTGTCCCGCTTGGCGCACCTGGACTTCCCAATCACCTTCTAAAGTACTGTCTGGTGCAAACTCAAACTCTCCTTGTTCGTTCGTCTTTCCGGTTGTCCATGGTGTTTGGGGAGCATCAGGGGCATACACCGAAACCTGGGCTTCAGCCATCGGCTCGCCCGAGTCATAAACGGCCTGAATTTTAACTTCGCGGGTCATTTGGTGCTGAATGCTGACCCCATGGGCTGTAACCGAGGGTGCGTGGCCTAAAACAGTCCCAACAGTGACGATGCCCCATAACCAGCGGTTCGGTCGAAAACCACGTTGCTTTACCCTTGTCATTAGTTCTTCTAATTGATTGACATCAGTAGCACTTGCAGCAGCCCATTCGATACTCCAGAGTTAGAGCTCCAAATTTAGCGGCTCAATGCTGCATAGACTCAGGACGCTGTGGTTTCTGCACAATGGCCTTCCCCAACATGTCCTAGGCCAATAAGTGCAGTTTCTAACAATGTATAGTCTTCATCAGAAAATTGCGTCTCCAACGTAGCCATATCGACCTCAAGGGAGTTATCTGCAGCTAGGGTTGCGAGGGGCTCAAACCCTAACGCACCCACATTGATGGCGTCATCGGGGGGCGCTTCCCCGTCGCCAAACAGATGGTCAAAGTGGAAAGTGGCTTCTAAATCTGCATCTCCCCCTGCCTCAAGTATCCCTTTGCGGGCTGCACCCACATAGTCACCGCAAACGTAGGTGTAAGACTGATCAACATTGAGAATGAAGTTAACAGTGCGGCCCTCTTTTTCAGCCGTACCGATGAGCTGTAGGGTTTGCCCAGCAGCAGGCCCATCACTGGCGGGTACCATCTTCCAAGCTAGGGCATTGTAGCGTCCGGGTGGAGCAGCGACTTCGCTCACCAGAATCGGTTCAGCGGCATCGCCTCCTGCCGCGAGATCCACCGTCTTTTCGTCGATCAGGAGAGTTTCTACAGTGGCTTCTGGGGAGACATCACCATCGGGGTCAAAAGGAGGGTCGCTTTGATAGGCAGTGACTTCGGTCAAATTGACATAGACATGGTCAAAGCTGATTTGCCAGCCGTCTTTAGAGACAAACCCTTGACGGACAAAATCTTCCCCGTTGGCGCGAACGGCAAGGTTACCCACATCGCTAGATTCAGCAGGGGTTGCGTCGGTAGCCTCGGCTTCAGGGGTATCTGCAGAGGGGGCAGTCGAGGGGGGTGCGTTGGTGCAAGCTACGAGCGAGAAACTCCCTAATGCGATCGCAGCAAATAAGCCAGCATGAAACTGCATGTTAGAAAATCTCCGTGGGAAATAGGATTGTGGTTGCTGTCAGATCCACCGCATTGAGTTGCAAAGGGCTTAGCCCATGCTGCTCTAGCAGAACCGTTCAGCATGACTCGAAGCATTTAATAATGGGGACAACACGCTGTAAGCCGCGATGGTTGTTGGCATTTAAGCGCTTGGAAGGTGAATAAAAACCTTAAAAATTAATGAGATTCCGCTCTATTTAAACCGAACTGTGACCTGCCATGACTATGATTTGGCAGAGGATTCAAGCTTTATGTCGTCAGTTTTGAGCGCAATCTTTAAAGCAATTTACTAACTCTGGTTCTACAATTTAGCACTTGCGTCTCAATGATTAAATCCGGGGGGTGGGGATAATTTAATGACAGAAACGTGTCAAGGCACGATTGCAGCGGGACATCCAAAAGTCGCTGAAGCTGGGGCATCAATCTTAGCAGCAGGGGGCAATGCCTTTGATAGCGCGATCGCCGCCGTGTTTGCCTCCTTCGTAGCAGAGCCAACGCTCACTTCCGTTGCCGGCGGCGGTTTCCTATTAGCCCACACGGCCCAGGGAGAAGACGTTTTATTCGATTTCTTCACGCAAACTCCCTGCAGCAAAGTTGGGGCTAATCCCATCGACTTTTATCCGGTCAACGCCAACTTTGGCGACACCGTGCAAGAGTTTCACATTGGCTTGGGGTCAATGGCTACTCCGGGTAACTTTGCCGGACTGCTTCACGTCCACCAGCGCCTCGGGCGACTACCGCTCAAAATCCTAGTTGAACCTGCGATCGCGCTAGCCGAAACTGGGGTCATCGTCGATGATTTTCGGGCTTACTCCTTTATTCTTTTGGAGCCCATTTTGATGGCGAATGCCGCCACTCGCGATATCTATGCACCAGGGGGGGATTTACTCAAAGTCGGCGATAGATTTTGCCTACCAGCGATGGCCGAAGCCCTGGCAAATCTAGCCCAAAGCGGTATTGATGGATTTTATCGGGGTGATTTTGCCCACCATATTGTGCAAGCCTGCGCTGCGCAAGGGGGCTACCTCACCCAGGCTGATTTTGATCAATATCAAGTGATCGAGCGATCGCCGCTGCGTCTCAATTACCGAGGCAACACCCTACTAACTAATCCACCTCCCAGCTCTGGTGGAACGCTAATCGCCTTCGCCTTGAGTCTACTGAGTCAAACCGATTTGAGCCAATTTACCCCCGGCAGCGTTGACCATCTCCGCACCCTGGTGGAGGCCATGCGACTGACCAACGTAGCTCGCCGAGACGGATTTGATGCCAACTTGTACCAAGAGAACGTGGCTGATTTTTTCCTCTCCTCAGACCATGCTGCACCTTACTGGCACGACTTTAAGCAACAGGTGAATAAATGGGGCAGCACCACCCATGTCAGCGTCATCGATAGCGACGGCAACGCGGCCAGTGTAACCACGTCCAATGGAGAAGGCTCGTCCTATGTGATTCCGGGCACTCAGATTATGGTGAACAACATGCTGGGTGAAGAAGATCTCAACCCCCATGGGTTTCATCAGTGGCAGACTAACCAGCGGATTTCATCAATGATGGCCCCAACTTTGGTGCTCAAAGATGGTCAGGCCCAAATTGCCCTAGGCTCTGGTGGTGCCAACCGGATTCGCACGGCTATTTTGCAGGTAATTTCAAACGTGGTGGATTTTCACTTGCCCATTGCTGAGGCTGTAGTCGCCCCCCGCATCCACTGGGAACGAGAAACCTTTAATTTAGAACCGGGATTTGATCGAGAGGCCATTGGCGAGATTGGAGATTGGCCCGTCAATGACTGGTTGTGGTGGAGTCAACCCAACATGTTTTTTGGCGGTGTTCATGCGGTGACCGTTAATGACGACGGCACGATTACTGGGGCCGGAGATTTTCGTCGTGGTGGACATCATCTCAGCATTCCTCAAACTTGATTCAACTGAAAGCAACTTGAATTGTTGCAACCAAACTATCCTTGCAAAAAGATGATCACAATCACGACAAAAACTATTAATAGAATGAAAGATGGAACCCTTAAAGTCGTTCCAGAGATATCGGATTCAAATCCGCACCATAGGCAGCGATAAAGATTTTCCCTAGGTTGAGCTAGGGCCGCTTTTCCACACTTGGGACAGATTTGCAGGTTTTGACGATCTTCATGGATAGTGTATGACATACGCAAATAGTTTTAATGACTTCTAATAATATGTGTCCGCAGAAAAAACAATGTGACGGAAGCTGATGTATCGTACTTCATCAGCTTCCGCCACGTTTATAAAAGCTATCAAAATTAGATCAAAAGATTATCAAGCACACTAAGAGCGTCAAAGAAGCGGCAGCCAATAGGGAGATGGATTCCTCTTTCAAGAAGTTGAGAATTGACCCAGGTCTATACCAAGGTAAGGCGCGATCGCGTCTATCTTGGTGCTTACGCAGATAGAAGCCCATCTCTCTAGAACAAAACAAAACTTCGTCTGAAAAAACCAGCTTCTGGAGATCCGTGCGTACAGCGTGGCCAGTATCGAGCAGCATTTCTAGCCGGGGATAGCTGTAGTTAGAATAAATATCCTGCCTGGCACTGCTAGGGTTAACCTGATTTGCGATTGCAGAAAGCAACAATGTTCTACGTTCAGCACCATCAAGAATAAACTCTTGAATATTGGATACCTCATTCTCAAAATGAGCTTGAAACTCTTCTTCATAGAACCCTAACTCTTGAAAGGTCAGCTCATCAATTTCATTGATGAGAAACCCCACGGTTTCATCTAACTCTGCCATTCCAAGGATATTGTGCAGCCTAATAGCTTGCTCCTCAGATAACTCTGGCAATCTGGCCAGTTCATAATATTCAGTAAGAGCCTTTCTACATTCTTTTGAAGAAGCATTGAATGAGGCTCTAAAATTTTGGGCTTCCTCTGGCTGCATCAAAACTATACCAATCCTTATCTAAATAGTTGTTGGGCTGACTATCCGCCAATTCTTTCAAGCCATTATGAATTATCGACAGACAGCATCCTTTTCCTGAGTTTATCCAAGGCTCTTTCACCTTGTTTTCTCAACTTTGCAACTAAGCTATCTGTACATTCCTCTGCTATTCCATTCTCTACCATTGAGTAGGCGATCTCTTTCCAGGAATACCCCTTTACTGTCCGCAGCACTAAGATTTGCTGGTCTCTCTCTGACAAAGCTTCAAAGGCAGCTAGCAAAAAGTTAACCGTGTCAGTACCGACGCCATCTAGGTAAGAAATTTCTGGGAAAAACATCGTTTCAGACGTGAAGCCAGAAAGTTTTTGGCGAATATTTTGTCTCCGCCGTCTGTGCTTGTTTTTCTCAAGAATCAGAAAATGAGAAACACGATTCAAATACCCAGGCAGATTATCGATCACCTCTCCCGCCTTGATACGCTCATGCGTCCGCAAGTAAGCCTCAAGTAGAATTTCGTGTTCGCTCCACTCGTTATACAGTCCTACCTGATTCAACGAGCGTCGTATAAATAGAATTAGCTTTCTCGAAGTTCCACTCTCCTTGGGTGATAATGCACTCTTAATGACTTCATTCAGGCGTTCAAGCTGGTCGTAGACCTCATTACTCATGGGGTTCATGTCCTCCTACTTAAATGTGTCACAACGTCAGAGGATGTGACACATTTAATGGGAGATAAGGAATGGATGCCATTCATTAACGCGGTTGGCCAAGGTGCAGCGCACAGGATGAAGGATAAATACCCATCTCCGATCAGGCGGATGCGATGAAACGGATTTCTATTGCTGGTGCAGTCTTAAGCGCAGCGATCGCGCTCCCCATAACCTTAATCGCTCAGGGAGCGCAACACTCAACCGCCATAGTTTTACCCATCGCGGCTCACATTGTCATCATGGGGGTCGCTGTGAAGATGGGCCCCACCAAGCCTTATTTAGAGAGGCTGGGGTTGAACACAACCAAGTCAAAACGACTGTTTGGCAGCATTTCCAACTTGCGGGCCAGGGCGCGCAAGTCCTCTGCACCGTTTCGGGTTAAATGCTCACGGTTTCTAACGTCCGCGACCACTAATTCACCTTTAGCTTCAGCTACGAGGCCAACCACAAAACCCCGCAAAGATTCCGGCAGATTTGCATCGGTTGGGTAAAGATTGACCTGGTAGCCTTTCTTCTCATACTCTTCCGCCAGATACACCAACCGTTCGTGCTCTGATTTAGTTTTATGAGTTGGGATTGACAACATGCTACTCGCCATCTTCAGGAACTATTCGGCCCTTCACTATAACATGCACAATTTCTTCCACCGAGTATAACCCGTCAGTCAGGGTTGGCGATAGCTTTATGAATACAAAGTGAAATGTCATTGAAACCCCATTGAAGCCCCAAGGGGCTTCCTAAAGAGACTTGGGTTGAAATGGCAGATTGCCTGCCGCGATCGCCTATACCTAAGCTATCCCTTCATTCCGTTTGGCCTATGCCGACTCGCAACCACCTGTTTTACGGTCTGACCAACAGTGTTTGCTCCCAGTGTTTGAGCAAAGTTGAGGCGAAAGTCCTATTTCGAGATGGCCAAGTTTATCTGTCTAAACACTGCCTGATCCACGGGGCGGAGGAGGTGCTGATTGCCGACGATATTGAGTACTACCAGAAAATGCAGGGCTACATCAAACCGGGGGATATGCCGCTGACGTTCAATACCCCGATTCGCTATGGCTGCCCCTACGACTGCGGTCTTTGTCCGGACCACGAGCAACATAGCTGCTTGAGCTTGATTGAAGTCAGCGATCGCTGCAATTTGGCCTGCTCCATTTGCTATGCCGATTCTGGCCCGGATGCGGTTTCAGCCACCACCCATACGCCCCGTCGCCACCGTAGCCTAGAAGAAATTGAGTTTTTGATCGATGCGGTGGTAGCCAATGAGGGAGAAGCCCAGGTCGTGCAGCTCAGCGGCGGAGAACCGACGATTCATCCCCAGTTTTTTGAGATTGTGGCGCTGACCAAGCGCAAACCGATCAAGCACTTGATGATCAATACCAACGGCATACGCATCGCCCAAGATTTGGCGTTCGTGGAAAAGCTGAGCCAATACAAACCGGGGATTGAAATTTATCTCCAGTTTGATAGCTTTGAAGCTGGGGTACTGATGGAATTACGAGGCAGCGATTTGCGATCGGTCAGGGAGGCCGCGATCGCCCACTTAAACCAGTTCAACCTGTCTACAACGCTGGTAGTGACGCTAAAAAAGGGACTCAACGATCACGAAATCGGCAAAATTATCGACTACGCTCTAGCGCAACCCTGCATTCGGGGTGTCACTTTTCAGCCGATTCAGGCGGCGGGACGGTTGGAGGGGTATGATGCGAGGCGCGATCGCTACCCGTTAACCGCCGTACGCCGCGCCATTCTTGAGCAAACATCCCACTTCAAACCCGAAGATATCGTGCCTGTGCCCTGCCACCCCGATGCCTTAGCCATGGCCTATGCCTTGAAAGTCAATGGCAAGATGATTCCCCTCACGGGATTAATCAATCCGGATGAGTTTGTCAATGTGATGCCCAACAGCGTACTTTACGAACAAGACGAGTCGCTCAAGCAAAAGCTGTTTGACCTATTTTCTACCAGCCATTCCCCCCGATCGGCGGCGACCTCACTCAAGCAACTGCTGTGCTGTTTGCCGCTAGTGCCTGTGCCCGATACCCTCGATTATGAAAACATTTTTCGGATCATGATTGTGCAATTTATGGATGCCTACAACTTCGATGTGAAATCCGTAAAGCGATCGTGTATTCACATCGTGCATCCCGATGGACGACTGATTCCGTTTGAAACGTATAACCTGTTTTATCGAGAGGGTAGTGCAGGGCAAGCCAAGCTGAAAGACGTCCAGCAGGTCAATGCCCCATGACAGAGAGAAATGAACCCCTTGGTATTTTGCTTGGCATTTTATTGACCCTGGGTTTGCATCTGGTCATGGCCGGGTTAATTTTGGCGATCGCGGTGTTGGCTGAAGAATTCGCTACGGGTTATTACACCAGCTTGGTTGTGTTATTGATTGGGGCGGCGGGCTTCTTTTTTTGGCAGTTGCTGTACGTGATTCCATTAGTGATTTGGCTGCAACGACGGCGAAACCCAGGCATGGTCAAGGGAATCGTGATCGCGGCTTGTTTGACCGCGCTGTTAAACGGGCTTTGTTTTCTGCAGATGCGTTAATCGTTCACTGAAACGTCCAGATCCCAGGATTTTTGGAAAAACTCTTGAGATCTTGGGTTGAACAGGATACTTAGGATTAAAAGGAACCAAAGGGGAGGACGCTGGTATGGTCTCTGGATGGCCGATGGTGCTAAACCTCGATCATGTCAATCTGACGGATGAACAGTTCTATCGCTTATGCCATGCCAATCAAGAGATAGGGAAACTAAAATGAAACTTCCAGGTCGAGCTGAAGCAGCTATCTACTATCGTTATAAGCCCTGGCGAGAGAGAAGATAAGGGGACCGTCCTCCACGTCCCACCCAACGAGGTAAGTGTCCTCGTTGGGCAGAAATATTGAAAGTAATCTCGGAGTAAGAAACAAATTTGTTGTTCACTCGCCACCCTACACGAACACAAAACTTCCTCCAAATCTCATTACCTGGATAATTACCATCTAGCGTTGCACCGCAATCCACATATATTTTTTTCTGTACACTGAAGCCAAATTTACCTTGACTGTAGTGCACCCAGAGATCATTGATATTCTTCAAATCCTTGTAAGAAAAGTGCAATAAGTCATCGCGGGTTATATTGATCCAGCTTGTCTTGTTCATTACTTTTAGCATCTGAGCTGCAGTTTCTTTGTCTGCTGCTTTCCAGTCCTGAGCCTTTAGAAAACCTCGCAGCTTGCTGTAATCAATGCACTTCCCTGCTTCCGGAGGGATTTCTTCGATTTTTTGCAATATGGGCGTTTCAGTTACCTGATTTGCCGCAGGTTGAGGTTTGGTTCGTGCTTTGCCAGAGTCTGTTTTGGGTGGAGATGAAGTCAGCTCAATCTGATAGGTATTAAGCACCGGGGCAATATCTTCATCCCGTAGCTTCAGCATCCTTTGAAAATACTGTAGATCGTCAATGCTAGCCGCGCTCGACTGCGGATCGTACTCTAGCGTTTCTTTCACTGCTTGCTCAAATTCCCCTACTTTCTCCCAAAATGCTTCGTAGGGTTGCAAAACCTCGGCAATAATTTGTTCTGCTGCTTGAGTGGATAGCTGTAACTCGTTTGAAAGAAACCGAAATGCTCGCCGATCCACAGGCGAAAGTTTGCCGCGCTTTTGCTTGGCCCGTGCTTCTACTTCCTTACGAAACACCCGCGTTGGATCGCTCTGAGTCGCACGGGCAATCAAGATTTTGTAGCCTTCCCTCACAGCATAAATCTCAGGCTGCATGGTGGGGGCTGCTTCTTGCACTTTTTCTTTGGCGTATTCGTGCAGCTCATCCACAGTGACTTGGCCGTTTTCATCCCGGTCAGCAGCGCCAGTTTCTAGCCCCTGCACCAGATAGCGAGTGTAAACGCTGGCTCCTTCTTTTTCAAAAGACACTTGGGTTGCCGTCGAAGAGGTTAAGACTGCCCTGCCTTCACTACCCAGTTGAGTTTTCACGTCAATGGCTTCGTCAGCTTTTGCCTTCATATCCTGGGCGAAGGCTCCGCTAAAGCAACAGTCTAAGATCAATACTTGCCGCTTAGATCGACTTGGGGTCATGTAGTCTTGCAGCGCTCTAGAACTGACTGCGGTGCTGGTGCGGATTCGTCCCTGGGAATTTTTCTCGGTAATTTTTGTGGCGAAGTATAGGGTGCCGTTGTCGTCTCGAACCCCATGTCCGGAGAAGTAGAGTAAAACCAAATCGTCGCGGCGGCGGTCTTCGTTGAACAGCGTTTCGATCGCCCGCTCCATATCAGTCCGATTGGGGTTGGGCAACACCTCAACTTTGTCAAAGCCGCCAATTTGAGGATTTTCCAACACCCGCTGCATTGCCTGGAGGTCTTCCAGAGTACCTGGTAAGTTTGACAAACCCTCACCGTATTCACTGACCCCAATTAGCAGTGCAACCTTTGCCATCAACCTTTGTCATCAATTTTCGTAAGCGTCGATTTCCAATAGTCTAAATTTTACTCTTCACATCAAGATACTCACCCCCAGGAACAATCGCGATCGCGCCACGCCCTAATTCCTCTCAATACTTCAGGACTAATGCATCAAACTTCTTCTCTGCGTAAAGATACTTAACCGTCGTTGCCATTGCCATAACGTTGCCATAATCCTTTCTTTAACCAGTGCTGGTATATTTCATTACGGATTTGTTAGGGCTTAACCCCGGCACGGAGATCCCCTATGGGCAGAGCTACTAAGTTCAGCTCAGGTTGTGCTGGTCAAATTTGAAACCCTCATTGTGAGATTGCTCATAGGAGCGATCTCACCGTTTTGTCATGTATATTTCCTTCACCCCTTGAGGACTTATGGCTGGTTCTGAAACCGTTCGTTTTTCGACATTCAACGCTTCCTTAAATCGCAACAACGAAGGCGAGTTGATTGGCGATTTATCTACCCCAGATAATGCTCAAGCCCAAGCCGTGGCTGAAATTATTCAGCGGGCTAACCCGGATGTACTGCTGGTCAATGAGTTTGATTACGACGCCAACGGCGAAGCCGCCGCCCTGTTCCAGCAAAACTATTTGGGCGTGAGTCAAAACGGTGTAGACCCGGTTGAATACCCCTATGTTTACCTAGCACCTTCAAATACGGGTATTCCCTCCGGACTGGATCTCGACAACGACGGTACGACAGACGGTCCTGGGGATGCCTATGGATTCGGCTTTTTCCCCGGTCAATTTGGCATGGTGGTGTACTCCAAACATCCCATCGATACGGCTAACGTCCGCACGTTCCAAAACTTTTTGTGGAAGGATATGCCCGATGCCTTGTTGCCTACCGATCCTGAGGATATAGACGGCAACGGCGACACCGAAAATTGGTACACCGAGGCAGAACTAGAGCAGGTGCGCCTGTCGTCCAAGAGTCATTGGGATATCCCAATCGAAGTGGATGGTGAAATCATCCACGTATTGGCTAGCCACCCGACACCGCCCGTCTTCGATGGCCCCGAAGATCGCAACGGCACCCGCAACTTTGATGAGATCCGCTTTTGGGCGGACTATGTTGACGGGGCCGACTATATCTATGACGACAATGGCGGTACGGGCGGTCTGGAATCCGGTGCCCGCTTCGTGGTGATGGGCGACCAAAACTCAGATCCCTTCGATGGCGATAGCATCCCTGGGGCGATTCAGCAGTTGCTGGCTCATCCTCGGGTAAATACGGCGGCGACACCAGATAGTGAGGGCGGTGTAGACGCCACGCTCCGTCAAGGCGACAACAACTTTGATCACCTCAGCGCCCCCCGCTACGATACGGCTGACTTTGGCGAATCGATCTTTGGTGGGCCGGGTAACCTGCGGGTAGACTATGTGCTGCCCTCCGACAATCTAGAGATCACAGAAGCCTCAGTATTTTGGCCCGACGCCGACGCCGAAAACTTTGATCTAGTCGGCGATTTTCCCTTCCCCAGTTCTGACCATCGCTTGGTCTATACCGATGTGGCTGTGGCCCGTCAGGGTGCTAGCCAAGACCGCCAGTCTGTAGCTGGGGTGGAATTCTTGGGTGAGGTTTCCTTTGTCACTGGGACTGAACTGGACGGCACCGAAATAGGGGGGCTCTCGGGCATTGCTTACGACAGCGATCGCGGCCTGTATTATGCCTTAGCAGACGATCGCAGCTCCGATGCCCGATTCTACACGCTAGGTATTGACCTCAGTGACGGTAGCCTGGATGACGGCGACATCACGTTCCAAGAGACGACTCTACTGCTGGATGCTGAAGGTAACCCCTTCGACGATGGCGTCCTTGATCCCGAAGGGATTGCACTAACGGGCACAGGGACGCTGTACATTTCTTCTGAAGGGGATGCAAATCAGCTGATCGATCCCTTTGTCCGGCAGTTTTCGCTCACTGGGCAGCAAATCAGCGAACTCCCTGTCCCTGATAAGTACTTGCCCACGGCGGATCAGTCCAGCGGCATTCGCAACAACGCTGCCTTTGAGAGCCTAACTATTACTCCCGATCAACGCTTCCTTTACACCGCCACCGAGAATGCCCTGTTCCAAGATGGGCCAGAGGCCACGTTAGACAACGGTAGCCTCAGCCGCATCCTCAAATACGACCTCAGCACGGGCGAACCCGTCGCCGAGTTTGTTTATGAAGTGGATGCGATTCCCGATGAACCCATACCCGCTGATGATTTTGCCACCAATGGGTTGGTTGAGCTGTTGGCGCTGGACAACAATGGCACCTTCTTAGCCCTAGAGCGGGGCTTCTCCGTCGGTGTGGGCAACACGGTCAAGCTGTTCCAGGTGAATGCTCAGGGGGCACTGGACGTGTTCGACACCCCCGACCTGTTCCGGGAAGAGCCGCTGGATGACGATGGTGAGATTTTACCCCCCGGCCCCTTTGAAATTGATCCGGCAGTCACGAAGACTGAACTGCTAGATATCGAAGCAGACTTAGGCATCGCCCCTGACAACCTGGAAGGGATTGCCCTCGGGCCTGTGCTAGAAGACGGTCGTCAGTCCCTAATTGTGGTCAGTGACAACAACTTCAGCGATACGCAGAAAACCCAGTTCCTAGCTTTTGCCCTAGATTTGGAGAGCACACCCGCTGCCCTGCCCGTACTGGAAACGCCTCTGACGGTAGATGACGAAGACGGCACGACGCCGCTTCAAGGGGATTCTGACGATCCCGCGATTTGGGTGCACCCCACCGATCCGAGTAAAAGCGTGGTGTTTGGCACCCTTAAAGATGGTGGTCTGGCAAGCTTTGATCTGGAGGGGAATGTCCTGTCCACGTTTCGCCCCGCTGAATTTGGCGACATCCGCTATAACAACGTGGACCTGGTTTATGGTTTTGATTTGGGTGGCAGCCCGACGGATTTGGCGATCTTGAGCGATCGCGAAAACGACACCCTCACCATTTTGCAAATCGATCCCGAAACCGGGGGCATCACCGACGTCACCTCGGCCAACATCCCTGAAACTATCTTTGGTGTGGACGATGGTGAGGCCACAGCCTACGGTCTCAGCACTTACACTAGCCCCGTTTCCGGCAAGTCCTACGCCTTTGTCACCCAGGCTGACGGTAACTTGGTCGCCCAGCTAGAGCTAGTTGAAGACAGTGGCAAAGTCAGCGCCAGTGTGGTTCGCACGTTAGAACTCCCCACGCCAACAGGCGATCCGGCTGATTCCCAATCCGAAGGCATCGTGGTTGACCAGGAGTTGGGCTTCCTCTACGTGTCGCTTGAAGATGAAGTTGGCATCCTCAAGTTCTCGGCTGAACCCGATGGTGGCAATGATTTTCAGGTGATTCAATCCATTGATGAAGACTATCTGGTGCCCGACCTGGAAGGACTCAGCATCTACTACGGCGCAGACGGCAGCGGTTACCTGATTGCCAATAGCCAAGGGGATTCGTCCTACGCCGTGTTCAACCGAGAAGGCGATAACGCCTATCTCGGCAGTTTCGTCGTCGGCGCGAACGGGCCGATTGATCAGGCCAACGAAAGCGATGGTCTCGATGTGATTAATGTATCGCTGGGGTCGGCGTTTCCCAACGGTTTACTCGTCGTCCAGGACGGGGCCAATGATCCGCAAAATGCGGTCGAAGACGACGAAGAGCTGGAAAACAACAGCACCAACTTAAAGTTGGTGCCTTGGGAGAACGTGGCTGAAGCATTCCCCAATCCCCTCGACATCGACACTACCAGCTACGATCCGCGCAATCCAGTTCAAGCACTAATCAGTGGCAGCGCCGATGGGGAAACCCTGGTTGGCGATGATGTGACCAACATCCTCAACGGGTTTGGCGGTGATGACACCCTGGCTGGCGAACTGGCTGGCGATATTATCTACGGCGGTACTGGCGATGATGTGCTGCGGGGCGATCGCAATGTCCGCAGTGCCCAAGCGGGCGAAGCCGGGGGCGATGACGTAATCTTTGGGGGTGACGGTAATGATCGCATCGGCGGCAAGTCTGGCAATGACCGCCTCTTTGGAGATGCTGGGAACGACCAAATCTGGGGCGATGACGGTGATGACCTGCTACGGGGTGGTCTCGGCAACGACACCTTAACCGGAGATGATGCTTCTGGCGGACAAGGCAGTGATACCTTCGTATTTGCGATGGGCGAAGGAACCGACACCATCACCGACTTTGAAATCGGGATTGACCTAATTGGGTTGGCGGACGGCCTTAGCTTGGGTCAACTGGCCATTCGTCAGCAAGGCAACGATGCCCTGATCAGTGTGGGTGCAGAAACCTTAGTGCTCCTTCAAGGTGTGCAATCTACGATGCTTGACGACGCGCATTTTGTGGTCGTTTAGCGATCCGGGGTTGAATCGTTGCTTTTGAAAAGCAGTGCTATGCAAAGCGGTCTTGCCAATAGCAAGACCGCTTTGCGACCTTTCGAGATTAGTTCAATGCCTGAAAAGAGTTGTGAATGGCTTCAATCGTACTGTCCATCGTGCGATCGCCAGTGGCATAAAAGCTAGTGATATAGGCAGATTCGGTTTCCGAGAATTGCACAATCGTAGAAACAGAGTCAGACCCATTGTCTCCATTGATCCACCAGGTGCGAATGGCCTCTCGTCCGTTGAGATTAATCACCGATTGTTGAACCAACTCACCCGCCATGCCGCTATCGTCAATCACCGCGTTTTCTTTAGCGGTCTCGAAGGGAATAGCCGTGACGTAGATATCTGTTTTGAGCGATTCGGCCTCAAAACAACAGGCCCCAACCTGCGGAGCATAGTTACTCATGATCAAATAGCCCTGATTGTTGTTGTGCAGGTAGGCACCATCGGGGAATTCGATCGAATATTGCCCAGACGAGGTGTAGCGATTGTAGCCGCTGGCAAGGGCTGGTGCAGCAGTGGGTTCGTTTGCCTGGGCCATGGCGGTCATCTCTGATGTCAGCGGCACACTCTGGGCAATGGCACCACCCACTAGAGCCGACAAGCTGACAATACCGAGAATAGAACCGAATAGAACGGGCTTCATGGCGCTGTTTTTTCCAAGACCTGCCCTTTGAACATCAACCCGTTGGGTCGATATTACGGATGACTCAATCAACGTCTTCCACAGATGCATCTAGCGCTTCTGGCTTAGGATGCCTAGCGGGCTTCCGAAAGCTTGCACTATTGGGTGAAGTTATGGGTAGTTGCATTGTTGGAGATCAAAGAATGTAGCGCTTTACACCTTGCAGGTCATGACGCTATCAACGCTCGAATAGCCTGTCGAAATTCTTTATGCTCTTGACGGTTTGCCTCGCGTTCTACACGGCTTTCTTCACGATCTGCCCTGATCTCGGCCAACAGAACTTCAAGGTTCTGACGGTTTTCCGTGCGATCTGCTCTCATTTCGGCCAGCATCGTCTCAAAGCGCTGGTCTGATTCTTCCTGCTGTCGCTTCATCTCAGCACGCTCTTGAGCGGCTTCTTCGGACTGCTGAGCCAGCATTGCCACCAAGTCTTCGATAGAGCTACGCAGTTGTAGACGTTCTGCTTCCTGAGCCACTCGCAACCCTTCGATTGCCAAGGCGTTCGCCTCAACTAGCTTTTCGATGCGGTCTAGGCGGGAGATCCCGTTGCTGTCAGATGAGTCGGTCATGGTCAGGATTTGTGTTGCTTCCCTATTTTGAATCAAAATTGATCGTTACGCGGAATGTAAACTCAAAGGAGGCAAGTTCCAACCCAATTTGCATACCCCCGGGACAGCGGGGGAGCCTCAAAAGCTTAGGCAACATCCAAAATCTACTGTGGGTTAGGCACGCCTACTTCAAAGTGAATATGGTTGTCATGCCCCCCTGCCCGCTGACAGAGGCCTTCGCCAATTAACTTCGTATCGTTAAAGTAAATCCGCGTCACTAACGGTTGCGCTTTCAGCGCCTGCAGAATTGCCCGAGTCGAATCGCGGTCGTAATTGCTGCTTTGCCAAGTCGTTCCGTAGCTCCCCCCAGTCCTAGGAATCGAAACATCGCAGGCATTGCCTGCTTCATGGCCTGCATGATCCGGCGTGTTGCCCCCTTTAGGAAAACTCACATCATTAACCGGGATTAAGGAAATATTGGAGCGACCTTTGCGATAGGTAGTTTCGTAGCGTTTACCGGCAGCAATGATGCTATCGGCCATCCAGCTTGACCCATAATCATGCTGATCTTTCAAGTCTTCACGCTCAAAGTTGATAAACCCTTCTCCCCGAATCGGCATGAGCATCCACTTAGGCGCATTTGAGGCTTCCAAGAACTCCTGTGTTCTGCGATTGACATCAACTCGACCATCCCCAATTAGCTTAGTGCTGCCCGAAATAATCGACTGAAACAGTTTAATCGCTTGAATTAACCCGGCATCCACCGATGGCGAGACTTGAAAAAAGCTGAATCCTAGCGCAGCAAGTCTCTCTTTGACTGAAATCACGTCTTCGGCATGGTTATCCGCTGAAATACCAACACTGCCACTGAGTCTCAAATCGATCGTCTCGGGTGCAGGCTCAACCACCTTAATGCTGAAGTCAGCACTTTGATCGCTGATGGTCACCTTCAAAGAGCGGGTACCGGCCCCAAAGAAGCGATAATTGATGACCCAACGGCCATCGGGCTGAACCTTAGGCGCAGAGGTTGCCACTTGCCCACCAATGGAGAGTTGAACAGATTGCCCCACATAGGTTGGCGCAATCTTTCCCTGAATCTGGAAGAGTTCTTTGATTTCAACTGATTGGGGCACCTGGGTGAGTTCCAGGGTGGCATCAGGTTTTGGCTTGGGTTGGGGTTCTGGCCCATCACTATCCCAAGCGACGACCATACCACCAGGCGGATCAGGACGGGTGAACCAGTCTTTCATATCGAGCAGGGTCAGCCGCGTTTGCCCTTCGACATAAGGACGTTTTTCAATTTTGTCGATATAGTAGCCTCCCTGCATCAGGTAGATCGCCTGATCCGTTTCTTTCATCCAAGTCGCCATGGTCGTTTATCCAGTCAAGAAACGTCTAATTCGTCACAACTCTCCCTATTTAAGGCGGTTTGCCAACTTAAGTCCCTTACGAGTCAATAAAGTTAACCGAGCAATAAATAGAGGCAAAATAACAACTTTTCGAGGCCAGGGCGTTGCCTTAGCAACACCTTAGATTGGCCCATACGTTTACCGCTCAACACCATCAGCAGATAAAGCAATCGGTTGGGGCTCTGGAGTCGGCACAGCATCGGTTTCAGCGGAGCTGAGCGGCCCAACCAGGGGTTCATGATAAGGGCCAATGGCATCCGGTGAGGCAGCGTCGGGTTCAGGCTGTACCTCTATCGGCTTTTCTTCAGTCGCCTTTTCTTCAGGCTGAGACTGTGCCTCAGGGGTTTCTTCTGCTTCGGGCGATTCCTCTACTGCCTTTTCTGGAGGGACTAATTCAGGCGCAGCATTTGGCATAGCGGGTGGCGCCGCCTGGGTTGCAGAAGAATCTTCGCTGACCGATGAGTCGGAGGTGCTGTCATCCAGGGTTAAGCCAGGCATGGTTTCTGGCAGGGGTAGACTTTGAGGGACATCGGGGATCGATTCAAAGTCTTCGTCGGAAGACTCTTTTGGCCCCCACTCGGGCAAGAGATCTGAGGGGGCGCCGTCAAGTTGAATTTCCAATTCTGACTCAAAAGGCACTTGATCCGAAGACTCTTTGGAACTCGGTACTGGCTGGTTAATTCTGGGAACTGACGGATCAGGGATCAGGGTGGGCTGAGGGGATTGAGGATCGCTTCCCGTCGCCCCCGCAGGAGATTGAATCGGGGTGATGGTGGGCTTATTCTCGTCTAGGAAGTTAGGGCTGGGGAAGACGGGTTGGGTCATGCCTTCATTCGTCTCCTGACGACCGGAATCCTGGGTCGGGGCAACAGGCGATTCTAACGCGGGCGCGGGTGCATCATCTAGAGAATCACGGCGCGGCTGAGCTGCCGGAGTCGTCAGCGGCGCTGGGCTAGGAGAAATCGTCTCACCCGGAGAGAAACTGGGCGCATCCTGGCTGGGTAGTGTTTCTCCTGGACTGGTAAAACCGCCGTCAGAAGGTTGTTGGGCCGGGCGTTGGGGCGGAGCCTGATAGCGGTGGCGGATGTCTAGAACCTCCGCCACCTGCATGGGCTGATTAAAGTCAATGGAGGCCGTTTCAATCTTGCGCAAGATAGCGTCTGCGGTGACACCTGTGGCTAACTGGGGCTGGTCGTTGTCGATCACAACGGGCAGCAAGTCAACTTTCATCTGCTCTGGGCGAACAGAGATTTTGAGCATAGCCGTTTCGCGATAATCAGCGGCTGGCCTTTGATTATCGCGGCCAGCATTCCCAAACACAAAATCACCCAGAGAATACGCAATCGGGCGTCCTTTATAAATTTCAGCCCCCTGTATTTGGGACGGATGGTAACCCACAACCACATCAGCCCCTTGATCGATGGCCATCCGAGCCAAATTCGTTTGCCAATCCGCAGGAGACTGGGGTACTTCTTCCTGCCAGCGGTAGTTGACTACAATCCAATCGACTTGGCTGCGAAGCGTGCGGATGTCTTCAATCACTTGCCGCTTGCCTTGGGCGTTGATACCCGCGACATCCTTGTAAGCTTCGTGGAGATCGTCTTGGTTGTAGGCTAAGTAAGCGATACGTTGGCCTTTAACCTCTAAAATCTCGGGTCGACGGGCTTCTTGACCATCTCGTCCGGCCCCGACTCGGTAGAGACCTTCTCGATCCAAGGTCGTGAGGGTTTCTTCTAGGCCATATTCACCAAATTCCAGCAAGTTACCGCTACTGAGATTGACCATATCAACCCCAGCTTGCTTTAAGACCTGCACTGCATCAGGGCGTTGGTGGTTGTAGAGTTCTTCTTTGGGCTGGGTCCCGGCTGAAGTCAAGGGGTCGCCCAAGCCAATCATGGCCACGTCGGCTTGTTGGTAATCCGCCAATGTCCCTAGAATTTCTGCGTCAGTCTCGACGGTATCGTAGGGTAGATCATCTAAGTCTATTTCACCCCCAAACAGCAAAATCACGTTGGGGTCAGCAGGATACATGACCCGATCGTGTTGAATCACCGCCACGGGTTCAAGGGGGGCATTCACCAGATTGGGTCGAGACTCCTCCTGGAATGAATTTGATTCTGGCGTCAGCACTCGCGAGGCAGGCACTGCCCCAGGATCATTAACCGGTAAGACGGCTGTCTGATCGTCCGGCTCGGGTTGTTCACCTGATGTGGTGGGAGCTTGGGAAATCACCGGCAAGGCTGGCCCTGGGTTAGACACCATGATTTCGGCAAAACAGCCAAATAAAAAGGCCGCAACAGCAGAACCGCTAATCAAAAAGGCCCGCACCACCTTTAAATGGCGATTGAGCACAGCCGCATAAGGAGGCGTTGCGACAGCTTTTTTCCGCTGGGCAATCTGAGGTGGCAGCTCTGGCTGGGCAATCGACTTGGGAGTAGGGATCTTAATCGTCGTGGCAGTCTGATTGGCACGGGAAGCCGCGGTGCTGATGCGAACCTTCTCTTGCCAAAGGGGGCGAGTTTGGCCCATGATGCGGGCGATGATGTGAGCCCCTTCAATCAGCTCAGAGTTGAGGTGCCAGAGCCGATGACAGATAAACCGTACTAAGCGATCGCGGTGGGGCGGCTGATGAAATTCTACAATCACCTGTAGACAACCGGGCTGAGTTGAGCCCACTTGGGCAAAAATTTGTTGGGGCACTAAATATTCATTCAACCACAGGGCGATCGCGCGAAAGCTGCCCCCTGCGGCTTCCTGTTTAATCGAGGGCCGTTCTTCCTGATGGTATTCCAGCGCTAGGTTTGACATGACACCTGTTCGTAAGCTGCGGGCCGACTGGGATGGCTACGAACCACAGCAGTTCCTCAAATCACCACAAATTGCTTGATTAGACCGCACCCGGCGATCGCACCCAGCTATAGTTCTAACGAAAGATAGCAAGAATGTATCAAATCAGATCACATTGTCAATAATTTTCCCAAAGAAATTGGTCTAGGTCATCCCAATATATAGACGAAATCCTGGGCCGATTGGCGACGCTAGTGACCTAACCGGATTACTTTGTCAGAATATGGCAAAGTTCCCTGAGAAAATCGTCTCACTCTGGGTATGCCCCCCAAAAAGCGTCCTAGCCGCCAAGATCTGATTCGTGCTCAGCAGCGTTCGGCCTTTGTCGGTCGGGTTGAGCAGTTGGAAACGTTTCAACACAACCTGACCCATTTGCAAATAGTGGATGGCTTTGCCTATCCCGGTGCATTTCTCTTCAATATTTGGGGACAGGGCGGCGTGGGTAAAACAACCCTGCTACGCCAGTTTGAAGCAATTGCTAAAGGGCATCAGCATGTCGTGGCGCGAATTGATGAGGCAATTACCACCGTGCCAGAGGTCATGGCTGCATTTGCCAAACAGCTGGCAGATCAGGGACAGCCGCTAGCCAAGTTTAGTGAGCGCTATAAGGTTTATCGCCACAAGCGTGAGGAGTTAGAAACCGATCCAGAGGCTCCCCAGGGATTTTCTGCCTTTGTGGGCAAAACGGTCACAAAGGTTGGGCTAAAGTTAGGACGGCAAGTGCCGATTGCGGGTGCCGCCCTGGATTTTGTCGATGAAGAGGGCTTGGTGGAGGGGGCTGGGGAATGGGCAACGTTTGTCAGCCGAAAGCTGAAGAATAAAGATGAGATTCAATTGGTGAATGAACCACTTGGTGTCTTGACTCCGCTGTTTTTAGAAGGGCTAGAAACCATTGCCGATCGGCAAATGGTGTTGCTGTTTGACACCTATGAGCGCACGGGTGAGGTGGTCGAGCCCTGGCTGCTAGATATTTTGGCAGAACGCCATGGCGTTTTGCCGCCCAACTGCATCTGGGTGATTGCCGGACGCGATCGCTTGAATCCCAATGATTGGTCGGGATATGACCCAGTGCAGTTTCCCTTGGAACCGTTTACGGCAGAAGAGGCAACTCAGTTTTTGCAGCGTAAAGGGGTAACCAATGCAGAGGTGATCAGCACGATTTTGGATGTGTCGGGGCGGTTGCCCTTGCTGCTGGCGATTTTGGCAGAGAGTTCGCCAAATGATCCGGTGCAGGTGGGGGAAGCGAGCGGTACGGCAGTGGAGCGCTTCCTGAAGTGGGTAGAGGATCCGGCCAAACGGCAGTTGGCTTTGGATGCGGCCTTACCTCAAAGCTTGAATCGGGATGTGGTTGCTCAGCTAGTAGATGAGGAGACCGATGTTGATGCTTTGTATGGCTGGCTCAAAACCATGCCCTTTGTAGGTGAGCGTAGTGATGGTTGGGCATATCACGATGTGGTGCGGCCTCAGATGTTGCGTTATCAGCAGCGCGAGTCTGCGAAAAGTTGGGCTGAGAAGCATGGGGTGTTGGCGGCGTATTATGACGGCTGCGCTCAACAGCTTGATTTAGAGGATGATAAGGTTCGCTATGCCGATGCGACTTGGCAAAGCTATGCGCTGCGACGGCTATATCATCAGCTATGTAGTCACCCCCAACAGAAACTTGCCGTTGCACTCAATCAGTTTCTAGATGCGCTGAAACAAAATAGCGACTTTGCCCAGCAGTGGGCTGCTGTGATGTTGCAAGCAGGTCAAGAGCTCGAGGTTAAAGCCTTATGTGATTGGGGTAAGCGTCTGATGAAGGGGCTTCAAGCTTATGAAGATGATGGCTATGGAGAAACGGTAACAGTGTTGACCGATCTTTTGAATGCAGAGGTTGTTAAAGCGGAGAAATATTCAATCATTTATTCTTGGCGGGGTAACGTTTATCGGCTAATGTCAGCGCATGAAAAAGCACTTCAAGATTTTAATTGTGCCGTTGGACTTGAACCTGAGTATCAGTGGGCGATCGCACATCGTGGTATAACCTATCGTTTTATGGAGCGTTATGAGGAAGCACTGACAGACTTCAGTCGAGCTATTGAATTGAATTCTGAAGATAAGTGGGCGATCGCACATCGTGGTATAACCTATCGTTTTATGGAGCGCTATGAGGAAGCACTGACAGACCTCAATTGTGCTATTGAACTAGATCCTGAATATAAGTGGGCGATTGCACAACGTGGTTCAATCTATCGATTTTTAGAATCCTACGAGGAGGCATTGGAAGACTTTAACCGTGCCATTGAACTAGATCCTGAGGATAAGTGGGCGATCACAGGACGTGGTCGAACTTATCACTCTATAAAGTCTTATAAAGAAGCTCTACAAGATTTTAATCGAGCTATTGAGTTGGATGCTGAGTATAAACGGGCAGCTGCAAATCGCGGCGAGGTCTATTTGCTATTACGCCAATATGATGAAGCGCTTCTAGACTTCAAAGCCTCAATGGATACAAACAATGATTGGGACTACTACAGACAAGCCCTAGCTTATCTAGGTCTAAAACAGATAGAAAGCACCAAAGCCCATTTAACTCAAGCCATTCAAATTGCTCAGAAAAATCATGAGAAAGTCCCCAATAATCATCGCCATACATTTAATCTGGCTCTTTATCATTTAGTCTCGCGTAAGCTCGACAAAGGAAAGCACTTTTATCAAGAAGCTCTTTCTCGAGAAGCGCCTGTCCTTTTTCTCAAAGGAGCCATCCAAGATTTACAAGATCTGTTAACCATTTTCCCTAACTATCCCCATGCTCAAGAAATGAAGGGCTTCCTAGAGTCAGCCTTGAGCCTACGCCAGCTCAAACCTCAGCCTCCCCAGATCAATTAATTGTCACCAACTTGTCACCAACATTGATGACCAGCAAAAATGTGAAACTGAATTATTTTGAGAAAGAAGATATTTTACACCTGGCTATCTCTGATGGAGCCGAAACCGCGAGTGTAGAAATTTCCCCTAACATTACAGCCGAATTCAATGAAGCTGGTAAGCTAATTGGCGTCGAGATTGTCAATATCAGCTCCTTATTGATATCATCTAAATCTAACGACTAAATAAACTCGGTGATGTCTTAAAAAAATCAGCTAAAATTTGAGCCTGAGTTTCACTGACTTCTCTTTTACCATCCACAATATCTGACACAACATCACTAGAACCAAGAATTCCCACCAAATCAACATGACGAGTTCCACTAGCCTCCATAATGTGGCGTAAAATCTCGCCAGGTGAGGGCTGTGCTACTGGATAATTCTCTATTTCATAAGCCTCAACCAACATCACCAATAGTTTGTGTAGTGCAACTTGCTCTGGCGTCCGATTCTGGTTGAAGGTTAGCTCCTCCACAATCGCCAAAGTTCGCTCATACTCTGGTTCAGTTTCAATAACCTTTGGAGTCACCTCTACAAGTAAATCGTTATAGACTGCTGAGTCAAAAGTAAGAGTCATTATTAGCACGAAGTTTCCGAATTGAAATCAAATGCATTGATGATGCGTGCTTTCGCTTTCTTATCTAGCATAGCCTCTCGTTATTAAAGCAAAACCAACCGCGATCGCGACCAGTACCCAAGTCAACCAATTCCCCCACCGCACATACAGCGTTTGACCTTGACGAAGATACACCGTAGCCGCATAGGTCACATACTCATCCGGTTGCGCCAGCCAGTGCGTATGCCCCTGAGCATCCACCAACCCTGAAATACCCGTATTCGTCACGCGCACCGACCAGCGATCGCTTTCCACCGCCCGCATCACATCCTGAGCGTGATGTTGCATCAACATCGACGGCGGATACGGATCATTATTAGACGAGGTCACAATCAACTGGCCCCCTTGAGCCGTTTGTCGTCGAAACACTTCTCCATAGGCCGATTCATAGCAAATGCCGACAACAACATTACCCAAAGGGGTCGCAAACACCTGGGTCGGCTCACCCGGCACTAAGCTGCCGCTCATCGAAGACAATCGCTGAATCAGCGCTCCCAGAACACGCTCAAAGGGGATATATTCCCCCAGAGGCACCAGCTTCACTTTGTTATAGCGGCCTATGGTCTCTCCATTGCCATCAATCGATAGCAGACTTTGGGTCAACGGCGGCGACCAACTTGAGGTTGAGGGTTGATCGGATGCAATTGCGAAAGTCCCTAACCACAACGGCACCCCCCGATTACGCACCGCTCGATACAGGGGATTTTGGGACTTAGCCCGCTGCCACAAAATAGGCAGCGCCGCTTCTGGTGTGACTACTGCGTCTACGCCTTGATCCGCTAAAGTTTCATAGCCCTGGGTATACCGCTCGATCGCTTGCCGCTCCCCTGCTGGCGTCAGCTTAATGCGAGTCGGAATGTTGCCCTGAATCAAACCAATGGTGAGCTTTTGATCTGGATTATCAGCGATCGCCCCCTGCTGCATTCCCCACCCAATCCCGTGGGCCGCAATGAAAAAAGCCACCAGTGCGACCGCCCCGCGTCGCCAAATATTAGAGTCGCCTGGAAAACGCCACCGCAATGCCCAGGTTTCCGCCAGCAATCCATTGCTCAGCATCAACACAGCACTAATCCCAAACTGCCCAGACACCTTGCCCCACTGCAACAGCCACAGATTACCCGGACTCTGCGTATAAGAAATCGAAGTCCAATACAGTGGACCCCAGCTCCAGATCGTTTCCAACGCACACCAGAGCGCCATCGCCGTGATCAGCCGATAGATAAGGCTGTACGTCATCCGAGCAGAATCTTCTTTTTCTTGCCAATTTTGAATTTTGAATTTTGGATTTTGAATTTTGAATTTTGAATTCTGACTCTTAACTTCTTCTCCTCTCTCCTCTATCTTCCTTCCTCTCTGAATTCCCCAAGCCCAACCACATACCCCAAACCAAATCACCACTAACGCTGCGCCCCAAAGCGTAATAAATACCCAGGCAAACAGCGCGATCGCGATGCTACCTAACCAGGGAATGCCCATCCACATCAGCGGATGGAGGTGAGTAATCCAAGCCAGGGCAAAGCCGTGATAACCTAGCCCCCAGAGTAAGGGATAGAGTAGGGGTTTTAAGGCAAAAGGCTTGGAAGACGGCAGGGTTTGCAGGCGGAGGAACCACAAGGGCGCGATCGCGAGCCAAGCCAGGGGCCAAAGATTGAGCGGGGCTGGTGCCAGGCCCATGACCAGACCGCTACCGAACATCAATAGCCCTGTGGGCCAATGGTAGGGTTGCGCCACCAAGGCGTCGGAGACAGATTTTCTGAGGGGCAATAATTTCATGGGGCAGGGTTATTTCCCAATACAAAACCGACTAAAGATTTGTCCCAGCATCGATTCAGTCAGATCTTCTCCGGTGATTTCCCCCAGCGCTTGGATGGCGATACGTAAATCAATCGTCCAGAAATCCAGGGGCAAGGAATTTTGCAAAGTTTGCTGCACTTGAGTCAGGGCGACTTGGGCGCGAGTCAGGGCAGCAGCTTGGCGCTGGTTGATGGCTAGATCAGTATTGGCGGCAACGAGATTGTCAGTTTGGATGGTCTGCAAAATGGTTGCTTCCAAATCCACTATGCCTTGGTTCTGGGCAGCAGCCGTGTAAACCATGGGCAGACCGATTCCAGGCAGAACCTCTGCACTGACATCCCCCGCAACTAAATCCACTTTATTTAGCACGAGAATCAGCGGACGCCCCTTCACCTGCTCATAAAGCAGCCCATCTTCTACCGTCCAGCCTGCTTGAGCATCAGTCACCAACAGCACCAAATCTGCGGCCTGAGCCGCCGCTTGGGATCGCTCAATCCCTAACTTTTCCACCCGGTCGGTAGCATCACGAATGCCTGCGGTGTCAAGCACCTGCACCGGAATCCCGCCCACGACCAACTGAGATTCGACGACGTCGCGGGTGGTGCCGGGGAGGTCAGTGACAATGGCGCGATCGCTGCGGCTCCAGGCATTCAACAAGCTGGACTTGCCCACATTGGGACGCCCCACAATGGCGACTTTGATGCCAGCACGCAGCAGTTCCCCCTGATGGGCAGTAGCCAGAATCTGATTCACCTGAGCGAAGACGGCGTTGAGCTGGTGCTGAACAGCTGCTTCATCCAAAGGCGGTAGGTCATCTTCGAAATCGATTCGGGCTTCTACCTCTGCCAAAATGTCCAAGCAAGTGGCCCGAAAATGACGAATCGCACCCGCTAACTTACCCTGCACCCCTGCTAGGGCTATTTGGGCGGCTTGGGGCGATCGCGCCCCGACCAAATCAGCAATGCCTTCGGCTTGAGTCAGATCTAGCCGGCCGTTAAGAAAGGCACGCAGCGTAAATTCCCCCGGCTCTGCCAGCCGTGCCCCCTGGGCCACACACAACTGCAACACCTGCTGTACCGCCATGATGCCCCCATGGCAGTGGAACTCCACCACATCTTCTTTGGTATAAGACCGGGGC
Source organism: Cyanobacteria bacterium P01_A01_bin.123 (assembly GCA_039815185.1). Taxonomy (GTDB): domain Bacteria; phylum Cyanobacteriota; class Cyanobacteriia; order Phormidesmidales; family Phormidesmidaceae; genus JBCBZT01. The sequence continues at coordinate 75,506 of JBCBZT010000005.1, read as the reverse complement.
GATCGCATTAGGAGTAGCAATGCTTCATCAACCGTTGCCTGGGTTTGGGGATGACGCACAAAGCCATAGAGAATCCGGTGGGACTCCCAGGGTTGATTGCCCGGTGCCTGAAACAGGGTTTTACCAATGGCGATCGCGTCTACGCCAGAAAGCCGTACGATTCCCACGCTACCTTGTTGGGGAACCACTGCGGTCGCGATCGCGGCAATCGTTTCGCCCTGCACAATGGAGGCAGCAGCGTTTGTCGTTTTAAGTTTTACGGTTTTAGAATTGACGGTCACGGACGGCTCAACAATCCTCGATTTTCCAGCCTAGCAGGCCAACGTTGACACAAAGGCAACCCTTATCATTGTGAACCTATTGTGAAGCGATGCTGAACCTTGATTCAGTTGAAATGAGTCTAAATGAGTTTTCCAACCCTGGCGGAGGTCGCCCTTTAGAATAGAGTTTGGTCAATTACGGGAGCCCTTGAGTGACTCACCCACGCCAGCATCTTAAATCCTACTCTCCCCAAAAGCGCTGGCGGCGTCGCTTACGCTATTTTTACCTGCGCTTTGTCAGGATGCGTGGCAGCCCGCAAGAAATTTCCCGGGGCATTGCTGCAGGCGTTTTTGCTGGGCTTTTCCCGCTGTTTGGTTTGCAAACCATCATTGGAGTTGTCATTGCTGCGGTGATTCGGGGCAACAAAATTATGGCTGCTGCCGCCACCTGGATCAGCAATCCGTTTACCTATGTACCGATCTACTTTTTTAATTATCGGGTGGGGCGGCTGATCTTGGGCAATCAGGCTCAAGCTAATGCTTTTGAAGATGTAGATGCCCTGAAATCTTGGATGAGCATGGGCGCTGATATTACCATCACCCTGTTTTTGGGATGTTTTGTAATGGGGCTATTTTGTGCCGTTGTTAGTTATTTCTTAGGGTTACACTTAACCCGCTGGATTCGCCAGCAGAGAAAATGCTGATAATCAAAGTTCTCTACGATGTATTGAAATATATATCCTTGTAAGTTGAAAATAGTATCTGTACTATATGGGAAACTCATAGATTGTGGGTTGTCTTCGATCTTTTCAGGTAAAGAGGTATGCGTATGCTTTTGGCGCAAAGCATGTATAGGTATCTACTGGACTAGACAAAGGCATGCATCTCAATATATTGATTTGTAGTATGTTATCTCTCTGATTTGTAGTATATTATCTCTCTGATCTACCGTGGCAATATATATTGTTCGTCCTGAAGAAGCTTCATCTGTCCATCCCCTTAGCTTTGATTCAATTGGACTGGATCCAACTAGTAGACGAAAGCAGGTAGAGCGTATTATTCAGCTAAATCGCGAAGAACCACATCAGGTGGAATTGCAGGCGTGGCTTTCGGAAGCTAAGCAAGAGCATAGATTAGAAGTAATAAAAGGCCCAATGGATCCAAGCGTTACTGGTGCCAGTATCCTCGACTTACCAGAAGACGAAGTTGAAAAAATCCAAAAAGATTTAACGGGGCTGAAAATTGTCCGCGACCAGCCTATAAGGCTAATATCTCCAGAGTCAGCGGCAATATACCCTAACTCGCTAAAGACCAGAAATCCACGATATACAGAACAAGTCGATGAGAGTCATTTATGGCATCTCAGAGAGATTGGCTATGACACATTGAGGCTTCATAGAAACAGTCAATTCGGCGCTGATGTTACAGTGGCGGTCATTGATACTGGTATAGACTCAAGGCATGAAGACTTTCGCAATACAACCATATCAGCGTATGAGTTTGATGGTGAGAGCCTAAATTTCAATCGACAAAAATACTCCAGAGATACTCATAAACATGGCACACATATTGCGGGATTAATCTGCGGTAGTAAAACTGGTATCGCTAAAAATGCTTCGTTACTAAGTTGCGTTGTGCTTCCTAGGGGTAAGGGATCTCTAGTGCGACTGATTCGAGCATTAGACCACGTTTGTACGAAACCAGAAGTCAGCATCGTCAATGTATCAGCAGGCATCGAAATTGAGGACGATGGCGGGGCGCTGGAAGATATAGTAGCGAGCGTCGCAGCATCCGGTGTTCTTTTAGTCTCTGCAGTAGGAAATGATGGTGCAAGTACTATTAAGAGTCCTGCAATCTATCCTGAAGTTCTTTCTGTGGGTGCAACCGACAAAAAAAATAAAGTAGCTGGGTTCAGCGGCGGCGGCACGTACACTTTAGATAATCACGGAAGATGTGAAATCCCTTCCTTGGTTGCTCCTGGCTTTGAAATCTTCTCTTGTGTTCCAAATGGAAATTATGAAGCCGAGACGGGAACATCTATGGCAACGGCTATTGTTTCCGGTATAGCAGCCTTGATATTAGGGGAAAACCCTCAATTGCAACTAGACGAACTAAAAGAAATGCTTTGTTCGAGATGCAAATCTCTTGACAATCAGGCACGACAAGGTTCCGGACTAGTTCAAGCATGGTGAGTTATGCAAAAGATAAGTAAGGCAATTCTTTCTAAAGTGGATGATGAACTCAAAGAAATCCTCTTGCAAGACAAAAAAAATCGGTTTTTGACACTTATTCTGCATCTTGACACAGGGAATATAAGCCAGGAAGTTCAGTATAAAGACAGTATAGATCCTAAGAATTACAAGTCTAGAAAAGCATATCGAGAAGCTGCGATTTCTAGACAAACTGAGTTGATTAACCATAGCATTGGCAAAACAAAAGATAAGATCAAAGAGTTTTCAATTGAGCTTGCAGGTGGACAAACTAGCAATGTTGTTACTGCACGCGGAACCGTTGAACAATTTAGAAAAGTTTTGACGTTACCTGGCATCATCAAAGGCAAACTTGATGAAGATATAATTATTGATCAAACTCATCAACATAAAGTAATAGATAGGCTAAGCAATCTCATACAAGAGTTATTAGAATTTCAGGGGTTGAATGAGGATGAACAGATTATCCATGGAGGCGCGAAAAAATTCGTTGAGTCATATGAGAGCAGGTATGGAAGCCTAAGCGTTTTAGGCATGTCTGACGCAAGACCTCTAAGCTCCGTTTATACAGATATTGAAGTGTGCGACGTCGGCAACTTTCTCCAAAAGTCTTCTGTCAAGAAATTATCGCATACATTTTTGAACAGAATGCCAATGCCACGAGGAGAAGGAGAAAGCACTTCTGCCTTCTCCTTCTTCAAAGAAAATAAGCACATGATTATCTTTGGGGATGCTGGTTCTGGGAAGTCCATTTTTCTGAAGATGATTGCTTTAGGCTCCATCAGAAAGTTGAACGAGAACAATAGCTATAGCGTACCACTCTTCCTCGACTTGAAAAAACTCTCCAATGATACACCAGATATCGTCAGAGTTATTGCAAAAGAATTTAGAGCAGTTGGTATTCGTTGTGCCCTTGAATTTTCTAGTGCTGCACTTAGGCTTGGAAAATTAATAATCATACTAGACGGATTGGATGAAGTTTCCGAATCAAATTTGCAAGTTGTAAAGGATAATATCAGACAACTTGTCGAAAATTACATGCACAATAGGATAATCATTTCATGCAGGGCCGCAGCTTATCAGGCAGTTGAAAACATAGAATGCATTGATAATTTTAGCAAAGCTAGAATCGTTGATTTCGACAATAAAAAGGTTTTAAAATTTATTAGAAAATGGTTCAACTCCGAGGAGCATATCTCAGAAAAAACAGCCGACAACTGCTTCAACCTTTTGCAAAGGCCCGAGAATGCTAATGCAAGGGAACTGTCAAGGACACCCTTGTTTCTAACATATCTCTGTTTAATCTACGATTACTATCGTGATTTCCCCGAAAACAGAGTTTTTCTCTATAAGCAAGCACTACATATCCTCCTAAAGGAATGGCCAGCGGAGAAATCGGCTAAATCACAAGGAATTTTTAAGAAGCTTGAGCTGCATATGGAAGAGACACTCTTAGCAGAAATAGCATTTGAAAGCTTTAAATCCAACCACCTTTTTGCAACAAAAAATTCACTCAATGGCCAAATACAAGAGTTTATAGATAGCAACAGAAACTCACCTCTGAACTTAACAAGCAACTCTGTTTTGAAGGAATTGACAACAACTCAAGGCATCTTGGTAGAACATTCCACGGAATCAGGGGAAGTTATTTATTTATTTTCTCATTTAACCTTTCAAGAGTACTTAGTTGCAAAATTCGTGCATGAATCATATGGATTCAAAAAGTTAGTTAAAGATAGTCTAACCAACAAACGCTGGCGTTCAGTGTTTCCTCTTGTTTCTGGACTCATGCTATTCAATCCAGGAGCAGATGAGATGATCCGGTGCATTCTCGATGAAACAAAGACCTTAGCTAAGATTGACAAGTTAACAAGTCTTCTTTCTTGGGCATCAGAGAAATGTAGCCATCATAGTAGAGAGAATTATGCGGGGCTTAAAGAACGTACTTTTTTATTGAAATGTGCATTAGATTATTTGGTAGTAGAAGAGAAAAATCAAGATTTAAAAAAGAATATTAACTCGTCAATCTATTGGTCACAACATTGGCCATACGAAGCAAGATTCCCTTATGAAACAGAACTTTCTAGTGATTTTGTGATTTTGAGAAGTATCGTTGATTTGCTTGTAACTGTTAGCGAAATTGCAAGAGATGGAATAAGCAACAATAAACTACACTTGTCACGCATATCGGAGATTGAAAGAACGCTTAGCTTAGCTTTGGATAGAACCAAAACCTTACAGAAAGAGTTGCGTCAGCATCGCAATCAAAAGATCAAAAATGCTATGCAGAGTATACATCACATGTCCAAGGAGCAAGTTCAAAGATCAACTCACATTTCTATATTTAGAGAAGCTAAACTTCACGATATTTTACCTGGTTTGGAGAATTTGACCATCACTTTGCCTAGCAGCCAAAGACCAGTATCTGAATCCGAAAAGACATTGAGAAGAAGGCATCTCGTTGAATATATTGATATGGCCTCTAACTCATTGAAGCAAATTTGCATTGAACTTTTTGACTTGCCAAAACACATTACATCAATCAGCTTAGAGGAATCAGTACATATAGAGCAGTATTTTTATGCTAACTACATCTTGTCGCTATGTATTAAAGCCGCTTCTCGTGTCTCAACTAAGATTGTTGAAGAAGTTAGAGCTAAAATGATAACAGTTTGCTAGCTTAAAATAGATATGCCGTGTTCTAAAAATTACAAAGCGCAACCACACGTAGAAGTAGATTGAAAATTGAGTACAGAATCTATCTATCCGTATAAAATACCTTCAAACGTTTCTTAAAATAAAATCGTTTCTTAAAATAAAATCAATGATTTCGAGTCAATGGTTTGATGATTTATGCGTAATTGCTAATATGTCTCCTGAGCAGGCAGCAACGAAGTTATATGAGATGGGCGACGAAGTTTCAGCAGAGGCGCTAGAAGAAGTTACTGATGAAAAAGTAACAATATTGAGCTTAGGCAGGCCCTGGCCTTTTCAGAACAGACTTTGGCAACACACAGCCTATACGTTCGGTTATATCCCTCCAGATATTGCTGACAACCGAGATATACCTATTAGCTCTGCCAGCAATGTTTCATCTGACTTATCCTTAAAAGGTCGCCAGATCAAAGTCACACTTAACGCATTGAGAGTTGCGTCTTACCCAGGTAGTGGAACCCATCAAATTCTTTTTGATTTTTATGCTCAGAATGTTCTTCCCGAAGCCACGGAGCATTTGCATTTCAACAGTACATATCGAGTACGTGAGGGAGAACGCGCAGCTATCTTAAACTATCCAATATTTCTCGGTATAAATATCGGCAACGACGGCCTAATTCTCAAATGCTTTACCGTCAATGTAAAAAATGAAGAAGATGAGCAAGCCATTAAGTTTCTCGAATCCGATGCATTCAAAGCAGGGTTGCAGCTCGCTACCACCGTTCAACCAGCTATAAGACCTTTGTCGGAGATGGCTGTTGGTTTGACCAAGTCAATTGCAAAGCGCCGTAAAAATGTTGCTGTCCAGGATATCCAGATTGGCTTAGATTTTGGGAATAACCCAATGGGGGCTCAACTTGCTCAAGGCGTTTATGTCGCTGTCCAGATTCCCGAGGCTTTGAAGCGCGCTTGGGATTGGAAAGACTGGGTCTACGACGCGACCACTGGACAAATTGTTAAAGACTACGGTCGGGATCAGCTTATTCCATACAACTACATCGCTTTTGGCATCAGCTCGTACGGATGATCACACCATCTGCTCAAAAAAGCATATACTATCGCAAAAAGTCATTTAGGATATTCTGAGTTGGCAACTGATCTGCTAACGGATGACAGGAGTCATAAAGCATTAAGGAGTAAGCGCTTCCAGAGGTTTTACCGAAATCACTCAAGGTGCCTGCCGTATAAGCGATTCAGACACTTATCGCTCTCTAAGAGACCAGGGACACTGAGGCAAAAACTCCTATCAAAGATGAACTATGAACTAGTGATTTGGATAATGCCCTAACTGCCTCTTAGTACGCCGTAGATATAAGATTCAGTTTCCCGTAGACAATCTGAAGTCCTCCTAATTAGCAAGGAAAATCAACATTGCGGAAGGTAAGCACTTCTTTATTGAACTATTCAATGCATCTGGATTGGTGCATCCAGCACTACTCGCTTTACGCTTTCTAGCGCTTCTACTTGCGCCACTTGCGATATGGTTCCCTCTATAACAAACACTGAACTTGAAGAACCGCCGAAAACTTTTGGAACGATATTCTGCAATTCTTTCCTAACTTTTTGAATCAACTCACCAGTATAAAAGTTTTGCTTATCAATAAGAGCCTGTCTGTAAGCGTATCGGGAAGAAAAATCGGTAGGCTTAACAGTGTCCAAATACAACGAAGGTTGCTCTCTTAAATTTAGCGTGACAATAGCCTTAACAAGGCCACTGTAATCAACACTGTTCAAATTATCCTTACCAGAGAGAATAGCCATCATTCTACTTCAAAGACAACATAATAGTGGCTGCAACTTTCCGTAAAATGCAAATCAAGAAAGAACCTTACAAAAAACAAGATTCTACCTTTAGCCAAAAGCGCTTGCGGGCTATACATTCTTGCCCAATCAGAACTTATATGTTCCTTGATTGCATTTATATGTTCCTTGATTGCATGCATAAACTATTAGAAGTTTACGTTCTAGATCCATAATATAACCCTCTATCATTTAACATCCTACATTTGCCAGCATTAAACGTCATCAGTGAAAGTCAACAAAAAGGTCAGTGAAAGTTATCAAAAAGGTCAGTGAAAGTTAGTAGAGAGTTAAGAAAATTGAGGGAAAATACTTATAACAGGCGTAAAAGGGAGCCCTGCTCTTTTAGAAGTAAAGCAGGGAAATGTATGACTCCATGAAGGAGATCAGGGCATAGAGTCAGTAAGTCCTCAGATAAAATAACTGACCTCCTAACAAAAAGTCAGTTGTGAAGACGGTGAAAATCGGTTTTGGGCAGAGGTTAGTTGTTCAAAAGTCAGCAAAAGTCAGTGACTTCACGTTAGACTCTTTACTAGGTCAGAGTCTGTATGCGTCAGATACGTGAGATTATGGACAACGAGGAGTTTCAATCCGTTCTACGGTATGTCGCTGAAACGCTGCAACAGCATGAAGGCAGGGGGCTAAAACGGACTGAGCGCTGTGTCTTGTTAGCCGCTTGGAAAGACTTGAGATACGACGATGTTCCTGGTTTTTGTCCTGAGGAGTGTAGCTACTCACCAGGTACCCTCCAAAGGGATGCCGCACCAAAGCTTTGGAAATCACTCAAAAAGGCTTGGAATCAACAACGCTTAACGAAATATACCTTTCGCAGCACGGTTGAGACTTTGATGTTTGAGAAGTCACAGCCATTGTCAAGGTCCTCCCCCGAGATTAATAGCCAACCATCTTTTTCGACGTCAACGCTGCGGGTTAATCCCATCGTTGAAAGCCAGCCTTTGGCAACGCCATCGCCTCCCAAAAGAGACATTCAAGAACTCACCTGCGACAATCCGGCCTTCTACGGTCGAACTCAAGAGTTGGTAGAACTGCAACCGATTTTGACGGCTAATCACCATCGGCTAGTTGTGCTCAATGGCCCCAGCGGTTCGGGTAAAACCTGGTTACTCGGAAAGCTATTGCGAGATATCCCGGCAGATCGCCCTGTGTTCTATCGCAGAGCTAATCGAGTTGCAACAGTCGCTGACCTCTATCGAGAGTTTATGGCGTTTCTACAAGTGCCGATTGACTCAACACACTTGCCGAATGAACCAGCCTTAGTCGATCAATTGATTAGGCAGTTGGGGCAAGAACGGTATTTGATTGTTTTGGATCAAGCTGAAGAACTCGACGTGCCGCTGGACGTGCTGACCCTAAGGACTGGTGAACGCGATCGCGAAAAGCAGGGCTACCCCCTATTACTTGATGCGTTGACAGAGCGTTATCACCGGAGCTGTGTGATTTGGGTTAGCCGTGTCAGACCTAATTTATTGGGTACAGATAATCGGTATTTTGAAGCGACCATTTCAGGGTTTTCAGAAACCGATGCGCTGCAATGGTTGGCAACCCTCCCTGACTTAGAAGGGGCACCCCAAACCCGTCAAGAATTAGTCACGCTTTGTGCAGGCAATCCAGAACTTCTACAAGGCACAGTCAATGAAATTCAGCGCTTTCACAATGGCAACATAGAGCATCTGCTCAAACCTGAAAACCTTGAAAGCCTGACGAGATTGAGTGATCGGCTCTTGTCCCCCTTCCGGGATCTGCTGGTAGCCGAGCAAGCCGTTTTGTATTGGTTAGCGTTATCTCCTCAACCCCGTCAAAAGCTGCGGGAGCGGTTAAAGACCACTGAACAAAATATTTCTATCGGTTGGGTATTGCGATCGCTAACCTGCCGCCATCTGATTATTGAAGACCCGGCATCATCACTGATTTATCCCACCCCGCCCCTGTTGCGACCGTTGATTTTGGAACGATTGGCCACAATTGTCTCTCAAGAGGTGCTCGACTGCCGTCCTCAATTACTCCATAGTCATCCCATCTTGTTGGCAACGGCAGCTGAACAGGCCCGTCAAACCCATAACAAGCTAATCGTGCAGGCAATTGTGCGGGCCGTACGATATCAGATTGGCACTGATCTAGGTGTGCTTAAACAAGCCCTCGAAGCCCTACTGGAGGACCTGAGACAACACCCCCAACAGCGGAGCTATGCGGCAGGCAACTTGATTAACCTGGCGATCGCGCTCAACCTAGACCTCCGTGATTGGGAGTTAACGGAGTTGCACATTGCCCAAGCTGATTTACGCCGGAACTTGGTGCGCAGCGTGAACTTCGCCCGAGCCCAGTTGGAAGATATTATCTTTACCCCTGGACTACGGGGTGATATCTGTGGCGCGATTAGCGCTGATGGCAGCACATTGGCCATTGGTGATGCCACGGGTGGGGTGTGGGTGTGGCAATATGCGCCCCAGCAGCGGCTAGCGCTGATCAATTTTTTATCGGGCGATGGTCACCCCGTTAAGGCATTAGCCTTTTGTCCAGACTCAGGGGCTTTAGTCGTAGCCAACGATCAGGGGCAGGTTCAGTTTTATTGGGATGTGTTGCGCTCATCTGATCCCATGCCCTTTGAAATGGATCACCCCAGCCCCGTCACCTGCCTACAAGTTAGCCCCGATGGGGTTTACCTGGCTGCGGGCCGACAAGATGGTGCCATTGTCATCTGGGAGTGTGCCACTGGGCTACCGAAGCAAGTCTTCAGTGCCCACAGCGACAGCGTTCATCACCTCACCTTTAGCCCTGCCGATTTAGAAGCACGCTACTTGATTAGCTGTGGGGACGATAGCAAGACATTCATCTGGGACATTGACCGCGATCGCCCAATTCAAACCATTCATTCGACTGCTTACTACACCATTCGAGCCACCCTTTGTCTCGCCCGTGAACGGGTTTTATGGGCTGAGTACAATGACCGCAGCATTCATATTGAGAGTCTTGATCAGACCCCAGCCGATTCTCGCGTGTTATCCCACACAGGCGACGATGGCGACTACGTGGTAACCGTTGCCTTCAGTCCTAACGGGCGCTTCTTGGCTAGCAGCGGCCAGAACAGGACGGTTCAAATTTGGGATTTAAGCCAACCGGGTCAAGCCCCATTACAAACGCTTTCAGGATTTGAACAGTCTGCCTCTGTCTTGGTTTTTAGTGGGGATGGGCAGGTTCTGCTAACCCGGACTCGGTTTGGCATAACCCTTTGGGAAACCCTGAGTGGTAAACCGTTACGCAAATTCACCAGTTTGCCCATCACAACTGCTGAAACCGACCAACCCTTTTATGCCGGGCTCAATCTCAAGCAGGTACAAGGGCTCTCTGAAGTGGAAAAGCGCATACTGGCTAGACAAGGGGCCATTATTTAATGATTGTGCTTAAAAATGCTTTTTTCTAACTAAGACAGTCCGTAATCTGGCACATAAAGGCTTTTTCCCCACTTTTTCTTACAAGATGAATGACGTGGATCACATTCAAAACCAGATACAAGGATTGAGCCTGATTGCTTTGGGTTCATTTAGCTACCCGATCTGGGTAAGCTTTTGATTTGAGTAAGGTTTTACGCTTGTGTATGTACTGATTATCTCGATTGTGAATATGACCGTATTTTTTATACAAAGAATTTACTAGAATATACTGAATTCTGTTGTGTTGCAAGGTGCTGGCTGTCATGTATCATTCAGGAGATGGTGCTAAACTTTTCTCACTGCGCCCGGATACCCCTGAGGAAACCCGGATCTACGGTTTCGCTAGGCGTCTTACCGCGTTACCCACCGATCAGGCAATTGATCAGTTTTATAAATTTTTCTTTCAAGCGCTGAACCCAAGCACACCGGAGGCGCGGGAAGCGCTGTTGCAGATTGCCACCGAACCGGAGTCTGAGAAGGTATTTCACTACGTTCTCAATCGCTGTTTTTACATCTTATGCAACCCCTGGCGTACGGACGTGTCCTACCATGGGGCGATTCGCGAGCTCGTCTCACAGCTAGAGAAGCTGCCGAAAAAACGGGTCAATACCCCCCAGGTGCGCCAACTCCAGCAGCTAGTACTGGGGTTTGTCGGCACACCTCAGCACATCGCGCTCAAGCGCCAGATGCAGGTGTTGTTTGCAGATGACGGCGACACAGCCATACCGCCAGAACGCGATCGCTACTTGGGGGAAGACCTGAGGCGCTACTTCTACCTGCATGAAACAACGATGACCACCAAGGATGTGGCCCACGATCAACGCGAGACCATTATTCAACTCCAGCGCCAGACCCGCTATCAGTTTGAGCAGCGGTGTCGCCAATTTGCCGCCAGCCGCCAAAACCCCCAGGGATTGCTTGTGCCAAACCCCTCCCAACTTGAAGAGGATGAGTTTTTCCTAGCGTTTGACCACTATCGCCCAGAGCGTTCTAACAGCTACTCCCAACAGGCGAACGAGTTTACCCAGCAGCGTCAAAAGCTGCAAACCATGGCAGATTTTCAGGGGGAATTTACCGCTTACTTGCTGGAAACCCTCAGCCGTGAAAATCCCCGCTACCAAAACAACCTTTTTGGGCGGCGTTTGCGTCAGCATCTGGAGAGCGCTGCTGATGGTGACATGCCCATCAACCAAACAATGATCGTCCAAGTCTGCCGCCGAGCCTTGGAGTTCTTGGTGATTGAAAACTTGAAGCGGCCTAACACCGTCAACTTTCGAAACTTGTTAAAGGATGTGGGTCATACGATCACGGTTGGCGTGCTATTAAAGGTGGTGATGTTTTGTAAGGCGGTGCGCCCCTGGTTTGAAGAGCGCTTTGGTATTCTCTTTCACCTCTATGAGCAAACCCGTAAGGGCGAAATTCCTTGGTTAGTGCAATCCTTAGAGCATTTAAACATTGCCCTCGCCCTCAATCACAAAGAGATTGAGGCTTATTACTAAAGGCTAAAGCCTTGGGGTAGTCATCACTAGCGCTAGGATACGCGGGCGCGTACAAGGGCTATGGGTAAACACACAAATTTGCGTAGCGACGGTACATAGGCGCGTTTGCTGAACACGTCATATTGGTTTTCTTCGATTACATCAAGAATCTTGCGATAGAGCATCAACGCCGACCACACCGGCCAACGGGCATCAGGGCTGAGCACGCGAATGCCTTTTTCTGCAATGGCGTAGTAGGCTCTAGCGCGCTGAATTTGAAACTGCATCAAGGCCTTCCAGCGGTGATCATTAACGCTGTTGAGTAAATCTTCTTCGCTGTAGCCAAAGGTTGCCAAGTCTTCTAGGGGTAAGTAAATACGACCCCGACGGGCATCTTCACCCACATCGCGCAAAATATTGGTAAGCTGGTTGGCAACCCCCAAGGCGATCGCTTCTTCTGTGGGGGTCGGAGATGATTTGAACGGACTCCAAGGCGCGCTGCTATAGCTATCATCAAAGCCCATCACCACCGTGGACATCAGCCCCACAGTGCCTGCAACGCGATAACAATAGAGCTTAAGTTCATCAAAGGTTTCATAGCGGCAGCGGTGCAGATCCATTCGCTGCCCAGCAATCATATCGCGATAGGGCTGAATATCTTGGGGAAATTGGGCTAGGGTATCCACCAAAGCAACGTCTAAATCATCCAAGGGCTGACCTGCAAAAATCGACTCTAGCTGATGCTCCCACTGTTTTAGGGTTTCCTCAGTCGTAAATTGCCCCTGGGGACCATCAACGAGTTCATCGGTACGCCGACACCAAACGTAAATTGCCCAAATTGCCTTTCGTTTGGCCTCTGCCATCAGTAATGTGCCGAGGTAGAACGTTTTAGAGTACTTCGCCGTAATCTGACGGCAGCGCTCATAGGATTCGCTAAGGGGGGCGAAAGTTTTGGTAGGAGCTGATTTAGTCAATTGCAGCATCAATATCCCAAGCTGGCATGTGGACAGGGAAGCGTTAAGCAGGACAGGGCACTGGATCAAAGCAAACTCAATGGGCTTGGGGTAAGCTGCCAGCGATGGATAAACTGAACTCGCCGCTTAAGGATAAACCCTAATCTCAAACCAAATTTAAGGTCAACCCCATAGATATGTTGGTTAAAGCACCAAGATCTACGTCAGATTTGGCTGTTTGACCCCTAAACTCCAGGGGGCTCAAGTTTAAAGATAGATCCCTCTGCTACCGGGAAGCATACAGGGCGATAAGCGATCGCCTGCGCTGTTAGCTTACCTGATAAGACCGTTACTTCCATATTCGCAAGATATCGCGGCATGGCATAGTCCCCAGTCAAGCAAAAATTGGCATCTGGGCTCTTTAAACTAAGACAGTAAGCTGGCTGGCTTGGGGTAGCCTCATAATTCGATTCTTCGGGGGTGGCAAATTCGCGACAGGTATTGCTCCCCAGCACATTCAAACGCTCTAGCACAGTAGGTGTGCACCCTGCATCAATCCAAGACTTAAGATTCGATAATCCGACCAGACTAGCCCCAGCGATCGCAACTTGCATTTACGCTTACCCCTCAAGCTGACTCAGCAATTTTGCTGATTTCGTAACCCTTTCATTATATGTTGCAAAGCGTTACATTTTGAGATTTTAAGTGGCCAATCCGTAGCTTTTCTATGGTTTCCAGATGCACTTTCAGCAATGAGTTGCCTTGACAAGCATGACGCCCATCCCGTTTGAAAGCTTGAATGTTAACGGAAGGGAAACATTCAGTCTGGATGGGGTCAAGGGTTCGCTTACGTCTGTCAGGGGCGGTCCAAATGTGGGATACAAAAATCTTAAATTGAAGGTTATGATCAGTTACTCAACACCAAACCTTTACTAGGGTGAGGGTTGTTTGAGATGCGAAATTAAGCATTCCTGGGAGATTTGAGCCTGTGCCGCAAACTAACCTAGATTTTTTGATTGATGCTGACCCTGCGATCGCGGATATGATTCGCCATGAGCTTCAGCGGCAGCGCGACCACTTAGAGTTGATCGCTAGCGAGAATTTCACATCAGCGGCGGTGATGGCAGCTCAAGGATCTTCACTGACGAATAAATATGCTGAGGGTCTACCCGGAAAGCGTTACTACGGGGGTTGTGAGTTTGTCGATCAGGTTGAACAACTGGCCATTGATCGGGTCAAAGAATTATTTGGGGCAGCCCATGCCAATGTGCAACCCCACTCCGGTGCCCAGGCGAACTTTGCAGTGTTCTTAGCCCTATTACAGCCAGGGGACATGATTTTGGGCATGGATTTGTCCCATGGTGGGCACTTGACCCATGGTTCTCCAGTGAATGTGTCGGGCAAATGGTTCAAAGTCGAGCAGTATGGTGTTGACCCCGAGACCGAGCAGCTCAACTACGACCAGATTCGTGAACTAGCCTTACAGCATCGTCCGAAGATGATTATCTGTGGCTACTCGGCTTACCCGCGTACGATTCACTTTGACAAATTCCGCGCGATCGCTGACGAAGTTGGGGCCTATCTGATGGCCGACATTGCCCATATTGCAGGGTTAGTCGCCGCTGGGCTGCATCCCAACCCCGTACCCTATTGCGACGTGGTCACCACAACGACCCATAAAACCCTGCGCGGTCCCCGCGGTGGCCTGATTTTGACCCGCGATGCCGAATTGGGCAAAAAGTTTAATAAGGCCGTATTCCCCGGTAGTCAGGGGGGGCCTTTAGAGCACGTAATCGCGGCCAAGGCTGTGGCTTTTGGTGAAGCCCTCAAACCCGACTTCAAGACCTATTCGGCCCAAGTGATTGAAAATGCCAAGGCCCTAGCAGCACAACTGCAAACCCGCAGCTTTAAAGTGGTATCTGGCGGAACAGATAATCACCTAGTGTTGGTTGATCTACGCTCCATTGGCATGACTGGCAAGCGAGCCGATCAGCTGGTCAGTGCAGTGAACATCACCGCCAATAAAAATACCGTGCCTTTTGATCCAGAGTCTCCCTTTGTGACCAGCGGACTGCGGTTGGGCTCCCCAGCCATGACCACCCGCGGCATGGGGACTGATGAATTTGTGGAAATCGCTAACATTATTGCCGATCGCTTGTTAGACCCCGACAATGACGCCACAACCCAAGGTTGCCGTCAGCGAGTAGCTGCTCTCTGCGATCGCTTTCCGCTCTATCCCCACCTTTCCATCCCCGTGCCAGTCTTAGCCTAAAACAGCTAGCTGCATAGATTCCGCTTCAGGGCTTCAGATTACGGCGGGAAGTCACCCATAGTGTTGGGTCTCTCCGCCTATTAATCGCAGGATTGGCTGACATATCCGCTAGCCTCAGCCCTCTGTGAACGGCAGCAAAGTTGGGCTTTAAATTGAGTTAAGTCTACAACCCATGACGATTTGATAGAGATTAACCTGTTGCATTGGGTTAGGAATCTGTCATAATCTGCGTGGGTTTTTTGAATTTGACATATTAAGTTTCAAAATTAGCGGCGCTATCGTACCCCAAAGTGCCAATTTAACTTAAGCTCAATGCAAAACAGGACGCTATTCCATGGAATAGCTAACCGTTCTGAATTTGGGCAATGCATCTAGCTAAACCCTGCTACGACGACCGTATCCCATGCGAGTTCTGTCTTAGTGCATCCGTTGCTTATCCCTCTATCCTTTGAACTTTATTTTTTAAGCCCAGATGCCTTCTAACCTGTATCACGTCCTTGCCTTTGCCGTTTCTGCCATTGTGGTTCTGCTGACAACTCCCCTGATCAAAAAGATTGGACTCAAGAGTGGCCGATTTGATCTGCCAGGAGGACGCAAAGTTCATAAACAACCTATGGTTCGCCTGGGCGGCATTTCAATTTTCCTAGGCACCCTATTAGCGCTACTCATTGTTTGGGGGAGCGGGGGGTTCATTGGAGCAGATGGCCAACATCTGCCCCCCGTTGCGGAATATCAGATTTGGGGCGTGACCTTAGGTGGCCTCGCCTTTTTCTTAATTGGGCTGTTAGACGACCTGTTTAGTTTGTCCGCCATTAGTCGGTTATTTATGCAAGCGGTTGTGGCTGGCTTAGCCTGGAAAGTAGGGGTCAGTATTGATTTTCTATCTATCCCGCTGCACGGATTAGTCTCCTTACCCATGTGGGTGAGTTTACCCGTCACCATTATTTGGTTGGTAGGTATGGCCAATGCTATTAACTGGATTGACGGTTTAGATGGGCTAGCCGCTGGGGTCTCTGGCATCGCCGCAGTGATTATGCTGGTGGTGAGTCTGTTTATGAACCAGCCTGCAGCCGCATTAATTGCCGCTGCCTTAGCGGGCGGGGCATTGGGGTTTCTGCGCTACAACTTCAACCCGGCTCAAATTTTCATGGGGGATGGGGGTGCCTACTTTATGGGGTTTACCCTAGCTGGCGTTGGTGTTATTGGCTTAGTAAAAAGCGTGACGACGGCTGCGGTTTTCTTGCCTTACATCATCCTGGCAGTCCCGCTTTTGGATATGTCGGCGGTCATTTTCGATCGTCTGCGCTGTGGGCTATCGCCTTTTGCTGCCGATAAGCGCCACCTGCACCACCGCCTCCTCAAAGCAGGGCTTTCCCACCGTTGGACGGTCTTGTTTATCTATGCGCTTACCCTATGGGTAGGCAGTTTGGCCTTGGCCTTTGCAGACATTCCCAGTGGATGGGCCTATGCTATGGGCGCGACAGCTCTGTTGAGCTATACCGGCTGGCGGGTAAGTCGCCTGTCGCGTTAGGGTGGGTTAGGCAGAAGGCTACTTTGAGTGAACGGTAATCGCTGATGGGCTTAGGCTAGGGGTATGTCAAATTCGGCTATATCGTCGCCCCATCGCTGCGCCTGGGTAGGGCAAGATGAACTCTACATTCAGTATCACGATTGCGAATGGGGAATACCGGTTCGTGATGACGAGCTGTTGTTTCAGCATCTGTTGCTTGACGGATTTCAGGCGGGCTTGAGCTGGATTACGATTCTCAAAAAGCGAGAAAACTATCGGGTTGCCTTCGACAATTTCAACCCCCAGTTGATGGCAGCTTATGGCGATCAAAAAATCGCTGCGTTGATGCAAAATGCAGGCATCGTGCGTAATCGGCTCAAGATTCAGGCTGCGGTGAAAAATGCCGAAGCGTTCCTTGAACTCCAGGCCAGAGAGGGCAGCTTTGCCACCTACCTATGGGGCTTTGTCGGTGGGCAACCGATTCAAAATACTTGGGCTACCCTGGCTGATGTCCCCACCGAGACACCAGAGTCTCGTGCCATGAGCAAAGATTTAAAGCAACGCGGTTTCAAGTTCGTCGGCCCGACGATCTGCTACGCCTTTATGCAGGCGACTGGTTTAGTCAATGACCACACCACAGATTGCTTTCGCCATCAGGAGTTGGCAGTCTAAAAAAGATGTTCAGAACTTAATTTGGCAGCGTTGTTTTCGCTATCAAGAGCTGAATCCTTGCAGCAGGTTCACGCTTACGCTACTGAGGGACTCGTGGTCTTTTGGTACAAACTCAACATGACAATATTCAATTTAGTTGTCATCTCCCTTGACTTTACCCTTGGGGCAGGGTGTTTACTCAAATCGTTGATGGTGTCACAGCGTTATGAGCCTCTACAAAATCAGCGCCTTTTCACGCTTGGGGCAAGTTTCTATCAAAGCCCTGAGGCTATATGACCAACGTAACTTGCTAAAGCCAGCCCAGGTCGATGTCGATACGGGTTACCGCTATTACAAAGTTGAGCAATTATCCCGTTTGCACCACATTCTTGCCCTCAAGGCAATGGGGTTATCGCTAGAGCAAATTGGTCAATTACTCAACAACAACCTGTCGCTGAGTCAGATACAGGCCATGTTGCAACTTAAGCAAGTAGAACTCCAAGGACAACTGATAGAGGCACAACACCGCTTGGCCATTGTCGATGCTCACTTGAAATACCTCAAAGAGGAAGAAACAATGCCTAATTACGAAGTGGTTCTCAAATCAGTCGAACCGATCCATCATGTCGCCACTATTAGAGAAATCATCCCAGCTTATACCTCAATCGGGCAGCTGTTTAATGAGATTATGGCCTATCTGGAGCAGCATCAGATGGAGCCGCAGGCCTACTGTGCTGCCATCTGGCATGATCCCGAATATAAGGAGAAAGATGTGGATGCAGAAGCCATAGTCGTGGTTCCTAAGGCCCTCAAGGGAAATGCTCGGGTTCAGGTTAGCGATTTACCCGCATTGGACTTGGTGGCATCAGTGATTCACCGGGGCGCTTACAGCAACCTCAATCAAGCCTATGGGGCAATTGTGAAATGGATTGAAGAACATGGCTATCAGATTGTTGGCGCTAACCGAGAACTCTATCTCAAAGGTGGTGCGGAACAAGACAACCCGGATTACGTGACTGAAATTCAGTTTCCGGTGATGAAATCAGCAGCGTAACTGCTGGTGCGCTTTGTCTATTGTGGTCTAGGTATGGCAGTAGCCACAAAGCTTTGTGGCTACTGCGAGCCAGATTGCTGTTGTGCTGAGCATCCCAGCAACACTCGGTGTATTAAGCAATCTGGCCAGCGCTATAAATGGACAAACTGAATTTGCCACTTGGCCGTTCTCGGCACAACTATAGGCTCTATCTACCTTGCAGCTCTCTTCCTTGATTTTCCCATTGCCAGGGTCATTGGGAGTAATGGTCGTTAGAGAACCCGCCAGTTAGAATACCCTCAACTGCCTAGGTTCAATGCCCCCGTATCGTCTCTAATTATTAGTTCACCTCATTTCAGAGAACAAGCAAAACCGCCCCATAATACCGCTGTTCCTGTGGATGAGGTTTGTTTGAGTTGGGATGTTATTTCCACGTTAAAACTCAAGATCTAGAACTCGAGATCTGAAGTCGGAATGTTGGAATTCAACTTAATCCAGGCCTTCTTACAACGGTAGAGCTGTGCCTGTCTTACAGTCTATGCTGACCTGACTCAAACGCTCCATCTTAAGCAGATGATCACTTTTGGTTTCACCTTACCCTAGGAAATCCAGAATTTTTCACATATTTTGATTAGTGCATCTACCCTTATCTACCCTAATGTCTCAATACCATCTCGGAATTAATCTCGGCCACGAACGTTCAGCAGCCCTTGTCAAAGATGGAAAAATTGTCGTTGCCATTGAGCAAGAACGATTAGATCGTCAGAAGTATAGTATTGGTTTTATGCTACAGGCGCCTGGGATTGCCGCTCGAATGCAGCCCCCTCATGAGGCGATTCGGTACTGCTTAGATAGTTGTGGTATTACCCTGGATGAGCTTGCTTCGATCACTGCCAATATGCCAGGGTACGACTTTGCGCCCGAAATTATGCGCAATGTCTTCCCCGCAGAAATCGCTGACAAGGTGATTGCCCTGCCCAACCACCACCTAGGCCACGCCTATTCAACCTATTGGCCCTCTGGATTTGATCAGGCACTGGTATTAGTTGCCGATGCGACAGGCAGCACCGATGTTGAGCATCGCACCGAATCCTACACCTTGTATAAGGGGCATGGGCAAACTTTGACAACGCTTCACAGTGAAACCGTACCTGCCCATTTGGCTGGGCTATCAACGTTAGGGTTTGTCTACGAATATGTCACCCGCAAAGCTGGCTTTGCAACCAAAGTGGGCAATACCCAGGTTAGTCATGCAGAGGCGGGCAAGCTCATGGGGCTCGCTCCCTTTGGCGGTGAGCAGGTCAACTTTCATTCGTGGATCAATCCGATAGAAAATAGCTTGGAGCTTTCGATTTCGCCCTACGATATCTTTTTAGAAATTGCTGCCCTAGAGAAAAAGTACGATACTGGCGAAGGCAAGCCTTACCTCCGTCCCTATCTCGTTGATTTAGCCTATAAGGTTCAAGACGAGCTTGAGAAGGCTTTGCAGCATATTATTCAGGTCGCGATCGCGCAAACTGGCCTGAAAAAACTCTGCATTGCAGGTGGCGTGGGGTTAAACTCAGTCGCCAACTACAAACTCTTTCAAAATCTAGGGTTGGAAGATATTTTTGTTTTCCCGGCAGCGGGGGATAGTGGTATTGCAGCTGGCGCGGCCCTGTGGGCCTATGCGCATCAGGGCGGATGTAAGCGCCCTCGGCTGACCCAAGCAACTCTGGGACATCCCTACAGCTCAACACAAGTTGAGCAAGCAGTTCATCAATTTGAAGCGGCAATCGACTTTGAATCGTTAACACCAGCAGAGATGCTTGATCGGAGTGCCCAGGCGTTAGCTAAAGGCCATATTGTTGCCCGGTTTGAGGGTGGGTCTGAGTATGGGCCTCGAGCGCTAGGGCATCGCTCTATTATGGTTGATCCAACTTTTCAGCGGATGCGAGACATTTTGAATGCTCGGGTCAAATTCCGTGAAGCCTTTCGTCCCTTTGCCCCGGTTATCCCCCGGGAGTCGGTTGCCGACGTTTTCGAGTTAACGGCTGACTCCCCGTTTATGCTCATGGTTGCCCCCATTAAGCCGGAACTACGCGATCAGATTCCAGCAGTAACCCATGTTGATGGGACAGGGCGTGTGCAAACGGTCACCGCAAATGACAACCCTTACTTTTATCAACTATGTCATCGACTCGTAGAACAGCGCCAAGGCCCACCGATATTGCTGAATACAAGTTTCAATGTCGCTGGACAGCCCATTGTTGAAACCCCTGCAGAGGCGATTCAAACCTTTTTAAACACCGATATTGATTACCTAGCGATTGAAAACGTTTGGATTTCTAAACGGCATGTGCGGGTTCAAAACTATGAAGAACATTTGTCTAAAGTAAACCCCACTCCCATTCCCCAGGGGTTGCCACCTAACCAGCCGGCGGTGACTGAGCTCATGGCTAAACTGGATCGCGCCTTGTTCTTTGGAGAACGTGAAAACTGTCCCTGGACAGACACAGAATTAAAGTCACTCTCTTTTCGGGGGGCTCGCTACAAAGAAACCAGCGTTCTGTTTCCCGAAACGCCCTTTGTTGGCCCCCTCAAAACGCGAGTATCAGAAGATGTGGTTTGGATGCTCGATCCGCTGGGGAAGTCAACACTGGTGGATTTATCTACCCAGGGGCATGCTGCGTTTAAAGAGCTTCAAGCTTTGCCAGGCCGTGAACTTAAGCAAGCCACTCGCGCTAACCCTGAGGCAACAGCGCTAAAACCTTTAAGCAGCCACGGGTTTAGTAGCGTGGTCAGGCTCACGGCTAAAGTCAATAGTAGGCGGTCTTGTCGATTTCTCAACCAGGGGCTTGCTCAGGCTGCTGCTTATAGTCTTGATGAAGTCAAACTTCTAATGGCAGTGCTCTCACACCAAACAGATTGGCAGGAAAAGATTCGCTTAGACTGTTGTCTCACCCATGCAGAGTTGGCACAAAAGCTAGTTTGGGCCAAAGAACAATTCACCCAGTATGGTGTTGAATCGGCCTACCTACCTACCACCGCAACAGCAACAGATTCTCCATTGCCCTCAGGCATCACCCAAACCCTAGCCCCGTTCAGGGATGACCGATTCTCGTTGAGAGACCAGTTGGGCCAATTGCGATCTTGTCTACAGCAGGCTGGCTACACCCTGGAGACGATTTGTCAGCGGTTAGACCTGGATGCTTTACAGGCTATTGAGCCGACGCATCTACATTACTATGATCGCTATAAACTCGATCAAAGCGATCTTGACGATCTGATCCGCCTGTTTCTACTGCGGGTTGCGCTACCCCAAGAACGGCTTAACGCATTATTGGGTGATCAGCTGGTTGAACTGCTGATTCAGTTGGGAGTGTTCATTTGTCGAGCCGATCAATGGGCTTCACGCATTGACCTATTCTGTGTAGAGGGGTTATATATTGCCACTGATCACCGCTACATGCTGTTGGCAGAAGACGCCATCACTGAAAATCCAGTCATGTACGTCGGGGCTGATAGTCAGGGTTTGGTCTACACTGCCCCGCGATATCAAGCAAAGCAAGTCCTTGACCTCTGTTGCGGTGGTGGCATCCAAGGGTTGGTGGCGAGTCGCTACGCGCAACAGGTCACCTCAGTGGATATCAACCCACGGGCAATTCGATTTGCTCGATTTAACGCCCAGCTAAACGATATCCGCAACATTCAATTTTGCCAGGGAAGTTTGTATGAGCCGATCGCGGATCAGCAATTTGACACGATTTTAGCCAATCCTCCCTTTGTGCCTAGCCCTAAGCAAAATCTTGGTTTCCGTGATGGTGGCACGACTGGAGAAGAGATTCTAGCAGCCATCATTCGCGGTAGCGCTGCGCATCTCAATAGCGAGGGGTGTGTCTTTATCGTCACTGATCTGGTCGATATCAAGACCTACGAAACCAAATTGGCTCAATGGTGGGGCGGTGGCCCTGCTGACCAGCTTGTTCTCTGCACAGCAGACCGTGACGATATCCTGTTTTCGGTACCCCACAGTCATGCTCCCTTTGCTCAAACCCTTGAGGCGTATAACAGTGAACTTGAGCAATGGCTTGATAATTTTCATCAGGCTGGGCTAAGGGCCGTTAATTTTGGCTATATCTTGATCAGCCAGCAGCCTGGGGGACAAACCAGTTCTTACTTCTGTAGAACCATCCATAATCCAACACAGCCCATCCATGGGTTTGTGCGGGAGTATTTTCAACAACGGAAACGATTGCAATCGACCGCTCACGAAACATCCTTTCTTTCGCTTTTACCAGAATTACGGTTTCGTGTGGAAGAAGGGATAGATGGCATTGGCCGAAAGATTGAACTTTTTGTGCCCGATAACCCTTATTTCACCACTTATCAGATCAATGAAGAACTCTATCAACTCATGCAGACGGTTCAACGTCTTCAGCCGCAATGGCAGATGTTAGCCACACCGGCTAACCGGGCGTATCTGAGCGATCTAATTTGCAAAGGGTTGTTACGCTTAAGTGCTGAACGTCCTCGATCAATCGATCGCCAAAAGTTAGAAAAGCTGTTCTCTGATCCACCCCTGTCTCACGGGATTGTCGAGCTGCGGACTAAAACAACCCCTACCTGTTTGTCTGCTTATCTCAATCAGTCAGGTTAGACGTCATCGTTGTAGCGGTGGCCACAAAGCTTTGTGCGATACCGCGAGCCAGATTGCTCGTGGAGTGCATCCTGGCGATACTCGGTGCATTAAGCAATCTGGCCAGCGCTATAGTTTGACGATTTAACGAGACAGTGTTTTCCGGTCGCCATCAATCGTTACAGGTTTGTGGGCGACCGGGGCAGATCGAGTTTGCTCTCTAAACAGCTTGTTCTCTAAGAAGACAAAGCCTCCCTAGGAAAACCTCAGGTTTCATCTGTAGTTATCAGGAACGTGACAAAATTCTTCGTCACTGTCACGGATGCTGCCCCCATACAAATGATGAAACTGCTTCCTTACAATCACTTTTCGATTCAAACGGTTCAAACGCTGCCTGCTGTGATTGCGGCATTGGATGCCCATATCGAACCGCCGAAATTCAGATGGGGGCTTTCTCGTGATCATGCCCCCTATACGGGAACCCTTTCTGACACTGGTTTTAAGATTCGCCGCATTATCCACTATCGCAACTCCTTCTTGCCCAATATCCGCGGACGATTTGAGCCCTCACCCGGAGGCACAGTGGTGCACATCACGCTGAGTTTGCATCCAGTCGTTATTGTCTTTTTGGTTTGTTGGCTCTCGTTCTGGTATGGCATTTCCCTCCCTATCTTCCTGTCAGGATTGTTCTCTGGGGGTGTCATACCTGAAATTGGTTTATTCTTACTCGCACCCCTCATTGTATTCTCGATATTCTGGGGCGCGTTTTGGTTCGAGGCCAATCGCAGTCAGCGTGAACTGATTCAAATCATTCAAGGCAATCCCCTAGTACCGCCTACGCCCAAGCGGTTTGGGTGGCAGAAGTTGTGGCGGATTGGATTGGCTATCATTTTTGCAGCCCAGCTGATTTGGTTTGTTAATCACCATCAACGCGTCAATGCACCTGAGGGTTTAAGCCAGGCCCAACAGATCAAGCGCTGTGATCAACAATCGTCTCCATCGCCTTACTGTAGTTTTTCGCTGACCCACACGTTGACGGAGCATCCTACCGTCACCGCGATCGCGCTCAGCCCCGACAACACCACTTTGGTCAGCGGGGGGCGAGACAAGGCGATTAAAGTCTGGGATTTGCAAACGGGCGAATTACAGCAAACGCGCCAAAGTGATTCTGGGGTGGTAACGGGTTTGGCGATCGCCCCTGATGGCCAAACTATTGTGAGTGGCGGCGGCGATCGCATGGTGCGCATTTGGGATCTAACCACCGATCAACCGCCCCAAATGCTCCAGGGGCATACCAGTCAAAACGTTGGCCTAGTGGAAGTTTCAGCCGATGGCAACACAATTGTCAGCGGGGGATACCGTGAAATCAAACTTTGGGATCGAACCACGGGAGAACTGAAAGCAACCTTGCCCGAGGAGAAAGCACCGATTGAGATCGGTCCCGTTACCCTTGAATCTGGCCCCGCCCCGCTCCGGATCTTCGATATCAGTGCCGATGGCAGCACGGCTTTGGTGGAACTGAACAACAAACTGATGGCTTGGAATTTGTTCACCCAGCAGCAAACCGTGCTCCCCCACCAGTGGTTTACCCATGTGAACGCGGCCTATCTCAGCCCCGATGGTCAAACTGTGGTGACCACGTCTTACACTCAGCCGAAAAACCATCTCAAAATCTGGGACTTAGCCACGGGTGATCTAAAGGCTAATATCTTACTGTCTGAGAATCGGGAGAGTTGGGGTTACCGCGATCGCATTGCGGTCAACCAAGATAGCGTGATTGCCAGCACTGCCACAGGTCTCAAAATTTGGAATCTGCAGACAGGTGAGCTAGAAGCCATCCTAGAGACTGAATTGATGCGTGATCTTTGGGCTAGCCCAGCGGGTCAGCACATCATCGGCATCACGGGTGACGCCGATTCACAGGATGCTCAGATTCAAATCTGGCAGCGCCCTTCATCCTAATGAATGGGTGTAACCATGACGGGTGAACTGCCTGGGGGAATATAGCCGTAGCCACAAAGCTTTGTGCGCTACGGCGAGCCAGATTGCTTGTGTATTGGACATCCCAGCGATACTAGGTGCATTGAGCAATCTGGCCAGCGCTATAAATACGCCATCAAACAATGAGATCATTGGTTACGACCAAAGGAAATGAATCTTTCCTTTGGCAAAACCCCATATTTTTCTGATGACACTGCTAACAGAGCTGTTGAGAATGGGTCAATATGACAAAGCATTTCTTAGGGGTTGCCGATGAGGGTGATGATCAGGGATGGCATTATTTACTCGGCATTTTGGCAGTCTTAGTATATTGGCTGGGATTTGCTGGGCTAATTTTCTTAGGTCTTGAGGCCATCTTCGCTCAGATATTTGGTCCGACTGAAATAGGTAATTTCATCGCATCCTCAGCGACGTTTCTACCCGTGATTGCCATTCTTTTTGGGGTCGTGACCAAACTCCAACATCGATCGTTTCAGACGCTAATCAATGCTGATGCAGCTGTAAACGTACCGCGTGTGCTTTTAGGATTTATGGTTTGGTTCATCCAACTCGTCATTTTTTCGGGTTCAGATATCTGGTTAAACCCACAGAATTATTCATTCAGCTTCAACCTAGTGCACTGGTTCCTACTCGGACCATTGGCTGTCATTTTGATTCCCATTCAAACCTCTGCAGAAGAATTTTTCTTTCGAGGCTATTTGATGCAAGGACTGGCGATGCTGACCAAGCATCGGCTAGTGCTGACCTTATTGACTAGCATTGCTTTTGCCGTGCCCCACTTTGGCAACCCAGAAATGCAGCGGGGGGTTGTTTGGGGCGCACTCACCTATTTTGTCTGGGGTGTTTTCTTTGCGACAATTACCCTCAAAGACAACGGTCTCGAACTGGCATTGGGTTGTCATGCTGCCAACAATCTTTTTGCAACCCTAGTGGTTAACACGCCTGACTCGGTCATTCCCACCACAGCATTATGGACCTATCTAGAGGCGATTGATAGCAGAGCAGGATTTGTTGGATTGATCATAGAGGCGACCATTTTCTATTGCATTTTCTTTGGGGGCATCCAGAGACGGGGTAACCCACTTGAGTGATGGGCCACTGCATAGCTGTGTCGCTTGGGTTACCTGCCTCCCGCAATCTCGATAAATGACCCTGTGGTGTAAGAAGCCTCATCGGACAGCAGCCACAAAATCGCTTGGGCCACTTCAATCGCCTGTCCCCCCCGCTGCATCGGCACAAATGCTTTGACCCGATCAACTCGATTGGGTTCGCCCCCGCTGGCGTGAATATCGGTGTAAATAAACCCTGGACGCACAGCATTCACGCGAATGCCCTGATTAGCGATTTCTTTAGATAACCCGATGGTCATCGCATCGATCGCGCCTTTGGATGCCGCATAGTCAACATATTCACCTGGAGACCCCAATCGGGCAGCGGCTGATGAGACATTCACAATCGCCCCACCTGCGCCCCCTTGTTGGGTTGACATCCGTTTAATCGCTTCTCGGGCACACAAAAATGACCCGGTAATATTGGTTGCAAAAGTGCGATTCAGGCGAGCTGCATCCATCTGCTCAACTCGCATTTGCGGTTCCAGTGTTCCAGCATTGTTAACCAATGCCGTGACTTTCCCGAGCTGCTCATCCACTGCCTTAAAGAGATGGACGACCTCCGTTTCAGAGGCAATATCAGCCGCGATCGCGATCGCCTTGCCACCCATCTGTTTAATCTCATCCACCACACCCGCTGCGGCCTCTTGATTGTGACGATAGTTGACACAAACCGCATACCCCTTCTTAGCCGCAAGCAGTGCGGTCGCAGCACCAATACCCCGACTCCCACCTGTCACAACGATGACTTTTTCCATGGCTGACAAGATCTGAAAACAATTCGACTATCGATTCCCAGAGGCCATTTTCATAGCCTCTGGCAACTGGCGCAAACGCACCATACTCCAAATGCCAAACGCTGGCCCGAGGGCTAGCACACAAAAGGCCCACTCCCAACCGACTCTGGCGACCAAGGGCGGAATCATGCGGATCGTGAACAGCGTTAGCAAAAAGCCCAAACTCGTTTGCATCGTCAGTGCAGTGCCCACAAAACGAGGATCGCCGAGTTCGCTAACCGCAGTGCTGAACTGGGCACTATCTGCCACAACAGCAAACCCCCACACAAGACACAAGATCGTCAATGCAACGGGCGATGACATGAAGAACCCAACGAGCAACGCACAGCTACCTGAAACCATCAGACTGACCAGCGTGATGGTTGTCCGTCCCCAGCGATCGGCAAGCACACCCGCCAGCAGGCTACCCAACCCACCAATGGCCACAACCATAAACCCCATAAATCTTGCTGTGGTTTCGCTCCAGCCAGCTCGCTGATAGCTCTCCAGGAGAAACAGCGGCACCCAAGCCCACATGGCATACAGCTCCCACATGTGGCCCAGATAGCCAAAATTTGCCAACCGCACGCCGCGATTGGTAAACACAGCACCAGCATAGCGCCAGTCTACCTTCGGGGCTTTTGTGAGGAAGGGCCCAACTTGGACAAACCAAGCCATAATGATTGCCGACAGGAGCGCCGCGACCGTGGCGATCAGCAACACAGGCCGCCACGGGGGACGTCCCCCAGATGTCTCAAAAAACGGCAGAATATTGATCAGGTGAGGCAAGGCTGAGCCCACGGTCAAGGCACCCACCAGTAAACCAATCCCCAAACCGCGATCGCGCTTACACCAAGTCGCCATCAACTTCATGCCCGTGGGATAAACACCCGCCAGGGTCACCCCGGTAAGGAACCGTAGCACCATGGCCGGGCTGGGGTGATGAACAAATAAGGCAATGCTGGCGTTGAAGAGCCCACCCGCGATCGCGCTCAGTGCAATTAGCTTTTGAATCGCGACCCGATCGGCAAGGTTCAAAGCAGCGCTGATCAAAGCGCCCACCACAAACCCAATCTGGACGCTCATGGTCAACCAAGATTGTTGACCGCCAGATAGATCCCATTCCTGAGTCAGCTGAGGAATCACCGCCGAGGCCGAAAACCACAGTGCCATGGCCAGCAATTCAGCCAAAGACAGCAGCCACAGGTTTTTCCATTTGTGTTTAAGTTGAACAGTCATCACTGAGTCGTGCCAATCTCCCTGGTTCGCCTAGTTCTCGACCACGACTTGACCGTTGGGTTTGAGTTCAAGCCTGAGTAAAATCTCGGCATTGGCGGCAGAAGCAGACGCGATCGCGCGACCGGGTTCTGGCAGCGCAATCCGGTCGCCTTCTAAAATCGCGGTGCGGCTCATGGGCGTGATGCGGGCCAAGGTGCCATCGGGGTTGAGCTGGACCTCGTAGACCAAACTGTCTGACAGATCGGGTTGGGGTCGCCAGCGGTCAGCGAAGAATTGCTGCACTTCGTCAATTGGAGATTGAGGCAACCGGGCCATAGGAGCAGCTTCTAAAGCAGTGGAT
Organism: Cyanobacteria bacterium P01_A01_bin.123; assembly: GCA_039815185.1. Lineage (GTDB taxonomy): Bacteria > Cyanobacteriota > Cyanobacteriia > Phormidesmidales > Phormidesmidaceae > JBCBZT01. The sequence continues at coordinate 47,092 of JBCBZT010000005.1, read as the reverse complement.
GCCCCAGCATCATCGGCACTCCCGCTGGCTGTGCCAAGGACTGAATCAGACAATTCAGCGGCAGCAGGGTTGACTGGAGGGGGCGCATTGCTAGGCGCTGGAGTTGAGGCCACGCCGGGGGAGCTGTTATCTGGTAGAGGAGGTCTTGATTGGGCTGCCGTAGCGCTCTCTGGATAGGGACTGCGGCTTGATGGGGTGGGGGTAGATGGATTGGTAGGTTGACGAGGAGATGGATTGTCCCTTTGCCCATGAGTCGCAGAACTGGAACGCTGGGTATTGCTCGTTGATTCTTTGGGGGTGGCAGGGGTGGCCGTCGTCCCCTGAGTCGTGATGTCGCCAGGCAGGGTATTGTTGGCACTCAATCCATCTGATTCGGGGAGCGCGCCTGTTTCGGACTGGTCTGCTGCCGACTCCTCTCCATTCGTTGGCGAATCGGATTCTGGGCTATCGGCGGTGGCTAGTGGCGTAGCTTGACGACTCTGGTCACCATCACTGATCGGTGCGGGGATATTACTCACTGAGGTGGGGCTGGAGTCGTTGAGCACTCGAGGCAACACTGTGGCCACCCCCACAGCCATAATGACGACAGCGGCGGCACTGCCGACCGAGATGCGCCCAGTCCACCAGCGCTGTCGCCGTTGCTGGGGGGAGGCAAAGACAGGCAGGGCGATCGCGTTGGTGTCAAAACTATCTACCACTGTGGCTAAGTCAGCCAGTTGTAGACTGGTGAGTACAATCGTCTGTTCAATGCGATCGCCCATCAGCCCCTCTGCCTGCAATCGATGGCGGGTTAGCCCCTGGGGTTGCAAAGAAAGACGTTGTCGAGATGCCCCTGATTCAGGGCCACGGGTAGCCTCAGTCTGGCTAGATGGCCCACCCGATGCCACTAACTGCCCTTGCACGTAAGTCTGTACCGCAGCGATCAGCGACTCTAACTGGCGGCGATCGCCCCGCAGCAGAATCGTGTCCTGTGACTCAGCGTCTTGATCGTCAGCATCTGGCTCTGCCGCTAGAGACTGAATCGACAGCCGAAATCGTACCCCCTTCAGCACAGGTTCTGCTGTCCATCGAGATAAGGCAGAAGGTTCTCCTACCACTTCTAAGGTGCAAGTGGGCGCGCTGTAGCGTTGCAACAGGTCAGAGGACTCAGGCATCAGATGGCAACCTCAAGTTGCTTGGGGACGAGTGCGATCCATCAGCGCGATCCAAAGCCGTCGGGTACCGCCAGGCGACCCGTAAAACAATAAATCGATTAACAGCCTAATGGCCAGTTGACTCAGTTGATCCGTCGACACGGTTTCCCCAGCTTCCATACGTTCTTGATAGGTGTTACTAAAACTATCCAGGTAGTCGCCTAAAACAGCTGCCCGATGGGGCGGTTGGTCATTGGCTGTGAGTTCTTCTAATTTGGCAACGGCATTGCGAATTGCAACCTGATGCTGCTGTGCCAAATCACAACTTACCAGCACTAACGCCCTGGCTTCATCCACATCTAGCTTTTTGCGGCCTTGCCCCTTACGCAAAGGGCTAGCCTGCCGCAACCGCCATAGCCCAACGCGATCGCCCATCAACGCCTCTAGCTGGAGGCGCTGAGCTGTACCTAAAATCGCCTCCGAACCAATCCCCACTAGCGCTTCTAACGCTAGCAATACCAAATCAAGCTGGGCTTTGATATCGTCCAACTGGCTTGGGGTGGGCAGATTCGCCAACGGTAAGTTTTGGGAGGCGGTCGAAGGCTCCACCACGGCAACTACAACTCTACGCTAGGAGATATGCCAAATTTTGACACAGGTGGTTACGGGTATTGAAACGTTCTAGGACAATTTTTAAGGTGAGGGGGGAGGCGTTAGCAGAAAGGACGCGGTTATTCCTAGTCATTAAATCCCCAAACTGTATCGAAGTTGTCTACAGGGTTAACTGGCGTTTTGCTAATCTACGTACAAATTAAGGCTTTTAGCAAAAGCCTCCAACTGGGGCTCCCTAGCCCTGCAGCTTGAGTCCAGTTTTCTATCTATCCCAAGAAACTCCATAACGCTTTTGCCCAGGTCTTAATCGGTCTGGGCAATTGTTTTGTAAGGCGTTGGGGGAGTCTCTACTGTCATGTTTGAGGCTTAGCGGGTGTAACTCACGCCGCGATAGGTCAGGTTAGTGACAGATTGACGATGAGCAACTTGAGCTTGCTTCATCTGGTAGCGCTTGCTGAGGAAGGTTCCGGTTTGCTCAGTTTCTTCAGCGGCAGAACCAGAGACATCAGCGTTAAAAGCAACGCCACGATAAATGAAATCCATGGTAGGGGCTCCTGAATAGGGTGGGGTGTTTGTGTGAACACGATTAATAGTCCAGTGAATCTGGCCTTCACTGAGTGATTGAGGTCTTGCAGAAGCGTGATATATATGCCCCTTGAAAGCGATTGAAGCGTCCAATAAGGCTGATATAGATCGCTACCCGACTCTAAACGAATACTTCTTGTGTGATTAAGTGGTGGTTGCAGATGACTTAAAAGGCTACTTTTTGTCCCCACAAAGATCTATTAGCAATATCTATAATTAAGGGGACGTGCATCCTAACCAACAGCCTTTAAGTAGTATAAAAGCCGCCAGATTGTTTAGAGCTTTCAAAGGGTGGAATCAACTAGGGGTTAAGCCCCTTATCTTGACTGAAGTGGCAACGGCTATATTGCAGTGAAGCGTGTCCTAAACTCAAATCTTTGTCAGACAAGAGTTTTAACGGTCTCTCTATTGACCTGATCAGGCATAGTCATTCCTATTGCGTTGCGACTAAAACTCCAGGTTGGAAAACTTTAGGTTAGGGAAATGACACACAAACAAGCCCAATATTTGAGAATTGTTAAAAGAGATTTAGCTGAGTCAAATACAAGTGTAAAAGTCAAAGCTATAGCGACTAGATCTGTTTTAGACTACTGGCGAAAGATGGGCCTCAAGGGGGAAGATTTGATGGAGCATACCGCAATGCTCAGGCTCCACATTTTTACCTCTAGCTTTGGCAAAAATCATACCCTGGCGTCGTTTTATATTCGGAGACTCGAAGCGCTTTGGGAAGGGGATGTAATTGGATCATTATTGGAGAATGCTGACGTAGCCAAGGCGATATAAAACTTTTGATACTGGGGCTAGAATTGTGGGGACATGCTTGCCTACGATTTCATGCCCCAGCAGCCCTACGTTTCTCGTCCAGAAGCTGAAGAGTTTCTCGCCGCCCTTGACATAGCCCTAAAATCACCTGCTGACAATCCTGTGGTGTTTCATGTTTGGGGCATTGGTGAGGTAGGGAAATCGACCCTCACTCGCAAGGTTAAAGCAGCCCATCAAGACACTGCCAAGATTGCAGAGGTTTCCTTTGGCCTCACAGAGGGCATTGATGAACCCAGGGTTGATTCATTGTGCAGTTGGCTGCGTGTTGTCGCTGGTTTGATTCAAAGCTGATCCGCCACCTGGTAGAACAGCATGACCTCGACTTTGCAGCGGCTGCCGATGATCGGCAAAATTGTTTTGGTTGGCTCACTCAGCTTTCGTTTGTCGAACCTGTGGGTCGGCACTGGCGGCTAGATGATGTCGCCCGAGACATTTTTCGTCAATCGCTGGAACGAGACAGCCTGGAGCGCATTCACGCTTCTCTAGCTCAGTATTTTCAGGCGCAGTCAGCTCGAGAAGTTGAGCCCCAAAGCCCACCCTCTCAAACGTATGAAACCCCCGATTGGCTGAGTTTACGGGCAGACTATCTTTATCACCTGCTGTTCACTCGCCAAGACAATCTGCAAACTGAGTTCATTACCCGTCTGCTAGAAGCCCGATATTTTCGCAAAGATGATCTGATAAGAATTCCCTTTCGGGCGATCGCCGCTGAATTTGAATTGTCCGAACATCCCTTGATCAGGCACCGTACGCGTCAGTTCTTGCAGCGCATTCATCCCGCGATCGAGTATAGCTGGGCTGTTTTAGAAGCAGATTCCATCGACTATGCCTACAACGAAAACAATCTGGGTCTTAGCCAAATCGCTACCGATCAGGCGGTAGAAACTTGCCTGAAGGATCCTAAGCAATTTCAAGGATTGGCTCAGTTTGCTGCCCTTTTGTATAAGTCTAGGCGGTGTGCAGAAGTTGAAAAATCACAGTGGCTACAACAGGCGAAAAACCAAGCTAACCCATTGACAGCCTTTGAAACCCCTGAATTTATGGCTGATCTATGGGTCTATAAATTGGGCAATTCTTTTCACGACGCTGGCTTTTTTGAAGCTGAAATCGCCGCCTATGATGCCGCCTTAGCGATCAAACCGGACAAACATGAAGCGCTCTACAACAAAGGCATTGCGCTAAGTAACTTAGGGCGATATGAAGAGGCGATCGCCGCCTATGATATCGCCTTAGCAATCAAACCAGATAAACATGAAGCGCTCAACAACAAAGGCATTGCGCTAAGTAACTTAGGGCGATATGAAGAGGCGATCGCCGCCTATGATATCGCCTTAGCAATCAAACCGGATCAACATGAAGCGCTCAACAACAAAGCTTGCGCTTACGGCTTAAAGTGCGATATTGAAAATTCCCTTAAATTCCTGCAAGAAGCAATTGCCAAAGATCCCGAAAACCGCGATATGGCAAAAAACGACACCGACTTTGTCAGCATTCGAGCAGATGAGCGATTCAGAGCACTGGTTGAAGGAAATGATCAGCTAGCTTAGTGCGGGGTAGATGGTGGGCAGTTTTCGATTTTGTTTACGCTTCCCCCAATTGCTTTAAGTCAAAGCTGGACTGATTCACGATGACTCAGATGAGGGTGAATCAAGCGATGAATTGGGCAAATCAGTCTGATTAAAACTGTGGGCATCAAACTGCGGATGAAACCGAGGATGCAATAATCGCTTTACCGGCTGATTACCTTGCAAATGCTGTTCAAAAATTTCTTCCACATCTTCAGGGCGGACTTGGCGATACCAGGTATCGTCAGGCATGACCCGCACCGTTGGCCCTGACCCACACTGGCCTAAACATTCACTAGCACTAATGAATAAACTTTTCGACTGATGTTGCCGAAACGCCGCCAACACCTCAGCCGATTGACTGCGTTCGCAAGAACGGTTTTGGCAGACCATAACGCAACGCCGCTTGAGGGGAACAGGCGTAGGTTGGTTAGCAGGGGTTGAATGTGTCGGAGAAACAGAATCAGTCAAAGGGATTCAAATACCCAGGGACAACTACTACTAACACCCTAACCTGTTCGTTCCTAATTTGCTGCCCAAATGCTGATTGATCAGGCTATCCTCAGCTAATAGATCGCTCACCTCTTACGTCTGGCGCGAACCGATATTGTCAAGACTCGACAAAAAGCAGCGCGTTACAATAAGGCCATTCTGGACAGCAGTAAAGCCCCATGACCCTTGCTAAATCCCAGGAAGCACTAACCTTACCAGACCACACGCAACTGCCAGAGTCTGATGGCACCTTTGTGAAAAATTTTCAGGAGCATTCCCAAAGCCTTGCAAGAAAAACAGCGGGCAGGTCGCTTAGCCGCCAAGCTCCGGGAACTTGGCATTGACCCAGACGAGATTTAGATGAGATTGAGAAAATCGGCACTATGAGCCATGTGATTGTTGTGGGGGCAGGGCCAGCGGGGGCTGCGATCGCGCTCTTACTATCTCAACGGGGCATTCAAGTTACCCTCCTCGATCGAGAACCCACCTTTGATCGGGTGTTTCGGGGTGAGGGGTTGATGCCGTCAGGGGTTGATGCCCTGTATCAAATGGGGCTAACCGATTGCTTTGACCAAATACCCTCTAGAACCCTAGACGCCTGGGACTTTTATGTTGATCGGCAGCAGCGGATGCGGGTGAATGAACCCCACGCTGAGTTGGGGCCGCTGATGCCTCGAATTATTGCTCAACCTGCCCTGTTGCAGCTGATGGTAGAACGGGCCCAGCAACAGCCAACCTTTGAGTTTTTGCCGGGGTGGCAGGTCAATGAGCTGTGCTGGGGAGGTGCCAGAGTTTGTGGGGTGAAAGCCACCTGTGAACAAGAAACCCGTGACTTTCAAGCCGATTTGGTGATTGCTGCCGACGGTCGCTATTCACGGTTGCGAAAGCTGGCGGATTTGACCCTAAATAAATCCCCAACCCAGTTTGATGTGCTCTGGTTCAAGCTACCTGCCCCGCCTGAATTATTAACAGAAACTGCCTTTACCGCCTGTCTCCAGTGGCAGCGGCAGTTCGCCTTTTACCCCTCTTGGGATGAACGGCTACAAATTGGCTGGATCGTTGAAAAAGGGCAGGCTAAAACCCTAAAAGATCGGGATTGGATTGAAGAATTTGCCCAGGCAGTTCCTGAATCACTCTCGGCGCACTTTCGTCAACATCGCCATCAACTAGAAGGCCCTATGTTTCTAGATGTGATTGTCGGGTGTTGTCCCCAGTGGTCTGTTCCGGGATTGCTGCTAGTGGGTGATGCGGCCCACCCGATGGCTCCGAATCGAGCCCAGGGAATCAATATGGCGCTCCGGGACGCGATCGCAGTTGCCAACCACTTGGTTCCCCTATTTCATGGGGTATGGTCTCCGGCTCAACTCGATGCGGCATTACAAGCCACCCAAACTGAGCGAATGCCGGAAATTGAAGGGGCACAACAGCTACAGCTAGAAGAATGGCAAAGAATTGCCTACTTCTGGAGTAACCCGTTGACTTATATGCAATTCAAAACCTTAGTGACGGTGCTAGGTCGATTCCGATTCACGCAAAAAGCTTGGCTCAAACATCAAAAAGGATTACGTCATGGGATTGTGCCTGTTAGCCTAACTGTTCAGCTTCTTCCCTAATAGTCAAACCCTAAATTATGCAAGCCTTTCATTACTTAAGAGTTAGGTTTAACCCAACAAAAACAGAAAATCATGTTAGGCAAAGCACAAACTATTCTTCGAGAAATTGATGATCTTCTCTCAGAAAACCCGTTATTACTTAACGATAAAGATCTCATATTTATGCAATGCTTCAATGAAGCCTGGTTTTCTAATATACTTTCTTGGCTCCTGAATCCCAAGGGTTCACATAAGCTCGGCGTGTCATTTTCAAGTCAATTACTAAAAACCATCGCACAGGTTCGTACAGAAGGTGAATTAGAATACACTCATAAAAGCTCATTCTTAAAGTGGGGAAAAGGTGGCAAGGGAGTTTCTGCAACACAGCTAAGCCTGAAAAATACTGCCATCATTAGAGAATTTTATCTTGCAAAGCCGATCAGAAGACGAGCGATAAAGGGACCGCGATATTGTGATATAGTCCTCCTTGATCTTGACGCTGAAGACAGTATATTCTTAGCAATTGAAAACAAGCTTTTTACATCCAATCATCCTAAACAACTTGAAGAGTATTATGAGCTTATCGAAAAGGGATTTAAACGAGTAAAGATTCGAGAGTATGTCTATTTAACTGTCTATGGAATAGCTCCTATCTACTATGGTGATGCCTCAAAAAAAACTTATAGTTATTGGACAAGACTATCTTGGACTAAACATATCTTAGATATTGTCAATACACTCTATTGTCAATCTGAACATAAGGAAATTACGCGGTTGCGGTGTCTCTTAGAATGGATAAAAACTTTTGGCAAGCCTTCTACTGGACCATTGATCGAAAGGTTACGAGAAGTATTAGTATATGCTGCTGCAAGCTGTTTGCATGGAGAACTCATACGCCTGGGTGAAGGCAAGTCCGGAACTTGGGAGATGACTAATGCAGATGGTAAAAGTATCTCTCTGACGCATACGAGTCATCCTAAGACACCGCTCTTTGTAGAGTTACTTCCTACCCTCTCAATTACCGTTCAAAGCAGAAGAAATAAAAGGCCGTTATTTGAAAAGATTATCGTGCCTTATGGAGCTAATATCGATCAGATTTTCAACTTGTTGGATTTAACTGCACGTGATGTCTATCATTATCACTTCAGTAAAACAGATAGATATCTAGGAAATAAACGTCGTTTGACCTCTACATTAACATCTATAAAAAAAGAGATGCGGCCAATCTTTGCTTATGTTTCAAAACATCAATATGAGTTAAAAATCTTATTGGCTGCTTCAAAACATGTGTGGCAAGCTCAGAAATTCGAGCTAGAGGAGTTAGAACAGGAAGAGACAGAAGTGTAGTATATTTTTGCTCGCATTGAGGTCTAGTTTTACTCGTCAAGAACAGATCCAACCTCACTGCAACAGAGAATAGTCATTTAATCGATCAAAAGCCGGAGGTTATCTACCGCTATTGTAATGAAGCATTAGGTAGCTCAATTATGAATCACAAAGAAGCTTTAGATCGGGTACGGTTTATATCCCATAGTGCCTTCCATAATGATATGGATCGAGTTAGCACGGTTGATTTGTTAGTGAGAGAAGGGCTCAATCAACTTGAGGCAAATATTGCATTTGACCTGATTCCCATAGCATTTGGCTGGGCCTTGTTGAGGAAGATGGGTGTTGAAGAGTTTCCATCGGTTTTTATTCTGCGCAACGAAAACCTTGAAGATCAGGAAGTGCCTGTTTCATCCAGTCACATTTTTACAGCTGCACTTTCAATTGCGTTTGACATATTTGAAAGGGGCTATACTGATGATTTTTCAAAAGACTTAGTGACTGCTTTGTGCTTTGAAAGTGCCGATGTCAATGCGGTTAGTAAAGCGCTCAAAGCGGATCCAAACATAGATTTGGTAGCCAGTAAGCTAACTACGATTTTGTATGGGTATACGAAAGATGAGTTTCAAGATGTGTCCTAAATCGGCTTTGAAGCTGACTGGTCACATTCCGCATCGAGCCACTCGTAACATTCCAAACTGCGTAAATCGCAGCAGGTACAGCCATCACATTTCTCAGGCATCGGCACTTGGCGGATGCGGCCTTTGCGATTCAAGCGTTGCAGCATAGGTTTGAGGGTATGGCTATCGGTATGGAACCTCAGGGAGAGATCCTGCATGGACACGGTGCCATGGGTTGCGATGTAGGCTTGGAGATCGCGAAGCATTTTGGAAATGGGATATGGGGATAAGGCACAGCTAATGGGGCAAAGAAATAAGAACCACTAGATCCCGATTGCTTCACCCCCAGACTTGTTCAATGCCCCTCTAACAACACCGTTCGTCTGCGGCGAGCGGGGCGTGAATAGCGCATGATTGCAAAGGTTGCAATCAAGACGAGGGCTAGCCCGATTACCCAGGCTGTTGAGCTAATCGGGTGTTGCTGAAAAGTCATCACCTGGTAATACAAGACTGCGCTCCAGTAGGCGAGGCCAGTCGTCCAGAGGCCAACGAAGGCGGTCCAACCCGCATTGGTTTCTCGGTAGACAGCACCCATGGCGGCAACGCAGGGGAAGTACATCAGGACAAATAACAAATAGGCAAAGGCAGCGACGCGACCATCGAAGCGGAGGGCCATCTGACCAAAGGTGGTAAAGGCAACCTTCTGTTCTTCGGCGGCAGTTTCTACATCACTGACATCCCCAACAGAGAGTCCGAGGGGATCTAAAAGAGTACCCGGGAGTTCGGCTAAGTTAGCCGGGATGGTGGCGAAGGCTTCCCCACATCGGTAAGGCGGCGAACCAATGCATGTTTTGCTTTGATCCGAACAACCCAAACGCGATCGCCGACAGATGTCATCGCCAACGGCAAGTTACCCCGACTAGGCGCAGGGGGAGTGGCAAGATCTGGCTGGAAAATCAGCGGATCATCTAAATCGGCAGTGCCGCCGATAAAGGTCATGCTCTGAGACTGAACATCGAGGCTACCGTCATTGGTAGGCTCCATTTGCGCCTCCCGAAGAATAGTATCAATAGCGATAGTGGGGCGATGGGAATCCCTCTCGCTTGATTAGGATAAGCCAGGATTCCTATAGAACAGTCGATTTCTCAATTGTAAAATAGGGTCTTTCCAGACCTTGACGCAGGAGTTTTAACAAGATCGATTCTCATCAAGCCACACTATTTCAATAGCGCGATTTTCCCGACTCTGGGCAGCCCTTAATCCAAAATTTAGATTGTTTTCTCAGCAATATTTATTATCAATGGATGGCATAGAGATAACTATTCAAAGTATTTCGCCCGTAAAAGAAACCTGTTCCTTGCTTAAAGAAATGCTGTAATCAATCATTATTTTTTAATAGAAGGATTTCGAGTGAATGTTTTATCATGGTGCCAGCAATATCAAAGTGCGAACGCTACTGAGATTAGGTCAAAACGAGATCAGTTAGCCCTGACTTCCTTTAAAAATCAAAAGCCCGCTTTATGCGGGCTTCCACGATAGATTACTTACCTATGGCCTCTCTCTAGGTCTAGGCCATGGCCAGGGGAACAAATTGATCACACACCATAACTGGGGAGTCTAGGAAGCCATTTAAGGCACAATTTGACTGATTGCAAAAATAGCAATTTGCCTGACGATAGCTATTGCAGAGTTGTACAGGATAATCTACAGTGCCTGCCATGGGGCAGTTACGCGTCAGACAAGCAGTGCAGTCAGCCTCCCGAGGAATTGTTGCGAGGGGAGGAACTCGTTGAACCGTTGCTTGAGCCATAATCAATCTCCTTTAGCAATGACCCATAACTTCTCTTGATTGGGTCATCTCCTAAACAATACTGCTACGCCTCTGAGCAAGCTAATTCAGGTCAAATCTTAAAACTAGAAGCTGATTGCAACTATTTTGACTGTTTTGAATTGAAAGATGACTATCCTGAGCTGCTACACATTAGCTGCTATAAAAATGCCACAATCTCCAAAACTAAATTCTTGCCAATAGCTTCTGACTAACCGTTAGAAATATTTACACATGCCGAAAGGATTCAGATGAATCAGCGTCGCATTATAAAAGTCTTACGATTGCTAACAATTACGCTGCTGCTGATATTGGCAATTTGGCTAATCAATCGTTATGGCGTTGCCCAACTTAGAGCCCAGGTCGATCAGCTGGGTTTGTGGGCTCCCTTCGCTATTTTTCTGCTGCGGTTTACCAGCGTTGTGATTCCGGCCTTACCCGGTACCGCCTATTCTGTCTTGTCTGGGGCGCTATTAGGCTTCGGTCAAGGGCTGGCCGTGATCTGCGTGGCGGATCTGATGTCTTGTTCTTTGAGCTTTTGGCTTTCGCGACGGTACGGTCGCAGTTTGGTGCAGCGGCTGGTAGGGAAAGCCTTTATGCACCGGATTGATACCTTGAGCCAGCGTCATCTGGAACGCAACTTCTTTTTGATGACGGGATTTTTGATGACGGGCTTCTTTGATTTTGTGTCCTACGGTGTGGGTCTAACAAAAGCCCCTTGGTTCAAATTTGCCCCCGCTCTGGTCATCAGCATTGCCGTGTCTAACCCACCGATTGTGGCCCTAGGGGCAGGGTTGTTGGAGGGTGGCAGGCTAATGCTAGGATTCGCGCTGTTGGGTGTCTTTGGGTTAGCCATCGTAACTGGCCTGGTGCAACGTTATCGCCAGTCTTCTTAACACGCTCTCTATTTTGGGTAGTTACAGCTGAACCTTACCCATTGTCTAGATCAAGATTATTTGCCGCCTATTGCTCTGGCCTGCTTATCGCGATCGCCTAATTTGCCAACTTAAAAAGACGACCGGGACTAGTCCAACTAGCACGATCATTAATGCTGGGGCCGATGCTTCAATTAGGCGTTCATCGGAGGCGTATTGATGTACTTGCACCGCTAAAGTATCGAAATTAAACGGACGCATCACCATCGTGGCAGGCAATTCTTTCATCACGTCTACAAACACCAGCATGATGGCAGTCAGTAAGCTGCTGCCCATCAATGGGACATGTACCGCTCTTAGGGTATCGGTGGGGCCATAACCCAAACTGCGGGCCGCGTCGTCTAAACTGGGACGAATTTTGGCGAGTCCAGATTCTACTGCACCCAGAGCAACAGCCAAGAATCTGACCAAATAAGCAAAGATAAGGGCGACGATGGTACCGCTGAGCAATAATCCAACTGAGATACCCAAGGTTTGTTCTGCCCAGGTTGCGATCGCGTTGTCAACTCGCGTTACCGGAATCAAAATCCCCACAGCAATCACCGACCCTGGAACGGCATACCCCATCGAGGCTATCCGTACCCCAAACCGCATCAGCGGCCCATTTTGCAATCGCACTCCATAGGCCAAAACCAAAGAAATCACCGCCGCGATCGCCGCTGCAATCGTCGCCAAGATAATGCTGTGTTGAACCAACGGCCAAAAGTTTCTATCGAGGGTGTCATCCAGGTGACGCAGGGTCATGTTGAGCAAAAAGCCCCCCGGCACCAGTAGACCCAACGCAATCGGGATAAAGCAGGCCAATATTGCCAGCAACGAGTGGCCCAATCCCAACTGATACTGCGCGGAATGCTGGATCCTTCCGCTGGTTTGATAGTAGCGAGCCTGTCGCCGTGACCAGCGCTCTAGCAAAATCAAACCTAAAACAAACAGCATCAATACTGCGGCCAACTGGGCAGCTGCGATCCGCTCACCTAAACTAAACCAGGTGCGATAGATGCCTGTAGTAAAGGTCTCCACCCCAAAATATTGCACCGTGCCAAAATCGTTGAGCGTTTCCATCAGCGCCAGGGACAAGCCGGCCATAATTGCCGGACGCGCCAACGGCAACGCTACGGTAGAAAAACTGCGCCAGGGGCCACATCCCAGGGAGCGACTGGCCTCTAGGGTGGCAGTAGACTGCTCCATAAAGGCCACTCGGGTCAGCATATAGACGTAGGGATACAGGGTGAAGCTAAACATGGCGATCGCGCCCCAAAGCGATCGCACATTGGGAAACCAGTAATCCGTAGCCCGTTCCCATCCGGCCACCGCGCGCAGCGCCGTTTGCACCCAACCAAAATAGTCCAACACATCGGCATAGCTGTAAGCCAGCAAATAGGCCGGGGCTGCCAGGGGCAACAGCAGCGCCCACTCAAAAATGCGGCTCCCTGGAAACCGGCACAGGGTAACTAACCAAGCCGTGCCGACCCCAATCCCCAATACCCCGACACTGACGCCCAGCATTAACCACAAAGAATTGAGCAGATAGGTGGGCAGTACGGTTTCTGCTAAATGTTGCCAAATCTCCCCCGAATCAGAAAATACACTGCTAAACACCACCAGTACTGGTAAGGACACTAACGCCACAACGGCTAAAACCGCTGATGTCCAACCCGGTGATACGGGCTTAAACTTGGGGCGAAATTTGAATATAGACAGCCAATTTCGGGGCATTGATCCCAATTTTGAATTTTAGATTTTGGATTGTGAAATCCTTGTTTACTTATCTTCTCAGTTAATTTGACGGAGGAGCCAGGAGTCAGGAAATAGAAGTTGTCAGGCACAAGATAGTCCATCTCCCCATCTCCCTTGCGCCTCATCTTCTCACTTCCCCAAGCACCTCCCTCACTAGCACCCCCAAACTCCCTGCCCGAAAGATCATAAACAATGTCAGGGCCAACCATAGGAGATGAGCCTGTTGCCAGTGCCAAGCGGCGATCGCGGTGGGTAAAAATCCCACAACAGCGGCAAACACGGTTGAATTGCGCAGGGCATGACCGGCAGTCAACCCCAAAAAGTAGCCGTCTAACATAAAGGCTAAGCCGCCGAATCCTAACACGGGTAGGAGCCACAGGACATACTGACTGGACTGATCGAGGACAGATTGGTGATCGGTCATCAGACCCAGTAGCGATCGCGGGAACAGCACGAATACTAGCGCGAAGGCAATGCCCAGCACGATGCTTGTGATGCCTGCAAGTTTAAGCAGATAGCGCAACTGGACGCGATCGTCTCTGCCGTGGGCTTCCCCAGCAAAACTTTCGGTGGCGAAGGCGATACCGTCAATGAAGTAGGCAGCTAGGGTAAACACCTGAAGTAGCAAAGTATTAGCGGCCAAAATCTGTGTCCCCAAGCTGGCGCTGAGTTGGATGAAGACCCCAAAGCTGATGACAAGGGCGAAGGTGCGAATCAAAATATCCCGGTTGAGCTGAAAGAGGGCTTTCAGGGCAGCCAGATCGCCAAGACGCGGCAGCAGCGATCGCAATTGAGACAACAATCGACGGCGAATCAGTTCATAGCCAACCCAGGTTAATCCCACAATCAGCATCAAATATTGACTGGCTGCTGTGGCTGCGCCTGAACCCGTCGCGGCCCAACCCCATTTCACAATAAACAGGTAGTCCAGCACGACGTTTGCGCCATTGCCGATCACTGACAGCACAATCACGCGGGTGCCCAAAGCCCGGCCCAAAAACCATCCCAGCAGCACATAGTTGATCAGCACTGCTGGCGCTCCCCAAATCCGGCCATCAAAAAAAGCCCGCCCCGCCTGCTGAACTGCAGCAGGTGCGCTCAGCAGGGTAAATCCCAACTCCCGGATCGGCCATTGAACAAGCAACAACAACAAGCCAAACCCAAGGCCAATCAGACTATTGCGCAGGGCAATCAACCATAGCTCAGTCTCGTCATTGCGACCGATGGCCTGAGCCGCCATCCCCGTCGTACCCATACGCAAAAAGCCAAAGCTCCAGTAAATCACGTTAAAAATCACCGTCGCCAAGGCGACCCCAGCCAAGTGGTGAATATCGGCTAAGTGACCCAGAAACGCCGTATCCACGATGCCTGCCAGGGGCACCATCAGGTTAGAAATAATGTTGGCGATCGCTAGACGGGTAAATTCGGGTAGCAGCTTGTTTGACTTCGAAGCGAGCTGTGTCATCTTAGGTCAGCTTAATTGCAGGATTGGGGATGGAAAAACTGGCAATCACGCTCCACCAATGGGTAACGACTGCAGTTGGCGGGCAACCTTTGCCATAATCAAGACGGATCGATGGTAGTGGGTATTGATTCCCAGGAGGGTTAGCGATGGAGATGGTTGGCATTTTAGCGGCTAGGATTTTACTCACCGCTGTTTTTATCCAATCGGCGTTGAACAAAATCCTCAACTCGGCTGGGACTCAACAGTTTATGGAATCCAATGGCGTTCCTAGTGTTCTGCTTCTCCCGACGATTATTGTGCTGGTTGCGGGTAGCTTATCGGTCTTGCTGGGCTATAAGGCTCGCATTGGGGCTTGGTTGCTGATTGGCTTCTTGATCCCCGCCACTTTAGTTTTCCACACTGATTTTAGTGACCCGATGAACCAGGTGCAGTTGATGAAAAATCTGGGCCTCATGGGTGGATTGCTGATGATCGCGATCGTCGGTTCTGGCAGTCTGAGTATTGATGGCAAGACGGCCTAGGGCGTATCATCCATTAAACGTGAAAAGCTTTATGGCTGAGCCTTGCCACGCCCGACCCAACTAAACGAGCGAGGGGCTATAACCTCCGTTCTAAAAGCAATGGACAATCTAATTGATGACAGCCTCTAGATAAAAAAGCCGTCCTGTTCAATTTCTTCAATCATCTGGAGTCCCCGCGTATCCCCTACTTTTAGAATCGCGGCGCGGGCATCTTCTCGTACACCCAGATCGCTGTCTTCGGCAAAGGTTTCAATCAGGGCATCAATAGCGGTTGCATAAACTACATTCGAGGGCAGTTCCCGACATAGGCGACCCAGCGCCCAGGCGCAATTGCTCCGGACTGCCGCCATCGTATCCCGACGCATGGCCTCGATTAAGGGCGCGATCGCGACTACAACTGCCTCATACCCTACATTTGCCATTTGAGCCAGACCGCTGGCGGCCCACAGGCGCACTGCCGGGATATCCGTGCGTAGGGTATCCACTAGGGGTTCGATCGCCCGCCGATCGCGACAGTTACCCAACGCCCACACAATTCCTTTGCGAGCATAGCCATTCCAGTCACGATGGAGCTGTTCAATTAAACAAAGCACCGCATCTGGGCTGGGATTTCGCCCCAAGGCATAGGCCGCACTGACCCGTACCAAAGGGCAGGGGTCTTGCAGCAGCCCAATTAAATGGGGAATCGCCCGTGGGTCTTGCAAGTCACAAAAAGCCCGCGCCCCTAACATTCGCTGTTGGGTTTCAGCAGACTCTAATAGCGCTAGCATGACATCCGGGTCATAGTGAGGCCCATCTGACGTTTCCCCTGGCGGCCCCAATTTGTCGAGGGGGCTCTCCAGGTCAAAATTGACGTCTAGGGTTGTTGGCTCGTCTTTGTCATACATATAGCCACTTTACAGCAGAGTTTGGAAGGGATACAGCCCTTTAGAGGAGACTATAAGTCATGCCCCAGGTTTCAATGTCCCAATGGGTTAACGATGTCAAAGTTGGAAAACTGGCCAGCTTTCCCACCGACACCGTGCCTGCCTTGGCGGCTGAGCCGCACCAGGGCGATCGTATTTTTGCCTTCAAACAGCGCCCCACCACCAAACCCTTGATTTTGCTAGCCGCTGCCTGGTTAGACCTGTTGCCTTATATCACGGGAACACCCACTGAAATCGATCAGTGGCAAACCCTGGCCCGTCAACACTGGCCAGGCGCATTGACGCTGGTATTACCCGCCAGCGATCGCGTTCCGGTAGCCATCAATCCGCTGCAAACTGGCACCGTAGGCGTTCGGATTCCCGACCATCCCGTTGCCTTGGCCCTGCTTAGCCAGACTGGTGCATTGGCCACGACTAGCGTTAATCGCTCCGGCCAACCCGCCCTGTTGACCCAGGCCGCCATTGAACAGCAGTTCCCCGACTTACTGACGCTTTCGCCAGCGGCCTTAACTGCACTCACCGACGCAGCTAAAACCTCTGGGCAAAAAGCTTCTGGCGTACCCTCGACCGTGATTCAATGGATAGCGCCGCGGCAAAGTTGGCAACTCATCAGGCAGGGCAGGGTGATTTTAGATTCTGCTTTAAGCTAATGTGATAGCGCTTCTTGCGGCAGTTAGACTCGGGTGATAGTCGATGGATGATGAACAGACGCGATCGCTGCAGTTGGCTTATCGACAAGCCCTTGATCTGGCTCAATTCAAAGCCGGATTTTTGGCCAGAACAAGTCACGAACTGCGATCGCCCCTCAACCGTCTGATTAGTTTGAACCAGCTCATCCTCAGTGATCTGTGTGACGATCCCCAGGAAGAACGGGAATTTATCGCTGAGGGTAACAAGGCCGCTCTAGAACTCTTAAAGTTGCTCGATCAATTGATCGATATCTCCAAAATAGATATCGGTCGTGCCGTGCCCCAAGTCTATGAGCAGACGATGGCAGAAATCTTCTTAGAGCTTGAAAGCCGAGTGGGTTTGCAGGTGGCCGATCGCGGCATGAAGTTAGTTGTAGATAATCCCGATCCTCAAGTCCAGGTCTGGGGTGACGCTAGCTGGATCGTCAGGGCCCTCACAGGGCTGGTAGAACTTGCCGTTGAAGCAGCCCAAACCGGTAGTGTTCGCCTCAAAGTGGTCATTCATGACGCTGCGCAGCAGGTAGAACTTACCCTCGCAGACGATCGCCCCTTGAGAAAATGGGAAACCCTGATCAAAGATTTGCAGACGCTCAGTCCAGAAGAAATCCTCAATCCGACCCCCTTTCCCCCTGAACTTGCTTCACATCCAGATGAGCCCAGCACCGTAACCTTGCCAGCCGCCAACCCACACACCCATCCCAGTCAACTCTCCCCAACATTGAGGTTGTTTATTGCCAAACAAACCCTAGAAGCCACAGGAGCCAGCTTTGAGATTATTGCGCCAATCACCACTGCGCCAGTCACCACTGATTCGGCAACCCGTCCCTCAGTAACGGTGTCCCAAGCGGCATCACCCTACAGTCTGCGATGTCGCTTCCCGATGGCTACGCCCCCGTCTCCAGGGGCACCAATCGAGACAGCTCCAAGTCCGAGTCCGAATGATTGAACAGCACCATAGTGGTCGTTTGGTTTTCTTCAAACCCAATCCGCTTGTAAAACTGCTGCTGATGGGTTGTCATCAAATAGACCCGCTCAGCCCGATTGACATGGGGATGACTTAGCACCGTTTGCACTAACTTACGCCCAAGCCCCGCCCCTTGATAATCAGGATCAATCACTACGTCCCAAATCGTGGCACGATAGATACCGTCAGACGTCGCACGGGAAAATCCAATCATGCGATCGCCGTTCCAAACCGTCACCACAGGATTACTATTTGCGATCGCAATCGCCAAATCTTCACTGCTGCGCTCCCTAGCCCAAAACGCAGCTCGCTGAAATAAACCCTGAAGCTGCTGTAAATCCTCAGAAGTAAGAGACTGGGAAAACTGAAACTGAATATGACTGCAATCCATCATGACTCCTCGTCGCTGGAAAATCTAAAGCGAGAAACAAGCGATAAAACTTAAGTAGGCGAAAATTTGGTGTGGGCAACTCTAAACCCACTTGATGCTGAATTCCTGAACCTAGACCCCTGAACCTATAACCAATAGACCAGCGAGGTTGCAGTTAACCGAATGGCTCACGTCAAACGATGGGTGAGTAATCAATCGCTGAAATCATCCTATAGAATTCAGACTGTAGCGTAAGCAACAAAAACGATTAATCCTTACCCAGAATAATCCCTTTGTCTCAAAATGGCGAAGGTTGAATCCACCCAATTCCCGACAAAGTCTGAAAACGATGACAAAACTTCTGCGTCCTAGTCAACATCGCAATCAACTAAAACGGCGATCGCCCTGGATACTCTTCGGTTTGATTGCATTGTGGAGCCTATGCATGGGGATTGGTCTTGCCCAAGCCTTCGACCCCCAAAATAAAGACGCCCAAACGGTCGGGACTAAGGTTATTGGCACCGTTGACCCCGTGACCGAAGAGTACGCCCTGGGCCAAGAGCTATATCTAGCAAACTGCGCCACCTGCCACATTGGGGTGTCTCCTGCCGTCCTGCCGACTCAAATCTGGGAGTACCTGCTCAACGACAACGAACACTATGGAGTCAATATCACCTTGCCGACCCGCTTCGACAGTCGCTTAATTTTGGATTATCTCGCTACCTACTCTCGCCCCTATTACGCGACCGAAGTGCCAACTTTTTCCATTGAGCGATCGCGCTTTTTTCAAGCCCTCCATCCTCAAGTAGAATTTGCCGCTCCCCCAGATCTACAAACCTGCGTCACCTGTCATCCCCAAGTCGACGACTTCAACTTCCGCCAACTCAGCCCGGAATGGGAATAATGACGGCTGCCCCTCCACTCCCTTGCTCCCCAGGCCCGCTCCCTCCCCAAGTCCAAATGATAAGATTAAGAGACTATTGATTACCGAACAGTCGCTCCCGAGTGAGGTTTTGCCCACTTGATAGCCATAGCATCAATACGATTAACTAGAAGCTCTTACTAAACCCTCCGCCATTATTTCCTGGATATGCTGAAGAACCTCCTGGGCGACCCCAATGCTCGTAAGCTCAAGCGCTACAAACCTGATGTGGTTGAGATTAACTTGTTGGAGGAGGAGATCAAACCCCTCTCTGATGCCGAGTTAACGGGCAAAACTGCTGAGTTTAAGCGACGCCTAGAAAATGGAGAGTCCTTAGACGATATCCTGCCAGAGGCCTTTGCTGTTGTGCGCGAAGCCGGGCTACGGGTCTTGGGCATGCGCCATTTCGATGTCCAGTTGATTGGTGGCATGGTGCTCCACGATGGCCAAATCGCTGAGATGAGAACGGGGGAGGGGAAAACCCTAGTGGCGACGCTACCGTCTTATCTGAATGCGCTGGAGGGCAAAGGGGTACACATTGTCACCGTGAACGACTACTTGGCCCGCCGAGACGCTGAATGGATGGGGCAGGTGCATCGATTTTTAGGGCTCAGTGTGGGATTGGTGCAACAGGGCATGTCACCAACGGAAAGGAAAAAGAACTACGCTTGCGATATCATCTACGGCACCAATAGCGAGTTTGGTTTCGACTACTTGCGCGACAACATGGCCACATCGATTGAAGATGTGGTGCAACGGCCCTTCAACTTTTGCATCATTGATGAAGTTGATTCGATTCTGGTTGACGAAGCGCGAACGCCACTGATTATTTCAGGCCAGGTGGAGCGCCCGAGCGAAAAATATGTGCGGGCGGCAGATGCGGCACGTTTACTAGAGCCAGAAGAACATTACGAAGTTGACGAAAAAGCGCGCAACGTTTTGCTCAACGACGAAGGCTTTATCCAGGCAGAAGAATTCCTCAAAGTTCAAGACCTGTTCGATCCCAAAGATCCTTGGGCGCACTATATCTTCAACGCGGTCAAGGCTAAAGAGCTGTTTACCAAGGATGTGAACTATATCGTTCGCAATGACGAAATTGTGATTGTGGACGAATTTACGGGCCGAGTGATGCCTGGGCGGCGCTGGAGCGATGGGCTCCACCAAGCGATCGAAGCGAAGGAACGGGTAGATATCCAACCAGAGACTCAGACCTTAGCCAGTATTACTTACCAAAATTTCTTCCTGCTCTATCCAAAACTGTCAGGCATGACCGGGACAGCCAAAACTGAAGAAGCAGAATTTGAAAAGATCTACGAGTTAGAAGTAACGGTTATCCCCACCAACCGCCCCTTGGCCCGACAAGACATATCCGATGTGGTCTACAAAACTGAGGAGGCCAAATGGAAAGCGATCGCAGAAGAATGTGCCGAAATGCACGAGTCAGGTCGCCCCGTCCTAGTTGGCACGACCAGCGTCGAAAAATCTGAACTCCTTTCAGCGTTGCTGGCGGAGCGTAAGGTGCCCCACAACCTGCTGAATGCCAAACCTGAGAACGTCGAGCGAGAATCTGAGATTGTTGCCCAAGCTGGACGCGAAGGGGCTGTCACCATTGCAACTAACATGGCTGGGCGAGGGACAGACATCATTCTTGGCGGTAACGCCGACTACATGGCCCGGTTAAAAATCCGCGAGTACCTGATGCCTCGCATCGTTAAGCCAGAGGATGAAGACACCTTTGCGGTGAAGTCTGTTGCGGGCAGCAAGGGGCGAAACAAGGCCCAGGGATTTGAACCCGGTAAAAAGGCAAAAACTTGGAAAGCCTCTTCAGAGATTTTCCCAACTGACCTTTCTGCTGAAACCGAGCAGGTGCTGAAGGACACGGTAGATTTTGCTGTGAAAACCTACGGTGAACGCAGCCTCAGCGAACTAGCCGCCGAAGAAAAAATTGCGGTAGCCGCTGAAAAAGCCCCCACTGACGACCCTGTGGTCGAAAAGTTGCGGGAAGTCTACGGCCTAATTTATAAGACATACGAGCAATTTACGGCTACCACCCATGACGAAGTGATTGACCGGGGTGGGTTGCATGTGATTGGCACCGAACGCCACGAGTCGCGCCGAATTGACAACCAGCTGCGGGGTCGGGCCGGGCGTCAGGGTGACCCCGGTTCAACTCGCTTTTTCTTGAGCCTGCAAGACAATTTGCTGCGGATTTTTGGCGGCGATCGCGTTGCCGGTTTAATGAATGCCTTCCGAGTGGAAGAAGACATGCCCATCGAATCTGGGATGTTGACCCGATCCCTCGAAGGGGCCCAAAAGAAAGTAGAAACCTACTACTACGACATTCGTAAGCAGGTGTTTGAGTATGACGAGGTGATGAATAACCAGCGTCGTGCCATCTATGCCGAACGGCGGCGAGTACTTGAAGGCCAAGAGCTAAAGGAGCTCGTCATCAATTACGCCTCACAAACGATGAACGACATCGTAGAAGCCTATATCAACCCCGAATTGCCCACTGAAGAATGGGATTTAACCAGCCTCGTCGGCAAGGTTAAAGAGTTTGTCAACTTGCTTTCAGATTTAGAGCCAGAGCATATCGAAGACCTCTCGATGATGGAAATCAAAACCTTCCTGCATGAGCAAGTGCGTATTGCCTATGACCTCAAAGAAGCCCAGGTTGATCAGGTCAAGCCTGGTCTGATGCGAGAGGCCGAGCGGTTCTTTATTTTGCAGCAAATTGACACCCTTTGGCGCGAACACTTACAGCAAATGGATGCCCTACGAGAGTCAGTGGGTCTGCGTGGCTACGGTCAAAAAGATCCGTTGATTGAATACAAGAGTGAGGGATACGAGCTGTTCCTCGACATGATGACCGGAATTCGTCGGAATGTAGTATATACGCTGTTCCAGTTCCAGCCTCAACCCCAGCCCCAGCCTCAGCCTTCTACTGAGGTCGTTTAAGGCAGGCGTGTGGACAATATTTGTAAGCCGTAAGCCTCCGGGAGCGCACCATTTGACTCTGTAACACAGTGTAGTATGTTCAGTAGAACTTACAGTGCTAACTAGAGTTCATATGGGAATGCGAATTGAACCCTACGAGCCCCATCACCTTGATGCAGTAATTCGTCTTTCGCTTCGAGCCTGGTCTTCGGTGTTCGATTCGATTCAGAACACGATGGATGCTGATGTGTACCAGGCCTTTTATCCCGATGGTTGGCGTGCGAGTCAACAAAAAGCCGTTGAAGATGTCTGCACATCAGAAGACATCCAAACATGGGTTGCTATCGATGCAGGGTCTACCCTAGGCTTTGCTGCAGCGAAGCTAAACCCAGAAGACAGCATGGGTGAGCTCTACATGGTTGCGGTTGATCCAAACTTTCAAGGTCAGGGGGTGGGTAGCGCGCTAGTAGACCATGCGCTGGCTTGGATGAAAGATACTGGGATGTCTATTGCGATGGTTGAAACTGGGGGTGATCCCGGCCATGCCCCGGCACGTTACACCTATGAAAAGGTGGGCTTTGGGCTTTGGTCAGTCGCCAGATACTTCAAGAAGCTCTAAACGCCAAATATAGCGCTGGCCAGATTGCTTAATGCACCGAGTATCGCCAGGATGCTGAGTCCACAAGTAATCTGGCTCGCGGTAGCGCACAAAGCTTTGTGGCTACCGCTATATCAGTCACCCCTCACCCGAACTAAATGATCCATCGGTTCCCCAAGACTCGGAGGAGCCCCATCCAACTGACGGTGCATGCGCAAAATCACAGGTTCGGGAACACAGCGCGATCGCTGTTGATTGCGACTCAGACACACCGCCAACGGCAGATCAAGCCAAACGCCAATGATTGGGTCAAAACCCCATCCCCTAGCCTGCCGCAAAAACTGACGACGATGGCGACGACGCACATTGGTCGCGTCGTAGATCACCCCTTGGCAAAGCCCTGCTTGAATCTGGCCAATACCCTGACGAAATTGCCGCTGTGCCTGTCGCCAAATTGTGATCCAATCCCCTTGGATTAATTCATCGCCGTAGCACTGAGCCCGAATCTGATCCGTAGAAATAATCTGCCACCTTGGGGCCTGTTGGGTCAGCGCGATCGCCCAAGTAGACTTACCGCTTCCTGGCAGTCCAATTAAGCAGGCCAATGGCACAGATGTTGCCTTTGAAGGGCAACTCAGGGGTTCAGCCATCACTTGCACCGCTGCTACCGCTGCCCAAAAATCAGCCAACAACTCGGTAGGATAGGAAAGACCCACGTCATTATCCTCAGCATTACCCTGACTCTACCCTATGCCCGACCGTCCACCCCAACCCCAACAACTCCCAAAAGGCATCAGCCCAGAAAAATTTGCCCGTTTGAGGGCCGAAGCTAAAGCCCCTTACCGTAGCCTAAGACGCTTTATCTACGGCGCATTTACAATCTCAGGCTTCTTAGGGGCATTTGTATTTTTGGCACAGTTGTTAGCAGGGCGAGACGTGGCCAGTGCCGCCCCCAATTTTGCCCTCCAAGCGGGGCTGGTGGCATTAATGATTTGGCTGTTTCGAATTGACAAAGCTAAAGCAGATTGAGATCAATACTAAAACTGTCTCGCCAGGGGGCTAGAACGCGATCGCGATCGCCTAGTTTAGAACTATCTCTACACTTTTTGCGCCGAATTTTCCATGGCTTCCCCCACCCCCAATCCCTTACTGTTGGTTCACGGCATCCACGACACTGGACGCAAATTCAACAAATTAGCACGCTATCTGCAAGCCCAAGGCTGGTCGACAATTCACTGCCCCGATCTCACCCCCAATAATGGTGATGTCGGTCTAGAACAGCTCGCCCAACAGCTGGTGGTTTATGTCGATACACACATGGGTCATGATCAGCCCTTTGATTTAGTAGGCTTTAGCATGGGTGGCCTGATTAGCCGCTATTACGTGCAGCGCCTCGGTGGAATAAGACGGATTCAGAGATTTGTGACGATTTCTGCACCTCATAACGGCACCTGGATGGGCTATGGCAGATTTAACCCAGGGTGTATCCAGATGCGTCCAAACAGTCAATTCTTGCAAGATCTCAATCACGATGTAGATCAGCTTGCATCTTTGTCATTCACGTCGCTTTGGACGCCCTACGATTTGATGATCTTACCGGCCCACAGTTCTGATATGGGTGTGGGAGAAACTCGCTCACTACCAGTGCTGACCCATCCAGGCATGCTCAACCATCCTAAAAGCCTAGCTGCGATCGCAACTGCTCTATCCAAACCTGTTATTCCAGAAAAATTCGTTAATTCGCTAAGCTTATGAGGGTATCATCTGGGTGACTATCTGCCTGCAAGCCTGTCGTTCCATGAAAAATAAGGGATTTCCAACGTTGCAGCCGATTCAGACAGGTCACTTTCGCACAAAGACAGACCTGAAAGATTTAGATCGCGTTCTGGAATGGTTTGAGCAATTCCAGAGCAGCCACGAATCCAGGATTCCAGAAAATATTTGGCTCCAGTGTCAGCTTGCATTGGTTGAGGGATTTACTAACGCTGTGCGACATGCCCATCGCCAAGCCCCTCCAGAAACCCCCATTGATATCGAAGTCACTCTATTCACCGATCGTCTGGAAATCAACATTTGGGATCGGGGGCCTGGCTTTGACATGGGCACTTGGCTCAAGCGAATGCCCAAAGTGGTTGATAAAAATTCAGAAGGGGGGCGGGGGGTACGATTAATCGCCAAAATCGCCGATCAAATGCGCTACACCTCTGAAGCCGACGGTCGCAATCGGCTTTATATGAGTAAGCGCTACTAAGTTAGGGCTACAGGCGCGATCGCCCCAACCCTAAAACCTATAGTTCCTAAAATATTGCATTTGCCTAAGATCCATGCCATTTTTACCAAGACGTGGCATTAATTAAAGCGGCAAAGCGCATTTGGGAACATTCTGGAGGTTGATATGGGTAATTTTGGGCGTTGTGGTTGGCTATCGGCTGGGTTTTGGTTGGCCTTGGGATTACCCGCGCTGGCCCTGCCGGGGCAAACTGCGACCCAAGTAGAAGCGTGGATCCAGGGTAATGCTACCCTACGCCCTCGACCCGGGGAACAGTTAGTTGTGCACCGCACCGATACCGCTGCTCGACGCTTTACCTTCCAAGCTTCTGTATTTCCTCCCACTGGGGTGCAAGGGGTGCCCCTACTCGGCAAGATTCGGAGCGAACATTTTTTGCTGGTGGATATTATTGATGGTGTCAGTATGACCCGTTTAGAAGAGTCTCTGCGTCGCATTTATGGGGCAGATGTGTATAGCGACTATGAACGGGCTGAGAGAGTAATGGTCTACCCAACAGCGGAAACGCCACCCTATACCAATCGTTATCTGGTCATTCAGGGAGAACTGCTCGTGGGCGATCGCTTTGGTTATTGGGTTGAAATGACTTCGGATACCCGTGGACGCATCGAAACGGGACGCGTCACCCTACTGTTGCGAGAAGATGTTGCTGCTCTGGGGGATTTTCTGCGCGGGGCACCACTTTAGAAGTCAGCCGCGTCTGAATCTTGATCAATATCACCATCACGCTGGAGTGAGAGGGAAGACATAAGGCTTTCCTCAAGTTCCATGCGCTGCTCCATTTGACGCAAAAAGTACCCTGTCATCATGGCCGAAGCGAGTAAACCGGCTAGATTTTCTCGGTCGGTGGTGATTTGGACGTTGAAGCCTTCCGCTGGCAGAACGCCGACTAAGCCCTGAACGTTTTGAGAAATTATCTGCTTAATTTCAGAACTGACAGATTGTGCAACCCGGGTTAACACCTCTGGAGATTGATGCTGAAGATAACGCAGCAGCTGATTTGATTGACTTCCTTCAGCATTAATACTCATGAAATCAGCGTTTTCAGGGTTAAAAACCATAAAGCGTTAGATTACTTTGCTTTCCTAGCTTAGATCCGATAAATGATTTCATCCACTTTGGCACATATTTGGCTGCAATGATCAAGTCAAATCGCTGAGATCACCCAGTAATGCGTTTCGAGTTAATGCATCACAATCGATCGCTTGATCCCCATCTGGGCTACAGCCAATAGCCTCTAAACCACTCTAGCGGCAACAAATTTGGCTGCAAATCGTTTAATCTCACCCTCGCGCAGCTCAGGATATGGAGTTTTCCTGTCAGTAAAACTTCAATTCTGGACGTGAAAACGGTTTAGCTACCCACAGTTTGCATTGTGCACCGGATTCAATGGAATCGCCATGACTGCATTGACGATATTTTAATACTCTAATGAGGTAATCATGAAATTGGGTCAATCGTCTTTTTCGATCGCATCTACAGTCC
This sequence comes from Cyanobacteria bacterium P01_A01_bin.123, assembly GCA_039815185.1. Lineage (GTDB taxonomy): Bacteria > Cyanobacteriota > Cyanobacteriia > Phormidesmidales > Phormidesmidaceae > JBCBZT01. The sequence goes on along the minus strand of JBCBZT010000005.1, from coordinate 20,681 downwards.
CTTCCCCATCATAGGACTGATCTAGATCTGCTGGTGCAGTGGCTTCGGCTTCAACGCCGGCTTCAACGGCATTGGACATTGGGTCAGAAGAATTATCAACTTTTTTAGGGGTTACCGAAGGCAGCTGATCAATTTCAAAGTGCTGATAAAACTTGTTGGTAATTTGGAGCCAATAAGATCGACCATCGGACTGCCGTCGCTTACGCACAAAACCAGAAGCAACCAAATCTGGCACTTGTTGGTAGACCCCAGATCCCCGCAGTTCAACCAGTTCAGTTTGGCTGATGGGCCCTTTTAAGGCGATCGCGGCCAGGGTCCTCAATGCCCCTACCCCCAAATCCAGCGGAATCAAGGTAGTTACCAAGTGTTTGAACACACTCCGTAACTGTAGACAGTAGCCATCTTGAGTTTCCACGACTTCTAGGGCCGTATCGCGATGGGCATAGTCAGCCATTAGGTCAATTAAGCCTTCTTCAGCCTCAGCGCGATCGCAACCCGCAAATTCAGCAATCTGGGCGATCGAAAGGGGTTGACCCTTGAGATAAAGAACTGCCTCAATTTTGCTTTTCAGACTTGGCATGCCAACAGCGCAACAGATGGATGATGATGTCCAGGGTAGCGCCCTCTAATCTAAATTGCGCCCCGTTAACTCCACGAAGATATCTTCTAGATTGGCAGGGCGTGTCATCATTCCCGTTTTATCGGGTTGCTGATCTAAATGGGCATTGGCCGCCTCCAGGGTCGGGAAAAAGGTATACTGCCAGCGATCGCCCTGTTTTTGGATCACAATTCCCTCCCCATGACGTCGCCGCAGCTCAGTCAGGGCACCGACTTCAATCAGCTGACCCCGATCCATAATGCCAATGCGATCGCAGAGATATTCCACTTCTTCCATATAGTGAGTGGTTAACAACATGGTCATGCCTTGATGCTGGTTTAAACCCTTGATAATTTCCCAGAGTCGTCGCCGTGCCTGTGGATCAAGCCCTACCGTCGGCTCGTCTAAAAACAAAATTTTGGGTTGATGCAGCAGGGCACGGGCAATCTGCAAACGACGTTTCATCCCCCCCGACAGGGTTTTGACTTTGTCATTCCGGCGATCGCTCAATTCCACATACCCCAACCACTGCTGAATCGCTTGCTGTCGCTGGGGATTCGGCATGTGGTGCATGCGCCCGTGAAATTCCATATTCTCCCAAACCGAAAGATCTCCATCAACACTCGTTTGCTGCAGCACAACACCAATTTGTCGCTGCACGTCCCGTCGCTGCCGGGTTACATCGTAACCTGCAACCACCACATCCCCCTGAGTCGCTTGGGTTAAGGTCGTCAATATCCGAATTGTGGTGGATTTTCCCGCCCCATTGGGCCCTAACAGCCCAAAAATCTCACCGGGTTGGATCGTTAACGACAGGTTGTTAACCACCGACACGTTGTTGTAAACCTTATGAACATTTGCCAACGACACTGAAGCTACCATGGGTCTAAATCAATCCAGTCGAAAATTTGAGATTTTTAAGTCTGACCTTCGTAAGGCTTAAGAGGTAAGGGGTAAGGGGGTAATCAGCCACCTATCAGATACCGCTTGGCTACCTACTAGTATCTCTTGTATACTGCGCCTTTGCCGCACCGCAATAGGAATCAACCATGAGAGCCCATATCCACAACGAGGTGCTCTACATCCACCCGGACGATGTGCCGTCGTACAAGAAAAAGGGATCCGTTGTTCGTAACAGCTATTTTTGGGCAATGCGATCGATTGCCGATCGAGCCAGGCTGGGCCAAGCTTGGGAGTACGAACAGCAGGTTTGGCTGGCGCTCACCCGCATGTTGACTGCATTTATGGAAGCCGGCTACCTGGGATACCGCGAAACCCTACTAGAATTTTCGACTGAAGCCACCATTCCCCCTCTGCTCAAACCCATCGCAACCTGGGCCGACCCAGGGGAAAATGCCCTAGACAACGAAAAAATGGGCGAACCTTAGTCCGCCCATCCCTCAATCTTCTAACGATGGAAATGAGTCAACCAGCAGGCTAGGACAGGGCTGCATTCAACGAAGATACCGTCAAACCGAGTGAAACCCTGCCCAAGCAACTACATCAAACCCAGCTGAGACAAAATTCCATGACCAGTCATAAACTCAGTCGCCAAGCCAATGATAAAGCCCAACATTGCCAAGCGGCCGTTCCAGTTTTCGGCAAACTGGGTAAACCCAAACTTTTGATCTTCCTGAGCCATGTCGATAACCTCGCTAGCTACAAATTTTTGCCATAGAGTCAAGCTCCATACACATAATGTTAATTATCTTTTCAAAGCTATGCAACCTTTCTTTGGGTTGCGTTGGGTCAACACAGCGTTTTCCACTGAATTTCTTCAGGTGAACTGATTGGCAGCAGCGGGAAACAGCCATCTGTGAGGCTTGCTAAGCAATTGCCTGGTTAATAATTTTTCGTGTTGGTTCCCATGCCCTAAGCAGGCAACCCCAGCAGCGTAGCCAGGGGTATATGACCATCGAACCACCCGTCTAGGAATTTTGCAGGGCCTGTTCCGGATTGGTCTTTAAAGTTTCAGCGGCTTCAGCTACCTGCCTTTCTTTGTCGCGCTTACGCTTCTTCGCATAGAGCTGAATCGAGGCGGCCATAAACACCACCAAGGCCACCATCAACCAGGTTGTCGCGCTGGTCGGGAAGCTATTTTTGAAAATGGCCAGCATCACAATCACCACCAGCAGCAGTGTTGGTGCTTCATTCAAGGCCCGGAGTTGCTGTCCTGACCACTGGCAGGTATCTGCAGCTAGTTGTTTCATCAGCCGTTTGCAGTAAACGTGATAGGCCAGCAACAGCGCTACAAACCCCAACTTGGCATGGAGCCAACCGTCATGGAGCACAGCGGGTTCTTGAGCTAAGAGACCAATGGCCATTAATACCGTCACCACCATGCCAGGGGTGGTGATGATATTAAACAGCCGTTTTTCCATCAGTGCATACTGATTTTTTAAGATGCTGCGGGCTGGTTCAGGTTCAGCGGCGGCCTCAGCGTGGTAAATAAACAGGCGCACTAAGTAGAACAAGCCTGCGAACCACACCACCACACCAACGACATGAAATGCTTTGAACCAGTAATAAGCCATAGTGATTTGGAAATGCTGTTTGGAGAAATATTTTGAGGAATATTATTTCAGCAATCGCCCCCCCATGTATTGTGCAGTAGCCTTCAATGCTTTTGAAGGGTTCCAAAAGGCTTCTTAATGTTTCCGCTAAGGCTTAGGATTAAGGCGCTGGTAAGGGATCCACTATCGCTATGCAAATTGACTGGCAGGTTGCCAAAACCTATGAAGATGTCATTTATCACAAAGCTGATGGCATTGCCAAAATTACGATCAACCGTCCCCACAAACGCAATGCCTTCCGACCTAAAACGATATTTGAGCTGTATGACGCTTTTTGTGACGCCCGCGAAGATACCACCATTGGCGTAGTGTTATTGACTGGCGCGGGGCCTCACACCGACGGCAAGTATGCCTTTTGTGCCGGTGGGGATCAAAGCGTCCGGGGCAAAGCTGGGTATTTGGATGAGGCTGGCGTGCCGCGATTGAATGTGCTTGATTTGCAACGGTTAATTCGCTCCATGCCCAAAGTCGTGATTGCGTTAGTCGCCGGTTACGCCATTGGTGGTGGACACGTGCTGCATATCATTTGTGATCTGACCATCGCAGCAGATAACGCCATTTTCGGCCAGACCGGGCCTAAGGTAGGCAGTTTTGATGGCGGTTTTGGAGCCAGCTACCTGGCCCGCATCGTGGGCCAAAAAAAGGCCCGGGAAATCTGGTTTTTGTGTCGTCAATACACAGCTGCCCAGGCACTAGAGATGGGCTTAGTCAATTCTGTGGTCCCGATCGAAACCTTGGAAGCGGAAGGGATACAGTGGGCTCAGGAAATTTTACAAAAAAGCCCGATTGCCATTCGCTGTCTCAAAGCTGCCTTTAACGCCGACTGCGATGGCCAAGCCGGACTCCAAGAACTGGCTGGAAACGCCACGCTGCTGTATTACCTCACCGAGGAAGGCGCAGAAGGGAAACAAGCTTTCCTTGAAAAGCGATCGCCAGATTTCAGTCAATATCCGTGGCTACCCTAACTCATTAAAAGTGACGACAGGAGAAGTGCGGAATAACGGCTTAAGCCATCCCCATGCTTAGCAAAAATCCCTGCATTTTCATCCAGGGATTTTGTGGGGGTTTAATATTTCTTAACTCCAACATCTCCGAGAATGCCCCACTCGATACTTTGGGGATCAACTTTCAAATGAGCTTAAATAATTCAAACGCCAATTCAAACACTTGATGAAAAAGTTTCTTCTAGCTCTGCTTCAAAAGATCGCATCTTCTCGGTAGAAACTGTAAATTCATTGGGCCAAAAATCAATCTGAGTCAACTCAGGCAAACTAGTTGAAAAAGGTGGGATCGCCAAGGAACAGGCTTTCCAAGAGCCATGAACAGAAACACCAAGTTGACTACAGGCTCCACCTCTGCGTCCTTCAGGCGTATAAAATTGGCAGCGGCAGCAACGAGAAGCTCCAAGTTGTATGGGTTTCATAAAAACATCCAAAGGCGATTCATATCGTCATTCTGTGACAGGATGGAAATCCACTTATTGAAAGAAATATAATGGAAACCATTGCACCTAAAGGCGTTTAAGTCGATCGGGATACCGGAGTATCTTTATGGTTTCTTTATTTTCTTGCAAAAATTAGTCATAGAAGTAAATGTGTGGACTCCAGCGATCGCTGAAAAATAAACATAATTCGGGGATCAGAAGAATCAAACCCCATGCAATCCCATTGATCCCCACAACAACAATGGGCAGGTTGAACGACATCAAACCTTGAGTTTTTAGCTCAAGCAAAGCACGCTTGAGCTTGGGAATGCTAGGGAACTGGATATGGGTAGGGTTAAAAGGCAGGTTTTTCTATGATCCCCAGCCATGACTGGCGCAAATTCCGCACGTCGACCATCGCTGAAGTTCTCCCAAGGGGGTTGGGCAGTGGCATTGAGGGCAGAGGGGACATTGCTGCGATCGCGTTTGGATGAACGCTGCCCACTGCTGGTAAGCCCCTTCGGGATCATGGCTATTGGTCCCCGGCTGTGGCTGGACTTCCGGGTCTGGGTCAGGCCCCATGGCGACAAAACTGGGGTGCTGGCGCAACAACTCCGTTTCTACTGTGCGCTGCTGATCTCGACGATTTGCGGTGAGCCATTGCCCCGGCGAGAATCGAATATCGGTGAGGTCTAGCCCGATGCGATCGCATAGCTTCGCTAAAATTCGATGCCGCTCGAAGGTCAAACTTTGCGACCAAGCGGGATTCGCCGTCGCCACCTGCAAGACCCGCCGATTAATCCCAATCGGTCGCGCATGGTTAGCCACCGCCGTCCCAACCACGTCGGCCCAACAATCCAATAACTGCTGAAACTGTTGATGGGTGTGCCAAGTCGTCCGGGATGACAACGTATGGGTTAAAACCTGATCAATTGATTGGAGTGTCATGGTGGCTGATTTGAAAGAATTCAGAATGGCAGGATCCGGCATCAGGCTGATTTAAGTCCAACTGAGTCAAGTCCAGACCTGAAGTTTCCCTGTAAGCCAGTCTCCAGATCCAGACTTGGTATATCAAAATCTAGCTCCTGACGCCTGGGTTCTGCCTTAGGCATGATGCCTTGCTTTAAGTTTGGTAACCTTCCCAGAGATCTGCTCAGAATTATCCGTGCATTTTTCTGACTTTGCGGTAAACTCAACCAGAAAATCAGCATTCTGACCAAAGCCTATCCCCATCGGCTCTTCCATTAGTTCATTCAGCAGCAGGGTGTGCCAACTTTCGAGTTAAGACAACGATGATATCGGTTTAGAGGACTGGGTTCCATGACATCAACCGTCTCGGTTAAGCAACCAGAGCCATTACATGAAGATATTGGCAATGACATTAAAGCGCCCTTAGGTAAGGCCTTGGGGAGTTTGTCAGTCAATTTGGAAGAAGAGCTCAACCGCTACCGTCGTCAACGGCAGGGGCAGGTGCCGACCGCGCCCCGTCGCTTGCGGATGAAAGTTCGGCAAAAGCCTGTTGATCTGATTTCAATTCCGGCTAAGCGAGTCCCGCCAGCCCCCAGCCCATCACCCCAGGCAAAAATTTCGGGTGCTGTGGCCATCCCCCCCCCACCTCCACCCAATCCCTTTTTGGCTAAGCAAAGCCAACGTGATCATGTCCGGGGAGGAACTCAGCCTGTACCATCCACTCACGATGGATCCCGGGCAGACGGTACGATGGCGCTCTCTAAACTTGACAGTCGTGAGACTTTGGAGGCTCAAGCTGGCAATACTGATCAAGATGAGGCCCAAGCGCTGGTGTCTCCCCACAGCTTTGCCCCAGAGGCTTACCTGGCATCCTCTGAAGAGCTGATTAATAGCCTGACAGAGCAGGCTCCGTCTGCGTCCCCCCAACGCCCAACCAAATTTGCTTCAACCAAATTTGCTTTTAGATCGCTGGTGCTCTGGCCAGATGGTCTCTCGAGTCCCTTAGGCATCGGCGCACTCTTAGCGGTGTTAGTGGGGAGTGCTAGCTTGGGCTACGTTTTGACGAATCCTGCTGTGTTGGGTCAGATTCCACTCGTTAAGCGATTTACAGCTGACTCAGAAGCAACGGCAGAGTTGAATCCAAGCCCAGAAGGCGAATCTAGGCTCTTTGGTAGCGATCCCCTCCAAGGAGCAGGGCCAGACTTGTCTGAACGAGAATTTAGAGAACTTAACCTAGAAAATCTGAGCACTATTGAAGTTGAACGGGGTGTCTCGGTGTTGAGTCCGGCCAGTACACCAACAGCCTCTTCCGCAACAACGCTCTCCACGCCCGGTACAGCCACCACGACTTCTCCTGCTACGCCTGTCACCCCCGGTACCCCAGCCCCGGTGACTAGTGCCAGTGCAGCAAATCAACCCCAATCGGCCCCGACGGGGCAATTGCCGGCACCTAGTGCCACCCAACCCGCCACTGCTCCACAGCCAGCGGCGCGGCCCCAAACCCAGCCGCAGCCACAGCCGCCTGCTCCTACTCCCGCTGCGTCTCAGCCGAGTCCGGCGAGTCTTCCATCATCGAGTAGTGCGACGGTTAGCCCAGCCGCAGCTCCAGTCAGCCCCAGCGCTCCGGCAAGCAGTGGCAGTGGGGCTTATGACGTGATTACTGACTTCACCGGGGATCAATCACTGCAGGATGCACGCAATGCTGTTGGCGATGCCTATTTGCGGAACTATTCGGATGGGGCTCGGATTCAATTGGGCACATATGATACCCCAGAGGCAGCTCAACAGCGGGTTCAGGAACTCCAAAATCAAGGAATTCCGGCACGGGTTCAAGGTGAGTAGAAGATGTTTGTCCAAAACTACTCAGCCCAGGTTGCCCCTGCTATGCTCTAAGCAGTAGGGCAGATGACTTGCTGGAGATATGTGAATGGGACTGCTTGATCGCATTGGACGCTTGATTCGAGCCAACTTTAATAGCCTGGTCAGCGGTGCTGAAGATCCGGAAAAGATTTTAGAGCAAGCTGTGGCGGATATGCAGGATGATTTGATTGAGTTGCGTCAGTCAGTCGCCCAAGCGATCGCCACCCAAAAACGAACCGAGCGCCAGTACTCCCAAGCGGAGAAACAAGTTCAGGAGTGGTACGGTCGCGCTCAGTTAGCGCTCCAGAAAGGCGAAGAAGCCCTGGCTCGGGAAGCGTTAACCCGTCGAAAAGCCTATCTGGAGACGGCCAGCGGTATGAAAGCGCAGATTGATCACCAACAGGGGATCGTGGCCAAGCTCAAAGAAAATATGCGAACTTTAGAGGCGAAGTTAGCCGAAGCGCGTACCAAAAAAGATATGTATATTGCCCGGGCTCGCTCGGCCCAAGCATCTCAACGAATCAATGAAATGATTGGGCAGACGGGTACCAACAACGCGATCGCAGCTTTTGAGCGCATGGAAGAAAAGGTCAATGCGCTGGAGGCCCAATCTGACGCGATCGCAGACCTAAGTGCCGACACTCTAGAAGATCGCTTTGCCGCTCTGGAAGGGGGGGGTAACGATATTGATGCTCAGCTCGCGGCAATGAAATCCCAGATGTTATCGGGGTCTGATCACCCTAATCTGCCGCCTGCAGATCAATAATCTCAATTGCTAATATTTTGAGCGCACTGCTGCAAATTGCTCAGGTTTTCCCTGGTCGAACCCTGTATCATTTCTGCTCAGACTATACCCGCATGCCCTTAGGCGTAACACGCCGCCGCCACCCTTTTAAGCCAAATCTTTTGATTGTTTTAGTAAGCCATTTTTACGCTTAGCCGCTACTATTTAGTCAGAGATGCTAAGCAGACGTCTGGAGCCAAAGTAATCTCACGCTGCGATCTATTTGATCAAGATGGGGGAGTTAGCGGGTTCCGACCGCGTCGAACAACGGCTTTCGATTTAAGACCTAGGGACAAGCGTCTCTGCTGCCCTATCAGGTCAAATTGAGCACATTGCTTATCGTCTCTATCCGATTTTCGCAGTGCTAGGTTCAATCCTAAATTGGAGATTCCTAAGGCACTTTTTGATTCTCATCAGACTTGGAACGATCCCAGCGCTTATGATCGCCAAGTTGGCTAGCTCACCCACAAATTCGTCGCGAATTTCAGGTAGTTTGAGGCAGTCATGTCCAAACGAGTGGTAGCTGACCCAGTCGGGTTGAGTCATCATTTCGTTGACAGCACAATCCCCTAAAACAATGGGTTGACCTACCTTGCTCCCTTTATTGGCCTGTGAGGAATGGGTTGATGTGATCCAAGCAGCATCAGCAATTGAATCAAAATTTTTGGCGCTCGCTGACGAGAACAATCGGATAACAACATCCCCTAGGGATGGAAAATGTTGTAGTTCCATAGAGATCTGCACTGTCATTAACTGTAAACCGCGCAAAACTTTGAGTAGTGTCCTGAAACATGCCTTGGGGGAGTGTTATTAAAAGTAGGTAGATTGATCGAAACCTTTACTGTTAACGATTTCTCTCCTCTATTCAGAACCCAAAAACTGAACTCAAAAACTAAAGTTTCGCAGTTTTTGAACGGTCAATCATCATCACATGTGAGCTTTTATATCAGGGACAATCACAATCGCAATGAATATCGTAGGGATCAAACAGCCTCAAGTGGTAGGTTTCGTGGGTTTGGTTTTAGGCTTGTTGGGTGTTGCTGCCTGTGGTGAAGCCGCCAACCTCACTCAATGGGGGCATTCAGCCACATCTGTGATTACGGATACGTCCGTGGGACATGGGCTAGAACCCACGACTCGGCTTTTGTCGCAAACGGCAGAAGCATTGGTTTTCACGATTTGTTTTGAATCCTCAGGCTGGCAACGTCCCAACGAGTCTGACCAGTTGAAAGCGTTAGAAGCTTCACCCCGCTATGGAAGCGCTATCAATGTTGATCCCTTGCAAAGCCTGTTTCAAAAGTTTTGGGATCACGAGGTAATCAGTTTCACCACCTATGGCTTGAGTGCTCGGGTAGAACCGCTTCATTTATCTGGATTATCACCCCTTGAAGACGAGCTTTGGGGCTGCTATGAAGATGCGATCCCGACAGCCATTAACAGCGGTGAAATCGGTGAACTCTGGGTGATGAATCACCAAGTCCAAGCGATTCAGTGGACGGGCGATCGCTACCGGGTCAGCGTTATCCCGACGTCCCAAGGGGTGCAATTCGTCCAATTCCCCCGTCAAGAACAGGCCGAATCTCCTGTGATTGAAGTTGTCACGGAAGATAATCAGGTGATCCCCATTGTTTCTGGGGATTGGTAAGCTAGCTGGGCAGCAGTCAGAAATTAACCGAAATTAGAAGTCAAAAGCTGCCCACAGCAATACTCTTTACCATAAATCTATCTTTGCTCCCCGCCAAAAAACTGCGTGGGGGATTTTAAGCCGCTTCAGCGCTTTGGTTCACTGCCAGTCCTGGTGGTATCGATTCTGATCGCGGGTGAGATATAGCCGTAGCCACAAAGCTTTGAGCGCTACGGCGAGCCAGATTGCTTGTGTATTGAGCATCCCAGCGAGACTAGGTGAATTAAGCAATCTGGCCAGCGCTATAGTCATGCCTGAAGGATTGGGCTAAGGCTATTATTATCCTCGTTACTGTGCGAGATAGCCTCGATGGATCAACCTTGGATTAACCTGCAAAATTACACCCTGACCGAAGTCATTTTATTTTTGATTGGGGCACTGCTGTGGGCTTATGCCTACATTGCGGCGGTGATTCGGAACCACCGCTATCAGACCTTGGCCATTCCCCTGGCGGCTGTTTGCCTCAACTTTGGTTGGGAAGTGTCGTCGGTATTTTTCTTTCGATCTGGCATCGACATGGGCAAATTATTTGTGTTGGGTTATGCCTTGTGGATGGGGATTGACGCCATTATCGTGACCCAAATGTTTCGCTACGGCCACACCCAAATCAGCGCGGTCTATGTGAAAAAACACCTGCCTGTGCTGTTGACCATAGGCCTCATTGGCAGCATTTTAGGGCACAGCTTTTTCATGACTGAAGGGTTCGATATGCCGATGGCCGTGATATCGGCATATTTGATTAATTTGGCTATGTCTATCGATTTTTGCGGCTTGGCATTTAAACCAAATTTTCACGGGCTATCAACACCGATCGCCTGGGCCAAGGGCATAGGAACGGGGCTGATCAGTATTTGCTTTTTTTTGAAATACCCCCACATCCACTTTTTAACGACGATGTACATTCTGACAGCATTATTCGATGGCATTTATCTCTACTTGTTGTATCAAGTCGTGCCAACCTTGACATCAGATCCACAAGACGCCAGGTCGCTGCCAACGGCTGATCTGACCCCGTAGTCTTTCCGGATTGGGACGACAGGGTTTAATTTAATTTTTTAACTTAAAGATCCGGTATCTTCGATGTCCATGAACTATTCCCTGCGTTTATTGCTGTCTGTCTGTCTGACGCTATTACTGTGGGCAGGGAGTGGCTTAAAGGGCCCAATGGTTGGAGACCCGGCCTGGATGGCCATTGCCCAACCCCAATTTCCATCCGTAACGGTTACCGATGCTGCGGTCGTTGAACTTTCTACGCTGTCCGTCTTGCCCGACCCAGAAGGCAACTTGTCGGTTGAAAGCATTCTCAGTGAGGCTTACCGCGATCGCTTCGAAAGCTATACCCTCGGGCAGTCAATTGATACCCGCACCCACACCTACTGGATCAAACTCGTCCTCACCCCTGCTGATGTCAGCATTGAGCAGACTTATCTCGATCTAGGGCAGTGGGATTTTATTGATGCCTATGGCCCCAATGACTTCCATCAGCAGACGGGCATGTTGGTGCCGTTGCGCGATCGCCCGGTGACTAAAAACTTTAGTAATACCACCGTCTTGCAACTCCCTCTCCAGGGAGAAACGGCTTATATCATGCGAGTCGCCACCGACTTCTCTAAACTGACGACCCAACGCCCCAACTTTGTGGGTAAACTCTACAATGCCGCACACCTGACCCATATGGACTTTGGCATTGGTTTGTACTGTGGCTGGCTGCTGGTGATGGCGTTGTATAACTTGTTTATTTATTTTTCCGTTCGCGATCTCAGTTATCTCTACTACACCCTATATCTGTTTTTCTTCGCCCTGGTCTGGGTCAGCTTCTTTGGCTATGGTTACCAGTACGTCTGGCCCTATGGCTCGCCCCATTGGAACAAAATCGCCGCCAATGTTTTCGGTTTTCCCTTTGTTATTTTCTTCGTCCAGTTTGCTCAAAGTTTCCTAAATACACGACGCTACTCGCCAAGCATCCATAGGGCACTAAACCTTTGTCGCTTGATCTTTTGCAGTATTGGCCTCTTTTTCTTCAGCTCGGCCTGGTTTTATGGTTTTGTTGTTGGGCTGTTTGCCCTGAATGGCATTTTAGTGCTGATGCTTGTGGGTGGGGTGATTGCCTATCGGAAGGGATACCACTCGGCTCTATTTTTTGTGATTGCGAATGGCGTATTTATCCTGGGTGGGATTGTGTTTAACCTAGCCGATTTGCGGATTATCCCCCAGAATCTGCTCACTCAGTACAGCGTTCATGTGGGCTCTGCCATTGAAGTGGTGTTATTTTCCCTGGGTCTAGCCGATCGAATCAACGTGTTGAAAACAGAAAAAGAATCGGCCCAGCAGCGGGTCATCGAACAGTTGCGTCGGAACGAAGAGCTCCAAGTCCGCGCAAAAGAAGATTTAGAAGAAAAAGTGGTGGAGCGGACCCAACAGCTCACCCGCAAAACGACGGAACTCGAAACCACCTTAACGCGGCTGCAAACGACTCAATCCCAGCTGCTCGAAGCCGAAAAGTTAGCTTCCCTAGGTCAACTTACAGCGGGCATTGCCCATGAGATTAACAACCCGGTGAATTTTATTACGTCCAATATCGGCTCCCTAAGGTTAGATTTTGACGATCTCAAGCAGGTGGTCACCATTTACCAGGCTGCAGACTCAAAGGCAACCTTGAGCGAGGCCCACACTGAAGCTGAGTCCCTCGACGTTGATTTTTTGTTTGAAGAAGTTGAAGGGTTACTCAAGGGGGTTGAGGAAGGCGCGACCCGCACCCAAGCAATTGTCACCGGACTGCGTAACTTTTCTCGGATGGATGAAGACAGCTTTAAGCGGGTAGACCTCCACGAGGGTATTGACTCAACCCTGACCCTACTCAAAAATCAATTGAAGACCCATATCACAGTGCATAAAAACTATAGCCCCCTACCAGACGTAGAATGTCTTCCGGGCAAACTCAATCAAGTGTTTATGAATATCTTGACAAATGCAATTCAAGCGATGCCCGAAAGAGGGGATATTTATATAACAAGCCAACAAAATGCTGATACTGTGGAGATTTCCATCCGAGATACCGGTATGGGTATGGATGAGGCCGCTAGAAAACGGCTGTTTGAACCGTTTTTTACCACCAAGCCCATTGGCGAAGGCACTGGGCTTGGGCTATCGATTTCCTACGGCATTGTAGAAAAGCACCACGGTCAGATTATGGTGCAAAGTGAGCTGGGTGAAGGGACAACCTTTACCCTAGTGCTCCCTGTTCAACAACCCAGCTAGCGATCCCGACCATGCCTAACGCCGACTTCTCCATTCTCTATGTCGATGATGAGGATCAAAATTTATTCTCATTTAAGGCAGCTTTTCGCCGGGAGTACCGAATTTACACGGCCCAAACTGGCGAAGCGGCGCTGACCCTCATGCGCCAAAAACCAATTCACTTGGTGATTACCGATCAGCGTATGCCCAAAGTTACTGGGGTCGAACTGCTCGAAACCATTCGCAAAGAGTTTCCCAGACCGATTCGGATGATTTTGACGGGCTACAGCGATGTCGAGGCGATTATTCGAGCCATCAATGATGGTGGGGTGTTTCGCTATATCACTAAACCGTGGGATAAGGACGACTTTCGGTTATCCATTGAAAATGCTCGGCAACTTTATGACCTCAGCGAACGCAACCGATCCTTGGTGGCTGATTTGCAGCGTAACGTGGCAGAACTGCAAAAGACAGTGCAGATTTTTTCTAAATACGTGCCCCAACCTATTGTTGAGACCGCCCTGTCTAGCCAAGAAGGGCCCATCATCAAGGGGGAAATTCTAGAAGCCACAGTGATGTTTTGCGATATTCGCAACTTTACAGGCTTGAGCGAAGAGTTTCCGCCTGAGCTGGTTGTAGAAGTGCTCAATACCTTTTATTCCTATATGACCGAGGTAATTAATCACTACAACGGCTCGGTGAATCAGTTCATCGGGGATGAAATCTATGCCACCTTTGGGGCCCCAGTCGCTTCACCTGCGCACCAAAGCAATGCCGTGTTTTGTGCTCTGGAGATGATCAAAAAGCGGGATGAGTTGAGCGATCAGTTCAGGGGTCAGTTGGGACGTTCTATCGATGTGGGCATTGGCATTCATACGGGCAATGTAGTGGCGGGCAATATGGGATCAGCCGATCGGATCAACTATGCGGTGGTCGGTGATACGGTTAATACCTGCAAGCGGATTGAATCACTGACTCGGGATAAACCCAATGCAGTGTTGATTAGTGCTCCGGTTTATCAAAAAGTCCAGGATCTGGTGGTCACGCGCGATCTTGACATTCAGGCTGTACGCGGCAAAAAGGAAAAAGTGAGGGTCTATGAAGTGTTGGATAAACGAGAAAAGCTGGGCATTGGCGATCGCAGTTTGGCTTCTAACGTTTAGTCCCGAGATTCACCCCCAAAAGCTGCCTAGCACCCTGGGGTGCTAGGCCTATCCTAGGGAGTCAATCCGGCTCAAACAAACGTCGTATGATCAGAAACCCTGTCTATCGCACGTTTAGATTACTGAAAATCGGTCTATCGCACTTTTAGGTTTAATCTACCCATGCCAGGAAACCCATGCCAGATGGGTTCCTCTAAGCTCTGAGAAATAGTTATGCAGAAAATTCTAGTGATTAATGGCGATACCGTGAGTCGGCAGGCGCTTTCAGCCCTGCTAGTAGCTGAAGAATACGCCGTGATTGCGGCCGATGATGGGGCATCAGGATTAGCGCTAGCGCAAGAACATCGCCCTGATTTGATGGTAGTCCAGGCAGAATTGCCCGATATGGAGGGCCATCAGCTCTTAGAGACCCTGCAAACATGTCCCGATATTGCGGTCGTTCCCTGCATTCTGATCAGCGATCGCGCCGATATGACCGATTTGCGCAAAAGTATGGATCGGGGGGCGGCCGATTGCCTGTTGCAACCCTTTACTCATGCAGAGTTACTCTCTGCGATCAAAACCCGACTGGCAAAACAAGCAGCACTTGCAGAACGCTATGTCACCATTTTGCGTCACACGGCAGAGCGCCTAAACCGTCTAGCCCACTACGATAGCCTCACTGACTTACCCAACCATCATCTGCTTTACCAACGGTTGAGCCAAGCCATCAAAGTTGCCAAAGCCGAACAACATCGTGTGGCGCTCTTGTCCTTAAGCTTAGATCGGCTGCGTCAGGTGAATAACATCTTGGGCTTTCGGGCTGGCGATCAAATGTTGCAGGCCACGGCCCAACGGTTATCGGCTTGTCTCCCCAAAGCAACCACCGTGGCCCGGTTAACCGGCAATCAGTTTGTGGTGCTCATTTCCAAATTTAGCGACCCAAAAACTATCCACGAGGTTGCCGATGAAATTCTCGACTGCCTATCACGCCCATTTTCTCTGCCCGGGCAAGAGGTGTTTGCTACGATCAGTATTGGTATTGCTATCTATCCCGACGATAGCGAAGACGTTAAGGAAATCCTGCGCCAGGCAGACGCTGCCCTAGAGTGGGCCAAACACCAAAAAAGCAACTATGTTCAGTTTTATCGTGCAGATATTCCGGTGGTGTCGAGTGACGCGATTAGTTTAGAAACCGCTTTGCGCTATGCCGTAGAACGCGAAGAGTTTTCCCTGTATTACCAACCCCAAATGAATACTCATAGCGGCTTAATTGCAGGCGCCGAAGCGCTGATTCGCTGGCCGCATCCCACCAAAGGGTATATTTCTCCAGCCCAGTTTGTTCCCCTGGCGGAAGAGACCGGACTGATTGTCCCCATTGGGGAGTGGCTTTTTCGCAAGGCCTGCACCCAAATTCGTCAGTGGCAGTCCATAGGCCTACCGCCTCTGCAGTTGTCAATTAACCTGTCAAGCGTGCAGTTTAATCAGCCTGATTTGACCGAGCTGATTACTGATATTTTGCACACCACCCAACTTGATCCCGCCTGTTTAGAACTGGAAATTACTGAAACTGCGCTGATGCAGGATGCCGAAGCCGCGATCGCGATTCTCAAAGCCCTGAAAGCATTGGGGCCGCGCATTGCCATTGATGATTTTGGTACAGGGTACTCGTCCCTCAGTTATCTCAAACAGTTCCCGATTGATACGCTTAAAATCGACAATTGCTTTGTCCGTGGCGTCATTGCCGACCCCAAAAACCAAGCCATTGTTAAATCTGTGATTCAAATGGCCCACAGCCTTGATTTAACCGTTATTGCTGAAGGAATTGAAACCGAGGAAGAATTGGCTTTCTTGGCCGATAACCACTGCGATGTTGTCCAAGGTTATTTCATTAGCCGCCCCCTTGATGCCACCGACATGCAAGCCTGCCTAACGGCTCAAGATCCCTGGTCAACGATTAAAGGCGCGTGATCGTGACTGTACTGTTCGCTTAATCAGGCTTGTTGAGCGTGATGGGGCGCAAGCGAGCAGGGGGGATGGCGTTAACTGACATAGTAATCCCGCGTCCCCTTTGCATTGAGTGCATCCCCCAGGCGGTCTAAGGCATGGACATAGGCTGCAGTCCGTAGGGGGATAATCATATCTTGAGCAATTCGCCAGATCTTTTCGGCTTCTTCTACAATCATGCGCTGCAGCCGTTCCTGGACTTCAGCTTCTTGCCAATACAGCCCGCTGCGATTTTGTACCCATTCAAAATAGCTGACGGTGACGCCCCCCGCATTCACCAGAATATCGGGAAACACATAAATGCCTTTATCTTCCAAAATCAAATCGGCATCCGCAGTAATTGGGCCGTTGGCAACTTCAAAGATGTACTGGGCACGGATATCAGCTGCGTTGTCCGCCGTAATCTGGTTTTCCAGGGCAGACGGCACCAAAATATCCACGTCTAACCCTAACAGTTCTGTGTTTGTCAGGGTTTCGTATCCATCTACCAAATTACAAACCGTACCTTCGCAGTACACGGCCTGTACACTGCGGGTCGAGGCCTTGAACTGCTGAATGCTAGGAATATCCAGACCCCGTTTGCAGTAGACCGCCCCCTGGGAGTCGCTCACGGCGACGACTTTGTAGCCTGCATCAAACAGCCGTCGAGCCACTACGCTACCGGCATTGCCAAACCCTTGCACTGCAACGGTCGTATCTGCAGGCGGCTTGTCAAATTTGGCCATCATCGCCTGAATCACAAAAAATGCCCCCGCACCAGTGGCGGTGTTGCGTCCCAAACTGCCGCCCATGCCGATGGGTTTCCCGGTAATCACTGCGGGGCAAAGCTTACGACGAATGATGCTGTATTGATCCATCATCCAGCCCATAATCATGGCATTGGTATACACATCGGGGGCTGGAATATCGACATCAGGGCCAATAAAATCTGCGATCGCGTCAATATAACCCCGACTCAACCGCTCTAGCTCAAACATTGAAAGGTCTTTGGGATTGAGCGTAATCCCACCCTTAGCTCCGCCTAGAGGTAGGTTCAGGGCTGCACATTTAAACGTCATCCAAAACGCTAAGGACTGCACCTCATCCATCGTCACGTGGGGATGGAAGCGAATTCCACCTTTTGTGGGCCCCCGGGTATCGTCATAGCGCACTCGATATCCTTCAAACACTTTGAGGGAGCCGTTATCCATGCGTACCGGAATCGAGACTTTCAAACTGGCTTTAGGACGCTTGAGGCGTTCGCTGGCATCATCGGAGATAGAAACGTACTTCAAGGCTCTATCTAACCGACGGTTTGCGTCAGACAGCAGTGTATGGGGCATCGGATTTGAAATAATTTTTGTATCGAAAGCTACTTTTCTATTGTGACGTTCTTGATCGCGCGATAGAAAAGTCGTACCAGAACTTCAAGAAAGTCGATTGTTTGCGGGATGCCTTCAAAAAAGTTTTAATGAAGCTAACGCTGAAAAACGGTGTGCATATCAAAAAAAGGGACTGAAATGCCTTCTAACCCGGAATCTGAAGAGTACCATCAGAAAAGGATTAGGAGTTTTGACTTGCACAGTTTAACCCTACACAGTTTGCCCCCTACACAGTTTGACATCGACAAAAGGCCACTTGTCTTACTTGCCACCTGTAGAGGATTGGTGGCTGATGTAGTTGACTGGCCCTCACTGATCAGCACGATGAATACCTTGGTTTTATTCGGAACAATTTTGCTCTGCTTAGTCTTGTCTTTGTGGCTAAGTGCACTGCCAGAGACCATTGTAGGCGTATTAGGGCTGTCTCGATGGTTAGTCTGGGTCGGGGGGCTAGGCTTAGTGGCTTGGCTGATTGGCGAGTAAATACACGCTGCAAATGGGGCATCTTAAGTGTCATAAGATCTACTGCACCGAATAGCATGATGAAAGTGATGAATCATTACCACGCTTACAATGTTGCGCTCGATGTTGAGCAACTCAAACATATCTCTGGGGGAGATTTGGAGTTTGAGCGAGAGTTGCTGGCGCTATATATTGAGGATGCCGCGAATCATCTGAGCCGTTTGCGAGGTGCAATTTCAGCCAATAATTTCTTAGCGGTTGAAGAAACTGCCCATCATCTTAAAGGCGCTAGTGGTAATGTTGGGCTGACAGATATGCAGCACTACGCGACTGAATTAGAAATAGCTGCCCGTCAGCATCAAGCTGCGCGCTTTGTCGTTTTAACAGCCGAGATGGAACAAATCTTGGCTCAACTGCAGCATGCGTTTAGTCATAGCGTTGACCAACAGCCCGTATGACCTCTGTGCCCAAAGACGAGACTCAGCCCCTGCACCTCGAAACGTTGGCTATCCATGCCGGACGGGAAATTGATCCTGGTGTTGGCGCGGTGGTGCCCCCCCTCTATCTATCAACGACCTTTGAGCGTGACGGGGTGGGTAACTACAGTCACGGTTATATCTATACCCGCAGCGGCAATCCTAATCGACAACAGCTTGAAGCTTGCTTGGCATCTCTAGAAGGCGGGGCAGCGGCGATCGCGTTTAGTTCTGGAGCCGCTGCTACAACCGCCGTATTTCAATCTCTGTCCCCGCAGGATCACGTAATTGCACCGCAAGATGTCTACCATGGCACCGCCAATATCTTGAGCCAGGTCATGGTGCCTTGGGGATTGCAGGTTGATTTTGTCGACATGACCGACTTGGCAACGGTAACTGCGGCCATCCGTCCCAATACCCGTTTGATCTGGACTGAAACGCCGTCCAATCCACTGTTACGGATTACCGATATTGCTGCGATCGCCGCCCTAGCCCACCGCCACAATGCGGTCTGTATTTGCGATAGTACCTGGTGTACTCCGGTCATTCAGCGTCCCCTCGATTTGGGTTGTGATTTCGTCGTTCACTCCACGACAAAGTATTTGGGGGGTCACAGCGACTTGCTGGGGGGAGCCGTCATTGCCTCAGGCGAAACCGAACTGTGTCAGCGGATGCGTACCCTGCAAACCCTCAACGGAGCTGTGCCCTCTCCCTTCGACTGCTGGCTATTGCTCCGGGGGATCCAAACGCTTCCCTATCGACTGCGAGGCCACTGTGACAATGCCGAAATCATCGCCCAGTTTTTACAAGATCATCCCGCTGTTCACGAGATCCATTATCCCGGGCTGCCCAAGCACCCCCAGCACGCCATTGCTAAGGGACAAATGACTCGCTATGGCGGTATGCTCTCGATTCAAGTCCAAGGTGGGAAAGCCCAGGCCTTTAAAATTCTCAGCAAGCTCCAGTCTTTTACCCGCGCGACTAGCCTGGGTGGTGTTCACAGTCTGATCGAACATCGCGCTTCCATCGAAGGCCCCAATAGCAAAACCCCAGATGATTTATTGCGCCTCTCCATCGGTCTAGAACACGCTGATGATTTAGTGGCAGATTTGACCCAGGCATTTAAGGTCTAGAACCCTAACCGCGTTTGTTCTGATCGCCCGGTTTGTTGAACGGCCAAGGTTCCAGGACAACATTGGCACGTTTGAACGCGCCGCGATCGCCCCAAAACGCGACTTGATCATTTGTTTTGGGGGCGATCGCGTTATACGTCATCCCACGATACATCGGTTCCATCTTGAGCTCCTCTGGGTTGGGATTTGCGTCACACTCCTAATGCAGCCATTGGCAAGTCAGCTTGCCACCCACCAGTTTCCAGTGGGCAGAGACTTGCCGTGATGTAGATTTCACTGTGACACCCGGTGCCTCATCGAACAAAGGGGTAGGTGGGTTAATTGGACGATTGGTTCTAGACATAATGGGGGACTCCTGATGGACTTACCCCCATCTAAAGGCCCAACCGAGAACAAACCGGGAAGATTTGGTCTCTGGGCAAGTGTTTCTAGTCAGGCGATCGCGTGATATATATCACACCCAAATTCCTGAGCAAGAAGTCAGGAGGCAGAAAATCAAACGCCAGTGATCAGGAATTAGAAATCAGAAGTCAACAAACGTATAGCGCTGGCCAGATTGGTTAATGCACCGAGTATCGTCAGGATGCCGAGTCCACAAGCAATCTGGCTAGCGGTAGCGCACAAAGCTTTGTAGCTACCGCCATATCACCGTTGCTATTGTCTAGCAGACTTTAAAGCGCAAAAAGCGCCTCCCATGGGAGACGCTTTCAGGACTAACTCAGATTAGCTGAGCAGCAATGACTACCCGATTAGCTCAGGTGCCTCAGCCGCAGCCAAGTCGAGGGGGAAGTTGTGTGCATTGCGCTCATGCATCACTTCCATACCTAGGTTTGCCCGGTTGATCACGTCAGCCCAGCTACCAATCACACGACCCTGTGAGTCGATGACAGACTGGTTGAAGTTGAAACCGTTCAGGTTGAACGCCATCGTGCTGATGCCCAATGCCGTGAACCAGATGCCGATAACCGGCCA
>JBCBZT010000132.1:0-2181 GCA_039815185.1 Cyanobacteria bacterium P01_A01_bin.123 | reverse complement strand
GATTAAAAGGTATTTCAGAACGAGTTCAAATGTTGGGAGGAGAACTAGAAATCGATAGTATTCTAGGCCAAGGCACGCTTATTCAAATCAACATTCCTCTATGATTCGTATCCTCTTAGTGGATGATCAAACTATCTTTCGGCAAGGATTAGCCGCCCTACTCAACTTGGAAGATGACTTTGAGATAGTGGGGCAAGCTGAAGATGGTAGGGCAGCCATACAGTTAACCGAACAACTGAAACCCGATGTGGTGTTAATGGATATAAAAATGCCAATTTGCAATGGTGTTGAGGCTACTCGTGCAATTAATCAACACTTTCCGTCAATTAAGATTTTAGTTCTTAGCACCTTTGATGACGACGAATATATTTGGGCTTCTTTAAAGGCTGGAGCATTGGGATACCTTTTGAAACGAACTCCTGCTGAACAAATGGCTATTTCTATACGATCTGTTTATCGAGGGTATAGCCAATTAGGCCCTACTATTGCCCCTAAAGTCTTTACCCAGGCGAAATCACCAACTAAGGTACACTGGCAAAAATTTTTGAGTCAACGAGAATTTGAGGTTCTGAAACTTGTTGGTCAGGGTAAGACTAATCAGGAAATTGCTGCACACTTACACCTAAGTGAAGGTACTGTAAAAAATTACATTACTCGAATTCTTCAAAACCTCAATCAGTTCGACGTGAAGGATCGTGTGCAAGCGGCTCTTTGGGCTGTCCAAAATTTAGATATTTCTTAGCATTTAATTGATTTAGGCATTAGCCCGAGACACAACTTAAAGGCCAAAGAGAAGACAGTATACTACAGTTTATGATTCTCATTTTGAAGAGTAACAATTTATCTGACTAACTTATGTTGTTGACTAAAGAAATCAACCTAGTAAGTGATGTGAGTCAAAACTCCCAGACATTATCGAGCATAAGCAATTTGTGAAATACAGTCTAACAATCCTGTTGCACACCAATCGTATCAGGTTGGTTGATGAAACTGCGCGGTGAGTTGTGACAGGTGAACGGGGTCGTTACGTCGCAAGTCTTTAGAGGCATATATCTAAAACTTTATCTAGAAGTGTTCTATGACTATGCAGATGTTCCTGCCTCGCTATAGCTAGAACTTCCCATAGAAAAACTCACTCAATACTTACGCCTTTAAATGTGGTTGCCTTAGGCTTAGCCGCCACTGGCGCATCCTTAATTTGCTGAGTACGCAGCCGATGCTTCTGAAAATACCCTTGCCATTCCTCAGGCGCGTTGAGAGTCTCGCCACCATGCTGGGTAATCCGTTTGCGCACCTGACAGAGCACGGGAGTATTCACACAGGCCCCGGAGATAATTACCTGGCCCTTGGTTAGGGCCGGCAGCTCCTTGAGCAGGTCTCGCCCAGCCGCTTCAACACCGTACTTCAGGCTCTCTTGATCCACCGGATTAACAATACGCATAAGAAACTGACTCATACACTGGGAGAGCACATCGGAGTCGAGCTTCCCCGGTCGCTGGGTGATTAGCCCCACCCCCAGACCAAACTTACGACCTTCGCTCAGGATAGTACGCAGCACCGCCTTGCAACGGGAGGGCTCCTTGGCCGGAGCAAACCGGTGGGCCTCTTCAATCAACACAAAGACTGGAAAGGGGAGATAGTTTTCATCATTCTCTTCAATTTTGTCGCGGGCGGTATTGATGCGGGCATGGTAGCTCTGGCGCAGCACCGCCGCACAGATCACCTGCTGTTCTTCCTGGCTGATTTCATTCATCTGCAGCACGGTTACCTGCCCCGGCTCAAACAGATCGCGGGGGGCCATGTGGTTAACCTGGTGAAAGTAGGGAGAGCGGGCCAGCCGATCCAGCTTCCACTCTAGGGCTGGTGCCGAGGAGCCCACCTTGTCATTGCCCTCATCATCGGCGGTGGTATCCGCCTCATAGACCGCTGCAATCAGGTCGTTGACGTTCCAACGGTAGTCCCCCCGCTTGTGCTTACCCAAAATAGTAAAAGCCTTGTTGAGAATTGACTGCTGGCGATCGCTCATCTCCGGTAGGAGGGTAAGGATATCGTAATAGTCAAGGGACGACATCCGGATCTGAATGTCATCGGGGGTGAGAATCTGAACCTTGGGGGCATAGCCATCGCTGGCGTGAAAAGCTTCATGACCCCGCATTTCGGCAAGGGTGTTGTACTCGCCAT
>JBCBZT010000074.1:0-28840 GCA_039815185.1 Cyanobacteria bacterium P01_A01_bin.123 | reverse complement strand
TTATTTTGTGTCGCTGCCCAATCTGCTGGGAAAGCCTCACGGGTACGAACCTGCAACGCCAATTCATAGGCCGCGATCGCTTTTTCCAGATTTTCTGCCCGGTCGCCCCGAATGCGATCGCTGTAGGCATTTCCCAAATTATTTTGTATTCCTGCCCACTTTTCTGGAAATGCCTCACAGGTGTAGGCCTGAAACGCCAATTCGTAGGCCGCGATTGCTTTTTCCAGATTTTCTGCTCGGTCGCCCCAAATACGATCGCTGTAGGCAGTTCCCAGATTATTTTGTGTCCTTGTCCACTTTTCTGAAAATGCCTCACGGGTATAGACCTGCAACACCAATTCGTAGGCCGCGATTGCTTTTTCCAGATTTTCTGCTCGGTCGCCCCAAATACGATCGTTGTAGGCATTTCCGAGGTTACCCTGAGTCTGTGCCCAATCTGCTGGGAAAGCCTCACGGGTACGAACCTGCAACGCCAATTCACATGCCGCGATCGCTTTTTCCAGATTTTCTGCTCGGTCGCCCCGAATGCGATCGCTGTAGGCACTTCCCAAATTATTTTGTGTCGCTGCCCAATCTGCTGGGAAAGCCTCACGGGTACGAACCTGCAACGCCAATTCATAGGCCGCGATCGCTTTTTCCAGATTTTCTGCCCGGTCGCCCCGAATGCGATCTCCATGGGCATTCCCCAAGTTATTTTGTATTGCGGCCCAATTTTCTGGGAATGCTTCATGGGCATAGATTTTCAGCGCGAGTTGGCAGGCTAAAATACTCAACTCAAGGTTCAGCAGTCGATTACCCAATGGGAACTGCCCAATCAAGTGGCCAAAGTTACCAAATGACGCTGCAACATTCTGTCGTGTCTTTGCAGGCTGATCTGCTGTCAATTTGGCAAACACCAAGGGTAAGGCTTCTAATAACGCTTCATCTAGCTTCGCCAAATTAGCCTGAAAAAACTGATGAACTTTCTTCTGATCTTCATCAGCATCTGCAATACACTCCATCACCTCACGCATAAATTGAGTCGCCTTGCGCGTTGGTATGGCTAATGGCTTGCCAAATCCTTTTTTGCCCATGGTGCTTTGAGCCTTTCCAAACTTTGCTCAGACCGCTTTGCTCAATTCTGGCAAAGATTTCCATAATCCTACCAATGCGGCTCTAATCAGCGTAGCGATTTCGATTGATATAGCGCTGGCCAGATTGCTTAATGCACCAGCATCCCTCAACCCCGTTAACCGATTGTCCATGAAGCCCAGATAAACCCCAGCCGATTTGCAACCTTGAATTTTAGCTCCGGGAAAAACCGTGGATCTGGATGGGGACAGTGTTTAAAGCGATCGCTGTCTTTTTAGCCACCTTAAAGAAACCGTGAGACTACGGAGTGATTAACCCTCAGTTAATCTTTGATTTCCCATGTCTTAATCCCTCGCCGATACGGTCGTAGGTGCAATTACGACTAACCCCATGACATTTACAAAAATTTTAAGCCTAACCGCCCCTGTTATTGTGCTGTCAGGGGCGATCGCGACGCCTGCGGCTGCATTTAGCCTCACCCCCATTGGTGTCTTTGGCGACCCCATCTTCGATGAAGGGGCCGCAGAGATTTCTGCTTATGATGCCGAAAGTCAACAGCTCTTTATCACCAATGCCAACGCCAATACCGTTGATATCGTCAGCATTTCTGACCCGACGAATCCTTTTTTAGTCAATACCATCGAGTTAGATCCCTTTGGTGGCGGTGTCAACAGCGTGGCCTTTAGCAACGGGACTCTAGCCGTAGCGGTCGAAGCTGACGTGGCTCAAGATCCGGGACAGGTGGTGCTGTTTGAAAGTACAGGTGACAAGCTAAAGCAGTTTACGGTAGGTGCCTTGCCTGACATGGTCACCTTCACCCCAGACGGCACCAAAATTTTGGTGGCCAATGAGGGAGAACCCAGCGACGACTACACCGTCGATCCAGAAGGTTCGGTGAGCATCATTAACTTGCTCGATGATTCCGTGACAACGGCAGGATTTACCCAGTTCAACAACGCCAACCTTGATGACAGCATTCGCATCTTCGGCCCCAACGCATCTGTGGCTCAAGATCTCGAACCCGAATACATTACTGTTTCTGCCGATGGCACAACTGCCTATGTGGCACTGCAAGAAAACAACGCCCTCGGGATTCTGGACATTGAGAACGGTGTCTTTACCGACCTGGTGGGTCTGGACTTCAAAGATCACGGTGAAGATGGGAATGGCTTAGATGCCAGCGATGATGATGATGCCATCAACATCACTACCTATGACAATCTTTTTGGGATGCCCCAACCCGACGCGATCGCGTCCTTTGAAGTCGATGGCGAAACCTATCTGATCACTGCTAACGAAGGGGATGCTCGGGAATACGCGTTTGAAGACGCTAACGGCGACGATGTCACAGCCTTTGCCGAAGAAGAACGGGTGGAAGATTTGGATCTTGATCCCGACGCATTTCCCAACGCGGATGAACTCCAAACAGATGAAAACCTGGGCCGCTTCATAGTTACCACAACTGAGGGTGACATTGATGGCGACGGCGACTATGACGAACTCTACGCCTTTGGTACCCGTTCCATCTCTATTTGGGATGCCCAGGGTAACCTCGTGTGGGATAGCGGCGATGCCCTAGAGAAAATCACGGCTGAGCTATTGCCGGAAGCGTTCAACTCAACCAACGACGAGAATGGTAGCTTTGATAGTCGCAGTGATGCCAAAGGCCCAGAACCTGAAGGGGTGACGGTGGGCGTCGTAGACGGTGAAATCTATGCCTTCGTAGGTCTAGAGCGGATTGGGGGTGTCGTCACCTACCGGATTACCGATCCTGAAAATCCTGTGTTTGTGGACTACATTAATCCCCGTAACTTTGATGTCGAATTTGACGAAGACAACCTTGAAGATTTTCCCTTAGCGGGCGATCTGGGTCCCGAGGGTCTGCTATTTATCGACGGCATTGGCAGCCCGAATGGCAGTCCTTTGCTGGTCGTGACCAATGAAGTTAGTGGAACCACCCGGATTTATCAGGTTGAAGGCGATTCTGCCTCTGTGCCTGAACCGGGTATGGCGGCGGGTCTAGTCGCGATCGCAGCCCTTGGTGTCCGCCAACTCAAGCTTCGCCAAGTGGGTCAATAACCGACGAAGATTGCTTTGCTCGGCTGCGTTGGGCAGCAATCGTCTCAAGGCTTGAAGATTTAATCGGTCGAGATACCTGATTGGGTGTCTCGACTTTTTATGTGTCGTATCGGCGGCATAAGATGGGCCGAAGCTTCTGTATCTAGCGATATCTGCAGAGAGAAGGCAGCTTGCTATAGTGCTTCCGTGGTGTCACGGAGAAACAAGATGATCAAATACGGTGCGTTTGCGATGCTTTCGTTAGCAACGCTATTGACGGTAGCACCTGAGTTAGCTGCCCAGGAAGAACAACGCGTGTCTCCCAACGGTGTCAGAACGCTTGCCCCCGAAGGCGGCATTATCCCAACGGCAACCTGGAGTTTGGGGACTCGGGCAGGAGATTTTATTTATGTAGCGGGGATGCGAGGCA
The DNA here is from genome assembly GCA_039815185.1 of Cyanobacteria bacterium P01_A01_bin.123. GTDB lineage: Bacteria > Cyanobacteriota > Cyanobacteriia > Phormidesmidales > Phormidesmidaceae > JBCBZT01. The sequence continues at coordinate 25,281 of JBCBZT010000074.1, read as the reverse complement.
TTGACCCTGAGACCAATGCCTTGGTGCCCGATGCAGAAGGGCGGGTGCGACAGGCGTTTATGAACATGCAGCTCATCGCAGAATCCGAAGGGGCTACGCTACGCGATGCGGTGCGTCTCGTGGTTTACGTAACGGATATGTATCGTTATCGTCCGATTGTTAATCAGATTCAAGAAGAACTATGGGGAGATGGGCCCTATCCACCCCGAACTATTATCGAGGTGGATCGTTTAAATCAAGACGACATTGTTGAAGTGGAAGGTACGTTTTATGCCCCTGTGGAAGACTAAGCTCTAGTCTCCTGGTTGTTGCTATTAAGAAATTACCGCAGGGAAATTACCGTAGGTGCTAGCAAAAAGGCTAACGCTATGGCCACTATGTCGTTCGCTCCCATTATTCAGTTGGTTGGGGAGCAATTAGAGATTGCTGCTGCAACGATGCCCAAGGGACTCGATAGTCTCCTGCCAAGGCGCGGGCCAATGCCTCTGCACCGTAACGGTTCAGATGGCTGGGGTCGGCAAAGTAGCCATACTGGTTTGGCCACTGGTTGAGGTAATCAATCAGGCCAAATCCTGCCGCTTGGCTTTGCTGGTTGAGATATTGTTGAAACTGCCGTTCGATGGGGTTGCGTGTTTCATCTAAATAGTCGTCAGTCAAGGGTAAGTTCACAAAGACGAGGGGGATATTGCGCGATCGCGTAAAAGCCGCCAGTTCTTCTAAGGCTTCAGTTTGTTCACCAACCAGTTGAAACGGTACATAGGTATCGTCGTAGCGTCCTGCGACTCGAGGAAACTGTTGATAATAGGTGGCGGGGTCAAACCGATTCTCTTTTACCAAAAAGCCGTTGGCACTGAGTTCCACCATTGATTGGGTATTTCTTAAAAACTGGCGGGTATTGGGTAGGTCAAAGCTAGGGCGATCGCCCTGCTCAAGGCTTTGATGTCCCAGTGAGTTTAAAACGGAGGCAAAGGTTGTATCTCGCCTGGCGCTATTAAAGCCCCGCGACCCACCCGCCCACAAAATTAAACGAGGCAGTTGTTCCGTTGTGAGTAACTGCTGGAGGAAAAAGTTCACGGCTTGAGCCGTTGCTCCGTTGACCCCCAGGTTATATACCCGCAAATTATCATAGCCAGCGCCAGCTAAGGCTTGCTCTAACGCTTGCGGATCAACTCCCCATAGTGCCCGCGAACTGCCCACAATCAAAGTGTCAGGTACACCCATGGCTGCTATATAAGACAGATAATTCACAAGCTGCTGATCTAAAATCGAGCTGCCCAAGGTGGGAAATACTGTTGGTATCCCCAGTCTTGATGCTTGGGTTTGGGCTTGTGTAAGCGATCGCGTGTATTCAGCTCCCTTGCTTTGGGCATACATCCGTTGGGGCTGGTTAGCCGTGATAGCTTGCATGTGCCCGATCGCGGTCAGCCAACCCATCACGACCTGATCCCAATCGTCAGCAGTGCGAGCCGTCACTGCTTGTTGTTCGGCAGTGGCCGCGGCGGCCAATCCAGCATTGATCTGGGCAGTTGCATCGGTTGTCGGAGATACCTCTGACGCTGCCCCGTTGCTTTGGCCTGGATCTTCAATTTGAGCTTGGGCAGTAGGCGTCGCAGAGAGCCCATCATGCCCGTCAACACTCAAGAGCGACGGGTTTTGAGGAATCCACAAACATAAATAAACGCCGATGCTGATGATTAGCATTGCCCAAAAACGGCGCATCATATCTTATTCCTGCCTCCAAGTCCCAACCGTTTGTGCTCAATCATGATGCAGCGATCTACCACAACTGTTAACCCAGCGGCTCGGGCTCGGGCTGTTGCTTCTGGATGAACCACGCCCACTTGTAACCAGAGGGCCTTAGCCCCCACCGCGATCGCAGCTTCGACAATCTCAGGTACTGTCTCAGGGCGACGAAACACATCCACAAGTTCAATCGGTGCGGGCACCGCTGACAAACTGGCATAGCTAGGTTGATCGTCAATCTGTTCAACTGCCGGATTAACCGGATGTACCTGGTAGCCCATTTGTCTTAAATACTGGGCAATTTGATAGCTGGGCCGACTTGGTTTATCTGAATGACCCACTACGGCAATGGTTTTAACCTGATTCAACAGCGATCGCAGCGCCTCATCGTCCATGGTTTCTAACCCCTGTAGACTTTCAATAGCTCTGAGCTCTTAAATCTGAATCATCAAATCACAGATGACTATCCTCAATACCATTCTGAAGCTTGAAACCGAAGACAGCATTGATCTTGTCAATCTCACACCAGCGATTCAGTCTTGGGTAGATACAACAGGTGTTCGTAACGGCCAGGTCTTGATCTTTTCCCGCCATACCACCACCGCACTAGCCATCAACGAATACGAAACTCGCCTACTGCAAGATATCAAGCATTACCTACGCAAACTTGCCCCCCCGACCGTTCAGTATTTGCACAATGATTTGCACCTGCGCGATGTGCCTGAAGATGAACCCGAAAATGCCCATTCTCATTTGATGGCAATCACCCTGAGCACCAGTGAAATTGTCCCCCTCGTAGACGGTAAACTTGCCCTAGGCACCTATCAATCGGTGATCTTATTTGACCTCGATGGTCCCCGCCAACGTACCGTAATGATTCAGGTTTCAGGCGATTAGCACAACTTTGGAGTTCTAAACTTCGTCCGATTTGAAAATTTGTTCGCGCAGCGTCTCCGAAGGAGAAATTTTTAGCTCAAAGGGAACTGTGAATCTGGATGGGACAATGGTTCAACTTGACAACCCGTAAGCGTTAGCTCATCCTACAGGAATTTCTAGAGATACCCTTTATTAAGCCTCTCGACGGCCATGACGAAATTTGTAATCACAGCTTTGACGCTGCTCTTGCCTACTTGGGTCTATACCTCTCTCGTGCGCAGTGCCGATCGTTACGAGAAAGAACCCGTTCCCTATTTGATCTATGCCTTTTTGTGGGGGGCGGTGCCCGCCGTGATTTTTGCCCTAATTTTGCAGGTGGGGCTGTCGTTACCCGTCGCATTTCTTCTGGGCAGCGAAACGCTTCAGGCGGAACTGGTAGAAGCGTCCTTGGGGGCACCGATTACAGAGGAATTTCTCAAAGCAATGGCTGTTGCCATCATCTATCTCACCAAGCGACGGGAGTTTGACGGCTGGGTAGACGGCATGGTGTACGGTGCGATGGCAGGGTTTGGCTTCGCCTATGTGGAGAATATCCTTTACCTGATGGGCACGACCAGCGCTGAAGAATGGGTGTCATTATTTTTCTTGCGTACCATCGTGTTTGGAGGGCTACACGGTTTTTGGACAGCGCTCGTGGGCATGGGGTTTGGGTTTGCCCGTTACATGCACAATCCGTTGGGACGGGTAGTGACGGTTCTAGGGGCGTTGCTGGTGGCCATGCTGCTGCACTTAATTCATAACGGTGCTGTTGTGCTGGTTGAGGCAACTGCTGGGTTGTCTTTTTTAGTCGCACTGTTGAACTATGGCGTTCTGCTATTAGTGATGTTGTTGCTGTGGATTGTGGCTGCCCGAGTGGATCGGGCTAGATTGCGAACTTACTTGGCTGATGAGGTGCCGGGGAGCCTGTCGCGATCGCTCTACGAAGCCATTTGCGACCCCAGTGCCCATAAGCTCATGGCGGGCCTGGGGTTAAACGCCTCCCAACGCCGCAAGATCATCCAAGTCGCCGCTGAACTGGCTCATAAAAAGCTGCAATTCAAAAAAATGGGCAATGAAACTGGAAATTGGGAAGAAATTAGCCAACTGCGCTCGAAACTAAGGCAGTTGAGCCAAAGTTAGTTTCCCGTTTGATTTTTGGATTGGCGTTTTTTTAGCTTTTAGATATATCGACATGCTTTTGAGCAGATTTCTGGCTATACAGGGTTTGCTTCACTGTTTGCGATCGCGGCTTGCTGCCGTTCCCAATCGCCCCGTACTAAGCGAATTTCGTTGTAGTCGTAGGTTTCTCCTAGGCGATCGCGAATGTCTCGTAGCGCGGTGGAATCTATGGCAGCGATCGCATCCCGAATCACGCCCTGCCGTTCTGGGGAGACTAACTTGTCAATATCGATGTTATGGCCCCCCTGCATCAACCGCTCTAGGTGATCGGTAATTGTGCTCAAGCGTAGCCCTCGTTCAATGGCAATTTCCGCTGGAGAAAGCCCCTGTTGGTAATGGTGTAGGGTGACAAAGTGGGTGTTGGTCAAGGTGGCCGTGCTGCGCCGTGCTGCTGAGGGGACTTCCTCAAATACGCTGGCGCTGACTGCCGATTCGGAGACGACTTCTAAGCCTTGTTCTTGGCAAAAACTGCGAATTTCTTGGGTAAATACCTGACCATACTGGGATAATTTACGGCTACCCACCCCTGAGATTTGAGCAAATTGGTCGCGAGTCTGGGGACGATCAAGCGCCATTTGACGCAGGCTTGATTCGGCGAATACGACATAGGGCGGCACCGCCTGATCATCAGCTAAGCGTTTCCGCAGCGATCGCAGACGGCCCAACAGCAACAGGGCTTCTGGAGGCGCATCCTGCCAAGCAACTGTTTTCGAGGTAGCGGGCTCGTCGTCACTTGCTTTGCCACGCTGCCGTGCCCGCTCAGGCACCGCAATTTTGACCTCCAGCTGTTTACGCAAGACTTGCCAACTGGCAGCGTTCAGCTTTAGTACCGGGTAACCATCGGTAGTTTCGTCGACCAGACGTTGGTGCAGTAGCGATCGTCCCAAAACTCGCCACTCATCCAAGCTGTGATCCTTACCGATGCCGTGGGTTGAGAGCTTATCGTGACCCAAATCAAGAATCCTCTGCTTTCGTGACCCCCGCAACACATCAATAATGTGGGTCATCCCAAAGCGTTCACGACAGCGGGCGATGCAAGACAAAAACTTTTGTGCTTCAATTGTCCAGTCTTCTAAAGGCGTGGGGTGGCAGCAGTTATCACAGCGATTGCAGTCGCCAGCAAAAACCTCGCCAAAATAACTCAGCTGGATTTGGCGACGACATACCGTACTTTCAGCATAGTCAAGCACCTGCCGCAACTGCTGGCGAGCAATCCGCTGTTCTTGTAAGTCTGATTTTTGGTTAATTAAATAGTCCACCGTAGCGACGTCGCCATAGCCAAAGATCACCGTACATTGAGCCGCTTCGCCGTCGCGCCCAGCTCGTCCAGACTCTTGGTAGTAGCTCTCTAAACTGCGAGGTAAATCGTAGTGAATCACAAACCGCACATCGGGTTTATTGATACCCATACCAAAGGCCACCGTAGCCACCATCACACGCACATCATCACGAATAAATCGGGTTTGGTGAGTCGAGCGATCGCGATCGTTCAACCCAGCATGGTAAGGCAATGCTTCAATCCCATCTTGCTGGAGGCGAAAGGCTAACTCATCTACCCGTTTACGGCTGAGACAGTAGACAATTCCAGACCCGTTTTGCTGGCGAATTTTGGTCAACAGTTGGCCATACGGCTGTTTTTCCTTAGGCACCACCTCGTAATAGAGGTTGGGACGATTAAAGCTCGCCACCCGCACCCCTGGGTCTTGCAGGGTGAGTTGTTGGATAATATCTTGACGCACCCGCTCCGTCGCCGTCGCCGTGAGCGCCACAATTGGCACGTTGGGGAAGCGCTGACGGAGGGTAAATAATTGGCGATATTCAGGGCGAAAGTCATGCCCCCATTCAGAGACGCAGTGGGCCTCGTCAATGGCAAAGGTGGCGATACCTACCTGCTGCTGGAGCCGATCTAAGAAGGGTGAAAAATTGGCGTTGAGCAAACGTTCTGGGGCGACATATAGCAACTTAGTCCTGCCGTCGAGGAGGGCCGCTTCTCGCGATCGCGTCTCGTCCAGCGACAAACTGCTGTTCAGGAACGTTGCTGCGATGCCGTTATCTTGAAGGGCTTCCACCTGATCTTTCATCAGCGCAATTAACGGTGACACCACAATCGTCACCCCTAGCTTCAGCAACGCGGGCAATTGATAACAAAGCGACTTGCCACCGCCAGTTGGCATTACCACCAACCCATCACGGCTTGCCAACACGTCTTCAATTACCTGTCGTTGCCCTAGGCGAAATTGGTCGTATCCAAAGAAATGTTTGAGTGCCTTCTCTAAAGACGGAAACGAAAGCTCGGTCATAGCCCACATCCGATCTGCAATCTTAAGTTTTTGCCTAAGCTAAAAACTCTTGAGCTTTTAGCCCAGGAGGGCTAGAGAGCTGGATGTGGAGAAGGTTTAAATTCCCAAGCACTAAAACCTGAACCACTGCCTTAGCCGCTGTTGCCAGGTCAAGCGTTCATCATGCAGCGCATGACTATAACTGGCATAAGCGTCACGATAGCGTCCTAAACGATGCAAAGCAACCCCACGAAACAGCCAACCTTGCTCGTAATCAGAGGCGATTTCCAAGGCGCGATCGCAACAATTCAAGGCAGCCTCAGGGCGTTCTTGATGAATCCAACAAACGGCTTGAAAAACTAGAGCTTCCTTAGCTTCGGGGCAGTAACGCAGTGTTTGAGCAAAACTATCAATTGCCTCCCCATAATGCCCCAAATTCGCCAGCGCATCTCCCCGTAAATACCAAATACCGTACGAGTCGGGAAAATTGACTAAGAGCTGGGTGGCAGCAGACACCACAGTTTCATATTGGCGAATCATCATTTGCTGCAGCAATGACTGGCAAAGCGGATCATGATTCAGAGAAACATTTTGGCGTTGTAATGATTCAGAGATAGTAAGCAAATTGGAGACAAACTGCATGGGTGAAAGAGGGGGCTGAGGCATCGACTACAAAAATCCCTGCACAACTGCAGGTAAGCGAAGTTGACTTAGCAAGACAATGATTTTCAATTCGAAAACCGGTAGATCCCCAAACAAACGTCCATGTTCAAGAGAGTCTTGTGCTAGCAGTCGTAGCTAGTATTCCCGCTGTTTGGCACAAGTACACCCCCTGTATCCTTAAGAGGACATTAAGCCTGATTTAATCGGTAGAACTTCAAGGCGCAGACATCAATGTTGCTCGACAAAAGCGACATACCTATTAATGTTCTTTTAATCAAAGCTTCCTAGAGCATAATCATCTTCACACTTGGTAACGACAATCTTTTCGCATAACTTAATCATCCCCGCTGCAAGCTCAATCTTCTTTATACCAAGGTAGAGCTATTACGTTACCCAAAGCAGCCGATGCATACCCAATTGTTGACTAATGTTAAGAGAATGACGTCATGACAGCTTGATGGCTTGACAGCATCCTAAAAGAATCGCTATGGTGACATCCATACCCGGGCAAACCTATTAGAGAGTGATATGTCAGATAAGCAAAAGGTCACGTTGTACCTGCCACCAGACCTGCATCGCAAGCTTAGGGTTCAGTCTGCCCTAGACGGAGAAGCGATGTCTGCTATTGCTGAGCGTGCCATCGGGTTTTATTTGGAGCATGCAGATTTAGTGGAATCTACTGAGCGTTATGGTCATACGCATCAGGTCTACAGTTGCCCTGCTTGCACAACGCCTGTCGTTCTCAGTGGGGGTGATTTGACGACGCTGGCAGAGCAATCTCCGATTGAGAGTATTGAAAGTGCAGATGCCTTTAAGGCTGGTGCTGTGCAAGAGTTAGTGCAAACGGCTCGGCGTTCTGAAGAAGAAGAAGACGGAGCTGAACAAAGCGAGTTAGTAACCTGTTGATACTAAATGCTTTATTAAGCTTCACCGGGCTTTAATTTGCTTTGCGGTTTAGCATTTTGGATCAGTTGTTGGCATTTTATTGTTGAAACGCTTGTCTTAAATAAGCGTTAAGGGGCTAGCAAATTGAAGTCTAAGTATCAGATTTGCTGAAGACTTTTCGTTAGGCTACTGCCAAGTGTTGTTGGCTTTTAGGGGCGATGGTTATGAAAGAAGAACTTGATGTTCTAATAAAAGCCCAGTATCCGCTGATCTACCTCGTCACGTTTGAGGAGGAGCGTGCTGAGCAAGCCATCGCTGAGATTGCTCGGCAGCACAGGCCACAGCGGCGTGTCTTCACTTGGACGATGACCCATGGCATGGTCGAGTATGGTCAGCCTAGGAATGTCACCCAGCATAACAATACGGTTTCTCCGGAAGCTGCGGTGGAGTGGGTCATGCGGCATCGAGAGCCGAAGCAAGAATCGGGTCGGGAACCAGGGATTTATGTCTTTAAGGATTTACACCCTTTTCGGGATTCTCCAGCGGTGACGAGATGTTTGAGAGATGCCATCTCTCATTTCAGAAACACTCAGAAGACCATAATCCTGATGTCTCCGATTCAAGAGATCCCCATTGAGTTGGAAAAAGAGATTGTCGTGCTCGACTATCCTTTGCCAACCATGTCAGAGTTGAATCAGGTGCTAACCCAAGAACTCAACCGTGGGAAAGCCAGCAGTATTTCCACTGAGGTTAGAGAAAAGCTCTTGAAGGCGGCGCTCGGCCTAACTCGGGACGAATCTGAAAAGGTCTATCGTAAAGCTCGAGTCATCACTGGTCAGCTCACTGAATCAGAGGTGGATATTGTCCTTTCTGAAAAGCAGCAACTCATTCGGCGCAACGGTATCTTGGAGTATATCGAAGAGGATGAGACGATTGATTCCGTGGGTGGACTTGAAGAGTTAAAACACTGGCTTCGCCAGCGTTCTAACGCCTTTACAGAGCGGGCTCGAGAATATGGCCTACCTCAACCTAAAGGGATGTTAATCTTAGGTGTGCCTGGTTGTGGCAAGTCTCTGATTGCCAAAACAACATCTCGGCTGTGGGGATTGCCATTGCTGAGGCTAGATATGGGCCGGGTTTATGACGGGTCTACTGTAGGGCGTTCTGAAGCTAACCTCAGAAATGCGCTAAAGACTGCTGAGTCGATCTCACCCGCCATCCTATTTATCGACGAAATTGATAAGGCTTTTGCCGGGGGAGCGGGTTCTGCTGATTCTGATGGTGGAACGTCAAGCCGGATTTTTGGCTCATTTCTGACCTGGATGCAGGAAAAAACGTCTCCCGTTTTCGTGATGGCCACGGCAAACCGGGTTGAGCGTTTGCCCGGTGAATTTTTACGGAAAGGTCGTTTCGATGAAATCTTTTTTGTCGATTTGCCTAATGCAGAAGAGCGCAAAGACATCTTCAAGATCCACTTGAATAAGCGCCGTCGGGATATCTCTCGCTTCGATTTAGAGCAATTGACAAAAGTCTGCGAAGGATTTTCAGGAGCTGAAATTGAGCAGGGCTTAATTTCGGCGATGTATGAGGCGTTTGCCCAAGGTCGCGAATTTACTCAACTCGATATTATTGCTGCGATTCGGGCAACCCTACCGCTCTCGAAGACGATGAACGAGCAGGTGACTGCGCTTCGAGACTGGGCTAGGCAGCGGGCTCGCCCAGCCGCTTCTTCCATGGCTGAATACCAGCGCATGGAATCTTAAACAGGCTTTCTCTCCTGCTCCCAACAGGAGGAAGGGCTAGCTTAGGCTAGCAGTTCGAACCACAACTGAATAACTTGTGATTGGTTAACTCTCGAAACTCGTTGTCTCTCAATTTCCTGACAGGAGGAAACTAGAATGTCTCACTTTAGTACACTGCGTACCAAGATCACTGATGCTGTTGTTCTGCAATCTTCTTTGCGCGACCTAGGTATCAATGTTAAGACTGAAGCTGATGTCCGGGGCTACAACGGACAGCGTGTTCGGTCTGACATTGTTGCCGTACTCGAAGGCGAATATGATTTGGGTTGGTCTCGCAATGCTGACGGCTCCTTTGATCTGATTGCCGATCTCTGGGGTGTTGCTAAAAAGCACAACCAGACCGAGCTGATTAACTCGATTAATCAGAAGTACGCTGTGAATAAGACTCTAGCTGAAGTTAAGCGCCCTGGTTTGCAGAACGCTAACGTCAAGCTGGTTCTTCAGTAACTCAGACGCGTTTTTCAGATTACGCGTTCTCAATATTTGTAGTGGGTTGGCCCTCAGGGTTAACCCACTTTTTGTCGGTTGATAGGCTGGTTTGAATTCAAACAAACTGGCTGAATCCACTATCGAGTCTCGAATTCTCTATCAAAAACTTGATTCAAGCCAAGTTCAGCTCGGATGTGGCGTTTTTCCATCACCAAAACGCCAGTTCTGAGTATGGAAACGGTTTAGACTTGCAAATGGCAGCGGCAGCGTAGTTTGAGATTTTGCAGGTCTACTATGGATTTTTTATCCGCAGAGCATCTTAGGGTGCTGCATGATTTGATTGTGAGTGCGGGCGATCAAGCGTTTGAGGCGTCGAAACAATCGTTTGAGGTGTTTGAAAAAGGGGTTGACGATTATGTGACTAATATCGATCGACAACTTGACGCTGACTTATCCAAGGCCTTGCGGCATCACTTTCCACAGGATGGGGTTGTCTCAGAAGAAAATATCAGCTCGTTTCAGGCGTTTCAGTCAAATTACAAGCGATTATGGCTGATCGATCCGATTGATGGGACGGAAGACTATATTCGTCATCGGCCTTATTATTCGGTCATGGTTGGGTTGCTTCAAGGCTACCGACCTGTCGCGGGGTGGATTTATGCGCCTGCTTTTCGCCAACTTTATTGGGGTGGTCCGAGCCACGGGCTGTTTCAAAGTCATGATAATCAGGCTGTGTCGCTTCATCCTCAAGTGCCCTGCGCGGCCTCAGAGGGTGCAGCTCGGATTATTATTGGTGATCGCGATCAAAAGCGCTTTGGCTCTGCGATCGCAGACCATTTACCCTCAATCCAGTTTTACTCCTTAGGAAGTTTTGGGCTCAAAGTTTTAGAGGTTATTCAAGGCCGCGCAGGGTTGTACCTGTATTGCAACGGCCGAGTTAAGTTATGGGATACTGCGGGCCCCTTGGCCCTCGCTTTGGCTGCAGGGCTCACTTGCTGTGACTTGGAGGGCAATCCCCTCCGGTTTGGCCCAGACGCCGTTGCCGTAAAAACGCTTGTCCACTACCAGTCGATTGTGATAGGCTGGCCTGCCTATGTTGAAGCCATGCTGCCTCAGATCAGGCAAGCAGTTGCTGCTGTCGGGCTGAAAGCAGGTACCGAATATGACACCAAGCCAACGGGCTAATGGCTATTAAGGCGCGTTGAGCTTGAGATTTTTTGGGCGAGTCAGCTGGGTCTCTAAAAAGATCAATCCCTTTCCCAGCATTTATGGGTACCATGGGGCTAGTTCATTGCTTAAACCCACTATTTAACATTTTTTCCATGCAGCCTGAAGCGTTCAGTGAGCTTTTTACCCTCTTCAATGCCGCTAACCCTGAAACGGTTGAGTGGCTGCTTTCAGTCTCAACCGGGCACGAGTACCCTGCCGGGCGGGCCGTCCTGATGGAGGATGCTTGGGGCAATGCGGTTTATTTTGTCGAATCGGGTTGGGTGAAAGTTCGTCGCCATGTCGGGGACGATTTTGTCACCCTAGCGGTATTGGGGAAGGGAGACTTTTTTGGTGAGATGGCCATTTTAGACGAATCCCCTCGTTCAACGGATGTAGTAGCCTTATCCTCTGTTAACCTGTTGAGCATTTCAGCACAGCGGTTTATTCAAACTCTTTTCAAAGACTCTCAGTTGCACCATCGGATGCTGCAACTGATGGTGCAACGATTGCGCCAAACTAACTTTCGGTTTCAGCTGCGTAACCAGCCCCCAGCCGTAAAATTGGCTTATACTCTATCGTCTATCAATGAAGCGTATGGGATTCCAGCAGATCAGGGCACGGAGATCTTTAATTTGCCGATGAAAGACTTAGCTGATATGACTGATATCAACGAGGACGAAGCTACCAAAATTATGGACAAGCTAGCTGAGAAAGAATGGCTCAAAGTTGATACTGCGAAAAATGTCATCAATCTGCTTAATATTAAGCAATTGGCTCATCTCGCAGGTCGGTTATAGAAATCCGGATTGAGAAAGATTCAAAGTTGGTGGTGATCGTCTTACAAATTGCCATCAAACTTTATGGCTACCGACAAAGATTAACGTGTCGTAATTTGCAGTGTCATTAATCTGTAGACAAATAAAGCATCCTGAGAAAGTTTCGAGTGCTTGTGATAGCGTTTGATCAAGTCAGCCTCTTTAGCACCATGGGGGCTGTGTTGCATTGAGGATATCGCTATGGTTTTACCCTCCTCCTCGTCACCGCCATCTATTTCACCGCGTCAGCTCAACCTGATGCGGATCGTTGCTTCTATGGCTTGGTCTGATGGAAATTTAGCTGAGGAAGAACTCCAGCTGATGCTCGATCGATTTAGCAGCCTGTTTGCGGCAACTGCAGAACGTCAACATCAGCTTCGAGAAGAATTACAGGCGTATTTAGTTCAAAACATTCCACTAGATGAACTAACCCCTAAGCTCAAGACTCCAGTCGAAAAAGAACTGGTGTTGCGCTTAGGATATGAGGTCATTGGTTCCAGTGCCCGCACGCCAGAGGAGGCCGTGATCAACGACGACGAAGCCGCTGCATATCAACGCCTTGTTGGGTTGTTAGGGTTGCCAGCTGATGCGGTCACGCGCATTGAAGTTGAAGCCAAAGCTGCCCTTGAGCAACAGGACGGTAGCCTAATTGATCTCGTCACAGATCAGCTCCGCAGCTTTATTCAACAATAGGGTTACGTTATTGACCATCAGATGTTTGTTGTGGTGGAAGTTGTTCGATGGTTTCGGCTACCACTTCGACTTCAACCGCATCAACATCAATGGTGCCGTCTGGCGTAGCCCGTTTAAACTGCCCCTGTTCAACCTTAAGTAGGGTGCTGCAATTTAAGCACGGGGTTTGAGCGCCGCGTAACCCTGTCATATGAAATCCGCAAACTGGGCAGTCCCCTTCTACTAGATTGCGTTGGAGCCACCACCGAAACCCAATGAAGGCTACTATCGGAGCCAATAGCAGTAGAAAGATCAGAACCACAACTGATTTGACAATCCATCCTAGTCCGAGGGCACCAAGCAGCCACACGACCGCGATCGCGCTTAGCCAACACCCAACACCCGACCAGTTCAACTGAATTTGTTTAAAGCCGTTTGAATTCACCACAGCCTCCGCACGCTAAGGGGGGTCTGTGTGTTAAAACACAGTTCTTCCAGCATAAAGCAAGAACCCTAGCGTTCGCCGCGAACTATAACGGACTGTGATAGTTAAGAATTATGGATTAACAGTTATTGAAAGCGCCTTGGGTTGCTCCATAGGCAATAGCTCTCCAAGCCGTTTCGCCAGTGCCGCCTGGCTAAAATAGGCCAAACTCTCTTGACGTAACCAGGTTCCGTTACAACGGCGATCGCTGCCAGTCAAAATTTCAATACAGGCAGTTGCAACCGCATCGGGGTCTCGGTGGGGTACCCGCCAACCTAATCGGCCATCTTGCAGCGGATCCGCGGAACCGTCATCGTCTCCAGAGAGCACTGGGACGCCGCAGGCCATCGCTTCTAGGTAGACAATGCCAAAGCCCTCTTGTGAGGGCATGATGTAGGCGTCCGCTAAGCGATAGTGGGCGACTAGTGCTTCTGTGGGGACAAATCCAGCAAATACGACCCGATCAGCCACATTGAGTGTTTCTGCCAGCCGCGCTAACCGGGGTTGGTCGTTGCCCCGACCCACTACCAAATATTTGACATTGGGAAATTTCTGCGCGATTGCAGGCAAGGCACGAATGGTCACATCGACACCTTTGTAAATGTCTCCCGACCATAGCCGTGCTACGGTCATCAGTACCTTTGAGTCCTGCAACCCATAACGCTCGACCCAATCCACTGCCTTTTGTCCAGGAGTAAAGACGGCTCCATCAACTACACAAGGCAAAAGTTTGACCTGGCTGGGGTTAATCTGGTTCGCCTGACACAGTAAATCCCGACTATAGCGACTAATCGTCCAAACCTCGTCAGCCGATTGCAACGCTTGACGATAAGCAGGCCCAAGTGGATACCAAACTTCTTTACCGTAGGTTAACACCGTGTAAGGAATAGCCAGATAGCGGCATAGTAACCTCACCAACGGCGCTAACCGAATGTGCCCACACAATACTCGCTGGGGACGACGGACTAGCAGCGTTTTGACCAAGGACATAACTAGTCTTATCCGGCCTAACTTGGGCCAACGCATCTTCGCGTAATGGAATCGCAATGGACTGCTGCGAAAAGGATTTTCACAAGTTGGGCCGTCTCGCAACAGCAGTACGTCGGCGGCAGGTAAGTCATCAAGGGAGAGATAGGCTGCCAGCACATCTCGAATGTAGGACTGAATACCGCCCTCACATTCAAAGATTTCCAGAAATAGAAAGCAATAACCTGAGGTATCTTTAACCAATCGTCTGTACCAGTGGAGTTATCGGGGTTGAGCAGAGGAGGGCATGGCTGCACCTGCCTCCAGTTTTTCTAAATCGGTACGCACCATCTTTTCAATCAACTGCTCAAAACTGACTTGGGGTATCCAGTTCAGTTTTTGATTCGCCTTGCTAGGATTAGCCACGAGTTGAAAATGTTCATCGGCGCGCAGCAAACTCGGATCAAGATCGACATAGGTTTGCCAATCTAAGTCAACACTAGCAAAGGCAGCGGTCACCAAATCTTGCACCGAATGGAGTTGACCGGTGCCAATTACATAGTCTTCAGCCTGATCGGCTTGGAGCATGCGCCACATCGCTTCCACATGGTCACCTGCAAAGCCCCAATCGCGCTTGGCCTCAAGGTTGCCCATCATCAAGCGATCGCGCAGACCCACTTTAATCGAAGCCGCGGCTAAAGCTACCTTACGGGTGACAAATTGAGGGGGACGCAGAGGCGACTCATGGTTGTATAAAATACCGCTACAGGCAAATAAACCATATCGCTCGCGGTGGTGAACCATAGTCCAATGAGCATGGAGTTTGGCTGCCCCGTAAGGATTTTTGGGTCGAAACGGCGTTTCCTCTGATTGGGGAGATTCTTGAACCTGGCCAAAAATTTCAGAACTGCTGGCCTGGTAAAACCGAGTTTCTAAACCGACTTCTCGAATCGCGTCCAGCAAACGTGTTGCCGTCCCCGTAATCAAATCTAAAGTCCCCAAAGGATCTTTCCAGGAATCTGGGACAAAACTGGGTGCGGCGAGATTATAAATTTCGTCGGGCTGGAGTTGCTCAACAGCGACCTTGAGCGCTTGACTATCGGTCAAATCAACTGAGTAAATATCAACCTGATTGGCTAAGTCATTGAGTTTTGCAATGCTCCCCTGGCGGCTGGGCGGTACTAGCCCAACCACTCGATATTCCTTAGATAACAGTAGTTGACTGAGATAGTAGCCGTCTTGACCAGTGATGCCTGTGATAAGCGCAGTACGAGTCATAGCAGTAATGAATAGGAACTGATTATGCTGAGTGATTCTCCAATTGCGTCAAAACTATCCCTTGAGCGATGCGTAGATCCTAGCAAGATCCGCTGTCAGCTAAGTCCAACTCGAGGATCGTTTATAAAATCTTTGCTGGAGGCTGAGACGCCACATCAAGGCTTTGTCAAAACACAAAGAACCGCCTCTCTAAGATTCCCATAAGCCAGATAAGACTCACGAAAACTTAGACAAACGGTTCTGAACGTTTCGTTACCTAAAACAACTTAAGCGCTGCTGACAAAATGTCGATGGCTGACGCTGTACAAACGCTTTGAAAGATTGCTCTAGAACAACCCAAGCGTCAAAGACTCATCAATCGGGAAAGTTGCCCCAATGCCGAGCCAAAGTGTAACGACCGTACCAAACAAGAACACGGTGGTTGCCACCGGGCGACGGAAGGGGTTTTGGAACTTGTTGACGTTCTCAATAAAAGGCACCAACATTAGGCCCAAAGGAATCGCTGTTTGCAACAGCACACCTAGGAGTTTGTTGGGCACGATCCGCAAAACCTGAAACACAGGATAGAGATACCACTCTGGCAAGATTTCCAGAGGAGTTGCAAACGGATTGGCGGGCTCACCAACCATGGCAGGATCGAGGACTGCAAGGGAAACACAGCAGGCAATCGTACCGAGAATCACAATTGGGAAGGTGTAAAGCAGATCGTTAGGCCAAGCAGGCTCACCGTAATAGTTATGCCCCATACCCTGCTTTAGCTTTTCTCTTAACTTAGGATCACTGAGATCCGGCTTTTTGAGTGTTGACATTTGCTAAAAGCTTCTCCTAGCATCAAACTGACGTCATCAAAACGCGTATCTTGAGCGCTGGCTGGCAGTCAACCAAAGCTTAATCAAACAGCCTTACAAAGGCCCAGAAATGCCTTGCTTCCGAATCATCAGAAAATGAAGCAGCATGAAGACTGCAATCGACCAAGGCAGAACAAAGGTGTGTAGGCTGTAGAACCGAGTGAGTGTGGCCTGACCCACACTGTCTCCACCGCGTAGCAACTCAACAATGGAGTCACCCACAACAGGAATCGCGCTAGGTACGCCTGACACAATCTTTACTGCCCAGTATCCAAGCTGATCCCAGGGCAGGGAGTAGCCTGTGACACCAAAAGTTACGGTGATCACACCCAGAATCACACCCGTTATCCAAGTTAACTCACGGGGATTCTTGAATCCACCAGTAAGATAAACCCGAAAAACGTGAAGAATCATCATCAACACCATCATACTGGCAGACCAGCGATGCACAGAGCGGATCAGCCAACCAAAGTTGACATCTGTCATCAGGTATTGAATTGATGTGAATGCCTCAGTAACCGTTGGCTTGTAATAGAACGTCATTGCGAATCCAGTGGCAAACTGGATTAGAAAACAGACCAGAGTAATACCACCCAAGCAATAAAAAATATTGACGTGGGGAGGGACGTACTTGCTGGAGATATCATCGGCCAAGGCCTGAATCTCAAGCCGCTCATTAAACCACTGATAGGCTTTTGAATCGGTGACTTGCTTAGTAAACATGAAGCGAAAGCTTAATAGTTATGTATTGCTGTCAATAGAAAATGTAACATAGCACAAAGTCAAACTGAGACCGATAACGGTGTTTTATCAGCGTTTTATCAGTGGCGATCGCTGCTGAGCCCTATTTCTGCCACCTGGCTAAATCTTGTAAAAGCAGTCAATCAGGTGATTTGAACTGGAGCTCGCAGTTTCTGGCCAGATCTTGGTAGGCTTGAGCTCCCTCAGAACTTTTACAAAACTTTAAATTTCTAGATTGTGTCGAACCACGGGGATGGGGTAATTGCGCCAGGGAGTATGGTTATTATCTTCACTTGCCCAGGCAACGGCAGTTAAGTCTGGTAAATCACGCCAAGGCTAAAATTAACGTTTTTTCGCGATCTGCTTTATTTCAAAGACGGCAATGATCAAAAAAAGTTTGAGATGTTTGGTTTGTTTGGCGATTGCTACGATCGTGTGGTTAGGGTTGAGCCAGGCCCCCGCGATCGCCTTGAGTGATGAGCAGAAGCTCATTGCCGAGGTGTGGCGTATTGTCAGTCGGTCTTATTTGGATGACAGCTTTAACCATCAAAACTGGTGGTTTGTGCGTCAGCGTTTGGTGCAACAAGATTTTCCCAATCGCGGTACTACCTACGACGCAATTCAGGCTATGCTCGCGTCTTTGGATGACCCCTACACTCGCTTGCTGCGACCTGAGCAGTACCGGACGCTGCAAACTAATACGGCTGGAGAGTTGACTGGGGTTGGATTGCAGATTGCCAAAGATAAGGATACTGAGCAGTTAACGGTGATTGCCCCCATAGAAGGGTCCCCCGCTGCCAGTGCCGATATTCAACCCAAGGATACAATCGCTCAAATTGACGGGTTGTTGACTGAAGCGATGACCCTTGATGAAGCCGCTCATCTGATGCGAGGTGCGGTTGGCACAGAGGTTGTGTTGACCCTAGCGCGGCAAGGGAAAGTGTTTAATGTATCTCTGGAGCGCGATCGGATTTCACTCAATCCGGTCACCGCAGCGTTGCGTCCCCAATCAGATGGGATAAATATTGGTTATTTGCGCCTCAGTCAATTCAATAGCAATGCCGCCCATGATTTATCTGAGGCTATGCAGCAGTTGTCAACTCAAGGGGCCAACGCTTACGTCTTAGATTTGCGTAATAATCCCGGAGGGCTGCTCCAGGCGGGTATTGCCACTGCTCGTTTATGGCTCGACAACGGCACGATTGTCTACACCGTTAACCGCCAAGGTATCTTTGATAGCTTTGAAGCCACAGGCTCAGCCTTAACCCAGGCGCCTTTAGTGGTTTTAGTCAATCAGGGAACTGCGAGCGCTAGCGAAATCCTAGCCGGCGCTTTGCAAGACAATGGTCGGGCAGAGCTAGTCGGTAATACAACCTTTGGCAAGGGGTTGATTCAGTCTTTGTTTGATTTGTCCGATGGATCAGGTTTGGCAGTTACTGTGGCCAAATATGAAACGCCCAATCACCGTGATATTAACCGTTCTGGCATCCGACCTGATCGAGTAGTGCCGCTGCGAGATCCGATTCGGCGAGAAGATATGGGGACCGATCGAGATTATCAGTATCTTGCCGCTGTCGATCAGCTTAAAGGAGCTTTAGTCGTGGCGGACCCCCCCGCTGCGTAGAAGATGCTCTAGAGCAGCGGTTTTTGATGTTGTAATTCATTGAGGTCTAATGATTGCAAGGACTGGTGGGCACTAGCGATCGCGTAGTTACCCCTCAAGAAGCCTGTATTTGCTCCTGGACAGATATAGCTTAAATCCACCTCACTCAAGCTTGTCCGGAGACGGTCTACTTGGTGTAGTTGCCTAGGCCAATGGAAAGTCTTAGAAAATCTGATCGGTTGGGGTTTTCCTGTGTGCGTCGGTAAAAGATGGCGTCCACTAAACAACACACCCCCATAGCGCCAGTGGTAGAGACAGGATGATCCGGGAGAATAACCGGGTGTCCATCGTAAATCACTGAGTGCAGTTAACCGGAGGTTCTCGTGAAAGGTTTGAACATCACATCCTGGCAGTAAGTAAGCCTCTTGTTCCTGCACAACGATGGCACATTGGAAGTGACGCTGGAATTGTTTCGCTGCCCCTGCAGCGCCGCGATGGGTAATGGTTAACCACCGTATTCCTCCATTGATCTCAATGAAGCGAATGGTCTGATCATTCCAAGGCGGACAATCAACCAAAATATTTGCCGGCTGATGCTGTTCATGATGATCCAAGACCAGGTAGGCCGTCCCGCCCAAGGTTGCCCGATTGGGTGGAAATGCGAAAATGGTCTCGAAGACCTGACGTGCTTTTTTCTCTGTCATTAACCTTCAACCTCGTCCACACCCAGATCAATAGTTTTTCCTAGTTATAGAGGGCAGTCCCCTGCGCAAGTCTTTAATCGGATGCAGTTTATGCTGATGTGAATCTCAGTTTCCCCTAAATCCTCATGCAATCTTTAAGAATCCTAGCAATAACTTTGGCTAGACGGCTTATGGCACTTGGGTCCAAGCCCAGTAGCATTAGGCATTAACGTCCAAGATATTTTCGGCAATCTATGACTTAGTCTACAGACCAATATGACGGGTAAGGCTATAGTGGGGATTGACGTGTCCTGTTACTATGGATGGTCTTAGTCAATATGTGTGTCGGAGCGTTGATAATTCTTTAACTCCTGTAAGGTTCTAACTGAATGCCTTGTAAGGGGCGTTGAACGATTGAGTCCGCTAGGCTTTCCAATGTGTTTAGAGTGCGCTCAAAGCAACACTAGCCCATGCTTTTTTGGTTGATTCTCCTGGGAATATTTACATATTTTGTGGTGCAGCGGAGCGTCGCCAACATTACTCGTACGCCCACTTGGTTGCTGTGGCTGGTGATGATGGCTCCGGCCTTTGTGTTGACTGCTTGGAGTGTTACCCAAGGTCAAGAAGAGCCGTTTCCGCCAGCGTTGCTTTTAAGTCTATTCATTATTTGTCCGGTTATCTATTGGTATTTGATTCAGCAGGGGCGGGTGCCAAGTCCGAAGCCCAATACAAATGAGCCCTCCACGCAATCTACGTCATCCACTCCGATGGCAGAACCGCGTTCAACCTTACGCCCGATCGACAAGGAGGAAGAGGCTCGGCTTCACAACTGTTTTCCTTGGTCGGTCTATTACTTACAGAATATTGAGTATCGCCCCCAAGCGATGATTTGTCGGGGGCAGCTGCGGGCAACGCCAAATATTGCATACGACACTGTGCGCAGTAATGTCGAGTCTAAGTTTGGCCAACGGTTTTTGGTGGTCTTTCAAGAGGGGCTCAACGGCAAGCCTTTTTTCGCTCTAGTCCCTAATCCCCGTGATAAGGAGAAGGCCACTAGTCGTTCGGAAAAGTTGAGCCGGCCTGGGTTAGCGCTAGGGCTGTTGTTGATGACTTTGTTTACAACGACAGCGACGGGTGTGTTTATTATTGGGGTGACTGAAGCGTCGCTGCAGGCTGACCCCAGCCTATTCTTAAAAGGCTTACCTTATGCGCTTGCCTTAATCGCGATTTTGGGAACCCATGAGCTAGGCCACTATCTGGTGGCCCGTCATCACAAGATTCGGACAACACTGCCTTATTTCATCCCAGTTCCTTTCTTCTTAGGTACCTTTGGGGCATTTATTCAAATGCGATCGCCTGTCCCTAATCGTCGTGCCCTATTTGATGTTGGCATTGCTGGGCCGATGGCTGGTTTGGTGATCACATTACCCTTGTTAATTTGGGGATTAAGTCACTCGACTATTGTCGAGATGCCTGATGACGCCAGCCTACTCAATTTTCAGGCGCTTGATCCCAGCGCTTCAGTACTGCTACTGCTGCTGTGCAAAATTGCTTTAGGCACGACGCTATCTGCTAATAGTGCTGTTCAGCTGCATCCTGTAGCGGTGTCTGGATGTTTGGGCTTGGTGGTGACTGCGTTAAATTTGATGCCCGTGGGTCAGTTGGACGGGGGGCATATCGTTCACGCGATGTATGGTCAACGGATGGGAGCGGTGATTGGTCAAGTGGCGCGGCTCCTGGTTTTAGGACTGGCCTTTATCCATCGCGAATTTATGTTGTGGGCGATTTTGTTGTTTTTTATTCCTGCTGTTGATGAACCAGCATTGAACGATGTAAGTGAACTTGATAATCAGCGGGATAGCTGGGGGCTGTTTTCCTTAGCCTTACTCGTTATGATTGTTTTACCAGCGCCGCAAACACTGGTTGAGATTCTCTTTTAGAATGGGTGCCATCATCAAAATGTGCGATTTAGCCGCTTTCCTACCCTCCACTCGCTGTTTTCTCTATGTGTCTTTAAGGTAACAACCATCCTATGGCAAGCGATGTAGCCCAGTGGTTAATAGAAATTAGAACCCTTCAACGTCGGTTGGTAGAAACTTCCAGTGAGCGTGATGCGGCTTTTAAGAGTGCGGCGAATTGGCGCAGGCTCTATGAAACAGAGGCGCAGCAGCGGCGAACAGAGACTCAGCAATTAAAGGATATGATTCGCGACTTGAACCAGAAGCTTGAAGCAGCGAACCATGATATGGCTGACGATGGCCCACTTGCCCAAGGGCTCAACAATGGGCAACGCGATCTGAATCAGATTAAATCAGAGATTTCGCAGCTGGATAGCGAAGCCTTGAGTAAAAAATTGATTGAGGCATTATTACGCTACGATCGCCTGGCTCAATCCCTCCACTCAGAACAGGTCGCCCATGCTCAAACCCGTAAGAATCTAACGATGGCGCTGGGAGACACGATCGATATGCTTTCTCAGAACTCGTCGCGCTCTTTAGCAGAAACCGCCTCGGATGGGAGCGCTTCTCATCAACAAGGGACTTCAGCTTAAACTCACTGTGGCTTAGATCAGAAGCCCATAACGTTTGCCAATGCTGTAATGTCCGAAGCCAGATCGCTGTGAAACTGATTGTTGCTGTGCTTGATCGCCGTATCAGGATCTTTGAGGCCGTTGCCAGTCAGTACGCAGACGATAGTGGCGTTGTTAGGGACTTGTGATGTGACTTTCAACAAGCCAGCAACTGATGCTGCGCTGGCAGGTTCGCAAAAGATGCCTTCTTCTGCGGCGAGCAATCGATGGCCTCCAAAATTTCCTCATCAGAGACGGCATTAAATTCTCCCTGACTAGCATCGTGAACTGCGATGGAAGCGGAATAAATTATTATGAGGTAGTGTCTAGTTAGGCCTTTTGGAGTCCAAAATTACCCCAAGTGACTGGGGTGATCTCACCTTAAAATCAGGGCAAAAGCTATGCCTAGAAAGATAAGTCGTCAAACTTATTGAACACTCCACCGGTTTCGTTTTTTGGATAGCAGCGCCTTGCTTATGGCACTTCGTTTCAGGTACCCTTCAGTCACCCCTGCATGATAAACATCAGAGTTGTTTCTCAATTATTTCTGATGCCAGATTCTGAACGTCTACTTGAATTTGCCAACCAATTGTTTACTACTCATACGGGAAAAGCTCTAAGTAAGGTATTGAGGCTTTTGCTTGCAGAGGCGTTAATTACTGGAGCTAAATCAAAATCCTATAGTCAAATTGGAGCTGAAACGGGATACTCTGGTGCGTATCTCGGAACTGTTGCTGCCCGTGATTTGTGGAACGTATTCTCAGATATATTTGTCACAAAGGTGACTCGGCGGAATATCGGGGTGTTGCTACTTCAGCACTTTAATGCGAGCAATGTCGGTTTGTCGTCTACCCCTGTGACATCCCTTGAGAATGGGGCGCTTGTCGAAGGCATGGCAGAGTCAAACGCCGAAGACATAGCAACACCAACTGCCGATGATGCGACTAGTCCTCAACAGCGTAGCTCATCGGTTCCCTGGATTCTTGTTGTGGATGATCAGCCCCACAATTTAGAGTTGCTGACCCACATGTTGAAAAATGAAGAGTACCAAGTTTGGTCAGCCCAAAGTGGGGCAGAGGCGTTGAAAAAAGTAGGGGTGCTGCTGCCAGACTTGATTTTACTTGATGTGAATATGCCAGGGATGAACGGGTACGAGGTCTGTCGGCAACTCAAAGCTGATCCTCGCACGCAACTCATCCCGGTGATTTTTGTGAGTGCTTTAGATGAGTCTTGGGATAAGGTGCAGGCATTTTCCGTGGGTGGAACAGACTACATCACGAAACCGTTCGACACCATAGAAGCTTTTGTGCGAATCGATCATCAGATCCAAATTGGAGCTGCCCGAGCCCAGCTATCCAGCCTGGGTGATCAAAACCCAGGGGAAGAATCCTCCCAACTCGGGGCTACCCTCCAGGATTCGTCTGTGGACAAGCAGTTGGCTGGCAAAGCATCCATTATGGTGGTGGATGATGATGCTAAAAATCTATCGTTGATAGCTCATCTGCTGAAAGAAGAGGGGTATGCCGTCTGGCAAGCATCAACTGGGACTGAGGCTTTGAGATTTGCCCCGAAGGTTATGCCAGATCTGGTTCTATTAGATATTAACTTACCCGATATGAGTGGGTATGCTGTTTGTCATCAATTAAGAGCGAACGATCAGATCAAACGCATCCCAGTTATTTTTGTAAGTGCGCTAGATGAGGCATGGGACAAAGTGAAAGGGTTTGCGGTTGGGGGCAACGACTATGTGACTAAACCCCTGCAAATCTTAGAGCTGCACTGCCGAATTCGTAATCAGCTTCGACTTCAGCAACTTCGATTGCAATTGACGAGGATAAGGGCTACTGAAGACCCAATTTAAAGCTGTATCATAGCAGATTAAATCTATGGCTTCTCCAAACCCCACTCATCATCCCGAGCGACAAAAAATTGGCTTTCTATCTTTGCGTACAGTCCTGATTGTTCCGTTTATTCTGCAACTGTTTGTCGCTGTCAGCCTGGTCGGTTATCTCTCCTTTAGAAGTGGTAAGAGCGCAGTAGAGAGTACAGTTTCTCAATTGCAAAATGAGGTCACAGACCGAATTACTGAACGCCTGAATATTTATCTCGATGACCCTGTAGTCATCACTGAAAATTTAAAAAGTTCAATTCAAACCAGAGAACTGGATGTCGATAACGTTGATCGAGTCTGGCAGCTCTTTATCTGGCGACACATCAATTTGTATGACAACATTTCAAGCATTTATTTCAGCACCGAAGATGCTCAGATAATCGAAACTTTCTATGTCAAAGGAGAATTGACAATCGGTGTATACGACAAAAACGAAAATATTAAAAAACATTATTTAGTTGATGACTATGGCAATCTTGAAGAGCAGGTGGCCAAGATTATTGAAAACTATGATCCACTGACCAGACCTTGGTTTAAGCGTGCCCAACGAGTGGGTGAAATGACCTGGACGCCAATCTATTTCTGGACTGATGAAGGAAACATTAGTATTGATACCGTTACGCCAATTTATGATGACTCAGGAAACCTGGAAGGGGTTTTAGGGATTTCGGTTTCATTATTAGATATTAGTAATTACCTGCGTCAACTAGATGTTGCTCAGTCTGGAGAAGTTTTTATTATTGAGCGATCTGGTGATCTTGTCGCCTCTTCTACAGCAGAGCTGCCTTACGCGATTGTCAGCTCAGAACCCTTCAAATTAGGGCGGTTAAGTACTTTTGAGAGTCAAAATAGTTTGATTCGCCGATCGGCAAGCTACCTGCAAGAGCAGTTTGATGATTTAGCGTGGATTGAGGACAATATTCAAACTCGCTATCAAATTGATGGCCAAACTTATTTTCTGCAAGTCCAACCCTATGGAGTGCAGGAAGGCTTAGATTGGTTGATCGTGGTGGTGGTTCCTGAGTCAGACTTTATGGCTGAGATTTATGCCAGTGCCCGCACCACCCTCTGGCTCTGTTTGGGTGCTCTGGGGGTTGTGATTGTGCTGGGTATTCTCACTACCCGTTGGATTGTTAATCCCATCGTCAAGTTACAAACTGCCTCAGAGAATTTGACTGCCGGCCAGTTGAACCAAACCGTGACGGTTAAAGGCACTCGTGAATTGAGCCGTCTGGGGCAGGCGTTTAACACGATGGCCAAGCAGCTCAAGGACTCATTTCAGGTTCTGGAGCAAACCAACGCAGAGCTTGACCAACGGGTGCAGAACCGTACCGCCGAACTCGAAGTTGCCAAAGAACAAGCTGAGTTTGCCAACCAGGCCAAAAGTCAGTTTTTAGCCAATATGAGCCATGAACTACGCACGCCACTGAATGGGATTCTGGGCTACGCCCAGGTATTGGAGAGATCGCCTGCTTTGCCCAACACGGTACAACAACAGGTCAAAGTCATCCACCAATGTGGGGCTCACTTGTTGGATATGATCAACGACATTTTGGACTTATCCAAGATTGAAGCAGGGAAGCTGGATCTGAGTCCGAAAGCGATTCATCTATCCTCCTGTTTACAG
>JBCBZT010000051.1:0-53433 GCA_039815185.1 Cyanobacteria bacterium P01_A01_bin.123 | reverse complement strand
GTAAGTCTGAGCTAAGGGCCTTGGCCGATCTGTGGGGAGTTGCAGCAGAGGCGGAGCATTGTTGAGTTGCTGCTTCCAATAAGAGAGTTCAGACTCTAGTTTTTCTCCCTTCAACTGCTGTCGCTGCCAAACAGCAAAGTCCGCATATTGAATTGACAACTCAGGCAACAATGCAGGTTTTCCGGTAGAGAAGGCTTGGTAAAGGGTCGATAACTCATGAAGGAGTATACTCACTGACCAACCATCAAAAACAATGTGATGCATAGTAACTAGCAACACATGCTCGTGATCGCATAGCTTTAGAAGCATCCAGCGAACTAAGGAATCTTGAGCTAAATCAAAAGGATTTTGGAGTTGCTCGGTTGCTAATCGCTGCAACTCAGCCTCTTTCGTAGTTTCTGGAAAATTCTGTAGGTTGATCAGCAACAGGTCTATAAACAATTCAGGAGCAATAACTTGAATTGTTTGTTCTCCCACTGCCTTGAAGGCAGTGCGCAGGGACTCATGACGTTGCACAATGAACTTTAGACTCTGTTCTAGTGCTGCTACATTAAGCACTCCTGTGAGCCGTATAACGAAATTTTCATTGTAAAAAGGGTTATCAGGTTCTAACTGTTGGAGAAACCATAGTCTCTGCTGAGCAAAGGATAGGGGTAGCTCTATATCTCTTGAGATGGGCAGAATTGATTTAGCATCAGAACTTGAGTCAGTACTACCTCTCTGAAGAAATTCAATTATTTCTGATTTGCGCTCTATTAGCTGAGATTTCAAAGTCGGCGTCAGTGTTCCTTGAGGAGCACTATAGTGTAGCTGCGCACCATCAACCCAGAGCCTGACATCTAGGCTTTGAAAATAAGATAATAATTCGTTGACGGGTTTCACAGCACTCCCTCCTCACGTTCATCTAAAGCAGCAGCAATGTTTTGCTGTTTTGGGAACATCAACCCAGCGTTTTTGACTTGTTCTAATGTGCCAGCGACAGTAGGTTTTTCAAACATATTGCTTATGGATAAATCGGCATGAAATGTCTTGTTTACCCGCGATATAATTTGTGTGGCTAGCAACGAATCACCACCGAGTTCAAAAAAGTTGTCGTGGCTTCCTACCTGTTCTATGCCAAGAAGATTTTGCCAGATATTAGCAAGCTTTTTCTCTATCTCATTCCTAGGAGGAACAAAAACATTCTGTAAATCTGGTCTTGGATAAAGTGAAGACTCTTGGTTTATGTCTCTCTCACTATGAAGGAGAGGAATAATCCATTTTCTGAGCCTAGATTGTAAGTCTCCAGTTGAAACGATTATCTGATCGTAAAATTCATTTCTAGATAAAATACGCTGTAATACCTTAACACCTTCCTCTGGGGTGAAAGCAAATTTAGCCAAACTAGTTTGACTAAATTCAGCTTGCTTTTCTCCGTCATCTTTCCAAGCATCCCAATTTACACTGAGCCAGGGGATAGGAGAGGTCTGGTTATGCTGATAAGTAAATGCATCCATGAAGAGGTTTGCGGCCCCATAAGCAACATATCTCAACCCTCCTAAAACTGATGATAAAGAAGACATCAATAAACAAAAATCCAGCTCCTTATCATGTAAGACTTTTTCTAAGACTAAAAGTCCATAGACTTTGGATTGAAATTGCTGTTCACACTCAGTTTCACTAAGCTGCGCAATAGTATCAAATGATTTTCCTCCAATGATCCCGGCAGCGTGGATGAGCCCATGGAGTTGACCAAACTGCTGTTGAGCTTGAGCAACTGCCTCTTCCATTTGCGCTAAGTTCGCTACGTTGGCACTCAGCACCAGAACCTCTGCACCTAACGCTTCGAGTTCTTGTACTTTTCGAATCTTGTAGCTAATGACATCAGTCTCCGAGTGAGTCGCTAGCCAACTTGACCACTCTTCTCGAGCTGGAATAACTGCACGTCCAGTTAAGATAAGTTTAGCACGTACCATCTTGGCCAAATGTTTTGCCAGTATCAGTCCAATGCCTCCGAGTCCACCGGTAATCAGATAGACGCCTCCTTCTCTCAATTGCGATCTCTCCTCAAGAGATTCATCCAGTTGAACATGCTCAAATGTTTGTATCCAACGGTGATTACCACGGTAGGCAATTACTCGCTCAGAGATAGGTAGCCTTAGTTCTGTGAGGAGCTGATCTATGACCGGCGGCTGCCAATTTCCGGCGTCCGGAAGAACTACATCAATGCTGCAACAGCTAATATTTGGATACTCTTGCGGAATTACTTTGACTGGCCCAAGTAGAGTTATCTTCTCTGGGGAGAATACCTCTTCTCCTATCACCGATTGCATGTTGTTGGAGATAACCGTAATTTGCAATTGCTTATTAAAATCCTGTTTTTCTAATGCTCGGATAAGAAACAAAAGGCTGTAGAATCCTGATGCTTGAGCTTTCTTAACACTCGTAAGCGTTGGTTCAGTTCCATTTACAGATGTAACGTTCCATAAATGAACAATCTTTTTGGGCAACTTTCGTTGCTCTAAAAGTTCTTTGAGTAAGGCATCATACCCATCGCTTTCTACAGGATTGAGAGTATATAGACCTTCACTGAGTTGAGTAAACTCTGTCCCAATTTTGACCACAATCGCTTCCTGATAATCTTTAACCAGTGGTTTCAACAATTGAGTCCCTAAGTTGCACTCATCAATGAACACCAGAATGTATGACTTTCGTAAAGTTAATGCTTCTTGTTCGATAGGTATTAGTGGTGGCGATTGTTTCCAGCAAGGTATATAGAACCAATCGGCGATGTCCGACTTTCTACCCGATGACGTCCGATCTAGACGGTTATCGGCTTCCTGTTTGGTTGGTTCAACCCAGTAGCGCTGACGTTCAAAGGGATAGGTCGGTAGAGGCAGTCGATGACGTTGCTCGTGAGCATAAAAGCCAGACCAATCAACGTCTACTCCTGCTAGCCATAACTGACCCACAGTCTTCAACAAAAACGCTACATCTGAAACAGTCTCTTGCGGATGTCTGATGCAGGACAACACGACCTGCTTAGGCACCTGCTCAGGATGTCGTTTTGCGAGGGTTGTTAAAGTGCGTCCTGGTCCTATCTCTACCAAAATTTGCGACGGGTCTTCCATTAACACGTCCAAGCCAGAAGCCCAGCGCACGGGTTGTCGTAAATGCTTCGCCCAATAGGTCGGACTCGTTGCTTCCTCAGCCGTAATCCAAGTTCCCGTCACATTGGAGAGGTAGGGAATTTGAGGTGCACTGAGTTGCACTTGTTTCACCCTAGCGGTGAATGTCTCCAGTATCGGCTCCATCATCGAGGAATGGAACGCATGGGAGGTGTGTAGACGACGACTGTCAACGCCTTGACTCGCTAACTGACGCTCCAATACCTCTATCGCTTCAGTGGTACCTGACACCACACAGGTAGCGGGGCCATTAATCACTGCTAGCGACAATTTCTCATCCAGTAGGGGGAGCACCTCTTCCTCAGAAAGGGGCACCGCTAGCATGCTCCCGGACGGCAACCCCTGCATTAACTTTCCGCGCACTGCTACCAGTGCTAAGGCATCTTCTAGTGACCAAACACCCGCCAGGGTAGCCGCGACATATTCCCCAATGCTGTGACCCATCATAGCTTTCGGACACACGCCCCATTCCTGCCATAGTTGGGCTAAGGCATACTCAATCACAAACAGCGCTGGTTGAGCCAAAGCGGTCTGTTGCAATTGCTCACTCGCTGACGCTAACTGCTCAGGATCCGGATACAGGACTTGGCGTAGGTCTAGGCCCAGATGGGGTTTCAGTAGCTCACAGCAGATATCAATCTGTTCGGCAAAGGTCGCTTCACTCTGGTAGAGCTCCTGGGCCATGTTTACGTATTGGGCTCCCTGCCCCGAGAACATAAACACCACCGGATACCCCCCTGGTTCTTGCAGGTGACTTAACACTGGCTCAGAACCATCACGACTCAGAGCGGTTTTGGCTGCCTCAATATCCTGGACAACCAACATCCGTCGATGGTTGAAGGCTTTACGCCCCACGCTGAGGGTGTACGCCACATCCGCCAGATTCAGATTACCTTGCAAGTATTGCGCCAAGTTGGTTGTGGCGGTTTCTAAGGCTGAATTGGTTTTGGCCGAAAGCAACAGCAACTGCCACGGGCGCGACGGGCCAGACGCCTCAACCAGCGGAGCTTCTTCCAGCACCACATGGGCATTGGTACCGCCGACGCCAAACGAACTCACCCCAGCTCGTCGTGGTGTCCCGTTCGTTTTCCAGGGCGACAGCTGGGTATTGACGTAAAACGGACTGTTGGCAAAATCGATTTTGGGATTGGGGGATTCAAAATGCAGACTCGGGGGAATCAAGCGGTTTTTGAGACCCAAGATTGTCTTAATCAAGCTGGTTACGCCAGCAGCTGTCATGAGATGCCCGACATTGGTCTTGACCGAACCGATCGCACAGAACTTTTCTTTATCAGTACTTCTACGAAATACTTGTGTCAGTGCCGCAATTTCAATCGGGTCGCCTAAAGCGGTGCCTGTTCCGTGGGCCTCAATGTAGGTGATTGTTTCTGGATTAATTTCGGCCACAGCCTGAGCTTCTGAAATCACTGCTGCTTGGCCATCTCGACTAGGGGCTGTATAGCCAGCTTTCAAAGCCCCATCATTGTTAATCGCTGAGCCTTTAATAGTTGCATAAATACAGTCACCATCTGCCAAGGCATCCGTTAGTCTCTTTAAAGCGACAACTCCCACACCTTCACCAAAAATGGTTCCTTTGGCTTCAGCATCAAAGGCACGACAATGACCATCCGACGAAGCAATTCCCCCTTCCTGGTAGGAATATCCAACTTTTTGGGGAACCGTGAGTGAAATACCACCAGCTAAAGATAGATCACATTCACCACTCAGCAAACTCTGGCATGCCATGTGGACGGATACTAAAGAAGTAGAACAGGCTGTTTGAACAGTGACAGAAGGCCCCTTCAAATTCAGCTTGTAAGATACTCGGGTAGAGAGATAATCAGTCGCGTTACCAATAAGTGTTTGTAAATCTAGGACATTTCCATAACATGGATAAACGTTGTTGAGTAAGTAACTATTGATGTCTACACCTGCATAAACACCAATCAGCCCATCGTAAGCTTCAGGATTGTAACCGGCATTTTCAAGTGCCTCCCAAGCATGTTCCAAGAAGAGACGATGTTGCGGATCCATCATTTCAGCTTCTTTAGGGCTAAAGCCAAAGAATTCAGCATCAAACAGTTCAACATCTGAAAGAATAGGCTTTGCTTTGACATAACCAGGATCACTCAGCAGGGTAGGAGATACGCCTGAAGAAGTTAGTTCCGAATCAGAGAAAAATGAGGTCGATTCTATGCCATCTTGCAGGTTCTGCCAAAACGCATCAATATCCCTGGCTCCCGGGAAACGGCCAGACATACCGACAATAGCTATCTCTGAGCCATTCATATTATGCAAATGCGATCCTTTCATCTAAAGCTCAAACCTCTCAATTCTTAGGTTCAGACTCTACAAACAAATTGCAATGGAAGCGTAAAGATGGGTGTTTAACTCATTATGATTTGTTCTTTAAGCGATGCTTCTGTCTGGATTGCTTCTGCTTTTCTCTTAAGCCTTGTCGAGCGTTACGAGACTTCGCACGCTCGCTCCCCTCTTCCACAGGAGCTTCTGGAGTTTGTTCTTGACTTAAGTACCGAGCAAAAGATTGGATGGTTGAATAATTGAATATTTCAACAACCGCTGTCTCTAACAAATAACTGGGTAGATTAATGGGAAATTTCTCTAACTTAGAAACGACTTGTGTAGCCAGCAGGGAGTCTCCTCCCAAGTCAAAGAAGTTGTCGTGGATGCCGATCTGCTTGATACCTAAAACCTCTTGCCAGACTTGGGCAAGCACTTGCTCAATCTCATTCTTAGGTGCCACATAAGCATTCTCTAATTCTGGGCGTGCATGGGTTGCCTGCATGGACTGTGAGGCGTTCTCTACATGCTTCAGACTTAGCATCTCATAGGGACTGTTCGGCTCACCGCGAGTCAGGAAGTTGCTGGTCGAGACTAATACCTGGGCAAAGCGACTACCTGCCATAATTCGCTCAAAGACGTCTATCCCCTCTGATGGGGACAACCAATCGGCACGAATATCTACGGGCAAGGTGTTGGCAGTCGCAGCCGCTGGCTGACGCGCCCGCCCCTCAGCCCCCACCCCAGAGGACACTGCAGAGAAGGGGATCGCAAAAGCTCCTGGCTCTGCGGTGTCCTCAGTCTCTTCTGCTTGAGCCATCAAGACTTGCTCTAACGCCGCTTTGTCCTCAAAAGACAAGACGATTTTGCCGATGTGCTTGCCCTGACTCATATATTCAAACGCATTCGAGGCTTCTCCAAGGGGGAATACCTTGTGGGGCATGGGCCGGAAATTCTGTTGTTGGAAATGTTGCACCACTTCTTGCCAAAAGGCACTAAAGCCTGGAAGCTCTGGCTCTGCATGAATGGCAAAAAAGGATAAGCGTTTCTCAAAAACACCTAGACCTAGAGGCGTATCGTTGACAATATCACGCAACCCCAATTCTAGGAAGCGGCCATAGCGCCCCAGCACCGAGAGACTCTTCGAGATAAATTCGCCCCCCAACGAGTTCAACACCACATCCACCCCAGCTCCCTCGGTTAGGCCCATCACCTCATCGGCAAACGCAAGCGAGCGAGAATCCATCACGTGCTTAATTCCTAATGAGTGCAAGAACTCCCGTTTCTCAGGAGTGCCTGCCGTCGCAAAGATGTCTGCCCCAACCCACTGCGCGATTTGCACTGCCGCCATCCCGACCCCTCCAGCCGCAGAGTGAATCAGTACCTTCTCACCCGACTGCAGCCTGCCAAAATGCATTAAGGCAATGTAGGCCGTGACAAAGGCAATGGGGATGGTAGCAGCTTCTTCGAGGCTTAAATGGTCAGGTTTGGGGGCCACTAACTGAGCTGATGTTGTCATGAAACGGCTAAAGCAGGCTGTCCCCAAGGCAATCACTTCATCACCAACTTCAAAGTCTTCTACCCCCTCTCCCAAGGCACTGACTCTGCCAGCACATTCAAGCCCAAAGCTAAAGGCCATGTCAGCGGGGATTGGCAACAACCCTAGGGCAACCAGCACTTCCATGAAGTTCAGCCCCGTTGCTGCAACTTCTATTTCAACCTCGCCAAGGCCAGGATGCATACGTTCTGTTGGCTGGAATCTGAGCGTATGCAACCGACCAGGACGAGAGATATTCAGCGTATAGTTCTCACTCGGGACACTCAACTTTTGAGTGGTGCGCTGATCGGCGCTGGCCTTATCTGCCTTACCCCTATCGACGTTGCCTGGATTGATTCGCCTCAGGGTATATTCTTCACTCTCAACGAGTTTCCTTCCTGCTTCATTGAAAATCGTGATGTTAAACTTCAGGGTCTCTCCTGACACTTCACTACCTTCCAACACCTGGATATAGCTATAGACTCGTTGCGGTAGCTCTCCTCTGACTTGCAATCGCTTATAGCAAAACGGCAGATAAACGCTTGTTTCCTCCTGAAATCCCAGATTGAAAAACGCAGTAGCCATATCCAGTAAGGCCGGATGCAACTGATACAAGTTGAGATCGTTGGCATATGCTTCAGGCAACTCTAAGCAAGCCAGCGCTTGATTTTTACCCTGTTTTATCCACTGCAGATTATTCCATCTTTCCCCAAGTTTCAAAACTTCTGGTGGTATCTGCAGCTGTTGCTTAGAAAAGGTGATGATCTGCTGGTTACACTTAGCTTCCAGGTCATCAATGGATACCGGTTCCACATATTCTGATTTCAAGTTGGCGATCTTACCGCGAGCATGTTCAATCCATCCCTTTGATTCTGAGGGGGATTGACTCATCACCACAAACTCGACTATCTCGCCTTGGTCTTGCAGAATCGTCCGAACTTCTTTTTCCTCGCTCTCTTCTACAATTAGGGGCTTCAGGAAGTAAATTTCTCGGATTTCTAACAGGGTCTGCTGAGTGTAATCTGCCCCGGCCGCTCTTACCATTTCTAAGTAAGCGGTTCCCGGTAGGGTCGCCTGC
The DNA here is from genome assembly GCA_039815185.1 of Cyanobacteria bacterium P01_A01_bin.123. GTDB lineage: Bacteria > Cyanobacteriota > Cyanobacteriia > Phormidesmidales > Phormidesmidaceae > JBCBZT01. Next base: position 45,350 of record JBCBZT010000051.1, on the reverse strand, counting down.
TCCATCAGCCTGTGTTCATCAAGAACCCAGTTCTGATTTACTTGTAGCTTGGAGACATAGATGGCCTGCGCTTGTCCCTCGACTAAACATTCCTCAAACAACGGGTGCGTTACGTCTTTCCGTTGCAGTTTGGGCAACGCCAGAGCTTGCTCCAATCGCTTCACCCCTTCTACTCCCATCCCACCTGCTTGCCAACCATCCCAATTAATCGAGACGGTCAAGCCACCCTTGGTAGTATTGCGATGATGAGCAAAGGCATCCAAAAAGTTATTGGCTGAGGAATAGCTAATCTGGCCAAATAAAGGTTTGATGGAAGCCAGGGATGAGCACAGAACCATAAAGTCCAGCTCAGCATCTTGAAAAATGTTATCCAGAACGAGGGTACCCCCCACCTTAGAAGACAAGGTGTTTTCGACCGCTTCACGGGTTTTGCGCACAATCATGCTGTCGCCCAGAACACCCGCAGAGTGGATGACCCCATTAATCGGGCCAAAGTACTCCTGAGCTTGAGCAACCACTTGTTGCATCTGCTCGAGGTTAGCCACATCTGCACTGACGACCAAAACTTCGGCTCCACATGCTTCCAGTGCTTGTAACTGAAGAATCTTGTAACTAATGTCAGTCTCCGGCTCGTGGTTCGACAGCCACTGTTCCCACTCATCTTTGGCCGGAAAATCCGAACGTCCTATGAGGATCAGCTTGGCTCGTACCGCTTTAGCCAAATAGTCTGCCAAGGTCAACCCAATCGCTCCTAAGCCCCCTGTGATGAGATAAACACCCTCCTCTCTTAACCGTGACTTTGCCTCGCTCGGGTTCTCCAAGGGCACGGGCTCAAAGAATTGCAACCAGCGATGCATACCCCGATAGGCAATCACTGGCTCAGCAGCATTCACACTGAGTTCAGCGCACAAATGCTCTGCCAGTTTTTCTGCTTGCCCACTGTCGTCAGGCAACAACACATCAATGCTCCGACAACTCAGGTTTGGATATTCCAGGGGAATCACCCTGACAGCTCCCAACAAGGGGGCTTTCTCTATAGATAGCTTTTCCTCTCCGGTCACTGACTGGAGATGACTAGAAATCACGTCGATTTGCAAGTCACTGTCACTCGTCAAATTCTGTTGTCCCAGTGCCTGTACAAGGAACAGCAGCGAATAGAGTCCTTTCTCTTGAGCTAGCGTGATCGTATCTAGCCCTAACGCCGTGTAACTAGGGGGGGTAACATTCCATAGATGGGCGATCTTCGTCGGAACCCAATTCAGGTCAATCAATTCTCTGAGCAAGGCATCATAATCCTCCTTGCATTGAGGATTAATCGTGTATTCTTTGGGGGTCTCAGCAGGGGAACCGGGGTTCCTAAATTTCTCCCCAATCTTGACCGCAATTACATCATGGCCTTCAAGCTCTAGTCGCTTTAGGATTTTGGCACTCAAACCACACTCATCGATAAACATTAACCAGCAGCTAGGCTGAGTTGCCTGAATCGTAGGTGGCAGTGCAGAACGTTTCCACGAGGGGACATAGAACCAATCAGTGATGTCCGGCTTTTTGCCACCTGGGACTTGAGGGGGTTGCTCAGTATCTTTCTGTTCCAGGGTTTGGATAAAGGCGGCAGGGGTCGGTAGCGCTGTTGATGCCGTTGCCTGGGCCATCAAGATATGCTGCCCCAATGTGTCAGCAACCGGGAACGCTTCCACTTCTACAAACCCACGTTCCAAAAGGGCTACTCGCCACTGCTGCCGGGATAAAAACGGATTGCCTTGGCTGCGCCCTTCATCGGCAACTGGATTCATCAGCAAACCCCAGGTGGTGTCAAAGTAGGGTGACGCTTGAGTTAACTCACAAATCAACAATAAGCCATCCGGAGCAAGCAAAGAGCGGATATGTTGGAGCGTTGCACCGATATTTTGGGTCACATGCAGCACATTGACAGCGATCACCACATCAAAGCTGTGCTCTGCATACCCTTGTTCCGTGGGAGGCTGCTCAATGTCCAGGAGACGATAGTCGATAAAAGGATAGGCACTAAACTTCTTCTTGCCACTGTTGAGGAAGGAAGCCCCGATATCGGTGAATGTATACTGGGTTCGCTCAGAAGGCAATACCGGGAGTAATGCCCGGGTCGCTAGCCCCTGCCCCCCACCCACTTCCAGGACTCTCAGATGGGTTAGCGGCGGTAAGGCATCTACAGCTTGCTTCGCGATTGCCTGCAAGATGCTGTTGTAATAGGCATTTAAGGGAAATTGCTGGTTAACATCCTCGGCTTCATCAAAGTCGTATATCAGATCCTGAAAAAATTTCAATGGTTCTTGTTCACCCAGCAAAACAGAAACCAAATTTTCGCCACAATTTTGGACTAAATCGACGATTTTGGGCCGATCTGCCCACTTACTTTTGACCTTCTCTAGAAGCACCTTCACAGAATCTGCTGAACAGGGTGCTAAATGGCTAAATAAGTCCCTCGTTATCTGCAAATGGCCCTGTTCTACGAGTACTTGCAGCCAGCGAGAGACTAATTGCCGATAGTGCGGAACTATCTGACACTTCTCCAAAATCGCTTCAAGTGAGTACCGCTGAATCGGACTCTCAAAAACCCCTAACTGCCTCAGTCCAAGGTTCATATAAGCCAAACACAGAGACTCTAAACTGGCTTGGTTCTCTAAATAGCCCTCTGCATCGAAATCCGAGGTACCGACATCGGCCTGATGTTGACCCGCCTGCACGAGCGATTGCCAAAGGTTAAAGGTCGAGGGGAGTTGCCCCCTGGCGGCAGCTTTGGTTGCTTCAACCCAATAGCGCTGACGTTCAAAGGGATAGGTCGGTAGAGGCAGTCGATGACGTCGCTCGTGAGCATAAAAGCCAGACCAATCAACGTCTACTCCTGCTAGCCACAACTGACCCACAGTCTTCAACAAAAATGCTACATCTGAAACAGTCTCTTGCGGATGTCTGATGCAGGACAACACGACCTGCTTAGGCACCTGCTCAGGATGTCGTTTTGCGAGGGTTGTTAAAGTGCGTCCTGGTCCTATCTCTACCAAAATCTGCGACGGGTCTTCCATTAACACGTCCAATCCAGAAGCCCAGCGCACGGGTTGCCGTAAATGCCTCGCCCAATAGGCCGGACTCGTTGCTTCCTCAGCCGTAATCCAAGTCCCTGTCACATTGGAGAGGTAGGGGATCTGGGGCGCACTGAGTTGCACTTGCTTCACCTTTTGCGTGAAGCTCTCTAATATCGGCTCCATCATCGAGGAATGGAACGCATGGGAGGTATGGAGACGGCGACCTTCAATCCCTTGCGACGCTAACTGACTCTCCAATGCCTCTATCGCTTCAGTCGCACCCGACATTACACAAGATGTGGGGCCATTAATCACTGCTAGAGACAGTTCCTGACCCAACAGCGGCATCACCTCTTCCTCAGAAAGGGGCACCGCTAGCATGCTCCCGGAGGGCAATCTCTGCATTAACTTTCCGCGCGCTGCCACCAATGCCAAGGCATCATCTAATGACCAGACGCCCGCCAGGGTGGCCGCGACATATTCCCCAATGCTGTGGCCCATCATAGCTTTCGGACACACGCCCCATTCCTGCCACAGTTGGGCTAAGGCATACTCAATCACAAACAGCGCTGGTTGAGCCAAAGCAGTCTGTTGCAATTGCTCACTCGCTGACGCTAACTGCTCAGGATCCGGATACAGGACTTGCCGTAGGTCTACTCCCAGGTGTGGTTTCAGCAGCTCACAGCAGATATCCACCTGTTTGGCAAAGGTAGCTTCACTCTGGTAAAGCGCTTGGGCCATGTTCACGTATTGGGCTCCCTGCCCCGAGAACATAAACACCACTGGTCGCTCTCCAGGTGTTTGCAGATGCGTCCCAACCCAGTCAGGCTTAAGACTCCTGAGGGCACTTTGGGCGGTCTCAATCCCCTGGCTCACGACAAAACGGCGATGGTTGAAGGCTCGGCGACCCACGTTGAGGGTGTACGCCACATCTGCCAAATTCAGCTCATCGTCCAAATGATGTACCAAATTCTCCGTGGCAGTCTCTAGTGCTGAGTGGGTTTTTGCTGAAAGCAGCAGCAATTGCCATGGGCGCGACGGGCCAGACACCTCAACCGGCGGGGCTTCTTCCAACACCACATGGGCATTGGTGCCACCGACACCGAATGAACTCACCCCAGCTCGCCGTGGTGTCCCGTTCGTTTGCCACGGCGTCAGCTTGGTATTGACGTAAAACGGACTGTTAGCAAAATCGATCTCAGGATTGGGGGCTTCAAAATGCAAGCTCGGGGGAATCTGTTTATGCTTCAATGCCAGGACGGTTTTGATTAAACCCGTTACCCCAGAGGCTGAATTGAGATGACCAACATTAGTCTTGACTGAGCCAATGCCACAGAAGTCGTTTTTCTGGGTGCTGGCCCGAAATACTTGTGTCAGTGCCGCAATTTCAATCGGGTCGCCTAAAGCGGTGCCTGTTCCGTGGGCTTCAATATAAGTTATTGTTTCGGGATTAAAGCCCGCGATCGCTTGACTCTCAGCAATGGCCTCTGCTTGCCCCTCAACACTAGGGGCCGTATAGCCCACCTTCGAGGAACCGTCGTTATTGATGGCTGAGCCTTTAATCACGGCATGAATATAGTCGCCATCGGCCAGGGCATCCTCCAATCGCTTGAGCACCACAATGCCCACCCCATTGCCAAAAATGGTTCCCCGGGCGTCCGCATCAAAGGCCCGACAGTGGCCATCCGGCGAAGAAAACCCGCCTAACTGATATAAATAACCCGATGCTTGCGGCACCTGTATGGCAATACCGCCCGCCAATGCCGCATCGCACTCGTAGCTCAGTAATCCTCGGCAGGCCAAATGAACCGCGACTAATGATGTGGAGCAAGCCGTGCTGACATTAAAACTTGGCCCCTGCAAGTTCAACTTATAGGAAACCCGGGTCGCAATATAGTCCTTATCATTGCCAATCAAGACAGTTTCCCCAACCATGGATTTGAGCGGTTCATGGGCTGCAGTCAGATTGTTCAATAGATAGCTGCTGAGGTTACCGCCCGCATAAACGCCGATCAACCCTGGCTCTGTTTCAGGGTCATAGCCCGCGTCTTCCAGCGCCTCCCAAGCACATTCCAAAAACAGACGATGCTGTGGATCCATCATTTCAGCTTCACGGGCTGAAAAACCAAAGAATCGAGCGTCAAACCTCTCAATGTCGTCTAACACTGCCCCAGCTTTGACATAGCTGGAGTCATTGAGCAGCGCTGAATCTGCCCCTGCAGCCACCAACTCCTCATCCGTGAAGAAGGAAATGGATTCAACCCCCTCACAAAGGTTCTGCCAAAACTGATCGATCCCTTTTGCCCCAGGGAAACGGCCCGCCATGCCCACAATCGCGATGCCTTTCAGAGGATTAGGCGTTGTTTGATTATCCACGTCCTTTCCTCCTTCGCCGCATCAGTTGGAGTTCTTCGGCCATCGCATCTTGCTGCCGCTTGGCACGGGTGTGAGCTTGCTGAAAAGTCGGCTGCTCAACTTCTTGGCTGATATATTTCGTCAAATCGCTGATGGTCGGATATTGAAATAAATCAGTGGTGGAAAAATCTTTCTTGAATGTTTCTTGTAGCTTGCTACGAACCTGAACAATCAAGAGTGAATCGCCACCAAGCTCAAAAAAGTTATCGCCAATCCCGACCTGCTTGATTCCAAGCACCTCTTGCCAGATAGTGGCAAGCTTTTTCTCAACCTCATTTTTAGGCGCGACGTAATCATTATTGACCGGCGGTCTTGCATGGGTTGGTGGAGCCAGTACGCCTCGTTTAGGCTGATCTATCACCTCTGGAGAAGTGAGTATATGACCCATCAGTTGGTGATGAGTGCCAGCCAATAGATCCGTGGTCGAGACCAAAATTTGAGGGACTGCACTCCCTAAAACCCGTTTAAATACCTCAATGCCTTCTGAGGGTAGTAATCCATCCTTGAGAAAATCTACTTGGAATTCACTGGTAGTCATCGGCTCTTTAAAGGCATTAGACCTGATGGAAGCCCTGCTGGAAGGCTGACGCGATCGTACAGCCGGAGAGGGCAGCGCTTCTCTGGCGTGCTGACTCACGCCAGGTTTCGCCAGCACCAGGTTTCTGATGGCGGCTTTATCTTCCAAGGAGACCACAATCTTGCCGATATGCTTGGCCTCGGCCATATATTTAAAAGCCTCGGCCACTGCTGTGATGGGAAACGCTTTATGAGGCAGGGGCGCAAAATCACTCGCTTGAAAATGATGCACGAGTTCACGCCACAGAGCATTGAAATTAGGTAATTCTGGATCAACTTGAATCGCAAAGAACGATAGGCGTTTCTCGAAGGCCCCGAGATCCAATTGGCTATGGTTGAGGATATCTCGCAGCCCCAGTTCTAGGAAGCGTCCATAGCGAGCCAGCACCAAGAGCCCCTTCGGGACAAACTCCCCACCCAATGAATTCAAAACAACATCTACCCCGCTGCCGCGAGTCTGTTGCATCACTTCATCAGCAAACGCCACAGACCGAGAATCCATGACATGTTCAATGCCTAATGAGTGCAAGAACTGCCGCTTTTCAGGGTTGCCAGCGGTCGCGAAAATTTCTGCTCCCACCCACTGGGCGATCTGGACGGCCGCCATCCCCACACCACCCGTCGCCGCATGAATCAATACCTTCTCCCCTTTACTAAGCTGTCCCAGCTTAATGAGGGCATGGTAAGCCGTGGTAAAGGAGATCGGCATTGTGGCGGCTTCCTGCATACTCAGATGCGCTGGCTTCGGAGCCACTAACCGAGCGGGCGTTGTGATAAATCGGCTGAAGCACGAAGAGCCAAAGGCCATCACCTCATCGCCGATCGCAAAGTCTTTAACCGCTTCTCCCACAGCAACGATCTGGCCGGCACATTCGAGTCCGAATTTAAAGCCAGGTGCAGCAGGCGGCATTAATCCCGAGGCAAACAGTACCTCTTTGAAATTGAGACCCGTCACACTGACTTCAATTTCCACCTCTCCTGGCCCAGGCTTCTTACGCGTGTCGGAGCGAAACGTTAGGGTATCCAGGCTGCCCGGAGATGAAATGTCTAAATAGAAATTCTCGCTACTAGGGATGCTATCTTCGGCCAGCGACGCTGCTCCGTTTTGAGGCGCAGATAGTGGAGCTGTAATCGCATCAGGGTCTCCCAGATCTCCTTTTCCAAAATCCCCTTTTCCGAGATCTAAACGCCTTAGGGTATAGTCTTCAACCTTAACCAGCTCCGTTCCCTGGTCATCTATGATCGTGATGTTGAAACTCAGCGTCTCGGCTTGGGGCTGAAAATTCTCAACGGTTGTGACGTAGCTATGAACTTTGGACGGCAGCGCCCCGTTTATCCTGAGCTTCTTATAGGAAAATGGCAGATAAAAACTGTCTGCTTGGAGTTTGAGAATGGGAAAGCCAAGGGCGCAATCGAATAGGGAGGGATGAAGCTTGTATGCGTTCAGGTCATCCCTAAATGCCTCCGGCAACTCCAGAACGGCAAACCCTCGATTTTTCCCTAGCTTGACTCGCTCAACGCAGCGCCATCTTTCCCCTAGCGCTAACAGTTCGGTTGGCGGCCCATATTGCTGTTTCGCAGGCATGACGTCGCCCGGCTGAAAGCTGGCCTCAATTTCTTGAAGGTTATGCTTTTCAAGCACTGTTGATTCGGTAAAGCTGATTTTCCCCGTAGCATGTTCAATCCAGTCCTCAGACTCTGGGTGTGATTGGCTCACAATCCGGAATTCAAAGCCATCTCCCCACTTGTGTAAGCAGGTTCGCACCGCCTTCTCTTGATCCTCCTCTAAGACCAGTGGGGTCAGAAAAGTCATGTCTTGGATTTCCAGTGTCTTTTTCCGAGAATGGCTTTCACCTGCCGCTAAAACCATCTCCAGATAGGCCGTGCCAGGAAGGGTTGCTTGGCCCCTAACCCGATGCTCATCCAAAACCCAATATTTCCTGGCACTCAAGTTAGAGGTATAGGTTTCGTCTAATCCTTCAACGAGCACTCGGTCGAATAACGGATGGTTCACTGAGCGGGATTGAGGTTGCGCAATACTTCGGGTTTGCACTAATTTTTTCGCGGCCTCTACTGCCATGCCACTGCCTTGCCAGGTCGCCCAATTGAGAGAGATGACAGGCGTTCCATCGGCAGCAGTTTTGTAATGAGCAAAGGCATCGAGAAAGTTATTGGCTGCAGAATAGCTAATCTGTCCAGATATCGGAGTGACTGCCGTACCCGATGAGCAAAGAACGATAAAATCCAGCTCACTATCTTTGAAGATTGTATCGAGAACGCGTGTTCCCCCCACCTTAGGCGCGAAGACGCTTTCAACGTCCTCACGGGTTTTGAGCCCAATCAGACCTTCCCCCAAAACGCCAGCCGCGTGGATGACGCCATTAATCGAACCAAACTGTTCCTGAGCTTGAGCAATGACTGGTTGCATTGATTCGAGGTTGGCGACATCTACCTGCGCTATGAAAACTTCAGCACCTAGTTTTTCCAGAGCTTTTAGTTGGCCAATCTTATGGCTGACATCATCGTCGCGATCGTGACTGCTTAACCACTCGTCCCATTTATCTTTTGCTGGAAACGCTGAACGTCCGGTCAGGATGAGCTTGGCGCGTACCGCTTTCGTGAGATATGAAGCCAGGGTAAGTCCAATCGTTCCGAGTCCACCGGTAATCAGATAGACACCCGCTTGTCTTAATCTGGATGTGCCCTCAAAGGCTTCAGTCAATCGAACTGGCTCAAGGGCTGGCACCCAGCGATGAAGATCACGGTAAGCAATAACGTCGTCAGAAGGATTGGCCTTGAGTTCTGCCCACAGAGTCTCTAAAAGCATTTCCTCCTGCCAACTACCATCCTCGGGAAGCAAGATATCGATACTGCGGCAGCAGATGTGGGGATATTCTAGCGGAATGGCTCTCACAGCTCCCAGCAAGGTGGCCTTCTCTGGAGAGAGCGTTTCTTTCCCGGTGACTGGCTGCATGTCGTTGGAAATGACGGCAATTTGCAATTCATCCGTCAGATTCTGTTTCTCTAACGCCTGTACTAAAAACAGCAGGGAGTAGAATCCTTTTTCTTGAGTCAGGTTAGTTGCTTCTAGTCCTGATGCGGGACTTCTCTGCGATACCACATTCCACAGATGTAAAATTTTTGTAGGTCTCAACTGATGAGCCAGCAGGTCTTGAAGCAGAGTTTCGTAGTCACCACTTTGTTGAGGATTGATGGTATACCCTCGTTGGCCTTGGGCTAAGTGCTCATTGCTACTAAATTGCGTCCCTACCCTGACTGTAATCACATCATGACCTTCATACTCCAGTCGCTTCAGGATTTGCCCTCCCAGAGCCCATTCATCGACAAACACCAGCCAGCATTCTGGCTCAGTTGCCTGTCTCTGTGATTGCAATAGGGACGGTGGCATTGAGCGTTTCCATGAAGGGAGATAGAACCACTCGGCCATATCTGGCCTTTTGCCAAATGAAACTGGCGGAGTTTGCTCAGCATCTTTGGGCTCAAGGGTTGTTGTAAATGCGGCTGGAGCCGTTAACGTGGCTAGCATGGATGCCTGTGCAACTAGAATATGCTGTCCCAATGTATCCATTTCAGGGAAAGCTTCAACTTCCACAAACCCATGGCGCAAAAGTGCTTCTTGCCACTGCTGTTTGGCTAAAAATGGATTCCCTCGGCTGCGTTCCTCATCCTCCAACGGGTTCATTAACAAACCCCAGGTGATGTCGAAGTCTAAGGCAGCTTCAGTGATCTCCCACATCAACAGCAGACCATTAGGCGCGAGTAGAGAGCGGACATGTTGGAGGGTTTCTGCCATGCTTTTAGTCACATGCAGCACATTGACGGCTACCACCAAATCAAAACTGTGGCTTTCATACCCCTGTTCAGTGGGAGGCCGCTCAATGTCCAGGAAGCGATAGTCGATAAACGGGTAGTCACTAAATTGCTTTTTGCATCGGTTTAAGGCTGCTGCCCCCACATCTGTAAAGGTGTAGTTCGTCCGGTCGGATGGCAATACTGGGAGCAGTTCCCGCGTAGCTAACCCTTGGCCACCGCCGATTTCAAGCACTCTCAAGTGCGTTGACCGGGGCAATGAGTCAACAACTTGTTGGGCAATCGCCCGCAATATGCTGTTGTAGTAGGTATGCCAGGGGAATTCGAGGTTGTCATCTTCTGCTTCATCAAAGTCGTACAGCAGCCCCTGGAAAAGTTCCAACGGTTCTTTTTCGCCCCTCAGGACAGAGACGAGATTTTCACCACAACGCTCGATTAAATCAATCCCTTTCGGTTTGTCTGCCCACCTGACTCTGACCTCCCTTAAGCGATCCATGATGGAGTCAGTTGAACAGGGCACCAGCTGGCTAAATCGCTTTCCATCTTGCTGTAGGTGACCCCGTTCGACCAAGACTTGCAGCCAGTGAGACAACAGTTGCCGATAGCGAGCACTGATCGAAAACTGCTCAAAAAGACTCTCAATTGAATATTGCTGAGAGTCCTTGGCAAATGCACCTAGCTGCCTTAGCGCCCTGTTCATATAGGCCAGACACAACGATTCCAAGCTGGGTCGATTTTCTAAATAAGCCTGCTCGTCGAATTCAGCCGTCCCCACCGTTGCCTGATGCTGACCAGCCTGCACGAGAGCTTTCCACAGGGTGGTTGGTAAGGACTCATACGCCCCAGTTGCCGACTTAGGGGGATCAATCCAGTAACGCTCACGCTCAAAAGGATAGGTGGGCAAGGGGAGACGATGGCGCTGCTCATGGGCGTAAAATCCTGACCAATCCACCCGCACACCCGTCAGCCAAAGTTGCCCCAAGGTGTTCAACAAAAACGCCACATCTGATTGTTTCTCTTGGGGATGGCGGAGTGACGTTAATACAACCTGTTCAGGTTGCTTCGCTGGGTGCTGCTTTGCTAATTGACTTAACGTTCTACCAGGCCCCACCTCTAGCAACACTTGAGTCGGTTGATTCAACAATACTTGCAAGCCTTCAGCGAAGCGCACTGTTTGCCGAAGATGCGCAGTCCAATAAGCCGGAGAGGTTGCGTCCTGAGCCGTAATCCAGGTACCGGTGAGATTAGAAATATAGGGAATTTTTGGAGACGTTAAATTAACTTGCTGAAACCGTGCTTGGAAAGCCTCTAGAATAGGCTCCATCATTGGCGAATGGAAGGCATGGGAAGTGTGCAGACGCCGACTTCCTATGCCAGCGGAGGATAACTGATTTTGGAGCGCTGCGATCGCCTCTGTTGCCCCCGAAATGACACAGGAAGAAGTCCCATTAATGGTTGCCAGAGAGAGCGTTTTACCCAACCAGGGTTGCACCTCTTTTTCTGATAAAGGAACCGCTAGCATACTCCCTGAGGGTAACTGCTGCATCAGTTGACCGCGCACTGTCACCAGCGCTAACGCATCTTCAAGGGAAAAAACACCTGCAAGGCAGGCTGCCACATATTCACCGATGCTGTGACCAATCATCGCCACCGGATGCACGCCCCAAGACATCCACAATTGGGCCAAAGCGTACTCAATAACAAAGAGAGCCGGTTGCGTAATTGCCGTCTGCTGCAATTGCTGTGCCGCCTTTTCAGCCCCTGTATCGGTGGGATATAGCAGTTTTCGCAAATCTAACCCGAGTTGAGGCTGGAGCAAGTCACAACAGCGATCGCACATTTGGCGGAATACCGGCTCGCTTTGGTAGATTTCCTGCGCCATGTTGACATACTGCGCGCCTTGACCGTTGAACATGAACGCAACAGAGCGCTCAGTTAACTCGTGAAATTGGTTCAAAACCCGTTGTGGATCGGCCGCTAGGGCGTCTAGGACATCTTCAACGTCTTCTGCCAAGATCATGCGGCGATGACTAAACCCTTGACGGCCCATTTGGAGGGTATAAGCAACATCAGCTAAGTTTAGGGCTGGATGGTGCTTTAAGTGTGTCGCTAAGTTAGCCGTCATCGTTTCTAAAGCCGAGCTGGTTTTAGCGGAAAGCAGAATGAGTTGCTTAGCCCTGGAAGCACTGGGCATTTCCAAAACAGGGGCTTCTTCCAGAATGACATGGGCATTGGTGCCGCCAAATCCGAAGGAGCTAACGCCAGCACGGCGAGGAGTGCCATTAGCTTCCCACTCCGAAAGCTCAGTGTTCACGTAAAACGGGCTATTTTCAAAATCAATTTGGGGATTGGGCGTCTCGAAGTTGAGCGTCGGCGGCAACAGTTTGCGATCAAGCGCCAAAACCGTCTTAATTAAACCGGCAATTCCCGCGGCTGCATCCAGATGCCCGACATTCGTTTTCACCGAGCCCAGCGCACAGTAGTCTTTCTTATCCGTACTGGTTCGAAACGCGCGTTTCAACGCTGCGACTTCGATAGGATCTCCTAAGGTCGTTCCGGTGCCGTGGGCTTCGATATACGTGATGGTTTCTGGCTCCACTTCAGCCATGATTTGAGCCGCTCTAATAGCCCTGGCTTGACCTTCCTCACTGGGAGCCGTGTAGCCCACCTTAACTGCTCCGTCATTATTAATCGCGGACCCTTTGATAACCGCATAAATATAATCTCTATCGGCGATCGCATCTTCCAGCCGCTTGAGGACAACAACGCCGATACCATTGCCACCCGTTGTGCCATTCGCCTTGGCATCAAACGCTCGGCAATGCCCATCCGGAGACGCAATTTCGCCTGGGGACAAGGTTAATTCGCTTTGAGGAACCTTGACAGCAACCCCTGTAGCCAGGGCCATGTCACATTCACCACTGAGTAAACTTTGACAGGCTAAATGAACTGCCACGAGTGAACTGGAACATGCTGTGCCGACACTCAAGCTCGGTCCTTTAAGATTTAATTTATAAGAGACCCGCGTGGGCAGATAATCTTTATCGACACCCACTAGGGTGGGCAAAAACCCTCTTGACTCTATTAAGTTGCGGTTTGGGCTCAAGTTATAGAGCAAATAAGTGCCCATGCCCACACCGGCATACACGCCTATCAGCCTTTCTTCTATTTCGGAGTTATAGCCCGCGTTTTCTAGCGCCTCCCAAGCACATTCTAAAAACAGGCGATGTTGCGGATCCATTGTCTCTGCTTCTCTGGGATTAAATCCAAAAAATGAAGCATCAAACAGTTCAATATCGTCAAGAATAGCGCCTGTTTTGACTGACTTACTAAGCTGCTTGTCAGAATCTATACCTTCAGAGTCTGAATCAGAAAAAATCGAGGTCAACTCGATGCCATTTATCAGATTTTCCCAAAAACTCTCAACGCCTTTACTCTTTGGAAAACGTCCTGAAATGCCAATTACGGCGACTTCTAAGCCAGTTGATTCAGACATCATGACCACATATCATCACAAAATTGTGAACCCTACATTCAACAGTAGTTTTTGTTCCAGAGCTTTTGTTCTAGATTAGTCACTCAACGAGGCTTACAGTTACTAATCACTGCTGTAGCCAAGAACTAGACTTGTAGATTCGCGTCTCTTGACTTCTTCAATCTTTGCTTTAGGCGAACCTTGCCAACTGATAATTGCTTACCCAACTCTAAATTTTCTAGCTCTGGCGACGCTATCTGTTGGGGTTGGTTTAGATGCTTAGCGAGAGAGCAAATTGTTGAGTACTTAAATAAATCCACCAACGAGATATACTCTACCATATTGGGTAAAACATTTTTGAGCTGGCTGTAAACTTTCGTAATCAGCAGTGAATTCCCACCTATCTCAAAAAAGTTACTATTTACACCTACTTTTTCTAGTTTAAGGACAGCTTGCCAAATAGATGCGATCGTTTGTTCAATATCGTTTTGGGGTGCAACAAAATCAACGTCTTGTTCCCCCCCAGAACTATCTGGAACAGGAAGCGCACGGCGATCTACTTTGCCATTTGCCGACAGCGGTAAGTTTTCCAGAAACATGAAAGCTGATGGCAGCATATACTCCGGCAATTGATCACGCAGAAAGCATCGCAGTTCATCAATGGAGATCTCTTGTTTGGAAACCACATAGGCAACTAGCCGCTTTTCATTTAGTTGGTTTCCCACTACCGTCACAACTGCTTTACTCACAGCGGGATGCCGCACTAGCACCGCCTCAATTTCTCCTAACTCAATACGATACCCACCAATTTTGACCTGGAAGTCTTCTCGACCTAAGAACTCAATATTCCCACCGGGGAGATAACGCCCTAGGTCCCCGGTTCGATATAATCTTTCACCGGTCTGAGGATGTGTAATAAAACTCGCTTTCGTTTTAGCTTCCTCGCGCCAGTACCCCATCGCCAGGCCAATTCCGCTGATGTGAAGCTGCCCTGGAACCCATACAGGACAGGAGGCTAGCGACTCATCGAGCACCTGGAAACCCTGATTGTCCATGGGTCGACCATAGGGAATACTCTTCCAAGCTGGATTAACGTCCTGAATCGGGTAAAGAATAGACCAAATAGAGGCCTCAGTGGCGCCTCCCAAGCTAATTACGTGAACATCTTCAACCAAGTCTTTAATCTGAGTTGGCAAGGTTAATGGCAGCCAGTCTCCACTAAGCAAGATCAATCGTAGGTTTCCTAGGGCTCCAGATTCATTCACTGCGCAATCAACCATCATCTGCATTAAAGCTGGCACTGAGTTCCAAAGGGTGACCCTGTGCTGGGATATCAGCTGAATCCAGTGAGCTGGCTCACGCTCACATGAGGCATTGGGAATCACAATTGCCCCTCCAGCAGCCAAAGCACCAAAGATGTCATAGACTGACAGGTCAAAACTCAGAGAAGATAACGCGAAGACTCGATCAGATGAGCTAACGTTAAAGCGCCGATTGATATCAAGGATTGTATTAACCGCACCACGGTGATTAATCATCACCCCTTTAGGAACCCCCGTAGAGCCAGAAGTATAAATCAGGTAAGCAAGATCATCGGGTTTTTGAACGGTCTCCAATGGATCTCTGCTTTCATCTTCTAAATCTTGACTGTCTATACACAGCTGCAGAACATCTTCTGGCCAAGAAAGCTTCTCCTTAAGCCAAGATTGAGTTAAAACAATATCAATCTCACTATTTTTCAGTAAGTATTCTCTTCGCTCTTGAGGCAGTCCAGGATCAATAGGGACGTAGGCGGCACCGGACGCTAGGATACCGATAACTGCTACAACCTGCTCCCATCCTTTCTCCATAACCACAGCGACTAACTGGTTAGGAGTCACCCCTAATGCTCGCAGCCTATGACCCACTTGATTTGAAAGTTCGTAGAGTTCTCGATAAGAGAGGGTGCGCTGGAATGAAATGACGGCAGACTCATTTTTCCTGGCTTGCATTTGTGCTGCAAATAAAGTGTGCAGCATCTCATCAGAGATCGGGGCAACCGTGGCATTGACAAGGCATCGCTGGGCTAACTGGGCAGGCGGGATTAATTGTCGGTTAGGTTCAAGCCAGGCAGTCTCCGAAGTCGCCAGCCGCTTAAGAAAAAGGCGATAAGCCTCAAACATGTCCTGGATGCAACCGTCAGGGAACAGTTCCTCAACCACATCCCAGTTGAAGGTCAACGCTCCCTTCTCCTCCCAAACTTGGACATCCATCCACGCTTGAGAAGCTTGACTAATCCCATAGACTAACTCGCCAAAGTGACTGAAGGTCGACGTTTCCTGACCCAGGGAGCTTAATCCGAGAGTACTGGTAAAGACAATGGGAATAGCGCTGGGAGCTGTGCCTTGTCTGCGAGCGAGTTCCCGGGTCACACGTACTCCACTAAAGTAGCGGTGCTCTAGATCCCGCCATAGTTGCTGTTGTAGGCGGATAGCACGGTCAGTAAAAGATTCAGAACCTGAATTATCTATCGTCAACAGTGTCGCGGAGATGAAGTCTCCTAAGAGGTCATTCACTTGCGGATGTAGTGGCAGACGGTTAAATAGGGCAAGGCTAATGGTAAACCGAGGACTTCTGTTCCAGACTGTCAAGACCTCGGCAAAAGCGGCTAGTAAAACACCAGACGGGGTTAACCCAGCCTGAGCAGCCCGTTGCTTCAACAGCGGCCAGTCCGCGCTGTCTAGTTGCGCTTCATATCGCTTGGTCCGATACTGCTTGAGCTCTCTAGGATTTTTTGCTAATGGCAAGGTTGGAGCTGGGGGCAGATCATCTAGACGGCTAAGCCAATACTGCTGCGATCGCTGATACAACTCCGTTCCTTGTAGAGCTTGCTCGGCCAGGGCATAATCCCGAAATGAAAGTTCCAACGGCACTAATTCAATCTCAGGATCCTGATAAAGTTGAAACCACTCATCAAACAAGCGGAACAAACTCCACGCGTCAAAAATCTGCAGATCGTAGCTGATATGCAATCGCACCCGCCCATCATTCAATTGCGTTGCTCTGAATTCAAACAAGGGCCATTTATCAGCTGGCAACACCTGATGAGACATTTGCTGACGCATTGCCTCGATCCCTGCAGCAACCTCGTGATCTTCTCGTCCTCTCAGATCTAAAACTTCAATTTGATAAAGCGACACCTGTTTGAGAACCTGCTGCTGGCCATCCGGTAACACCACAGCCCTCAACATATCGTGACGCTCAATTACTTTCTGCAGCGCCCAATTGAGTTGTCCCAGATCTAAATCCTGTCCTTCAATCTCGTAATAACCATGATTAGCCACAGTTCCTAACTCTAATACCCCGCTGCGCCCCACCCAGAAGGCATGCTGCATATCCGTCAGGGGAAAAGGCTCATAGCGCGACTCTGGTGCAGGCACGATGGCGGGTAGAGCAGTATCACTGGCACTCATATTGTTCTGGTGCAACAACATGAGAATCTCTGCTTTATGTTCGGCTAACGACTCCTGCAGCTCTGGCGTCATCACTCCTTTAGGGGTATCAACGAATAGTAAACCTTTATTAGTAGAAAGCTTTACACCTTTGTGAGCAAGATTATCCAGTAGTAAATGCAAATTCATGATTTCTAGACAGATAATTGTATTTCTTTGCCACCGACCTATCTCTTGATCGTCACCGCTAAATATTCTACGTCGTAGTCAAAATACTCGTTAAATCCTGATTCTGGTAACCTCTTGCCCCTTAGCTCAGCCAGTGCGAAACTAGAGTAGATATATGTGAAAATTGCTTAGTTTCGTTGTAACACGTAGTTTATCTTCTTCATTTAATCAGATGATCTTCCAGACAAGTTAAAGACTTAACTTTTCCCGTTCTTCAGCTTCACCAACATCGGCATCAGAAACCACCTCTGATGAAATTAGGTTCGCCAATGCCAATCGATTTAGCAAAAGATCAGCTAGTTCAGCTACTGTACCCTTCTCAAAAAAGGTCGCGATGGGCATTCGCACCTGTAAATCGGTTTCAATCCGGCTTTTGAGCATCATGGCGAGCAATGAGTCCAGCAACGGAGCAAGGGGTTCCTGAGCATCGAGGTTTGCTGAAGGGCATTGTAGTAACCCCGCTAAACATTTCAACAGATAGGTTTCTAGCATTGGCTGCCGTTCTGTTGGTTCAGACGCCAGGATCTGTTCTCTTGGTATTGTTTCTGCAGTTGAGTTCTTTTCTATTACACCTTCTTCTGGGATCTGGATCTTTTCTTGCTCTGGAGTAACACTAATTGGAGGTACAGGAACGGGCCCCAACGCCACATCGCCCCAGCGCATCACTGTAGCGGCAGCGGTTGCAGCAGCACCGTTAGTGTAAACAAGAACCAAGTCGTTCTCGCGAAGCCGCCCTGATTGAGCAGCATGGTACAGGGAGGCGATCGCAGATACAGGCCCAATATTAGTGTATCGAGGGTAGAGATTGAGGGTGCACTCTGGATCAATGCCCAGAGCCCGCGTGCAAACGCTCGCGTACCAGGCAGTCGGAGTACTGAATGCAAAAAAGTTAATTTGATCGAGGGTAACGCCAGCACTCGAGATCGCCCCCTCGCAGCAAGTACGCGCGAAATCTACAGCCGTTTCAGCCAGCATACTCGCATTGTCTCCTGTTCGAGTTCGTATCCGAGGCGTGCCCTGCACATCCGTCACCAGTTCGTGAGCATAGGCGCCACAGGTAGCAGTAGTCGGAACTACTTTGCTACCCAGGATTCCTTGATTGGGTTGAAGCGAATCCACCACAAAGGCTCCTGCCGCATCACCCACCGACCAGGAGAGCGTGTCTTCATCATCTGTGGAATTAGATCCAATGTGCGAGACAATTACCAGTACATTGCGATACTCTCCAGCCTGCACCAATGCTCGGGCATTCTGAAGTGCAATTAAGGCACTTGAGCAGGTAGATTCTAGGCTCCAGGCAGGGCATTGCAGTTCAAGTTGACGAGCCAGGTAAGCGGCATTCCCAGGCCCGATTTGCTCAGAGAAGAGCGATGCAACGATGGCTAAACCAATTTCTTCAGAAGACAGTTTCGCGGCTTCAAGGGCATCTCGTGCCGCCTGGCACTCCAGCGTCAGCGCTGATTCATCTACACCCAGCACCCGCCGCTCAACAGACCCATGGAATGGATCTGACAGATAAGGAGCCACTGCTTGTGACCAAATATCTAATCCAGAGTTATCAGCTGTATAGTTAAGCGGTTTAGAGACTCTAACGCGCTTTGGTTTACTCTGCTTTACCAAATTTGGATATTTTTGAGACCAATAATCATTGGTTCGAATTTGCCTAGGAAAACTAGTTGCAAGTGAGCGAATACCTACATGACAATTGCTCATAGCAAAATTCCTTTTCACAGTGATAGGCATCGAGGCAAGCTGGATGGCAGCAAGAGAACTGAAGGAGGTGGTCACCTGAACGGGAGTCATCAGGATTTTTGACTACACCGCCCCAGAGCGATCGCACTCGCAGCAGCGTAAGAGGATTCATGGCTAATGCTCAGGAGCCATTTCGTAACTCCTAAATCCATAGCAATCTTTAGAAAGTTGTCATGGAGCACAACAGAAGGCTCACCTGTAGACAACCGTTTAATTTCAATATCGAGCCAAGAAGCGTTTTCATTAAGCAGCGCTTTATTCAATGCTTTGAACACCGCTTGCTTCGCAGCCAAACGACCCGCGAAGTATTCGATACGCTTAGCATCCAATTCACAGACGTTGCGTTCATTAGCGGTGAAACATCCCATTTCTGGAGACTCACTTAATTGCGCTATGAGTTTTTGGACACCTTTTGTTTCGACGATGTCAATGCCATGACCGATAACCCCCGGATAATCAGACCTAGAACTGAGTAAATCCTGAGAGGGGTCATCATTAACGTCTAAATATTTAGCCTTCATACTCAACATACTACCTATCGTGCTTATGACTTCAAAACTAGATTGGTCAACATCGTGTTCATCTTATTAACTGACTCCATATATTCTTTTTGAGGCACAGATTCAGCAACGATCCCAGCACCAGCATTGAGATAGACATCATTGCCGTATTGATATACAGAGCGAAGGGAGATTGCCAAATCTGCTGTACCGTTGCTGTCTACCCAACCAATACAGCCAGCATACATCCCCCTCGGTTCCGCTTCGAGGCGATCGATCCACTCTAAAGCTTGTTGCTTATCAATGCCAGAAACAGTAATCCCTGGGAACAATGCTTTCAAAGCATCCCAAGCGGTATTGCCCGGCTTAAGAACCCCCCCAACCCTTGAAGATAGATGTTGGACAGTCCGATATTTCTTGACCTCCATGAAGTTAAAAACCTGAACGGTTCCTGGTAAACAAATTGAGTCAACCTCGCTTTGTGCCGATAAAACGGAAAGCGCATGTTCTTTGACCTCTTTAGCATCAGTAAACAGTTCACCCCTTAAGCGCTTATCCTCTTGTTGCTTTTCATCACGAGGTCTGGTTCCTGCTAGCGGATTAGTCACAACAGAACGATCTTGGTATACTTCCACAAGAGTTTCGGGACTAAACCCCACTGTACGGACATCTCCGAAGTCTAGACAGTAGGAGCGAGCTGCATTATTGACTTTTGCCCCAACCACATAGGTTCCCAATAGATCTAAGTCGCCAGAGAGTCTAAAAGGACGGGAAATAATTGCCTTATGCAATTCACCTTTTTGGATTGCTTCAATTAAAGTCTTGATGTGGTTCTGATACTTTTCGCGATCAGCAAAATCAACCTCCACAGGAGTTGACACATAATGTGGCAGCTGACTATCTTTCAACAAAAGGCTGCGGATTTGGTCTAAAGACCTCGCACTTCTGATATAAACGCCTTCTTGTGTGAAGCGTAGTTCAGTCTCTGGAATCAAAAAATAGAGTAACTCTTGCTGGATTGCTTTGGAGTATGAAGAATAAAACCCAGCTACGTCAAACCCAACATAGCCATAGGCTGTCCAATTCTCAATGGGTAAAGATCCGAGTAACTCTCCAACTTGCTTAAAGGGATCGCTAACTGGCTCGGAGTAAAACTTATCTACACTCATGAGCGAAACGGTATCCTGGCCCACTGATACCTTAGCCAGCTCATTTCCAGCAATGCGAACCTCATTTTTTTGTTCATACATCACATACTTAGAAAAAATACCTGCTCGCAGGAGGTTCTGCAAGACAACAGTGGGCTCCCTTTGGCTTGATACAAAGGTTTCGTCATACTTTATTGCCGTCTTTAGCTCCATTACCACTGATCAGCTCCTTATGGATGATTAGTCAGTACTTGCGTAATAATTTACGGTGAACTTTTCCAGTTGAGGTTCGCGGTAGGTTTTCTAAAAAGTGAACCTTTTTCGGTGCTTTAAAATGAGGCAACTGCTGTTTAGCAAATTTACGAATGCCAGCCTCTAGTTCAGACGATGGTTGTTGCCCCGGTTTAAGACTTACATAAGCAACAACCTGAGTTAACTGTTCACCACTATTAGATTCAGGCGCGACTGCAACTTCAGAAATCTGGGGATGCTGATATAAGATATCCTCAATCTCCATAGGCGATATCCACTGACCATTTACCTTAAAGAGGTCATCAGCTCGTCCCATAAACCTGAAATAACCATCAGAATCACGCAGATACTTATCTCCGGTTCGCATACAGTTCCCATAGATAGCCTTCCGCGTTTCCTGGAGTCGATTCCAGTATCCCAGCATCAGACTCTCTCCACTCACCTGTAAATCGCCAATCTCACCAGGAGGACACAGAGAACCCTTTTCATCAACAACTTGAACCTCATATCCAGGAACAGGGCAACCTGAGTAGCCTGGTTTACATTTTTCTAATCGGTTTGAGAGAAAAATATGCAAAAACTCAGTTGTTCCAATCCCCTCACAAATTTCCTGGCCATAACGCTTCAACCACTTTTGCCAGATGCTCTTAGGCATTTGCTCGGCTGCAGACACACATAAACGTAGAGAAGATGCATCTAGAGAAGAAATGTCATCTAAAGCAAGAATATCTGCATAGGCGCTGGGAATGCCAAACAAAACAGTTGGCCGATAGCGCTGGATGTCTGCAATAATATCAAAAGCATTGTTGGCATCAGACAATACAGCAGCAGCACCAACAGCCATGGGCATGTAGAGAGTATTTCCTAAACCATAGGCAAAGGCCATTTTAGCAACCGAATAGGTGATGTCACCCTTGTGCAATCTAAGCGTAGATCGCCCATAGTACTCTGCACAAGCGACCATACTTTGGTGAAGATGAATTACACCTTTAGGTCGGCCTGTACTACCAGAAGTGTAAAGCCAAAAAGCCGGCTCGTCGCGATAGGTGTCAGCACAAGATATCAGTTCGCTAGTTTGCTGGGTGAGTCGAGACACAAATGATTGCTTTCCATCTGTGATCACTATATGACGCAGAAACTGAGATTGGATAGGGGCTAGTTTATCTTGCCATTCCTGGGTGGTCAGAAAAATTTTAGCTCGCGAGTCTTGCAAAATATACTGAATATCATCAATAGTGCAAGCCGTATTAATCGGAACCGGTATAGCACCCAGCCAAACAGCACCCCAGAAGGCAAAAACAAATTCTGGAGAATCTGGCAAAAGAATAGCGACTCGATTCTCCCGTTCCAGACCAAGATCGGACAGCAATCCAGCAGTGCATCGAACAAAGCTATTCACCTGAGCATAGTTGTAAACCTCTTCTCGATGATAAAAGGCTGCTTTTTCGCTACGTTCCTGCGCCAGATTACCTTCTATGAAGTAAGCTGCGGCATTAAAGACACTAGGCAACTGTTCAGAAATATTGTCCATCTAACTGTCCTTTAACCTCACGGTTTACTGAGCAAGAACATGAACCAACACATGCTCATCCCAATGAAACCAATTTGCTAACCATTTCTGTATACCAAGCGCTTTTGCTTGGATCTTTGCTTCACCATGGAGAGAAATTGACAATCCGCCTTGTGCAAGATTTGATTCAATCTGATTCCAACCAATTCCAACAAGTCCAGTGCCTAGAGCCTTACCCACCGCTTCCTTGGCTGCAAAACAAATTGCGTAAAACTGGTAAGTATCATTAGCGAATTGACAAAGCTCTATCTCCTTGGGAGTAAACAACAGACCCAACGTTTCGAGATCATATCGATCAACCAAGCTAGCAATTCTATGAACGGGTGTGATATCAATACCGACCCTCTTGATCCCATCTGTCCACCTATACCCGGACGATAGAATTTCAGATGTCTGCCTCACGAAAGCTTCCATCTCATTTAGATGCTGCTGGTCAATTACCATTGCCATCCTCTCAGCTTTGCAACTTCAGAAGAGAGCTCCAAATTCTTATTTAGAGCTAGCAGCCATAGCCGCCTCAATCAAATCACGGACTTGAGTCAACGTCATATCCTGCCGAGATTCAAACTTTACACTGACTCCTAGCCTACGCTTTAGCTCCAAGGAAACCTGCACTGCCTCTGTGGAGTCAAGCTGCAGATCCTTGTAAAGTAGGGTATCTCCATCAAGGGATTCTGATGAAATCCCTAAATCAGCAAGTATTTCTTTCAAAACATCCATCACCTCTTGAATATCCATGAATCAAACGCATTAACAACCTTTTTGCCCAAGTAATGATCGGAAATGCCTAAAAACAATAACAACTATTTTTGGATTATGAAGAGTAGCTTGACAAACTCCATGTAGAACAACAAATAATCCGCATCTGTAGAAAAATGCCCCTACTGCCAGTGAAAGATATACAAAGAAGCCTAACCGCTAAACAACCTTAGGTTTTTGAGGCGCTGTATAAACAATCACCTAGATGTATTTGAATTTTTCATACGGAGTTTTTTCATCTACTCTATATAGAGAGTATTATAAGTTGCGCCACGTTGGCAAGTTTTAATCGCTTATTCTACCCAATTTGATATCAATTCACCCAGAAGCCAGCGCTAAGTAGCTAGCCCAAATTAAACCGAAAACGGGTGTTGCTGAATCAAACATGAACCTTGGAGGAACTGAGACATCATCGACCTTGAGATCGTGAAGTAACAGTCGAACCGAGTGATACTAAATCCGATTCATATACCCCTGAAATGGACTAGGCTGAGACCATGCCTAGAAAACTTCATCTGACCCCCCATTTCTCCCCTACCGAGTTGAAGACTCGCTATCGAGCGAGCAAGGACTCAGTGGAATCGCGCCGCTGGCATCTGCTCTGGTTGGTGTCGGAGCAAGCGACCTTGACGGATGCCGCCCGAGTGGTCGGGTTGAACTATGACTATGCCCGCACGATTGTGAGTGATTACAACCGTGATGGGGCCGCTGGTTTGCGCAATCGTCGCAAAGCCAAACGACCTCACCAACGCCGCAGTCTCCTCACGAGTGCCCAACTGGAAGCCTTGAGATGCCGCTTGGCGGTCCCGCCCGCTGATGGCGGTCTCTGGAATGGCCCCAAAGTTGCTCGCGTCATCGCTGAACTGACTGGGATGGAGAAGGTCTGGCCCCAACGGGGGTGGGACTACCTGAAGCGCTTAGAGTAGTCCTTACAAGTGCCCCGACCTCGCCATCGTCAGGGCGACCCGGAGGCGCAGGCGGCCTTCAAAAAAACCTTCCCGTCCGCCACGCTGAACTAGCCCAGCAATATCCGGCAGCCACCGTTGAAGTCTGGTCGTTTGATGAGCATCGTCTCGGACTCAAACCCATCATTCGCAAGGTTTGGGCTCCGGTGGGGCAGCGTCCCATCGCCCCCGTAGAGCCACGCTACGAGTGGACCTATCTCTACGGTTTTGTCCACCCCAGCACCGGGCAGAGCGAAGGGCTGATTCTGCCGCGCGTCAATAGTGCCTGGTTCAATCAAGCCCTCGCCAATTTTGCTCAGGAGGTGGGAGCCGGTCCCGATAAACACATTCTCCTCGTCATCGATGGGGCGGGGTGGCACCGTAGTCAAACAGTTGTTGTTCCAGAAGGGATTCATCTAGAGGTCTTGCCGCCCTATTCTCTCGAGTTACAACCCGCTGAACGGCTTTGGCGACTCACCGATGAGCCGTTAGCAAATCGGTGTTTTGACTGTCTCGATGATTTAGAGACTATTCTCGGCGATCGCTGCCGTACCCTGCTGACGATGCAAGAGGACATCAAGGCTTTGACTGACTACCATTGGTGGCCGTCGTGAGAGGAGTAATCGTTTCGGGGGTGAGCTAAGCAGATTTGGTATGAGTCAGCATTGCTATGGACTTGGAATAGCAAAGGGTTTTGCGACGTAGTCGAGTCAAATAGTGACGCAATCGAGTACTTTCGCCTTCCACACGAGTCATGTAAGTTTTGCTGACAATCTGATCGCCCTCGGAAATAAAGCTGGAATACACTGCCCACCCATCAGTGATATGGAAATAGCACTGCCAGCTTGTAACTAGTCTCCAAAGTGGCCGAAACGTTTGGGCACTTTGATCACTCAGAACCCAGTCCAAAATCTCTTTTCTGAAAAGCGCGTTGCATAAAAAGGCGGACGGGCAGTAGCTCAAGGTATTTCTCATCCCCTCATTGAGGTCACGATTTGGGCACCTAACCCACATCATGAATCAGTTTTACAGTCCACGAGAGCGCCGACTCATGACAGTAAACAGGTTTTCCTCTGTCTAAAGTGATAAGAGAGGGGTAAAGCAGATCAAGTCAAAATTTGTGATGCCTTTCAACTTTTGAAAAATTTTCAAAAGTAGCCTAAGCGATGCCGAATGGGAAGTCCTCGAACCGCTGTTGCCCGAGGTGCTGCCCTCCAGGAAAAAGACCCGTCCCTTCAACTGGACGTATCGGGAGCTGATTGATGGCATGCTCTATCGACTGAAGAATGGTTGCAACTGGGAGGACTTACCCAAAGACTTGCCGCCCTACTCAACGGTTTTCTGGCACTACAACCAGTGGCCTCAAGCAGGTTCAATTGAGAAGCTGATGAAGCTGCTGCACGAGCGGGTCCGAAGGCAGGTTAAAAAAAGCCCAAATGGACTAGGTTGATTATGGCAGACACCCAAGCAGTCAAGAATACCTGCAACGCCGGGAGAGCTTTATGGGGTGAAGATTTCAGAAGGGGCCATTGCCAATCTGTTGCAACGGGTTCACCAACAGCTAGCCGCTCCAGTGGCGGCGATTGCCGAGTGTCTGCGTAGCGCTCGTTTGGTGTGCAGCGATGAGACGGGTGCGCGTGTTGAGGGACAAAGCCAATGGGAATGGGTGTTTCAAAATGAGCAGGTATGCTTGCATGTGATTCGGCCGACCCGAGGTAAA
The DNA here is from genome assembly GCA_039815185.1 of Cyanobacteria bacterium P01_A01_bin.123. Taxonomy (GTDB): domain Bacteria; phylum Cyanobacteriota; class Cyanobacteriia; order Phormidesmidales; family Phormidesmidaceae; genus JBCBZT01. The sequence goes on along the minus strand of JBCBZT010000051.1, from coordinate 19,687 downwards.
GTCGTCATTGATGAGGTGATGGGTACTCATCAGCCTCAGGTGTGGGTTTCAGATTTATTCAGCGCTCAGGAGGCGCATCCGGCTGGGCAATGGCAAGTGTGTCTGGTGCATCAACTGCGCGATTGTCAATATGCCATTGATGCAGGCGATGGGCTGTTTGCCCTCCGGATGAAACGTTTATTGCTGCGAGCCATTGCCCTACAGCGGCGACGAGGGCCGCTAGCGTCCCGTGAGGCAATACTGCACTCGCTTGAGAGGGAGTTTGCGCGAGATCTTGAACCTGGAGCCGACGTCCCTTGAGGGGCAGCGATTACTCAAGCGCTAGAAGATGAGACGGTGCCGCCGACCAACAACGCCAGTGAACAGGCGTTGCGCTGGAGTGTGGTCTTCCGCAAGGTGACCCACGGCTTTCGCGCCGATTGGGGAGCTGCGTTATTTGCCCAGGTGCGTTCACTGGTCAATACTGCCAGACGGCAGGGAATTTCTGCCTTTGAGGCGATTTCGCGTGCCCTTATCTCATCTCAAACTGATTGGCTACTGGGTTGAGCAATTACGTTCAAAGTAAATGCTAGCTCGGTTGTAGTAAGCAACCGAATCACAAGGCCTAATATAAAGGGCTTTGCTATAGTCCTCAAGGGCCCTTTGTTTATCTCCCAACTTAAAGTAGGCATTACCTCGATTAACATAGGCTTCGACAAGATCAGGATCTAAGATAAGAGCCTGAGTATAATCTTCGATAGATCCTTGCTTATCTCCCAACTCAAAGCGAGTATTGCCCCGATTATAATAGATATCTGCATCGTTAACCCTGAAGCAAAGAGCCCTGCTGTAATCCTCAAGAGCTCCCTGCTTATTTCCTAACTCAAAATGAGCATTACCTCGATTGACATGAGCTTCGACTAAACTAGGTTCCAAGACAAGGGCTCTACTATAGTCCTCAAGAGCTCCCTGCCGATCCCCTAACTCAAAGCGAGCATTGCCTCGATTATAATATGCGTCTGCATCACCAGGTCTGAAGCAAAGAGCCTTGGTATAGTCCTCAAGGGCTCCTTGCTTATCTCCCACTTCAAAGCGGGCATTGCCTCGATTGTAATATGCGTCTGCACCGTTAAGATCATGGTAGATCCGGGTGAAAATACTGCTGACTGCAGCCGTTCTTGTCATGCCAAAGCCTCAGATTTACAACTTTCTTGTGAGTATCTCGATCCCGCTAGCCACCACCTAATTCAAACTTGCAAATCAGCCATGAAAAAATAGTAGACCTATTGAAAGTCATTTGCAAGTAGATTCTCGGTCAATCCAATATCAGCATAATTACATCTTGAGCGGAAAATGCTGTAGAAGAACCTAGGCAACCTGAACAGACTCTTCTTGCGATATACATAATTCCCGAGTGCATCCCAGTTTTGCAGATACTAAGTTGAGAACTTGCCATTGAGATAAACACAGCGATGCAGGAGAACCTGCTGCACGTTGTCTGAGTTCCACTGAGCCCCGGAGATTTTGAGCCGTCTGCCAATCTGCTTGACCAACGATTCAACTTCGCCCAAGCCAATTGCAATCCCTTCAGCCTGGTAGTAGCTGTAGTTGACGATGCGATGACGATGCTTGGCAAGATAGGCAACAAATCGCTCGACCCGCCCATCGGCCAGTCATCGAACCGTTTGAGCGCTCCCTCAACATCGCCATGCCAGAGACGGGCTTCAACCGCATCAAGCCGTTTCTGGGAACCCCCAACCTTGCCCAAATTTTCGACCAAGTGATACCAGTCCAAAATCGCTAGCTTTGAGGGGGGCTCAATCTGCTCAAATAGATTCCAGATGCCGTTATGGCCATCCTCCAAGCAGACTAATGGCGAGGCCAACGGCTGCTGATTCACTCACCCCACTAGGGCTTCATTGTCCCTGAAGAAGGCGCTAACCCCGCACTGATGAAGGTTGACGGCTTTGTAGTCACGCCACTCACTAGGCGCTCCCTTGGCCGTGCGCAACCGCACTTTGCCCCCATCAATGCTCATTTCCTTGATGCCACCAGTCCACTGACTCTGGTATCAAAGCCTGACGATGCACCAACCGCTGTTGAGTGCTGCCTGAGACGCGAACACCAGTGAGCACCGCCACATCCTCGGCAGCTCTCTCGTATGACGCATTGGCACTAACCAAAAGACAACACTTCTCTAAATATGGACTCCAGAGAGTGTATGCCTGCAACCCCAGTCGTTGAACCTGTTTGTCGCTGATACTCAATCGTCCAACAATGCTTTGGATGACTCGTTTTCGGCCACTGGTTGTGCCGCTACTTGTGGCAATAAAAAACTGCCTAGGTCTGGGCCGACTCGCTCTAGCCGGTGACCCCGGATTGCCGATTCAATGACTTCGAGTGTCTTGACTGCCTCAGGCTCTGTCTCTGAGTAGAGCAGGGCGGCTAACTCCTCAGTTAGCGCTTTGAATCGAGCTTCTTTAGTGGCATCCACGGCTTTGGCTATCCTAGCTATCGACTGCTCAAAGCGTAGCGCTGATTTTGAAACTCAACGCTGAGTATTAACACTCACTGCAAATTTGGGATGCACTCTAATTCCCATTGTAAACCAGGGAAAGATAGTCTCGCTATTGAGAGTAATTTGCAAGTAGGCTCTCAGTCAATCCAATACCAAGATAATCGTATCTTGAGCAGCAAACGCTGTGAATATCCCCTGGCCAGCCTGAGTAGACCTCTCTTGCGATATATATAAGTCCTGTTGTAATATAGGCCCTGGGAAGCAAAGGTAATTAGCAACGAGCGTTTGTCAAGGGGTGTCTGGAAACCTTGTACATTTGCTCGTGCTTCTACTAATAAGCAATAAGCATTTTGCACTTCTTAACAGAGCGTCTATGATACCTAGTCTCGATTCAACTTTGCTCAGTTATGCAACTGATGTCGATGAAAGTTTGATTGTTGAGTAAAGATTACTCAGGTGTTACTTTCTTTAGGTTTACCTAGTGAGGAAATCATGTGCAATTCTTAGATTATTAGGCTTAGGTTTTGTTAATGTATCTAGCTAGCCATTTGAAGAATTTCTGATTCTGAAAACCAGAATACATTTTTTGTAACACAGCAATTTTTAGTTATAGAGGCGTACCAATGTCATCAATGGGAAAATACTGTAAAGCCTATCAAATTAGTCGATTGCGTGAGTTCAGTCTGTGGACTGAGCGTAGTGAAAATGCACGAAAGAAAAAGAACGAGATCGATGGTGTAGAAGTCGAAGTTGCTCGGCAACTTGCAGAGAATGATTTCCTTTACCTCCAGGAAAACTACGTTGTCACTGATGGTATTTTTTTAGACAAAAATGTTATTTTTGATGATGTTACTCCTGATTGGAAAGACTTCTGTCGGAGTGTTTTGGAATTTGAGGTTCCAGTTTACGAGCCTGTGAAGCTCAGTGAGCCTGCTGAGACTAGTAGTTCAATCAGCTCAGATAATCACCAGTAGTTTATCTTTAAGAATTAGCCAATCTAATTCAAAGTTTTTGACACACTTCAAACCATTGAGGGAAATTATTGTGAATGAACTGGTTCAACGCTTATCACAGGGAGAGCATTCTGTTGAAGCCAGCCTGCATCCGGAAAAAAAGTTGCGCTTTTTAAGGAGCAGATAGATTTAGGATACGTCCATATCAAGTTTACCAATACCCAAGGTGGTTCTGAATTAGGCGTCAGTCTTGATCGCGAAGCGTGCGATCTGAGTGAGGCTGACTTTGAGTAACAGAGCGGCATGGTTCACCTTGTTAGTGAGCCGATCCTAAACTACGTTAAGGTACAATGCGTGGCTGATATTGACCTAACAACCCTAGAGGGTAAAGGACACCTCGAACAGCTTGCAGAATTGCCTCCTGCCGATACCCTAGCCACGTAAAGTTTATGTTGCCATATTAGTTACAGTCCGAAAAATAATACTACCATATCCTGCAACTTTCACACCTGTTTATTACCATTGGGATATTAACCGGAGAATTGATCATGATTCAAGAAGACAAAGAAGAGGGCACAGTTTATAAAGTTGTGATTAATCATGAGGAGCAATACTCTATCTGGCCCGCGCATCGTGAGAATCCACTCGGCTGGCATGACACAGGTAAGACTGGTCTCAAGCCCGAATGTCTGGAATATGTCAAAGAAGTTTGGATCGATATGCGCCCTCTAAGCCTTCGAAAGAAAATGGAAGAGGCTGCCAGTAGTCAAAATTAGAGCTGAATGAATCCGTTTTCAAAACCAGTATTCTGCAATTCTAAAGTACTTCAGCTTCTTAGTTGAAAACGGTTTATCGCAAAAATTCATGACTCAAAGCCTGGTAATAAATGACTGGAGCCTCTAACATAGTCGGTCGGGTAGACAATTCACAATGCGTATTTCTTCCAAGTCTTGGGTAATCTGCCCCAAACCTAATCCTCAGGCCAGTCTACGCCTGTTTTGCTTTCCCTATGCTGGTGGTGGCGCTTTGAGCTTTCGTAACTGGCCTGGGGAGTTGCCTTCTACGGTGGAAGTTTGCCTTATTGAGCTCCCTGGAAGAGGAATGCTACTAAATGAACCTCCCTTTACTCAGCTAGTCCTCTTGGTTGAAGGGATTGCACAGTCTATCCTTCCTTATATCAATAAGCCCTTCGCTTTTTTTGGCCACAGTATGGGCGGATTGACTAGCTTTGAAGTAGCACGTTTCCTCCGTCGGCTCCATGGTCGTGGTCCGGTTCATCTGTTTGTTTCTGGTCGCCGCGCCCCTCAAATATCCGATTCAAGTCCTCCTATTTATGCCTTGCCTGATGCTGATTTTATAGAGGAATTGCGTCGTCTGAATGGAACGCCGGAGGAAGTGCTTGCTAATAGAGAGTTAATGCAACTGGTCTTACCAGCCCTTAGAGCAGACTTTGCAGTCCTTGAAACCTACATCTATCAGCCAGAGTTGCCGTTAAATTGCCCTATAACTGTTTTTGGTGGCTTACAAGACCCAGAAGTTGATTATAAAATGTTGGAAGCTTGGCAAAAACAAACAACTGCCGCTTTTTCAATGCAGATGTTTCTGGGTGATCACTTTTTCATTCATACTGCGCAATCACTTCTGTTGCAGTCCCTAGAGCAAACCTTGTCGTTGCACAATTAAAAGATGGGTTAGAGTAACCTGCAATGCAGTGTCCGGCAACTCTGAAACGACGCCAGAGACGAGAAAACTCGACGAATTGGAAACAACGTTTAGCAGTGTGACCCGCACCATTGCACGGCGCTAGAGAACTAAGCAAGATTTGGCTGTGTACAGCCCTCGAAAAGGGAATGTTAGACTGGGTACTGGATAACCATAATGCTGAACGGCCACTTTGGAGGTTGATTGTAGGCTGGCAGCGCTATTTCTATTTCACTGATGGGTGGACGGTGTATTTCAGCTTTATTCCGAAGGCCAATCAAATTGTCAGCAAAACTTACATGACTTAGGTGTAATGAGAGAATGCTCGATTACGTCAATATTTGGGTCGACTACATCGCAAAACCCTTTGCTATTCCAAGTCCGTAAAAATGCTGACTTACTCGGTTCAACTGTTACTTCACTACCTCAAATTCAAAGATGTCCCAGTTCCTCCAAGATTCGTACCTTAATTTAGCAACGCCGACTAAGCTTTTGAACTTCCAATTCCGCAAACTCTATTAATTTAGTACAACGTTCAGGATTGGAGTCGCCCAAATAAAGTTTTCTTTTGAGTCTATGGCCAATAACTAGGAGTTCTTTCATAGGTAAATAAGGAAACACTACCACTTCGCCAGGCTTAGAGAACATCAAAAGCAATTGCTCTAGGGTCTTCTCATTCACAGCGGCTTCTTCAAGTATAAAGATGTTGCTTGCCTGCTCAATTAACCAGTCGTGATCCCAGTCATCAGAAGTAATGGCCAAAGCAAGTGAAGCTGGTGGTATGTTCTCATAGAAATCTGATGAGGCTGTATCACCACAAAACAAATAATGCTGCGTTTGTATAAGATACCAACCAGATTTATCACTAGTGGATATGTTTGTGGAAGCAGTGGAGAGTTGTTTCTGAGCTTTAGCCTCTTTAATCAGCTCAGCGGTTGGTATTAAGCTAATTATTTCGATTTTCTGCTTAGGTGGTTGCAGCAATTCGCTTTGAGCAGGATTAGAAACATTTTTATTTATTATTAAATCGCCCTTTTCTTTTGAATCTTTAATTGCCTTTTGAACATTCTTATGAGTTATCTTTTCACCAGATAAAGCTTGCTTTAAAAATGCATCTCGGACATTTTTTGAAGTCGATGGAGCTGCTAACAAATATAAAGCAGAGGCTGCTGCATCAATCTTGGAGAAACTTTCAAAGTCACGAAAAGTCTCATAAACATTGATAAAATTGTACGCTGTACGTGGAGTCCAATCAAACTCAGCCTTTAACCAAGCGACGAACTGACCGTACTGAAGACATGAACGTACGTTAACCAACTGCTGACCAATTTTCCAGATATCTCTTGCAACTCGGCGCAAACATACTTTAATAGCCTTAGCGCTTTCATGAACAAGAATTCGACTATCAATATCTAAAGATTGATAATCAAAGCTAACTTTTACCTGAGTCTCCGAGCCCAAATCATTCATCAACTTATACTGCTTGCTAACTTAATAGTTTTGTTGGGCTCCAAGGAAGAAGTTCCCTAAATCGTTAATTATCAGATACATTATACTAGCACTTCCTGGCAGTCCTAAACCTGTAAGGATACATGGCGTTGTTGCATGAATGATCCGAACGTCATCAATTCGTCTGACTATCGCCTTCAACTAACTCTCAATGACATAGCTATCGGGCTTGGCCACTTGAATCATGCGATTGAGCACCGCGCATTGCAAGAAGAGTTCGACTGCTTGATTGTCAAAGATGCGCGAACGCACCCGTCCGCCAAAAGTGACTTTGACTCGAAACATCATGGTCTCAGCCAGTGAGCGGCGATGATATCGGCTCTCTTGCTTCCATCGTTGACGGCCCACTTGCTCAATCCGCTGCAAGATTTGGTCGCGGGGATGAGTGGGCGTTGTCTCGTTCGGCTGAGACCGTTGAGCATCTCGACGGGGAGGGATTGTCGCCACAGCCCCCCGCTGGGCAATCACGTCATGGCACTCAAAGGTATCGTAAGCCCCATCGCCAGAGACTTGGGAAACTTCATCACGGACACCGTCCAGCAAACTGGCTAAGATTTCGCTGTCGCGATAGTCGTTGGTACTCACTTCCGCTATCAGGATCTCTCCGGTGGCTTCATCGACACCCAGATGCAGCTTGCGCCAGGTGCGACGTTTGCTCACCCCATGCTGTCGTGTTTTCCATTCGCCTTCCCCATAAACCTTGATGCCAGTCGAATCCACCACCACATGGCGGGGGCCAGTACGCTGTTGCACTGGCATCGACACGCTCAAAGTCCCTAAGCGGCGCGACACCGTACTGTGGTCAGGCACTGGCAGGTTGATCTGCATCAACTTAAAGAGCGATTGGGTCAAGCCTTGAGCTTGGCGACCGGCGAGCTGAAAGAGGCTCTTGAGGGTAGCGACTGTGGCAATCGCTAGGTCGCTATAAGTGGGGGAGGCCCCTCGATGGCCAGTTTTGTCTTGAATTAGCCAGTGCTCCAGCACCTCATCGGTGACCCAAAAGATAAGACTTCCTCGCTGCTTGAGGCCAGCGGTATACTCAGACCAGTTGCGGACGCGATATTGACGTTTCATAGGCAGGGTTTGGTTTGGCGATTAAACCCTACCACGTCAGTCCGTCCGCCTTTTTATGCAACAACGCCGCTCTGCGTCCATGTTTCTTGATAGCAATAGACTGCCTCTGATGTAGCCATAGTCCCATTTTCATTGCCCAACAGAGCGCTAACGTCAGCAGTCCAAAAAGCTTGCGTAGGCGATTTGCTTCAGGAAAGTGAGTCGCTTCTAGACAAAAGCCACGGGTTTTGAAAATGCCAAAGAGCGTCTCAATGCGCCAGCCATAATGCCCCCATAAACACGTCACCACTTCCACATCGAACGATTAGCCTTGCCGGTCTGCAAAGATTGGCTGCAACTGTCACCAAAATTAAGGCAAGTCAACCGTCTGAAGAGGAAGCCCTACCATGCCCGAGCGACCTGAGCCCCCCCGTTTGCCTACCCAATAGAGGGCCTGTGGCAGTACCTGCCGCAACGGAAACGACAACGACTGATCAGTGTTATCAGCCAGATGTTGGAGCAGCATCTGGTTGCTCAATCAGCGCAGGAGGAGACTGATGAATCTTGCAGCTGACCAAGGGCTATGGCATGCAGGCAAAATACAAGCTCACCATCTAGAGCGGCTAGCCGTCGTTTACGTTCGCCAGTCAACGCTGCAGCAAGTGGTTGACCATCGCGAATCGACACGCCTGCAATATGGGCTAGTGGGACGGGCTGAAGCGCTAGGATGGCACACAGAGCGAATACTCGTAATTGACGAAGATCTAGGGAAATCAGGGAGCAGCGCCAAAGGGCGTTCCGGCTTTCAACGCCTAGTGAGCGAAGTGGGGCTGAATCATGTCGGTCTGATTCTAGGAGTGGAGATGTCGCGCCTGGCCCGCTCATCAAAGGACTGGTATCAACTGCTAGAAATCTGTTCCCTGTTCGGTACGCTGATAGCGGATCTTGACGGCATCTATGACCCCAGCCAGTATAACGACCGATTGCTGCTGGGCTTAAAAGGCACCATGAGCGAAGCCGAACTGCATGTTCTCAAACAACGCATGATGCAGGGGAAACGGACCAAAGCCGCTCGGGGAGAGTTGGGCTTCAACGTGCCCACTGGCTATATTCGCCGACCGTCGGGGGAAGTGCAATTGGACCCTGATGAGCAGGTGCAGCAGGTAGTGAGGCTCATCTTTCGAAAATTTCAGGAGTTTGGGACGCTCAATGGGATGCTGCGCTACTTGGTGAAGCATGAGATTCAAGTGGGAGTACGGGTGCTGTCTGGTCTTAACAAAGGGGACTTGGAATGGCGACGGCCTAACCGAGCCACCATGCAGAATCTCCTAAAAAATCCAGCTTATGCCGGAGCCTACGCCTATGGACGCAAGCAAGTCGACCCACGCAAAAAGAGAGCGGGTCGTCCTCGCACTGGCCATGTGGTCAAACCGCCCCAGGAATGGTTGGTGCTTATCAAAGATCATCATCCAGCCTATATTTCCTGGGAGCAATATCAGCTCAACTTAGCTCAACTGAAAGCCAACCAGAACCGGGCCGATGAGCTTGGCTGTGCCCGACAGGGAGATAGCCTATTGAGCAGTCTATTGGTCTGCGGTCGATGCGGGTGTCGTATGACGGTTCAATACAATAGGCGTGGGGGACGTTATCGCTATACCTGTAGTCGCGAGATGGCAGATTATGGCGGAAAGCTTTGCCAATGCTTATCGGGAGCTTGCCTGGACGAATATGTGGTTGAGCAAGTGCTTTTTGCCCTAGAACCTGCCGCGCTTGAGCTTTCGTTGGCGGCAGCGGACCATCTTGAGCGAGAGCGCTCAGAACTCGATAAGCTCTGGCAGCAACGGCTAGAGCGCGCTCAATTTAACGCCGATAGAGCCCGGCGGCACTACGAGCTTGTTGAGCCTGAAAATCGGCTAGTGGCAAGGCAACTAGCTCAAGATTGGGAAGCCAAGCTACAGGCCCATCAGACTCTGCAGGAAAAATACGACCGATTCTCTCAGCAGCAACCGAAGCAGCTCTCGTTTGAGGAAAAACAACAAATTCTGCAATTGGCTGAAAGTCTGCCGACGTTATGGTCTGCGACAACAACAACTAACGCCCAGCGAAAAGAGGTACTTCGGCAAATTATTGACAGCGTCACAGTGACCGTCGAGGGAGAGAGCGAACGGGTTCAAGTCAGCATTGAGTGGGCAGGGGGATACCAGCGCCCTGCGCTCATCACTCGTCCTGTCGCCAAATGGACACAACTGAGTTACTACCCTCAGCTGTGTCAGCGTCTTGAGCAGCTGACACAGGCGAATCTGACAACTAATGAAATCATTGATTGTTTGCATAAAGAGGGCTTTCGTCCCCCGAAGCGGCGTCAAACATTCAACCGCGAAATGGTGCGAGCATTGATCCGTCATCTCGGTTTTGCCCCTCGCTCGGGCTCGCAGGGCAGAGACCCGCTGCCGAAGCCAGAGTGGTGGTTGCCCGAACTAGCCGCAGCGCTAGAAATGCCTGCCATCACTCTCTACGATTGGGTTCAGCGCGGGTGGGTGAAGGCAAGACAGCAGCCTGAACCGCCTAAACACTGGATTATTTGGGCAGATGAGGCTGAACTGGAACGATTAAGAACTCATCGACAATACCCAAACGGCGACATCCTACGGCAACGCTGGAAAGGTCAGGTGCCAACAATTGCCTGTCCACCTAAGTAACCCCTCTCTCTCATGCACCCTAGAAGCTTTATTGGAGAATGCTCATGCCGAAACATAATTCGTTGACTCAGAATCCTCAGCGCCAGAATGACCACGACTATGAGGGTATTGAGGCTGGCGCGTCTCAATCCCCCAACGTAAAGCGTAGTCTTGAACCATACCAAAGAAATGCGTTTGGGGCGCAAGATTTCTGGTGTAGACTATTATTCTAATTGAGAATAATTAGCTTCAAGCTTAATGCCCCAAGTCATCGCAGTTGCAAATGACGTTTGCTGCCGACTGATTGGGCTGGAACAAGCGTGTGTGTGAGGAACATGATGTCAAAATCGTTACCGAGTTTAAGTCTGCTTACCCTGTTGACCGTTGCGATGCGTTTAGGGCGCAAGATTTCTGGTGTAGACTATTGTTCTAATTGAGAATAATTAGCTTCAAGCTTAATGCCCCAAGTCATCGCAGTTGCAAATGACGTTTGCTGCCGACTGATTCGGCTGGAACAAGTGTGTGTGTGTGAGGAACATGATGTCAAAATCGTTACCGAGTTTAAGTCTGCTTACCCTGTTGACCGTTGCGAGTGGACAGATGCTGACCGCTGCAGCGGCACTGGGCCAATCTGAGCTAGAAATCCTTGAAGTCCCCATAACTCAAGACACAGCAGCAGGGGCAAGCGAAGAATCAACACTCCCCCTTCCTTCAACTTCGCTCAGGGTAAACTCTCCTGCTCCCCCGCCTCCCCTCTCCCAATCGCCCCAACTCACCACCACCGTCACAGACTGGTTGGCTCAAATCGAAGCCTCATTGGTGCAAATTACCGGAGTTCGTCTAGAAGCAACTGAAGCTGGTCTACAAGTCATCTTAGAAACGGCAAACAGTGAGTTGGCGACTCCCACTACTACGGTGTCCGGGAATGCACTCACGCTAGAGATTCCCAATGCTGTATTGGCACTGCCAGAGGGTGATATGTTTCAGCAGTTTGAACCCGCCGAGGGCATTGCCTTAGTAGAGATCACCAGGTTGCCGGGCGACCGAGTACAGGTGGCAATTACTGGTACTGATGCTGCCCCTACGGTTGAGGTTAACGCGGCAGCAACGGCCTTGACCCTAACAGCAGTGCCGGGAGTTGCCCAAGCGGGTGAAGGCGATGAGGCACTGCAGATTGTGGTGACGGGCGAGCAAGGCAGTCGTTACTATGCGCCTGATACCACCACTGCCACCCGCACTGATACGCCCCTACGCGATATTCCCCAGTCAATTCAGGTGATTCCCCAGGAAGTGCTGGAAGATCAGGGGGTGATTCGCCTCAATGATGCCTTGCGGAATGTTAGTGGCGCAACATTTGCAGGCAACACCGGTACTGCGCAACGATTTATTCTCCGAGGTTTTGAAGATCCTGCTATTTTGAGGGATGGGTATAGGCTGACATTTGGAGGCTTTGGAAATCCTGGCTTTCCGGAGCTTGCTAACGTCGAAACCATAGAAGTGTTGAAGGGACCCGCTTCAATTGTGTTTGGTTCGGTAGAGCCAGGCGGGGTGATTAACTTTGTGACTGAGCAGCCCCTGAGTGAACCATCTTATGAGTTGGGTTTGCGAATCGGCAATCAAGGCTTAATTGAGCCTAGCATTGATCTCTCAGGGCCCCTAACTGAAGATGGTCGCCTGCGCTATCGGTTAAACGCGCTACATCGTCGCGAAGACTATTTTCGCGATTTCACTACAGATGTGCTCCGTACCTTCATTGCCCCAGTGATCAGCTGGCAAATTAGTGATAATACCGACCTCACCGTCAGCCTGGAGTACGTGGATTCTGAGACACCCCCAGATACAGGCTTAGTTGCAGTGGGCGATGGCGTCGCCGATATTCCCTTTGAGCGGGTTCTCGGTGAACCAGACGACATTAGTCAAACTGAACTGATACGCATCGGCTATGATTTTGAGCACCGCTTTAGCGATAATTGGCAATTTCGCAATGCTTTCCGGATCACTAGCTTTGATCTCAGTAGCGCCTTTGTGAACGTGAATCCCCCGGATGCTGCCGGAAATACGATATCAAACTACTTCTTCTCGGAGCAAGAAAATAACAACCTTGAGTTGCAGACCAATGTGGTAGGCGAATTTAACACAGGAGCCATCGAACACACATTACTCTTTGGGTTTGATTACTTTCGATATGTAAATCCTCGCTTTGAAAGTCTCTCATTTACGCCCATCTTCAATAACATTTTCAATCCGGTCTATGGGACGGTTCCTCGTCCTGAGCGAGCTACGGCGATACCTTTTATTGATTCAGAGAATAGCGTAGAGGCTTATGGCATTTATATCCAAGACCAGATTGACTTGGCAGATAACCTGATCCTTCTCGCTGGGATTCGTTATGAGACCGTTCGACAAGAACTTGTGAACAACCAAACTTTTGTCATACCAGGTTCTGTACAAACCTTTAATGAAGCTGCCTTCAGCCCCAGATTGGGGTTAGTCTATCAGCCCATCGAAGAATTGTCCCTATATGGTAGTTTCAGTCGGTCTTTTGTCCCTAATACAGCCCAAACGTCCAACTTTGAAATTATCCCCCCCGAACGAGGAGAGCAATTTGAAGTTGGGGCTAGAGCAGAGCTGCTAGACGGTAGACTAATCGCCAACATAGCTTTCTTCAATCTCACCAAACGGAATGTAGCCAACCCTGACCCCAATAACTCTATGTTCTCGGTTGCAACGGGTGAGCAACGCAGCCAAGGGATTGAATTAGACATCGCGGGAGAAATTTTGCCCGGTTGGAACATCATCGCTAACTATGCTTACACCGATGCTGACATTACTGAAGACAACACCGGCATAGAAGGCAATCGTTTGTTTGGCGTGCCAGAAAACAACTTTAACTTGTGGACTACCTACGACATTCAATCGGGAGCCCTAGAAGGGTTAGGCTTTGGTCTAGGCTTTAACTATGTTGATGAGCGGTTTGGCAATAACGCCAACGACTTTACGCTAGACAGCTATTTCCTCACCAATGCTGCGATTTCTTACCAACGGGACAACTGGCAAGCTGCGATCAATATTCGCAACCTTTTTGATGTGAATTATATTGAAGGCTCTCGCAATAGCAGAACGTTTGGTATTTCCCCTGGTACGGGATTCACACTCATTGGCTCTTTCTCCATTGAATTTTGACCTATTTATGTACTGCCAACGTCGCTTCTTTCTGCGGGTGGGGGCTGCTGCCCTAATTGTCTCCGCCTGCACAAGACCGAGTTCTCTGGATCATTCACCCAGTCCTGCTGCCCCTGCAGCAGTCAGACGAGTCAAGCATGCTTTTGGTGAAACAGAGGTTCCTGCGAATCTAACTCGGGTGATTGCATTGGGGTATACCACGATTGAAGCGGTTATAGCCCACGGGGTACAGCCAATTGGGGTGCCCAATGGTGCCGTTGATCAACTGCTGCATCTTGCCTTGGATCAAGAAACAGTGGCAGAGATTGGCGATCCAGTTCAGCCCAACCTGGAGAAAATTGCTGCCCTGAAGCCAGACTTGATCCTCACTAGCAAATATCGACTTGGCGATGGCTATAGCCAGTTAACGGAGATTGCCCCCACGGTGGTGCTAGATGTTGATGGCAACCATGAATGGAAAGAACTCACTCGCCTATGTGGAGAGGCGTTAGGCAAACCGACCGAAACTGAAAAACTATCCGCCGCCTATGACACCAAGTTGCAGCAAGTCAAAGCACAACTCTCGTCAACGGGTAACCCACCCCAGGTGTCTATCGTATCTATCTTTCCAGGGCTGATTAGAGCCACAGGAATCGAAACGTTTGCCGGTAGTGTATTAGCAGACGCTGGCATCGCCCGTCCCCCCAGCCAATCTCAGGCCCAAGGTCCGCAAAATGTTTCCCTAGAATCTCTCGACCTGCTCGATGGGGATGTCATATTTATTATGATGTTGCAGGGCGACACGGAAGTGGCAAAAGGCAGTCAGGCTGAAAGCGATCGCATCAAGGCCCATCCGCTCTGGTCTCAGCTCAAGGCGGTGCAGGCTAATCAGGTGTACGAGGTTAACTTCCATTGGGCGATCGGCAGTTACATCGCGGCCAATCTTATCCTGGACGATTTATTAACGTATATGGGCAATTAAAAAATGCATTTGGGGCTCGAAAAAAATACGTTGCGGAGCCAAAACCCCTAGGGATCCACTCCCTGTCTAACCTAGCTCATTGAGACATCGTTTCCCAACTGCTTGAGCATAAAGCCTGTGGGAGTCATGAGGAGATATCTACTACCGTGCGAACCTTTTTTACCATTTGGTTGGGTCAATTCGCTTCCCTACTCGGCTCTCAAATGACCAACTTTGCCATCACTATTTGGGCATGGGAGGTGACGGGACAAGCCACACCGCTGGCATTTATTATGGCGGTAACCCAAATTCCTCGACTGTTGATTTCTCCTTTTGCCGGAATTTGGGTGGATCGCTTTAATCGCAAAACGCTGATGCTACTGGGAGATACTGTGGCAGGGCTGTCCACTGCTGTTCTTCTGGCGCTGTTTCTAAGCGATCGCCTACAGATTTGGCATCTCTATGTCTCTGGCAGCATCAACGGGGTTTTTGGCTATGTGCAGGGGTTAGCTCACTCCGCTTCTATGTCGCTGATTGTGGCTGAGCGGCACTACGCCCGCGCTTCGGCCTTTGAAGCTTTACAAATGTCGGGGGGCTTTGTGGTTGCACCTGCCCTTGCAGGGGGTATTTACGCGATCGCGGGGCTGAGCGGCATTCTCACTATTGATTTGATTACTTTTGGCATTGCGATCGTAACCCTAAGCTTGGTGACGATTCCTCAGCCTACGATCGCGGCTGCTCCCCAACCGAAAATGATAGAAACTGAAACGGTGTGGCGGCAGCTTACCTTTGGCTTTCGTTATTTGTGGCGTCGCCCTGGTTTAAGAGTGTTGCTGAGTTTTTTCCTAATCAGCAACTTTATCGACAGCGCTAGCTTCAGCCTGTTGCAGCCGATGGTGCTGGCCCGCACCAACAGTGATGCTGCGGTTATGGGTACTTTATTTTCCTTCTTTGGCATAGGAGGACTATTAGGAGGCCTGACGCTTAGCCTCTGGGGTGGGCCAAAACGGCGTATCCACGGAGTATTGATCTCTAGCGCTATTTGGAAGACGGGCCTGATTGTACTGGCCCTGTCTCGAAATCTTGCAACCCAAATTGGCACTACTTTAATCAGTGGATTTTGTTCGCCTTTTCCGGTGAGCTGTAGCCAAGCCATCTGGCGATCGCAGGTGGAACCCGAGGTGCAGGGGCGAGTGTTTGCCAGTCGATTTTTGGTGACACAGTTGGCGACTCCTTTCGGAGCAGCGATCGCTGGCCCTCTTGCCGATCGGGTTTTTGAGCCTGCCATGCAACCCAGTCAGGCGCTGTCTCAAGTTTTTGGCGGTATCTTTGGGACTGGCTCTGGTGCTGGCATGGCATTGCAGATGGCGCTATTTGCGAGCTGTGGTGTGCTGATTGCTGCAGGAGGTTACAGGATACGTACACTGCGACAGGTCGAGCTTAGCGATGTCGGATAGCAATATAGTCGATGTCGGCATCATCAATGTTCAGGCTGAGACGGCCACGATCGCCAAAGCTGAACCAGACTTGATTTTGGGCAACGCAGCTAACGAGGCTCAGTACGAATCCCTTTAAGCACCGTCACCTGTTGTAGAGGCTGGCGAGTTTTTGAATGAAGACGCCGATGGACGGACGCTGGGTAGCCATAGCCGCAAAGGGACTTTCTTCTGCTGGCTAATGACGCCACTCAAAGGATGCGGGCGCATAGCCTAAGCTCGACTTTATCCATTAAGCCGCATAATACAGTAAGTCAGCCCAAGTGTTGAAGAGATTGCGAGGCACTTTAACCAGCTCCAAGTTTGAGTCTGATGTTTGAAAAGTCTGCCAAAGCCAAAGCCGTTGCCGTACCAAGGCTAGCGCATCTGCAAAAGTAGGCAGTGATTTTTTGTACCAGGCAGTTTGCGTCATCGAAAACGAGAAACGCTGCTGATCCTGATGCGCCAAAACGGTTACGATAGAAAACAAGGCGGTAGTACTCAAGGGGTAATGATGGAGTTGTTAAAGTGAGATCGCAGTCATTAGCATCCTGTCCATGCCCAGTTGCCCCAAATGTAGCGCCGAGCGCACCGTCAAAAACGGTCGTATTCATACAGGCAAGCAGCGTTTCCTCTGCCGAGGCTGCGGTTATCAATTCGTCGAAAATCCCACCGATAAACGCATTGACCAGGCCACTCGAGAGTTGATTGACCGATTGTTGCTAGAGCGACTCTCCATGACAGGCATTGCCCGAGCGGTGCAAGTCTCAGAGCAGTGGCTTCAAGATTATGTCAATTGTAAAGCCGCTCAAACCTCACGGACGGTTCAGATACGGCCAAAAAAAGAGGCCTTTGACAGTGCAATGCGACGAACTCTGGTCGTTTGTCGACCACAAGGGAAACAAACAATGGTCTGGTTAGCCCTCGATGTTGAGACCCGAGAAATCATTGGTGCCCAGGTTGGAGATCGCAGCCAAGGCAGTGCTCAACAGCTCTGGAACGCCCTACCCAAGATACATCCCCTTCTTCGTCACCCAAAAGCCCAACCTCTACAACTCAATAAATTTTATCGGAAATAGGAGGAAAATCTCATCCAGTCACTATCTCCCCTGATGCTTTGGGATCTAAGCTGCTTGAAGCAGAGGTGCCCCTCTCTTAGGCCGATGAGTCAGGCGGAAATTGTGTAATCCACAGGCCGTTTCCATCACGTCATCAAGATAGTGAGCCGCCCAATTGCGAAACGGCTGAACTAGAATTTGGCACCGCTTGATGAACTCTAAGCTTGGGCAAGCCCGCAAAACTTGAGGCAGTTTTGCGGGTTCTCGTTCGGGCAATTGTTGTTCATCGCCTTAGGCGCTGTTGAGCACCCCGCTCAGTCGATGAATCCATTGATTCGCTTGGGCTTGGCTCATGCCAAAGAGAAAACCCTGAACTACCTGTGTCAGATAGAGACGGAAATATACCAGGATGAACAGCAACTTATCTTCAAGGACACTCAAGTGAACTTTACGACCCGCTCCAATTGCCCGTTTGCGACCCTCACCCTGGAAGGTTTCTTGAATGAAGCTGTCCCAAGCGACGGCAAAGCTGGGCAGCAACGCTTCAAACTCTTCGACTCTCAGGCCAGTCAAACTGCATAAGGTCTGAGGTTTCGTCCGTAACTCGGCATAGGTCATTTTCATCGGATGCCCTGCACTTCGGTGCCTGTTGTTGATTCTACAGGCTTAATTTCCGATAAGGTCTAATCTACAAACTGCCTGCCACTGAGATCGATCTGGTTGATCTTGCCCTCCGCATCCTGAACCTGTGCCTGACCTTGGGCATCAATTTGCTCAACCCTGAACCGCTGACCATTGTGAATGCCTGCTGCACGGTCATTGCGAGTCCATCGCAAGCGATCGCCCACCGCGATCGCCATCTGCTGCACCCCATAAACTGTCTTCCGTTCACACCGAGCGGGATCAACTGTGATCAGTTGACCATGAGGCGTTTCCAATACGAGCTGGTTAGTCTCTGGCGTTATCCCCACAACCCCATACTGTTGATGCTTGACTAAACCCTGTCGTTTGTAATCCTGAGTCGGCACAATCACATCGCCGATGGCATATTGACGAGCATATTTTGCTTGGGCTGTGGTCAAATCGCGCGATCGCAGGGAGGTCAGCCTAAACCTGTCTGGCCCCAATTGCCCTTCCCCTTGCAAAGCTGCTCGAATGTGAGCCGTTAGCGCTAACCGTTCAGCATTTGTCCCCGCCAAAATCAGCGTCCGCTCCCGCTCCTCCAGTGATAGGCCCATATAATCCTGGGTAATTCGTTTCAGCCGGTTGTCCAAATCTGAGACTTCCTGAAGTGCCCCACTTTGATCCAGCTTCTCCAGCGCCGCTTCAATTTGACCCGCTTCAAGCAATTTCACCGAAGCTTTTAAGTCTTGCGTCTTTTGCCGCAATGATTCCGTCCGAATCCCACCCGCCTGCAAACTCCTGAAAGGATTCCCCGCCTCAACCGCCGAGAGCTGCCGCGTATCGCCCACCAAAATCACTCGTGCTTGCTGGGCTTCCGCTTTCATCAACAAGGCATGAGCATCCTTGGCACTCAGCAACCCAGCCTCATCCACAATCCAGATTTCGCGGTTCAACGTCTCATCCGGTTCAACCTGGCGACACAACAACCCCGCCACCGTGTCACTCGATAATCCTGCCTCCCGAGTCAGACTATTCGCCGCCTCCGCACTGGGTGCAAAACCCCTGACGGCGTAGCCCTTCGATTCCGCCAGCTCTCGAAACAGCCTCAAGCTATAGGTCTTACCCGCCCCAGCGACACCCTGCCAAGCGATGACGCGATCGCCTGTGCTTGCCGACACTACGATCGCATCTTTTTGTCCCTTTGTAAGCGTTGGGGCTTGCTCTAAAAACTGCTTGATTTCTTCCTTGGACGTGATCGCCCCCAATTTTCCCTGACCCCACTGCATCAACCGAATGGTCTCCAGTTCCCGCTGAATTCCCTGCTGCGTCGTGACCTTATCCTTGAGTGGATCAACCGAGATAAGTTGGTTCGTCGCCGCGATTGACTGCTGAATGTCCTTAAATTGCTGCTGCCCGAGATGATTCTCCAGCACGAACCGTTCCACCTTCCCTCGACGAAATACCGCTTCCCGTTCAGCCGCATGGTCAATCCCTGAAAGGATTGAATCCGCCAGTTGAGGACTAACCAAAGTTTGGGCCAATGGTTCATTGGGAATAGGAGGCAGTGTCAGGTTTTGGGCCGCGATCGCCTCTTGCCAACCCGCCAACAACACCTCACGCGGAACGATTCGTTTGCTGCGACGCGATCGCAGATTTGCGGCTTCCCGTCGCGCTGCACTGGATGGAATCGCATTCCCATCAGCATTCACCATGGGCGATCGCTCTGCTTCCCAACGCTGAAGCAGTTCCAAGATTTGCTGCCTACGAGTTGAGAAAGTCTCCAGAAGCTTCTGACTGTAACCCTTCAGCTCAAACTGACCGTTTTTCAGCAGTTCAATCCCATACCCACACTGTCGCAACTGATAAGCCAGCTCATTCTGATAAATCTCGCCCAGTAGCTTCTGATTCGCCACAATCTCCTCATTGCTGAGGCTACGCCAGGATCCATCCGGCAGTTGCGTGGCGTTGATAACGACACAATGACTGTGCAGTTGCGGCTCCTGCTCACGACTCGTT